>NZ_BAGN01000202.1 GCF_000308835.1 Nocardia vinacea NBRC 16497 | reverse complement strand
TTCGCAGGCGCGCCATCCGCTGTTCCAGGTGATGCTGTCGTTCCAGAACACCGGCCAGAACAGCCTGGAACTGCCCGGACTCACGGTCAGCGGTGTCGAACTGCCGATCGATGTGGCCAAGTTCGATCTGCAGCTGGTGCTCTCGGAGCAGACCGCGACCCCGATCAGTACCTCGAATGGTGCAGGCGCCACCACGGTCGCGCCTTCGGGTATCGCGGCCGAATTGATCTACGCCACCGACCTTTTCGATGCCGACACCATGGCGGCGTTCGGACAGCGGTTCAACCGACTGCTGCAAGCCGTCGCGGCCGAACCGGATCGGGCCATCGGCGATATCGACCTGCTCGATGCGTCCGAAGCCGAACTGGCGCTGCGTGGTTGGAACGACACCGAGCGTGCGCTCGGCGCGGTCGGCACGCTGGTCGACGAATTCGCCGGGCAGGCGGCGGCGACGCCGGATGCGATCGCGATCGTGGACCCTGCGACGGGCGCTTCGCTGACCTATGCCGAATTCGGTGCCCGCGTGCACCGCTTGGCGCGTCGCCTTATCGCGGATGGTGTCGGCCCGGAGAGCCTGGTGGCCCTCGGTCTTCGGCGCTCCGTCGACCTCGTGGTCGCGGCGTACGCCGTGCAGGAGGCCGGTGGTGGTTATGTGCCGCTCGACCTCGATCAGCCCGCGGAGCGGATCGGCTACGTGCTCGATTCGGCCGCGCCGGTGTGCGTACTGACCACCTCGCGTGACGACTTCGACGGCACCGGTCTGCCCACGATCGTCATCGATGACCTGGATCTGTCCGAGTACTCGGACGAGCCGGTCACCGATGCGGAGCGGATTGCGCCGCTGCGGCCGAGCAACCCCGCGTACGTCATCTTCACCTCCGGTTCGACGGGTCGGCCCAAGGGTGTGGCGGTGCCGCACGCGGCCGTCGTCAACCAGATCCGTTGGATCACCGGTGAATACGGCATCGGTGCCGACGACGTCGTGTTGTTCAAGACCCCCGCCACGTTCGACGTGTCGGTGTGGGAGCTGTTCGGCCCGCTGAGCACCGGTGGCCGGATCGTGGTCGCCGGCCCGGACGGCCATCGTGACCCGCAGTACCTGGCCGATGTGATCGCGGCCGAGCGGGTCACCATGACTTCGTTCGTGCCCTCGATGCTGAGCGTCTTCGCGAGCAGCGTCGACGCGGCTGCCGGCAGCGAGGCACTGGTATCGCTGCGCGCACTTCTCATCGCCGGTGAGGCATTCACCGCCGATGCCGCGACCGCCATCCGCCGGGTCAGCTCGGCCGAGCTGTATAACCTGTACGGCCCGACCGAATTCACCGTCCACGCGACCCACGGCCCGGTGGCGGAGAAGGTCGAAGGCGCGGTGCCGATCGGTCTGCCGGTCTGGAATGCGCAGGCGTATGTGCTGGATGCCCGCCTGCACCCGGTGGCGCCGGGTGTCGCGGGTGAGTTGTATCTGGCCGGTGCGCAGTTGGCGCGCGGCTACTTCGGCCGCACGGATCTGACCGCGGATCGCTTCGTGGCCAACCCGTTCGGCGCACCGGGCGCTCGCATGTACCGCACCGGTGACCTGGTGACCCGGGCCGCCGACGGTTCGATCGTCTACTTGGGCCGTACCGACTTCCAGGTGAAGCTGCGCGGTCTGCGCATCGAGCTCGGTGAGATCGAAACCGCCCTCACCGCACACGATTCGGTGGCGCAGGCCGTGGCACTGGTGCGTTCGGACGCCAGGACCGGCGATCAGCTGGTCGGCTACGTGGTACCCGCGAACGGCGCCACCGTCGACATCGACGCGCTGCGTACGCACCTGACCGCGCAACTGCCGTCGTACATGGTCCCAGCCGCGCTCATGGTGCTCGACGCCATGCCGCTGAACCCCAACGGCAAGCTCGACCGTCGCGCGCTGCCCGAACCCGCCTTCGAGGCCAAGGAATTCCGCGCACCGTCGACCCCGATCGAGGAGATCGTGGCCGACACATTCGCCGAGGTGCTCGGTCTGTCGACATCCGAGGCCGGGCGTGTGGTCGGTCTCGACGACGACTTCTTCGACCTCGGCGGCAACTCGCTGATCGCCACCCAGGTGGTCGCTCGCCTGGGCGCCGCACTCGATACCCGCATTCCGGTGCGGCTGCTGTTCGAGGCGCCGAATGTGGCCGCGCTCGCCGCGCGGATGGAGGGACAGCAGGGTACCGGCGGTCGCCGGGAGCTGACGGCCGGGCCGCGGCCGGAACAGATTCCGCTCTCGCTGGCCCAGCAGCGGATGTGGTTCCTCAACCGCTTCGACAACCAGACCGCCGTCAACAACATCCCACTGGCGGTCCGGCTCACCGGCGCACTCGACACCGATGCGCTGCGTCTGGCCGTCGCCGATGTGATGGACCGGCACGAGGTGCTGCGCACCGTCTACCCGGAGACCGCCGACGGTCAGGGCGTGCAGGTCGTGCTGCCCACCGGTCAGGTCCACCTCGACCTGACCCCGCTCGTGGTGTCCGAGACCGATATTCGCGATCGCATCAGCGAACTGGTGCTGACCGGCTTCGACGTGACCGCCGAAGTTCCGGTGCGCGCCAAGCTGTTCCGGCTCGAGTCGCCGATGGACGGCTCGCTGCCCGATACCCACGTGCTGGTCTTCGTGGTGCACCACATCTCCGGTGACGGCTGGTCGGTGCGTCCGCTGGCCCGCGATGTGATGGTCGCCTACGCGGCCCGCACCCGCGGCGAATCGCCCGCCTGGGCGCCGCTGGCGGTGCAGTACGCCGACTTCGCGCTCTGGCAGCGCGACACCCTCGGCTCCGAGGACGATCCGGAATCGCTGATCGCCCAGCAGGTCGCGTACTGGTCGCGGAATCTGGCCGGGCTGCCCGATCAGCTGGATCTGCCGTCGGATCGTTCGCGCCCTGCCGTCGCGTCCAACCGCGGTGACGTCTACGAATTCGGCATCGACGCGCAGTTGCTGACCGAGCTCAACGCACTGGCCCGCGCGAACGGCGCGAGCCTGTTCATGGTGGTACACGCCGCCTTCGCGGCACTGCTCGCACGCCTGTCCGGCAGCGACGATATCGCCATCGGCACCGCGGTCGCCGGTCGCGGTGAGGCCGTGCTCGACGACGCGATCGGCATGTTCGTCAATACGCTCGTGCTGCGCACGCCGGTCGATTCCGGTGCGTCCTTCGCCGACTTGGTCGCGCGGGCACGGGAAACCGATCTGGCCGCCTTCGGCCACGCCGACCTGCCGTTCGAGCGGCTGGTCGACATCCTCAACCCGGCCCGTTCACAGGCGCGGCATCCGCTGTTCCAGGTGATGCTGTCGTTCCAGAACACCGGTGAGGCATCGTTCGAGCTGCCCGGTCTCGAGGTGGCCGGTGTGCCGCTCGATGTGGTGACCGCGAAGTTCGATCTGCACCTGAACCTCGCCGACCGGCTCGACGCGGCCGGTGGTGCGGACGGCATGACCGCCGAATTCGCCTACGCGACGGATATGTTCGACGCGAAGACGATCGCCGGTGTCGCACAGCGGCTCGTCCGCCTGCTGCATGCGGTGGTCGCGGATCCGGCCGTCGCGGTCGGTGATGTCGATCTGCTCGATGCCGCTGAGCGCACCAAGGTGCTCGAAAAGTGGAACGAGACGGCGTATGTCGTCGATGCCCAGGCCACCCTGGTCTCGATGTTCGAGGAGCAGGCGCTCCGGAGCCCGAAGTCGATCGCGCTGACGTTCGAGGGGACAAGTCTGTCCTACGGTGAATTCACCTCACGGGTGAATCGCCTGGCCCGGTACCTGGTTTCGCTGGGTGTCGGACCCGATTCGATGGTCGCGCTCGGCATGCGCCGATCCTTCGAGCTGGTGATCGGCATGTACGCGGTGAGCGTGGCCGGTGGCGCGTATGTGCCGCTGGATCCGGATCATCCGGCCGACCGCACCCGGTATGTGCTCGATATCGCGCAGCCGGTCTGCGTGCTGACCACCGCCGCCGACGAGTTCGACGCGGGCTCGACGCCGACGCTCGAGATCGACGCAGTGGATCTCTCGGCCTTCTCCGACGAACCGCTGATCGATGCGGAACGCCTTGCGCCGCTGCGGCCTTCGAATACCGCGTACGTGATCTTCACCTCGGGTTCGACCGGTCGTCCGAAGGGTGTGGCCGTCAGCCATGCCGCGATCGTCAACCGCCTGGTCTGGATGCAGGCCGAATACGGGCTGGACCGCGGCGATGTGGTCCTGCAGAAGACGCCAGCCACCTTCGACGTGTCGGTATGGGAATTCTGGTGGCCGCTGCAGGTCGGCGCGCGCCTGGTCATCGCGAAGCCGGACGGCCATCGCGATCCGGCCTACCTGGTGCAGACCATTGCCGACGAGCAGGTCACCACGGTGCACTTCGTGCCGTCCATGCTGTCGGTCTTCGTGGCCGACGACCGGGCGGGCGAATGCTTCGACCTGCGCAATGTCTTCGCCTCCGGTGAGGCGCTGCCCGCGGTGACCGCACAGCGCTTGCGCGAGCTGACCGGTGTCTGGCTGCACAACCTGTACGGCCCGACCGAGGCCGCGGTCGACGTCACCTATCACGAGGTCACCGACGCCGATACGGTTTCGGTCCCGATCGGTGCGCCGGTCTTCAACACCCAGGTGTACGTGCTGGATTCGCGGCTGCACCCGGTTCCGGTCGGTGTCGCCGGTGAGCTGTACCTCGCTGGCGAGCAGTTGGCGCGCGGCTATGTGGCGCGTCCGGATCTGACCGCGGATCGCTTCGTCGCCAACCCGTTCGGCACCGGCGCGCGCATGTACCGCACCGGTGACCTCGTCAGATGGGTCCCTGCATCGCGAAGCGATTCGATGGGGGGTGGTGGCCGGGTGACGGGTGGGCCTGCCAACGGTGAGCTGGAATACCTGGGCCGCACCGACTTCCAGGTGAAGCTGCGCGGTCTGCGCATCGAGCTCGGTGAGATCGAGTCGGCGCTCACCGCGCTGGAATCGATCGCGCAGGCCACCGTTGTGGTCCGCTCCGACGACCGCCTCGGCGATCAGCTGGTCGGGTATGTGATCGCGGCGGCGGATCGTTCGATCGATATCGACCAAGTGCGCGCCGAACTCGCGGGCGAGCTGCCCGCGTACATGGTGCCGACGGCCTTCGTCGTACTGGATGCGTTCCCGCTCAATGCCTCCGGCAAGCTGGATCGCAAGGCGTTGCCCGCGCCGGTATTCGAGGCGAAGGTGTTCCGCGCACCGTCCACCCCGATCGAGGAGATCGTGGCGGGCGTGTTCAGCGATGTGCTCGGTGTCGCGCGCGTCGGTTTGGACGACGACTTCTTCGAACTCGGCGGCAACTCGCTGCTGGCCACCCAGATGACCGCGCGCATCGGCGCGGCGCTGGATACCCAGCTCGCGGTCCGCGATCTGTTCGAGGCGTCGACGGTCGCCGCGCTGGCGGCCAAGGCCGAACACAATGCCGGATCCGGCCGCACCCGGCCGCGGCTGGTCGCGGGGGAGCGCCCGGCCCGGGTGCCGCTCTCGCCCGCGCAGCAGCGGTACTGGTTCCTCAACCAGTTCGATACCACCACCTCGGCCGTGGACAACATCCCGCTCGCGGTGCGGTTGTCCGGTGCGCTGGATGTGGCGGCGCTGGAAAAGGCGCTCGGCGATGTGTTCGCCAGGCACGAGGTGCTGCGGACCACCTACCCGAGTTCGGCCAGTGGCCCGCACCAGGTGATCCTGCCCGCCGACCAGGCCGTGCCGGAGCTGACCGTCACCGATATCTCGGAAACGGACCTGGTCGGCGCGGTGATCGAATTCGCGCTCACCACCTTCGATGTCACCGTGCAGGTGCCGCTGAAGGTGGGGCTGTTCCGGCTCGCCGAACAGGAACATGTGCTGGCGTTCACGGTGCACCATGTCGCGGCCGACGGTTCGTCGATGGGTCCGCTGGCCCGCGACGTCATGGCGGCGTATGTGGCACGGGCACAGGGTGAGATCCCGCAGTGGCAGCCGCTGCCGGTGCAGTACGCCGACTACGCGCTGTGGCAGCGTGCGGTGCTCGGCTCCGAGGAAGATCCGGAATCGCTTGCGGCACAGCAGGTCGCCTACTGGCAGTCGGCGCTCGCGGGCATGCCCGATCAGCTGGAGTTGCCCGCCGACCGGCCGCGCCCGCGCGCGCAGTCGTTCCAGGGCAAGGCGATTCGCTTCGAGATCGCACCGGATAAGCACGCCAAGCTGCACGAGCTGGCGCGGGCCAATAACGCCTCGCTGTTCATGGTCACGCATGCGGCGCTGGCCGTACTGCTCTCGCGGCTCTCGGGTACCGACGACATCGCGGTCGGCACCCCGATCGCGGGTCGCGGGGAACGCGAACTCGACGATCTGATCGGTATGTTCGTCAACACCTTGGTGTTCCGGACGATCATCGAGCCCGGTGACACCTTCGCCGACTTGCTCACCGATGTGCGCGAGCGGGACCTGGAGGCATTCGCGAATGCCGACGTGCCGTTCGAGCGGCTGGTCGAGGTGCTCAACCCGGAGCGCTCGACGGCGCGCAACCCGCTGTTCCAGGTCGGACTCTCGTTCCAGAACCTGGCCGAGACCACCTTCACGCTGCCCGGCCTGTCGGTCAGTGCGGTGAACTTCGATTCGCAGCTGGCCAAGACCGATCTGCACGTCACGCTGTACGACCGCTACGCCGAGGACGGCACGCCCGCCCAGATCGTCGCCGAATTCGGTTATGCCACCGATCTGTTCGACGAGGCGACGGTGCAGGGCTTCGCCGACCGCTTCGTATTGGTGCTCGATGCGGTACTGGCCGATCCGGACGTGCGGGTCGGCGAGATCGATCTGCTCTCGCCCGAAGAGAACACGCGAATTCTGCGTGCCTGGAACGACACCGCGCACCCGCTCGACATCGACGCCTCGACCACGCTGGTGTCGCTGCTGGACGCCACGGTGGCGGCGAGCCCGGATGCGGTGGCGCTGGTGGCCGAGGATGCGACGCTCACCTACGCCGAGTTGGACGGCCGGGCCAACCGCCTGGCGCGGCACCTGATCACGCTCGGTGTCGGCGCGGAGGACCGGGTGGCGCTGGCCATCCGGCGCTCGGTGGATCTCGTGGTCGCGATGTACGCGGTGGCGAAGTCCGGTGCGGCGTATGTGCCGATCGATCCCGATCAGCCCGCCGAGCGCACCGACTACATCCTGAGCACGGCGGCACCGGTCTGTGTGCTGACCACCGGACGCGATGATTTCCACAGCGCCGTGACCGCGGTGGTGTCGCTCGACGAGCTGGATCTATCCGGCGTTGCGGACGGTCCGATCTCCGATGGTGACCGGTTGCGGCCGCTGGCCGCGGCGAATACGGCCTACGTGATCTTCACGTCGGGCTCCACCGGCCAGCCGAAGGGCGTGGCGGTGCCGCATGCGGCGATCGTCAACCAGTTGCTGTGGAAGACAGCCGAATTCGGCCTCGGTGCCGATGACGCGGTCCTGCTCAAGACCGCGGCCACCTTCGACCTGTCGGTCTGGGAGTTCTGGTCGGCCGCCGTCTGCGGTGGCCGGTTGGTCATCGCCGATGCCGATGGTCACCGCGATCCCGCCTACCTCAACGAGTTGATGCGCTCCACCGGCGTCACGACACTGCACGTGGTGCCGTCGATGCTGGACGCGCTGCTCACCGAATCCGGTCGCCGCCTGCCGCAGTCGCTGCGGCGGGTGCTGGCGATCGGTGAGGCGCTGCCCGCGACGACCGCGCAGCGATTCCGGCGTGACAACGCGGCCGAGCTGTTCAACCTGTACGGCCCCACCGAGGCCGCGGTGTCGATCACCGCGCACACCGTCACCGATGCCGACAACGTGTCGGTGCCGATCGGTGCCCCGGAGTGGAACAGCCAGGTGTACGTGCTGGATTCGCGGTTGCGTCCGGTTCCGGTCGGTGTCTCCGGTGAGTTGTATCTGGCCGGTGCGCAGTTGGCGCGTGGCTACTTCGGGCGCGTCGACCTGACCGCGGATCGCTTCGTGGCCAACCCGTTCGGCACCGGTGAGCGCATGTACCGCACCGGTGACCTGGTGGCCTGGAACAGCGAGGGCGGGCTGGAGTATCGCGGCCGCACCGACTTCCAGGTGAAGATCCGCGGTTTCCGCATCGAGCTCGGTGAGATCGAGGCGGCCCTGCTGCGGCAGCCCGAGGTCGCGGCCACCGCGGTGCTCGCACACACCGACCCGAATCTGGGCGACCGGCTGGTCGCTTACGTGGTGCCCGAAGTCGATGAGCTCGACAACGTGCGGCTGCAATCGGCGTTGGCCGCCGAGCTGCCGTCCTACATGGTGCCGTCGGTCTTCCTCACTCTCGATGCGCTGCCGTTGAACGCGAACGGCAAGCTGGATCGAAAGGCGTTGCCGGAGCCCACCTTCGAGAAGGCGGTCTTCCGCGCGCCGGTCACCCCGATCGAGGAGATCGTCGCGAATACCTTCGCCGAGGTGCTGCACCTCGGTTCCGGAGCGCAGGCGCAGCGGCTCGGCCTGGATGACGACTTCTTCGCGTGGGGCGGCAACTCGCTGCTCGCGACGCAGGTCGCGGCCCGCCTCGGCGCGGCGCTGAACACTCGCGTCCCGGTCCGACTGCTGTTCGAGGCGCCGACCGTCGGCGCACTGGCCATCCGGGTCGAACAGCATGCCGACGGGCGCGGACGGCATGCCCTGGTCGCCGGTCCGCGGCCGGAACATATTCCGCTGTCGCTGGCGCAGCAGCGGATGTGGTTCCTCAACCGCTTCGACACCCAGTCCGCCGCCTACAACGTCCCGATCGCGGTGCGGCTGACCGGCGCGCTCGATGTGGCCGCACTGCGCGCCGCCATCGCGGATCTGGTGCGCAGGCACGAGGTCCTGCGCACCATCTACCCGGAGACCGAGTCGGGCGCGGTGCAGCTGATTCTGCCAGTGGGACAGGCGATTCCGGAGCTGGACGTCCGGACGGTCACGCCGGATCAGGTCGAAGCCGCTGTGGTCGAGTTGATCTCGGCGCCGTTCGACGTCACCGCCGAGGTGCCGGTGCGGGTGCGGTTGTTCGAGATCGACACCGAAAGTTCGGCTCCCGAGTACGTGATCGCGATGGTCGTGCACCATATCGCCGGTGACGGCTCCTCGATGGGACCGTTGACGCGTGATCTGATGACGGCGTACGCGGCGCGCTCTGCGGGGGTCGCACCCAACTGGGCGCCGCTGGAGGTCCAGTACGCGGATTACAGCATCTGGCAGCGCGAACTGCTCGGCAGCGAGGACGATCCGGAATCGCTGATGTCCAAGCAGGTCGCCTACTGGCGGACCGCGCTGGCCGATCTGCCGGAGCAGCTGGACCTGCCTGCCGATCGCCCGCGGCCCGCGGTGCAGTCCTTCGCGGGTGGCACCGTCGAGGTGCGCATCGACGCCGAGACCCACCGCGGTCTCAGCGGCGTGGCGCAGGCCGAGGGTGCGACGCTGTTCATGATCGTGCACACGGCGCTGGCCGTCCTGTTGTCCCGGCTGTCCGGCGCGGACGACATCGCGATCGGTACGCCGATGGCGGGCCGGGGTGAGGTGGCGCTGAACGACCTGATCGGCACGTTCATCAACACCTTGGTGTTCCGTACCCGGCTGGATTCGGCCGAGCCGTTCGCGGATCTGCTCGGGCGGCAGCGGGAAACCGACATCCAGGCGTTCGCCAATGCCGATGTGCCGTTCGAGCGGTTGGTCGAGGTGCTGAACCCGGCGCGATCGCAGGCGCGGCATCCGCTGTTCCAGGTGGGTCTGTCGTTCCAGAACCTGGCCCAGACCACCCTGGAATTGCCGGATCTCACGGTCTCCGGTGTGGAGTTCGATACCCGAATCTCCCAGTTCGACCTGCACCTGATCCTTTCCGACCTGTACGACGAGTCCGGGGCTCCTGCGGGCATCGCCGGCGTATTCACCTACGCCACCGATCTCTTCGACCGGAGCACGGTCGAAGGGTTCGCGGACCGGTTCACCAGGCTGCTCGGCGAGATCATCACCGCGCCGCGCGCGGCAGTCGGTGATCTCGAGCTGCTCACCGCGGTGGAGCGGGAACGGATGCTGGATGGCTGGAACGCCACCGCGCATCCGGTGCGGCCCGAGCTGCTGCTCGACGGATACCGGCGCGCCGCCGCGGCGCAGCCGGATGCCGTCGCGGTGGTGTTCGAAGGCGCCGAACTCACCTACCGCGAATTCGACGAACGGGTGAACAAGCTTGCCCGCCTGTTGATTTCGCAGGGTGTCGGTGCCGAGTCGCTGGTCGGCCTGGCTGTTCGGCGGTCGTTGGATCTGGTCGTCGGCATGTACGCGATCGTTGCGGCCGGTGGCGCGTATGTGCCGCTGGATCCGGATCATCCGGCGGAGCGGATCGCGCACATTCTGGATACCGCCCAGCCCGCGTGCGTGGTCACCACCGCGGCCGACGCGGTGCCGGTCCCCGCGGACATCCCGGTGCTCGAACTGGATTCGCTGGAGCTGGACGGGTTCTCCTCCGCTCCGATCGAACCCGGTGAGCTGCTGCGCCCGGTCACCCGGGACAACCCGGCTTACGTCATCTTCACCTCGGGTTCGACCGGTCGTCCCAAGGGCGTCGCGGTATCGCACGAGGCGATCAACAATCAGATCGAGTGGATGCTCGCGGAGTACCCGCTCGGCTCGGCCGACGTGTACCTGCAGAAGACCGCCACCACGTTCGATGTGTCGCTGTGGGGCTACTTCATGCCACTGCGCGCGGGCGCGAAGCTGGTGGTCGCCACCCACGACGGTCATCGCGACCCGGCCTACGTGGCGGATGCGATTGCCGCGCACGGGGTTACCGTCACCGACTTCGTGCCGTCCATGCTGACGGTGTTCGCCGCGCAGCTGGAAGCGGGCTCGCTGCCGACGCTGCGGGACGTGTTCGTGATCGGTGAGGCGCTGCCGCCGGAAACGGTGACGGCGTGGCGGTCCGTTTCGGACGCGTTGTTGCACAACCTGTACGGGCCGACGGAGGCCGCGGTGTCGGTGACCTACTGGCCCGCGCGCGACACGGATGTGCGCACCGTGCCGATCGGCTTGCCGCAGTGGAACACCCAGGTGTTCGTGCTGGATGCGCGGCTGCGGCCGGTGCCCGCCGGGGTGGCCGGTGAGCTGTACCTGGCCGGTGATCAGCTGGCCCGCGGTTATGTCGCGCGGCCGGATCTGACCTCGGATCGCTTCGTGGCCAACCCGTTCGCGCCCGGTGCGCGGATGTACCGCACCGGCGACCTGGTGGTCTGGCGCGAACCGGCGGGTGCGGATCATCGCCTCGAATATCTGGGGCGCACCGACTTCCAGGTGAAGTTCCGCGGACAGCGGATCGAGCTCGGCGAGATCGAGACGGCGCTGCTCGCCCATGCCGCGGTGAGCCAGGCGGTGGCGCTGGTAGCCGCGTCGGCGCTGGGCGACCAGTTGGTCGCCTACGTGGTTCCCGCGCCGGGGCAGTCGATCGACCAGCAGACACTGCTGGCCGAGGTGTCGGATGTGCTTCCGGCCTATATGGTTCCGGCGGCCATCGTGGTGCTCGATGCCTTCCCGCTGAATTCCAGCGGCAAGCTCGACCGCAAGGCCCTGCCCGAACCGACCTTCACCACTCGCGAATTCCGCTCACCGGCAACGCCGGTGGAGGAGATCGTGGCGGGCGTCTTCAGTGATGTGCTCGGTATCGAGCGCGTGGGCGCCGACGACGACTTCTTCGCCCTCGGCGGCAACTCGCTGGTCGCCACCCAGGTGGTCGGGCGCCTGAGCGCCGCGATCGGTGGTCGGGTGCCGGTGCGCGCGCTGTTCGAGGCGCCGACCGTGGCGGCCCTGGCGGTGAAGCTGGAGCAGTTGTCCGGCGTGGGCGAGCGGCGGCCGCTGGTCGCCGGTCCGCGGCCGGATCCGGTGCCGTTGTCGCTGGCGCAGCAGCGGATGTGGTTCCTGAACCGCTTCGACACCGAGTCGGCGGCCTACAACCTGCCCATCGCGGTCCGGTTGACCGGTGCGCTGGATGTCGACGCGCTGCGGGCGGCCATGGCGGATCTGGTCGGCAGGCACGAGATCCTGCGGACGGTGTACCCGGAGACCGCGGGCGCCCCGGCACAGGTGATTCTGCCGGTGGCGCAGGCTGTTCCGGCACTGGAGCTGCGGCCGATCGCGGCCGCGGAGCTGGAATCCACGGTGATCGCGGTGATGGCGGCGCCGTTCGACGTCACCGCCGAGGTTCCGGTGCGAATCGAGCTGTTCCAGGTGACCGACGCACCCGCCGCTGTGTCCTCGGGTCGCTCCGCGGGCTCCGCTCCTGCCCCGAACGAGTTCGTGCTGGTGCTCGTGGTGCACCACATCGCCGGTGACGGTTCGTCGATGGGCCCGCTGACCCGGGATCTGATGACGGCGTACGCGGCGCGCTCGGTCGGCGAGTCGCCCACGTGGACGCCGCTGCCGGTGCAGTACGCGGACTACTCGATCTGGCAGCGCGAACTGCTCGGCAGCGAGGATGATCCGGAGTCGTTGGCGGCCAAGCAGATCGCCTACTGGCAGTCGGCATTGGCGGATGTGCCGGATCAGCTGGATCTGCCCTCGGATCGCCCGCGTCCGGCCGTGCAGTCCTTCGCGGGCGGCAAGGTCGAACTGAGCATCGATGCCGAAACGCATCGTGCGCTGGTCGGTCTGGCCAGGGCCGAGGGTGCGACGCTGTTCATGGTGGTGCACACCGCGTTCGCGGTAATGCTCTCGCGGCTCTCCGGAACCGATGACATCGCGATCGGCACACCGATGGCCGGTCGTGGTGAGGCCGTGCTCGACGATCTGATCGGCATGTTCGTGAACACCTTGGTGTTCCGTACCCAATTGGAGCGCGGCGAGGCGTTCACCGATCTGCTCGGGCGCCAGCGCGAAACGGATATCCAGGCGTTCGCGCATGCGGATGTGCCGTTCGAGCGGTTGGTCGAGGTGCTGAACCCGGTGCGTTCGCAGGCGCGGCATCCGCTGTTCCAGGTGGGTCTGTCGTTCCAGAACCTGGCGCGGACCACGCTGGAACTGCCCGGGCTCACGGTGGCCGGATTCGATATCGACACCCAGCTGTCGCAGTTCGATCTGCATCTGATCGTGGCGGACAGCTACGACGAGGACGGCACTCCGTCGGGTATCGGTGGGTACTTCACCTACGCCACCGACCTGTTCGACCCGGATACCGTCCGTGGCTTCGCCGATCGCTTCGCACGTGTTCTCGCCGAGATCATCGCGGCGCCGCGCGCTGCTGTCGGCGATCTCGAGATCATGGCCGCGGACGAACGCCGCGAACTGGTCTCCGGCCGGAATGCGACAGCGCACCAGGTGGATTCGTCCGCGACGCTGGCCTCGCTGCTGGATCGAACCGTGGCGGCCACGCCCGACGCGGTGGCGCTGGTCGGTGACGACGGCACCGCAATTACCTATGGCGAGCTCGCCTCTCGGGTGAATCAGCTTGCGCGGCACCTGATTTCGCTGGGCGTCGGACCGGAGGCACGGGTGGCGCTCGCGCTGCGCCGCTCGGTGGACCTGGTGGTCGCGATGTACGCGGTGAGCCAGGCCGGTGGCGCGTACGTGCCGCTGGATCCGGATCAGGCGGGTGAGCGGACCGACTACATTCTCGAAACCGCTCGGCCACTGTGTGTGGTGACCAACGCCGACACCGATTTCCAGACCTCGGTGACCGACGTTGTCCGGATGGACGCACTCGCGGACGTCACGGACGCGCCGATCGCCGACGCGGAGCGGATAGCGCCATTGCGCGCGGCGAATACGGCCTACGTGATCTTCACGTCGGGTTCGACCGGTCGCCCCAAGGGCGTCGCGGTGCCGCATGCGGCGATCGTCAACCAGTTGCTGTGGAAGACGGCCGAATTCGGCTTGGGCGCCGAGGATGCGGTGCTGCTGAAGACGGCCGCGACCTTCGACCTCTCGGTGTGGGAGTTCTGGTCGGCGGCGGTTTCCGGTGGCCGACTGGTCATCGCGTCCGCCGACGGACATCGCGATCCGTCCTACCTCAACACGCTGATGCGCGATACCGCCGTCACCACCTTGCATGTGGTGCCGTCGATGTTGGATGCCCTGCTGATCGAATCGGACGGACGACTGCCCGAGTCGTTGCGCCGGGTGCTCGCCATCGGTGAGGCGCTGCCCGCCGCGACGGCGCAGCGGTTCCGGGAGTCGAATGCGGCCGGCCTGTTCAACCTCTACGGTCCGACCGAGGCCGCGGTCTCGATCACCAACCACGAGGTGACCGATGCGGACACCGTCTCGGTGTCGATCGGTGCTCCGGAGTGGAACAGCCGTGTCTATGTGCTGGATTCGCGGTTGCGTCCGGTGCCGGTGGGTGTTTCGGGTGAGTTGTATCTGGCCGGTGCGCAATTGGCGCGCGGCTACTTCGGCCGGGTCGATCTGACCGCGGAGCGGTTCGTGGCCGATCCGTTCGAATCCGGCGCCCGGATGTACCGCACCGGTGACCTGGTGGCCTGGAATGGCGCCGGCGAGCTGGAGTACCGCGGCCGCACCGACTTCCAGGTCAAGATCCGCGGTTTCCGCATCGAACTCGGCGAGATCGAGGCGGCCCTGCTGCGGCAGACCTCGATCGCCTCGGCAGCGGTGCTCGCGCATACCGATCCGGCACTCGGTGACCGCCTGGTCGCCTATGTGGTCCCGACCACCGGTGAGCTCGATAAGGGTGCAGTGCAGTCTGCACTGGCCGCGGAGCTGCCGTCCTACATGGTGCCGAGCGCGTTCCTGGCGCTGGACGCCCTGCCGCTCAATGCGAATGGCAAGCTCGACCGAAACGCCCTGCCACAGCCCACCTTCGAACATGCCGCCTTCCGCGCGCCGGTCTCCCCGGTCGAGCAGATCGTGGCCGGTGTGTTCGCCGATGTGCTCGGCATCGAACGGATCGGCGCCGACGACGACTTCTTCGCACTCGGCGGTAACAGCATCCTGTCGATCCAGCTGGTATCGCGGGCGAAGGCACAGGGCGTGGTGTTCTCCGTGCGCGACGTCTTCGACCAGCGCAGCGTCGCCGGACTCGCCGCGATCGCGACCTCGGCCGCGGATCTGCGGCAGGCGACCATGGCGGAGCTGCCCGGTGGTGGGATCGGCGAGATCCCGCTGCCGCCCGGCATCGCCGCGGTGCTGGCGAACGGCACGGCGTACCAGCGCTTCTCCTACGAGGCGGCAGTGGCACTGCCGAGCGAACTCGACGGGGATCGACTGCGTGCGGCGATCACCGCCCTGGTCGACCGGCACGATGCGCTGCGCACTCGTCTGCGCCGGGTCGACGAGGTCTGGGAATTCGAAGCGCTCGAGCGCGGTGCCATCGATATCGATGCGCTGGTCCACGAGGTCGCCTTCGATACCGCCCTCGACGACGATTACGGCTATGACGAGCTCATGCGGCTCGCCGACAACGAACGCGCGGCCGCCGCGGATCGCCTCGATCCGGCCAACGGCGTAATGGCGCAGTTCGTGCGCTGCACCGCCGACCGGCTCGACGGCGGCAACTTCATGCTCGTCGTGGTGCACGGCTTCGCGGCCGATCCGAAGTCCCTCGGCATCCTGACCGGCGATCTGCTCGATCTGATCGTCGACGACCAGGTCGCACTGCCGGAGGTCGGTACCTCGCTGCGGCGTTGGGCCTACGGCCTGACCGAGCAGGAGACCGGTCGCGCCGCCGAACTGCCGTTCTGGCAAAAGGTTTCGGCCACACCCGATCCGTTGCTCGGCGCGCGGGCCTTCGACCCGGTGCTGGATACCGTCGCTACGACGCGACGGGTCCGCATCGAGGTGCCGACGGATATCTCCGAGATCCTGCTCACCACGGTTCCGTCGCGGTTCCACGGCGGCGTGCCGGACGGGCTGCTGTCGGCCTTGGCCATGGCGCTGGTGCGCTGGCGCGGTGCAGAGCACGGATCGGATGTGCTGATCCGGCTCGACGGTGACGCTCGGGCGGCGGTCAGCGGTGCCGAATTGTCGCGCACCGTCGGTGCTTTCACCGCCGTCTATCCGGCCCGGCTCGCGCTGAGCGGGATCGATCTGGCCGACGCGTTCGACGGCGGCGCTGCCGCGGGATCGATCATCAAGTCGGTGAAGGAGCAGCTGCTCGCGGTGCCCGATCAGGGCGTCGGCCACGGGCTGCTGAATCTGCCGCCGGCGGGTCAGGTCGGCTTCCGGTACCAGGAAGCGGCGATCAAGACCGAGCGGGATGCCACCATGCCCGCGAACGGTGCGCTCGATATCGCCGTCACCGTCGGCGACGAGGACGATGGTCCGCGGCTGCTGGCCACCTTCGAGTTCCCGGTCGGGCTGCTGTCCCCGGAGCAGGTGCAGGAGTTGGCGGAGCTGTGGGTTGCCGCGCTGACCGCGCTGGCCAAGCACGCGCAGCGGCCGGATGCCGGCGGTCATACGCCGTCGGATCTGCCGCTGGTGCAGGTCGGCCAGGCCGATATCGACCTGTGGGAGCAGACCTACCCGGGCCTCGACGATGTCTGGCCGGTCTCGCCGCTGCAGTCCGGCCTGCTCTTCCACGCGCTGATGACCACGGCCACCGTGGACGTCTACACCATGCAGGCCGTGGTGCAGCTGGCCGGAGCGGTCGATGTGGAGCGGTTGCACGCGGCCGCGCAGGCGATCCTGGATCGATACCCGAACCTGCGCACCGCATTCGTCACCGATTCCACCGGTCAGGTCCGGCAGGTCGTGCTCGATCGGATCGAAGTGCCTTGGCGCATCGAGGATCTCACCGATGTGCCGGAGGCGGAGCGGGCCGACGAACTGCGCCGCCGGATCGATGCCGACCATGCGGATCGCTTCGATATGTCCAGCCCGCCGCTGGTGCGCTACACGCTGTTGCGCACCGCGGCCGAGGAATGGACGCTGGCGATCACCACGCACCACGTGCTGATCGACGGCTGGTCGATGCCGCTGCTGATGCGGGATCTGCTGGTGCTCTACGCGACGCGTGGCGATCAGTCGGCACTGCCGCAGGTCTCCTCCTACCGCGACTTCCTGGACTGGCTCGCTACTCGCGATCAGGACGCGTCGTTGCGGGTCTGGGCCGATGCCTTCGACGGTGCGACCGAACCGACCGAATTGGCGCCGCCTGCGCGGACGGCCGAGACCTACGAGACCGCAAAATTGGTCACCGAGATCGACGCCGACCGCACCCGTCAGCTGACCAAGCAGTGCGCCGAACTCGGCATTACCGTCAATACCCTGGTGCAGGCGGCTTGGGGCATCCTGCTCGGCAGGCTCACCGGTCGCGCCGATGTTGTCTTCGGCGCCACGGTGTCGGGTCGGCCCGCCGAGCTGACCGGTGTGGAGTCGATGGTCGGTCTGTTCATCAATACGCTCCCGGTCCGGGTGCGCATCGATGACCGCGCGACCATCGACGATCAGCTCGAGCGGTTGCAGCGCGACCAGACCGAGCTGCTCGACCACCACTACGTCGGCCTATCCGATATCCAGCGGGCCGCCGGAATCGCCTCGCACTTCGACACCCTGCTGGTGTTCGAGTCGTACCCGATCGATCGGGAGGCGATCGCAGCGGCGAGTTCGATCGACGGCATGTCGGTGACCGGTGTCGGCATGGAAAGTGCGACGCACTACCCGCTCACGCTGCAGGTGACCGCGGAGTCCACCCTCGAATTCACCTTCGAGTACCTGCTCAGCCGGTTCACCGCCGAAGAGGTGGAAACCTTGTCCACCAGGCTGATCCGGGTACTGGACGCACTGCTCGGCGATTCCGCCGGACTGGTCGGCGATATCGATATCCTCGATGCCGGTGAGCGGGCCCGCCTGCTCGTCGAATCCGGTATCGCGGCAACCGCGGCCGCACCGGAACCGGTGGGCCGGGTCGGTGCGCGCACGGTGTCGAGGGTGCTCGCCGAGGTGGTCGAGGCGGATCCGGAGGCGCCCGCGCTGCTCGTGGACGGCGACGAAATCGCCTACCACGTCCTGGATCGCCGTTCCTCGCAACTGGCCCGGGTACTCATCGCGCACGGTGCCGGACCCGGCGATGTGGTGGCCCTGGCGCTGCCGCGTTCGGTGGATGCGGTGGTCGCGGTCTGGGCAATCCAGAAGGCCGGTGCCGCCTGCCTGTTCGCCGGTGATCTGTCCGCCGCCGAAATGGCTACCGCCGGAGCCGTTTTCGGTATCACGCTGGAGCCGACCGACGGTCCGATCAACTGGTTGGTGCCGAGCGATCCGGCGGTACAGGCCGAACTGGCAGCCGCCCCGTCGCACCCGGTCTCCTACGCCGATCGGGTCCGCCCGCTCGCCGAAGAGCACCCGGCCTTCGTGGTCCTCACGGCCGACGGCACCGTACGCGCCTTCAGCCAGACCGAGGCCCTCGAACAGGCCGAGCAGTTCCGCTCGGAATACGAAATCGATTACGAATCCACAACCTTCACCACCGCCGTCTCGGGCCGCCCCGCGCTGCTCGAGTTCCTGTCCGCAGCCACCGCCGGCGCCCTCTCGGTCCTGCCGGGTGCGGACGACATCGCGGATGACCTAGCCGACGGCGAAGTCACCCACTGGTTCGTCACCGTCGACGAGCCGACCGATGCGGCGGACGAAGACGTGCGAATCGTGATCGTCGAATAGCCGAGACCGCCCTGCGCGGTACATGCAGGCAAGAGCCCCGCACCTCGTCGAGAAGATGAGGTACGGGGCTCTTGCCTTTCCGAGTGTCAGCTTCGAGGAAATCCGAGGTCGGATTCCCCGAGGAACGTGTACTCGCCTTCGTTGGCTTCGAGCAGACGACCGGCGAAGGTCATTGCCTCGATAAGGGCCTGTACCGCATCCACACCGAAGATAGCCCGTGTCAACGGCTCCGCCTCCATGCCTTCGATCCGAACGGGGCATGAGTAGGAACCGCCCCCGGACGGCTCTGGCTTCCCGAACGTGACGACCACGGGATCGTCGCCCTTGCGGAGTTCGCGGGTCGCGATGGGTTCCCCGAGCTCCCAGGTCATCGCCATGGCCGCATCCTATCCGGCCGTGCCGAGAAATGTTGTTACGCAATAAATTCCCCCATTTCGCATAGCCTGACCAGTCGGGAGGCGATCAGTACTCACGTGACGCATCGGACTTCATCCCGCCCGTGCCCCCGCGTTCGATCCGTTCGCGGATCTCCCTGACGGTGCGCTCCTTCGGAATCCGTTCCGGCCACACGATCACTGCGACCGTCACCGCCAGCGGTAGCCCGATCGCGACAACCCAGCCGAGCGCGATCACGCCAGGTCCTGGAGGAGTCGCAGCACCATGGCGCACGTCTTGGCGTCGGCAGGTTCGACAGGGCTGACGCGGTGATCCACGGCGGCTGCACCCGGAACCCGCTGCGGTAGCACACGATCGGCTGGAGTCCGCAACTCCAGGTACACCCCCGGACCGTCGTCATCGTCGCCGTAGTCGGCGACCTCCAACAACCCGCCTGGGAACACGAACAGTCTTGTGCGCCTGTCCATCTCGACTCCTGTAGTCCGATGTTGGTAGGCACCCCGTGACCGGTTGGCGTCACATGTCACGGGGGCCAGCTCAGACGCTACGAACCGGCAATCAGGCAGGTCCACGAGTTTGATAAAACTTGCTCATATTTAACGATCAGCTAGCTAAGTCAGCTAGTTCGAGAGATCATCGAAATCAGCACGGAAAGTCCGTGCATACAAGTGGACACGGAGCTAGATCATGCTCTTGCATTTCCTCGGTAAGGGTGGTTCGGGAACCAACGATTGCCCGACCCTCTACGCCACTGACCAGGGCAGTTACGCGATCATTGGATGGGTTACCGATCGGCCGGAGACGGTTGAGATTCCGCACCTGCTGTTGGGATTCCTCGAGCCGGACACGTTCATCAATGCGACCATGACCGATTCGGGCCGAGGCACGTTCCTTGTGTCCGGTAGCCCGATCACGGACCGTGCGACGCTGGGCCAGATGACGATGGAGATCTACGAAACCGCTATCGAGGTTCCAAAGGCAGAAAGGACGTTCTACGGTGCAACTGCTTCGCAGTAATCCGTGGCCTGACCTGTTCGGGCAGTGCCAACGGGAAGCGTTCCACCTCGAAGTCGGTGACACCTACGCAGTGCCGAACGAGTCAGAACCGTTGCGGCGGTTCCTGAACGGTGAGCCGGACGACAACGCATGGTTCGAACCGTGGGGGCAGCTTGTACGGGCAACAACCGGCCGGGGTGTGCGTGTGACCCGTGTCCGGGTTGTCACAGTGCCTCACGTGGACTACCAGCGTTGGTTGCTAGCGCTGACGGCGCTGAATACCGAAGCGGGTGAAGAGATCCGGTACCTTCCCCGGCATCTCGCCGGAGACGTGCCCGCCGACGATTTCTGGCTGTTGGATGACGAACGGGTGGTGTTCAACCTCGTCGACGAGAACGGACGTGCGGCCGGGGCGTCAGCTCTGACCACAGACCCGCGGATTGCCGACCAGTGCCGACAGGTGAAAGAGCGCTTGTGGCAGCTAGCTACGCCGTACACCGAGTACGCGGTAGACATCCGGAGGTGAGCAACGGCGTTCATGAGGCCCAGCAGGCGCTCGGGCAGCGGCTTCGGGAGATCCGGCGAAGGTCGGGAATCTCAGGCCGTGAGCTTGCGCGCCTGTCTGGCTGGCACGAAACGAAGGTCTCCAAGATCGAGTACGGCAGGGTCAAGCCGTCCGACGCGGATATTCGTGCCTACTGCGCTCACACCGGCGCAGGTGATCAACTCGAAGATCTGCTAGCGACAGTCCACAACATAGATGCCGCCTACATGGAGTACCGGCGACAGCACGCAGCAGGGCTCAAACGGGGACAGCAGAAGTCGGTCAGGCTCGCTGAGCGCTCGAAACTGATGAGGATCTATCAGCCGGTCGTTATTCCCGGAATTCTTCAGACTGCCGACTACGCCGAAGCCATATTGAGGCATTCAGTCGATTTCTACCGACTTCCCGACGACATAGACGAAGCCGTATCTAAGCGGCTCGAACGTCAGCAATATCTCTACAGGGGTGAACGGCGCTTTCATATCCTGATTGCCGAGCAAGCTTTGTATACCTCGGTCGGCACCGACGCCGTAATGATCGGGCAGCTAGACCGGCTCATGGCCGTGATCGGCCTTTCCCGGGTTCGGCTTGGAATCATTCCGGCGCCAGCTGGTCCGCCGATGCAAACGACGAACTTCGTAATATTCGACTCGCGCATGGTCACGGTTGAAGGCATCACAGCGGAGCTGACGATTACGCAACCGCGAGAGGTTGCGATCTACGGTCGGGCGTTCGATGTGCTTGCCGGTCAATCGGTTACAGGTGAGGCAGCGCGGGAACTCATCCGGAAGGCGCTCGAAAGGCGGGCTAGATAGCCGTCTGACGGACTTTACGGCCGATCCAGCTTGGCGCACCTACCCCGTCCCGCCTGGTGTGAGTGCGTGGCCCGTATCGAGTGAGGGTGGGCCGTTAAGCCCGGCTATCACTCGTTTACGCATCAGGCCGTGGTCGAGACCCGGTTGAACATCCGTCCGGCCATATCGGCGCCAACGATTCGGCCGCGTTCGTCGCGGGTGAAGAAACCGCGCTGACCTTGTAGACCGCCACTGGTGACGATGTATTCGTCGCGGTTGCCGGGCAGCAGGCCGAGACCGGCCGCCGGAAGGTCCGGGGGAAGTTCGGTTTCGGATGCGGCGCGGACCTCGGGTTTGATTCCGCAGGCAACTGTCAGGCCGGTCTCATCGGTGCCGATGGTGAGGGTCATGGCGTCGATTTCATAGTCGCCGACGATCTCCTCGGCGCGTGCCGGATCGAAGGGCAGGGGTTCGGGATCCTTGTCGATCAACCCGAGATAGTGCTCCAGCGCCCATCGCACGACGGCCTGGTTGAACTGGATGCCGTCGTCGGGGCCTGCGTTGGACATGACGGTAATGGCGAAATTCCGCTCCGGCACCGTAATGAGTTCGGCGAATTGGCCGTTCGAGGAACCGCCGTGGCTCACGATTCGCACACCGTCCACATCGCGTAGGAACCAGCAGATGCCGAAGGCATCGCCGAGCGAGCTGCCCTGCAACTCGACGGTCTGCTCCTTCATTCGCACCAGCACCTCGGCGGGCAATACCCGTTCACCGCTTTCGGCCCGGCCGTCACCGAGTTGGAAACGCGCCCAACGCAACTGGTCGGCCACCGAGGATACGATGCCGCCGCCCGGATTGTTGGCGCGTGTGTCCTTCCATTCGCGTGCGACTGTCAGTGCGCCATCCGCGCCGCGATTGTGTCCGACCGCGAAGCGCCGAGTCATGATCTCGCTCGGCAGATAACGACTGTGCGACAGCCCGATCGGATCGAGCAGCAGTTGCGCGACCGCCTTCTCGAAGGTCAGCCCGGTGACCTTCTCGATGACCCGCCCGAGCAGGTTGTACCCCGCCTGCGAATAGGACGCGCGAGCACCGACCGGCCCGATCAGATCCAACTCGTCCAGTCGCGCCACATACCCGGCCAGCGCGTCGTCCCCGTCCCCGGTCTCGACAATCAGCCGAATCCCCAGCCCCGCAGTGTGATTGAGCAGATTGAACACGGTCATCTCCACCGCGGCCGCCTCATCGCGCAGCACCAGCTCCGGCACATACCGCCGCACCGGCGCAGCCAACTCGATCTTGCCCTCCGCGACGAGCCGCATCAACGCCGTCGCGGTGAACGTCTTACTCACCGACCCCAGCACGAACATCGTGTCCCGATCCACCGGCACCGGACTCTCGATACTCGTCACCCCATGCGCGGCGAAAACCTCCCGCCCATCAACCCACACCCCGACCGCAGCCCCCGGTACCCCGAACTTCGCAGCCATCTCCGCCACGAATTCCCCCAGCGCAACCTCAGACATCGTCCAACCCTTTCCGTCCTGCCTGCCACCTCAGGGAGGTCCCCTGTGCGGCCTGCCAGAACCATGCCCACCCCCGCTGACACGCCACTGACATGAGCTGCGCGGGCTAGACTCGACGGACTGAGCGGACATCGTTCGCTCCCGTTCGATGAGGTTGGAGGTGGTTCCAATGGCAATGCCCGCTCCTCGGTCCGACCATTGGACGGCCGCGGACCTCGATCACATCCCCGAAGACGGATTACGGTACGAGGTGCTGAATGGCCAGCTCGTCGTGAACGCTGCTCCCAAGCCGCGGCATCAGTGGCTGATCAAATGGCTGACGCGCGCTCTGGACGACGTACTGCCTCCTGGATACGTCGTGCTGGAAGGCGTGGGCGTGCTGATCGGCGACGACGAGCCCATTCCCGACCTGATGGTGGCGGTCGGCCCGATCGACTGGGACGACCGCGGGGTCCCTGCCGAACAGGTGAAATTGGTAGTCGAAGTTGTCTCGAAATCGACGACGATGCAGGACCGCATGGTCAAGCCCGTGCTCTATGCCGCCGCTAAAATCCCCAACTATTGGCGCGTCGAGATCAACCCGTTCAAAGGCCAGCTAACCGACGAAAAGTTGCCGGTCCTGTTCGCGCACGCCCTTGGGCCGGAAGACACCTACGAACGGACGCACCGGGTGGCGGCCGGAGACACCGTCACCCTGCGCAGTCCCTTCGAATTCACCGTGGATCCGGCGTCGCTGATGCCATGAGCCGGACTTACTGTTCGGCGCGATTGTGTGTCTGAATCGCTCGTTCTCTGGCGGGTGGTCAAGGCCGCAGCTCAGGGGCAGGTACGAGCGCGAGCAGCTCGTCGACCGACCATTGATCATCGGCATGTCTGCCCAGTTTGCTGGCAACGACGCGCCCGCCGGGCGCGATGAGGAAGTCGCCGGGGAGCCCTAGCCGCCCGCCTTCGGGTTTCGATGGGGGAGCGGGCTTTTCCTTGCGAAGCACGGCCATGGTCGCGGTGGTGACACCGCGGATGATGGTTGGCCAGGTGCGGGGGTCGAGGAGGGCGCGGGGTTTGGCTTCGATGCCGAATTCGCGGTAGAGGGTTCGGGATGGGTCGGCGATCAGGTCGAAGGGGAGGTCGCCTTCGTATGTGCGCAATTCGGCTGCGCTGGAATGGAATACGACGACCTCGCGGATATCGGCGGCGAGGATTTCGGTGTGCCGGACCGCGAACGAGCGTAGGTGCAGGTTGCAGATCGGGCAGCCGGCGAAGCGGCGGAATTGCAGGTGGATCAGGCAATCCTGGTCCGGAATCCGAATTGTGCTGTCGGCGATGGTGACCAGTTCTCGGGTGGGCACCGTGGTCGGCAATGGCATGGAAACTCCCTTCGTAGGTGTACGACGTACGCCTACAACAAGTATGCGCGTACCTTGTACGCTGTCAACCCGTGCCCCGCCCTCGATCGCTGACCGGCCCCGCCATCGCGGCCGCCGCCATTGCGGTACTGGACCGCGACGGTCTGTCCGGCCTCACCATGCGCGCGGTCGCGAAGGAACTCCGTATAGCCACCATGGGCCTCTACCGCTACGTCGCCGACCGCGACGAACTCGAGCTGCTGGTCGTCGACCATCTCCTGGCCGATATCGACCTCACGCCACCGACCGACCCGGACTGGTGCGACCGCATCGCGGCCCTACTCGACCGCATGCGCACGACGGTATCCACCCACCCGGCCACGGTCCCGCTTGTCGTGCGCCACCGTCAGTCCGCCCCCAACAGCCTGCGCTGGATCGAAGCGATGCTGACCGTCCTCACCGATGCGGGCTTCACCGGAATCGGCCGAGTCCTTGCCCAGCGCACCCTGATGGCCTTCCTGCTCGGCCACCTCGAGAACGAGCACTACGGCCCACTCTCCGGCGCGGGCACCGCCGCGATGACCCGACTCGCCCCGGCCGACTACCCGGTACTCGTCGAGACCGCCACCGACGCCCGAAATGTCGATGCCGAGACGGAATTCCGCCTCGGCATCGAAATCGTCCTGCGCGGCCTGGCCCGTAACTAGTCGGTAAGCCCCGGGATCGTCATGGTCTCACCCATGATGCGGTGACCCGCATCGTTCAAATGCAGACCGTCGCCGCTGTCCAGATCGGGTCGGATGAAGTCGGGATCATTCGGATCCTCGACCGCCGCAGCCACGTCGAACACGGCATCGAAAATGGTTGCGGTGCGCAGCCATTCGTTGGCATCACGGCGAACCACCCGGCCCTCGGCGACATTCAGGTCCGGATAGATGACACCGGCGAAGGGGCCGATGGTGTTGGCGTACACCGCAAGTCCCGCCGCACGGGCGCGTCCGGCCAATTCTGTGAAACCGGCAATGAGCGCCTCGGCCGATGACGTGCTGTTGTCGAGGATCAGATCGTTGATACCGAAGTTCAGGACGACATGGGTCACGCCGGGAACTCCGAGCACATCGCGGTCGAACCGGGCCAGCCCGTGTTCGCCGATCTGGTCGGTCAGCAAGCGGGTCCCACCGATGCCCTGATTGAGAACCCAACCGCTGGTGAGACGTTCGTTGAGGATGTCGACGGAACGATGGTTCGCGCCGGGTGTGGACCCGACGCCTTCGAACCAGGAGTCGCCGAACGCGACAACGATCGGGCCACTCGTCGAGGTGAGCACGTCGACACCGGTCACATAGAAGCGCGAGGTGGTCTCCTCGGCTTCGGATAGCGCGATCGCGGCGACCTGATCACCGGCGGCCACGAAACTGGACTCCATCGGCAGATGCGAGAAGGGCGCCAGGCCGGTCTCTTTCGGCAGGTATACGCTGAGCGCCAGATCCGTACCCGCCGTTGTCGCGAAATCGACCGGGTCACTGACGATATCGGCCCCTGCCGGAATGATCACTTGCGCCTGGCCGTCGAAACGCAGCTCGGTATCGGTCTCCGCGACGATCTCGGCCCCGGACTTGCGCACCGCGATCCGGGCCGCGCCGATGGTCACCGGCGTCGAACCATAGCGGTTCGTCAGCCGCACTCGCAGCTGCTCGCCGCCCCCGACCATGTGCAGCACCTGGCGCACCGTCTCATCGGCGAAACTGCGCGGCTCGGCCAATCGAATCCGCTCGGTGGGGTCGACCAGTGTGGAACGGAAGCCCGCGACCCAGCGCGAAGAGGTAGTCATCGGAATCTCCATTTAGTTGCGGTGAGGAATATTGCGATGACAACAATCTAGCGCATCTATTCCTCGTGTCAACTATCCCCGTCGCAACTATCTCGGCTAAGCTCGGCACCGTGGACGCAGAACTCTTCGACGATCCAAGGCTCACCACCATGGGCCTGCTCTACGAGGCGTACGACGGTCTGACCCGCAAGTTGGAACCGACCTGGAAGAAGCACGGTCTGTCCGGCCTCGATGTCAACGCACTGATGCGCCTGAGCCGCTCACCGGAGCGTCGCCTGCGCATGACCGATCTCGCCGCCCAGACCAACCTGTCCACCAGCGGCGTCACCCGACTGGTCGACCGCCTGCAGCGCAATGGTTTCGTGCGCCGCGAGCTCGACTCGGTCGACCGCCGCAGCTCCTACGCGGTCCTCACCGCCGCCGGAGCGACCCGCCTGGCTCGCGTACTCCCGGACTACCTCGAGGTCATAGAGCGCTGGTTCACCGGTCTGCTGCCCCCCGACCAGCTCAACGCCTTCGTCGCCGGTCTGCGCACCATTCGCGATCAGGTGAGTCCGGAAGCCACCGCCCGCGAAGCCGACTGAGCACCTCAGGGCCAGCTCCTCCAGGACGGATTCCCGGCATTCGGTGAAGTGCAGGGTCGACGGCCGAATCCGCCTGTCATCACCGTCGCCGAGGTGGCCGGACTCGCCGTGCCAGGCGCGGTTGTCGAGATCGAGGCTGTCGCCGCCCTTCCGGCGTGACCGCTAGTCGATCGCCGCGGTGAGGCGATTGGTGAGTTCGCGTACGTGAGCGATCAGCTCGGGGGGTTCGTGAATTCGGCAGTCGAAGCCGAAAGTCGCTATGTAGATGGCGAGTTCGTCCAAGGAGTTGGCACCGGTGCGGAGCAGGCAGGTCCGATCGTCGATGGCCTCGATGACGCCGACGGTCGGGGCAATGCGTTCTGCGGCGACCTGGGCGGGTACATACAGGGTGACGCGGGCGGCATAGCGATAGGGGGAAGTCGTTGTGCCACTGGTGATGTAGTGGGCGAGGTCGGTTTCGGGTGGCTCGCGCGGGGTGAAGCACGGGCCGGTGGGGATGCGGGGGCGCAGGCGGTCGACGCGATAGGTGCGCCAGTCCGCGCGGTCGATATCCCAGCCGATGAGGTACCAGTGCCGGCCGGTGTGCACCAGGCGATGCGGTTCGGTGGTGCGCAATGATGTTGTGCCGCTGTGTGTTCGGTAGTCGAAGCGCAGGCGGTGATTGTCGCGGATGGCACCGGCGACGGCGGTCAGCACATCGGGATCGACGGTGGGACCCGCGGAAGGCACTGTGACGGTGACCGATTGGAGCAGGCTGACCCGATGCCGCAGCCTCGACGGCAGTACCTGCTCGAGTTTGGTGAGCGCGCGCAACGAACTGTCCGCGATGCCCGCGATGGTGCCGCCGGCCGCGGTGCGCAGCCCGACGGCAACGGCCACCGCCTCATCGTCGTCGAGCAGCAGCGGCGGCAGTTTCGCACCCGCCCCGAGACGGTATCCCGCGACACCGGCGGTCGCGTCGACCGGATAGCCGAGATTACGCAACTTATCGATATCGCGACGCACTGTGCGCACATCGACCCCGAGGCGTTCGGCGAGGTCGGTGCCGGTCCAGTCGCGAGGCGTCTGCAATAGCGACAGCAATCGCAGCAGGCGCGCGGAGGTTTCCAACATGGCTGAAAGTCTGCCGCAAACCTAGGGCCGAAACTGTCCTAGGCGGCTCATAGTGTGGTTCTCATGAGCACAGAAATCACCCCGTTCCGCATCGAAATCCCCCAGCAGCAGCTGGATGACCTGCGCAATCGTCTCGACAATGCGCGCTGGCCCGCACCGTTGCCCGGCGACGGCTGGGATATCGGCGTGCCGACCACCTGGCTGCGCGAACTGGTCGACTACTGGCGCAGCGGCTACGACTGGCGCGCCGCCGAGGCCCAGCTCAACACCTATCCGCAATTCACCACGGAGATCGACGGACAGCGCATCCACTTCCTGCACGTCCGCTCGCCCGAGCCCGGTGCCCTGCCGCTGCTGATGACGCACGGCTGGCCCGGTTCGGTCGTCGAATTCCTCGACGTGATCGGACCGCTCACCGACCCGCGCGCCCACGGCGGCGATCCCGCCGACGCCTTCCACCTGGTCATTCCGTCGCTGCCGGGATTCGGCTTCTCCGGTCCGGTCGCCGATAGCGGCTGGACCACCGCGCGGATCGGCGCGGCATGGGCGGAACTCATGCGCAGGCTCGGCTACGAACGCTTTGGCACCCAGGGCGGCGATATCGGTGCGGCGGTCGGCCCCGAGGTGGGTCGCGCCGCGCCGAAGCATGTTGTCGGCATACACACCAACGGTGGTCCCGACCCGATCCCTACGCAGCAACTGTCCGAGGACGAACTGGCGAGCCTGACCGATCTCGAACGGGACCGGATCCGACGCATCGAGGCGTTCATGCGGGAGGAGTTCGGCTATATCGCCATCCAGTCCACCCGCCCGCAAACCTTGGCGTACGGATTGGTGGATTCGCCGATCGGCCAGCTCGCCTGGATCATGGACAAGTTCCGCGAATGGACCTATCCGCGAAATGTGGACCCGGACAAGATCATCGACCGGGACCGGCTGCTGACGAATGTGATGCTGTACTGGCTCAACGGCACCGCGGGTTCGGCCGCCTACGTCGGTTATGCACAGCGCGCCACCTGGGGCGTGACCAAGTCGAACTCCGGTGTGCCCACCGCGTCCCTGGTCTTCGCCCACGATGTCGTTATTCGCCGGTATTGCGAGACCCAGAACACCATCACCCGCTGGACCGATGTGGATCGCGGCGGACACTTCGCGGCCCTGGAGGAACCGGTGCTGCTGACCGACGATATCCGCGAATTCTTCCGCGACCTGCGCTGAAAACATGGGCCTGTTCCGGCATGTCGCGGCCGGAGCAGGCTCACAATCAATGGCAGCGGGACGGTGGCAATGCAGAGGTGAGCGCCATGAGTGAGCCGAGACGGATTACTCAGCAACATCGGGAAGAGTTCTGGCGGCGCTGCGGCTGGTCACCGGGTCTGCCGGAGGCCGAACGACGCCATATCGAGGAACTCTGGGATGACGAGTCCATCGATACGGCGGAGCTCTTCGGCTGGTAATGCGGGATCAAGCGGTGAGTTCACCGGTCTGCCGCCAGGAGTCGCGTTCGGCGGCAAAGGCTTCGGCCTGTACCGCGCGGAATTCGTCGATGGATTCGGCATTATCGGACAGGAACTTCCGATAGTCGGCGAGCGCGAACTCGCCGTCCTCGGCTCGCACCTGGACATTGCCCGCCGCGAAATCGGCGCGCAGGTCGAGGAGTTCATCGGCCTCGACCGGATACCAGTGGATTCGATCGAAATAGCGCAACAACCAGGGGGATTCGTCGCTCGCATTGCCGGGGTGACGGTGGTTCCAGACTTGGGTTGTGCGGCCGACGAATTGGTAGCCGCCGGGACCTTCCATCCCGTAGATGCACAGGTACGCGCCGCCGATCCCGACGGCATTCTCGGGAGTCCAGGTGCGGGCCGGGTTGTACTTGGTGGTGACAAGCCGGTGGCGTGGGTCGGTCGGGGTGGCGACCGGTGCGCCGAGATAGACGTCGCCGAGCCCGAGGACCAGGTATTCGGCCCCGAAGACGGTGTCGTAGACGTCCTGTACCGAAGCCAATCCGTTCATGCGCCGGATGAATTCGATATTCCATGGGCACCAAGGCGCGTCCGCGCGCACACCGTGCATATAGCGGGTGATCGCCTCCCTCGTGGCTGGATCGTCCCAGGACAGCGGTAGGTGCACGGTGCGGCTCGGCACCACGAGCTGGTCGGAGGCGGGGATGCGGTGTTCGGCCTCGGTGAGCAGATCGAGTAGCGCGCGGACCGGCATGACCGTCGTATCGACTCGGATCTGCAGCGAACGGATACCCGGCGTCAGCTCCGTCACGCCGCGCACACCGACCTCGAGCAGGTGCTGGTGCAAGGCGTGCACGCGGGCGCGTAGCCCGAGATCCAGTGTCATGGCGCCGTATTCGACGAGTACGCCGTCATCTCCCTGACGGCGGTAGGTCACCCCGGTCTCGTTGTCGACATCGGTGCGGCGCAGTACACCGTCATCGCCGTCGCCGCCGGGGGAGAGCACCGTCGGCCATGCGGCGCGCCGGGCCGGACCGAGTTCGCGAACCGAGGCGGCGCGATCGCTGCGGATCGGGACGAAGCGCACGGCATCGCCGGGGGCGAGCTGACCCAGTTTCCATCGGTCGGCGGCGACCACCGTCACCGGGCAGACGAAGCCGCCGAGGCTGGGTCCGTCGGGGCCGAGCAGGATCGGCGTATCGCCGGTGAAGTCCAGCGCCCCAACCGAATACGGAGTGTCGTGGATATTGGACGGGTGCAGTCCTGCTTCGCCGCCATCGGTCCTGGCCCATTCGGGTTTCGGGCCGATCAATCGCACTCCGGTGCGATCGGAATTGAAATGCACCTCGTAGTCGGTGCCGACAATCGTGTCGAAGTCATTGCGGGTGAAGAACTCCGGTGCGCCGTGCGGACCTTCGGTGACGGCCAATTCCCACCGCCGAGTGAGGACGGGCTGCTCCTCCATCGGCACCGCCGCCGCCACCCGGCCCTGATGCGTGCCCAGCGGCAGCATTTCACCGGCACACAGCGCACTGCCCGCGCTGCCACCGAATTTGCCGAGCGTGAATGTGGCTGTGCTGCCGAGATATTCGGGCAGTTGAATACCGCCTGCGATCAGCACATAACAGCGCATGCCCGGCCCGCGTACCGGACCGATATCGAGCGTTCCGTCCGCCGGAACCAACACCGTTCGCCACTGCTGTACCCGGATACCGTTCACGGTGACATCGGTCGGCGCACCGGTGACGCACACCCACGTCGGCGCGGAAAACTTCAGCGCGGGACCGCCGAGTGTGCACTCGAGGCCCGCCGCGGCCTCCGGATTGCCGAGTACGCGGTTGCCGAGCCGGAACGACAGATCATCCATCGGTCCCGATGGCGGAACGCCGACGTGCCAATATCCGATCCGGCCCGGCCAATCCTGCACGGTCGTCAGCATTCCCGGCCGCAGCACTTCGATCCGCGACTCGGTGTCGCCGATAACTTCGAGGTCGTTCCCGCCGACCGAATCGGCCGATTCCAGCCTGCCGTTCGTGTTGTGCTCGGCGGATCCCATAGCGGCGGAAGTGACTTCAGTCGCTTCCGCCGTGTCGACGCTGATGTTCGCCCGGAACTGTCCAGGGGTGCCATCCGCGACGATCGAATGCTCGTCGATCGGCAGGGTCGACGACCCGGCCGGCTTCGCAGCACTGGTCGCGGACAAGCCGGTCGCGATCATCGGGTCACCACCATGCGCACGGGAGTGGGATCGAAGCCGTTGCAGGGGTTATTGATCTGCGGGCAATTCGACACCAGCACCAACGTGTCGATCTCGGCGCGCAGCGTGACCTTCTTTCCCGGAGCCGACAATCCGTCGACAATGCCGAGGGTGCCGTCGGCCTCGACCGGGACATTCATGAACCAGTTGATATTCGACACCAGATCACGTTTGCCCAGGCCCCATTTCAGCGCCTCGGTGAGGAAGTTCTCCACACAGGCGTGCTGGTGGCGGGTGTGATGGCCGTAGCGCAGCGTATTCGACTCCTGGGAGCAGGCGCCCGCGATGGTGTCGTGGTTGCCGACCTCGTCGGCGAGCACGGTCATGAGCGCGGTGCCCGCATCGGTGCGCAGCACACTTCCCGTGCCGAGGAAGATATTGCGCTGTGCGGTAATGGTGGCTTGCGCGCTGTAGCGGTCGGTGTGGTCGGCGGCCGAGTACAACAGGCAGTCCACCGCCTGATTGCCGTGCAGGTCGATGATTTCGAGCTGGTCGCCCGCGCGGACCACGGTCGACCATGGCGCGCACGCCGGCACGGTTTCGTCGAGCACAATGATGCGGGTCGGTGCCGAGATCATGCCCCTACCTCCAGAGTCGCGGCCGTCCAGGCCTGTTCGGTGTTTTCCACGGCCCGCAGATACTCCGGATCGGAATTATGCTGCACGGCAAGCTCTTCCGGCGCCGACCAGGCAACGATGTCGAGATCCGTCGCGGGCCGGTCATCGAGCGGGTGTGCGGTGTCGGTTACGAGCAGCACCACCGGCAGATGGATGAGCAGGTCGACCGAGGAACCCGCGCCCGCGCTGCCGGTGCCGGTCAGCGCACCATCGGATTCGACGCGGACGCCGCGGAAGAACGACACGGTCGGCCCGATATCCCGTGGTTGCAGCCCCTGCTTTGCGCCCGCGAGCCGCAGCAGCGCACGGCCTTCGGGCGTCGGGCCGCACAGGGTGTCGTGCCGACCGGAGGTGTCGGCGACAACGGTGGCCAGCACCCGCCCCTGATCCGAGAGCAGAGGATGTCCGGTACCTAGATACGCCTGCCACGGCACCTTCACGGTATCGGCGACATTGAGCCGCTCCCACAGTGCGTCGGCCCGCAGCAACAACACGTGCGCGCATGCGGCACCGGCGAGGTCCCGCAAGCGCAGCCTGGTTCCGCGACCGAGTACGACACTCGCATATCCACCGGCCGGAATACGTTGGGCGTAAGTGATTTTCGATGCAGCGACATCGTCCGGTAATTGCGGCCCCGAGATGGTTGCTGCGGCCGCTTGCGACCTCGCATGCGCGCGCGCTCCGGTAGTGGAGGCTGTGCTGGTCATCATTGTCCTTTCGATGCGGGTGCGTTCGTGCAACTCTTGTGCCGCGAAAAGTGCTCCGCGAGTGCTCGACACGTTTCGGGGACCGGTTCGGCGCGATCAGCTGCTGTTCGGGCGAGTCCGTATGTGCCACTCGGTCGGATGCCGCGCGGTGGCGGTCGTCGAGGCCGCCACCGCGCACCCGGTCAGGCCGGCTGGGCAGCGGGTTCGAGACTTTCGGTACTCGGACCGGCATTGACGATGCGATGCACGACAACTCCGACAGCGACCACGATCACCACGAAAAGCGGTGCGGCCCAGAGCATCCACCAGCCACCGCCATTCGGCGTGTAGACCTCGGCACGCGGCCAGGCCAGATTCACCGCCATCGCGACGCCCCAGACGACGGCGAGTGCGTTGATCGGAATGCCGAAGCGCCCCAGGCTGAACAGCCCGACAGCGCCACTGTCCCAACCCCTGATCCGCCGTATCAGCAGCGGCACTGTGACCAGCAGATACGCCAGATAGAGCGTCACGATGCAGACACTGGCCAGGGTGGCGAAGATCGCCGCATTGCCGAGATTGAGCACCAGCAGACCGATACCGAGCACACCGATGATCACCGCGGGCAGCACCGGTGTGCCGAAGCGTGGATGCACCACGGCCAGGCGACGGGCGAAGGGCAACTTGCCGTCTCGCGCCATCGAGAACATCAGCCGTGACCCCGCGGTCTGAATTGCCAAGGTGCACACCGTAATCGCCACCGCGACGCATCCGAGTAGTACCTTGCCGGCCGGGCTGTCCAGCTTCGAGGTGAGCACATAGGCGAGGCCCTCGGTGCCCAACGAACCATCATCCAGACTCGGCGCCGCCATCAACGCACCGAGCAGCAGCAGTCCACCGCCGAGCGCGGAGACCGACAGCGCGGTCAGAATCGTGCGTGGCGCGACCCGGCGCGGATTCTTGGTTTCCTCGGAAAGCTCTCCGGCGGAGTCGAATCCGACCATCACATACGCGGCCATCAGACCGGAGACGAGGAATGCCGCCCAATACGGCCCGGGTGCGGCCTGATCGGTTTGCAGCACCACGCCCGGACCACGCTCGGTGTGGGTGAAGAACAGCGCGATGATCGCCAGCACGCCGATGATCTCCACGGTGACACCGATTGAATTGATCCGCGCCATCAGATCAATGCCGATCACATTGATCACCGTGGTGAACACCAGCAGGATGCTGCCGAGCAGCACCGCATTTGTGGCGCCGGAGGTCGAGGTGAGCGCGGTGTCGTCGCCGACGATCTGGAATCCGCCCCAGATCGATGGCAGCACCACCTGTAGCGCGATTGCCGCAGCGGCGGCCGTGACGATCTGTGCAATGACCATCATCCATCCGGCGAACCAGCCGACGACCTCGCCGCCGAGCCGTCGCGACCACTGGTAGATACAGCCCGAAATCGGGTAGCGCGCGGCCAGTTCGGCGAAGTTCAGCGCGACCAGGAACTGTCCGACGAACACGATCGGCCAGGTCCAGAAGAATGCGGCCCCGCCGAACGAATAGCCGAAGCCGAAGAACTGGAAGATCGTGGTGAGGATCGAGACGAAGGAGAATCCGGCCGCGAATGAGGCATAGCGGCCGAGTTTCCGGTGTAGCACCGGCTGATAGCCGAAGCCGGCCAGGTCGGCATTGTCCTGGTTGGCGGGCGGTGGGAGGACGGGGGCGGGGGAATCGACTCTGGTGGCCATGGGGTTTCCTTCGCGAGCGGCCAATACCTATCGCATGACAGTTTTGCGTTCGTGATCGCGCTTTCGGTGTCCCTCGTGTATCGCTTCCGGGAACGCCGGTAACTTCTGCGTTGCCTGGATTTCTATCGAGTGACAGAAACCTCACACCTGGGCAATCGAGCTGGAAACATCAGACCGGTCTGATCGCTATGGCGGCGGTCGGCCGTATCGGACGCGGTGTCAGAATGACGGCGTGGCAAATCTCGGTCCCGGCCGTCCCCGTCTCGACCAGCGCCCCCGGCGTGGTCGGACGCCACGCGCCGAGATCCTCGACGCCGCCGGAGAACTGTTCACCACCAATGGCTATGCCAATACCTCGACGCGTGCGGTCGCGGATGCGGTCGGTATCCGGCAGGCCTCGCTCTACCACCACTTCGCGTCCAAGGACGACATCCTCGACGCACTGCTCGCCGAAACCATCGCCGGCCCCTTGGATCTCGCCGAACGCCTACACGAGGTGCCGGAGCCTGTGCACACCCGGTTGTACGCGCTGGCCTGGTTCGACGTGCGCCAGCTGTGCGCGTCGCATTGGAATCTCGGTGCGCTCTACCTACTTCCGGAATTGCGCACCGAACGCTTCGCCGCCTTTCGATTACGCCGCGACGAATTGCGCAGGCACTACGAAACTTTGGCGGCGGCGGTCGCTGCCGAGGCAGGCGTGCCAGGGGCCGAGGCCCTGCCGTTCCGGCTCGTGGAGACGGTGATCAACATCCGCTCGGACGAGGGCGGCGCACCCGCCCACGCCGAACGCGCCATTCCCGACGCGATCATGCGCATGCTCGGCTGGCGCGGCGATCTGGACGGCCTCCGCGCCGATGCCACCGGACTCCTGCAGCGTTTGGCCTGAACCGCCTGCGCGTCAGGACTTTCCGTCGACGTCAGCTGCCAGATTGGTCAGCATCGCGGTCAGCAGGTTCCTGGCGGCGTTGTGGTCACGATCGTGGACCACCCTGCTGCCGGGACATTCCCAGGTGCGGTCACCGAGGACCAGCCCACGGTGGATCCGTCTGCAAGCCCCGCAGACCGCACCGGCATTAGAGAAACACTGGCGTGCCGCCAACCCGACTACGGCCTGGCACCGACAACATCCGGTGGACCGCATCCCCGCCCACCATCGCCAATGACCACAAAAAGACCGACAAACGCTGATGAACAACACATCAGCTCGAACACCCAAGACGTTGGATGGCGACGCTAACCTTTGCCGCGTGTGGCTTTGAACTCGAAGCCCCAGTTGTACATGCGCGCGATTTCGCGGACTCCGCCACCGGGATGCCCCGAGGGCGGCCGGACGAATGTGCCGTCGCGACGAACGATCAACTCGCCGTTGACATTCTCGATATGCGCGAGGATCACATCGCGCGAATTGTCCTGGCAGCCGCTGATGATCATTTCGATCGGCGGCGAGTTCAGCGGATACAGCGTGGCGGTGGACTGCACGCCCTGGAAGTTGTTCGCACCGTCGTAGATCGAGGCGAAGACCAGAATCCGGCGGAACTGCGCGGTGTAGTCGAGATTGATATCGAGATTCTCACCGGTCGTGCTGCTGCCGGTCCGGTCGTCCTGGTCGAGCCGGATGAACGGCGGGCGATCCAGCGCGCCGAACGCACGGTCCAGGGCACGAACGGATCCGATCCGGCCGTCGGCCAGTTCGAAGAAGCAGCAGAGATCGAGGTCGAGGGCGTTGGCGCGCTTGCGGCCGAACAGACCACCGCCGCCGGTCTGCGCGGTGACCCAATTCAGGTTGACCCGCATGGTGCCCGAGGTCGCACCGTGCTTGGTCAGCGAGACCGTCGGCGCTTCCTTCGTCAGCGAAACCTTGCTGAGGTTGACCGGCGCGCCGGAAGCGGCAGCAGGCGGGGCGAATTGGTTGGCCGCGGTCGGCGGTGCATAAGGCTGCGGCGGTTGATTCGGCGGTGCATAGGGCTGCGGCGATTGGTTCGGTGGATAAGGGTGCTGCGCCGTCGGGCTCGCCGGATACGGCTGCGCCGGATTCGGCGGATACCCGGGCGGTGCTACGGGCGGATACTGCGCAGGTGCCCCGAACTGCTGCGGCGCAATGGGCGGCGTGAACTGCTGCGGCGCGGGCGGTGCCCCGAACTGCTGTGCCGCGGGCGGCGTGTGCTGCTGCGGCGTAGGCGGCTGCGCGGGCGGCGGCGTGTACTGCTGCTGTGGCGTGTACGGCTGCGTCGGAGGCGGCGGATAAGCCGGTTGCGCATGCGGCTGAGCCGCCGGCGTCTGCCCAGCCCCCGGATCATCAACCGAAATCCCGAAATCGGTAGCCAGCCCGGCCAACCCGGTCGCATACCCTTGTCCAACCGCCCGGAACTTCCACGCCCCTTGCCGTCGATACAACTCCCCGAGTACGAACGCCGTCTCGGTACTCGCCCCCGTACTGTCGAACCGCGCGGCCTCCGCCCCGCTCACCGCATCGAGCACCCGCACATAAAGCCCTTGGAACTGCCCGAATGTGCCACCATCCGCGGATGCCGCGATCACAATCGTGTCGATCTGCGATTCGACCTGCGCCAGATTCACCGACAACGTGTCGATGACTGTCGGTCCCGGGCGCTTACCTTCGTGTCGCACCGCGCCGGACGGATGATTCGGCTGGTTGTAGAAGACGAAGTCGTTATCCGACCGCACCTTCCCGGAGACGAGTAACAGTGCGGAGGCATCCGCATCCGGAACCCCTGGACCTGACTGCCACCCCAGCTCGACGCGGACCGAAGATATCGGCACCGCAACGTTGGCGCCCTTCATCATCGACACATCTGCCAAGGTATACGACCTGGGTGCGCCCTGTCTCGATCACTGCGGGCCCCAGCTGTCAGCGGGTGGGCGGCGCGATCTGCCAATGTTGTTGCAGCGCACCGGCGATCTCCGGCAGCACCGTGACCGGTACCCGCTTGCGCCGCAACATGGCCCGAATCTCGTTGACCTGCTCGCGTTTGCGCATGTCGTACGCCCCGGCGACGGGCCGCCGCACCGGCGGGATGGACAGCAGTACGAGTTCACCGTGCCGCTCGTCACCGCCGACCAGATCCAGCGCCAGCGACCAGCGGGCCCGCTCGTCGAGTGCGAACCGTCCGGCCACCACGCGCTCCCAGTCGATACTGGATTCCCGCCACGGCGTGCGCTGGTAGATCGCCCCTTCGGTGAGCACGACGACATCGCGCCCGAACAGTGCGACCAGCAGCGCGATTCCGGCGACCGCACCGGCCAGCAGACCGGTGAAGATCCGGTTGACTCCGAATCCGGTGACGATCGCACCGCAGACCAGCACGGTAACCGCGATCCCGAGCATCCCGTACAGCATTGCCCGCCCGGTCGGAACCACACCCGCGCGCACCATCGTCATCTCGACCTCCTGCATACCGCACCTCAACCTAGTCGGTCGGTTCACTGCTGGCTTCCCGATGCGGGCGGGTCAATGTCAGGATGCCAGCGCGACGGCCGCCTCGCCGGTGTAGACGAGGAATTGCAGACTCTGCTGGAAGTAGAGCTGCACCGATTGCGCGTCATGGGTCTGGTAGCCGATCGACAGGTCCTGGCCGAGCTGCAGATCGAAATCGCCGCCGCGCGTGGTCAGCACGAACGCACCGTCGATGGCCGGGGCCCAGATGATCTCGCCCTCCGGGATGAGGCGTTCGATATGGGTGCGGATCGGGTGGCCGTGATCGGAGGTCTCGCTGACCGCCGTGTACAGGTCAGCGCTCAACAGCACCGAATACGGACCGTCGACGCCCGCCAAACGCAGTGCGCTCAGCGCCTGGGCGACGGCCTCCGGCACCAGTCGCGGATCGCTGGGCAGGGTGATCGGCGAATTGGACGAACTCGCCCGAATACCGGTGATATTCGCGGCCTGATAACCCTCGAAGATCGCCCGGTCCTCGGCGAACGCGATCTTGCGCGCGGCCTCTTTCACCGCATCCAGATCGGTGTCCTGCGCACCGCGCTCGACATCGTCGAGCTCCTCGCGCGACAACGTGAACGGCACCCGCAACTCGACCAGCGGCGCGACCACCCGCTGCCGGGCCTGCACCCCCTCATCCGGTGCGGTGATGACGGTGGTGCGGCCGAGGCCGACCGCGGAGTAGTCGGTGCCGTGCGGCCCGGACAGGTCGACCACCCGACGACCGGCGATATGACGCTTGAAGGTGCGCGTCGCCTCTTGCTCGATGGCTGTCCATGCCTCGGCGGTGATCGGCGCGAGTTCGCGATGGAGGTTGTTCATGATTGCATGCTCCTTTTCAACGTGCCGATACCCAGAGAACCGTTACTGCCAACACGATTCGGCGATAAAGATTCCTCGAGCGCTGTCGCGGCGACCTCGGGTGCGTCGGGGAGGTCGTCGAAGAAGTCGAGGGGCGGTGCGAAGAACAGCGTGCCGGTCACCGCGATGGAGAAGTCCAGGATCCGGTCATAGGCCGCCTCCTCGGTGCCGATGAACATCCGGGTGAGCATGGTTTCGGTGATGCTCGGCGTGGCCGCGTAGGCGACGTAATAGGTACCGAACTCGCCGTCCTTGACGCTGCCGAAGGGCATATTGGCGCGCAGGATCTTTCGCTCGGTGCCGTCGTCGTCGGTGACGGTGTTGACCGCGACATGCGAATTCGCGGGCTTATCCGCATCCGAGAGCTCGAAATCGTCGAGTTTGGTACGCCCGATCACCCGTTCCTGCTCCTCGACCGACAACGCCCGCCACTGCGCCATGGTGTGCAGATACTTCTGCACGATGACATAACTGCCGCCCGCGAAGTCCGGATCCTCGTCGCCGACGAAGGCCGCGCTGAAGGCCGCAGAGCCTTCCGGATTCTCCGTGCCGTCCACGAATCCGAGCAGATCGCGCTGCTCGAAATACCGGAACCCGACGGTCTGATCGACGATGGTGACCGCGCCGTCGAGCCGGTCACCGATCGTCATCGCCAATTCGAAGCAGGCGTCCTGGGATTCGGATTTGATGTGGAAGAGCAGATCGCCCGGCGTGGTCGGGGCACTGTGGTGCTCGCCGACGAATTCGGGCAGCACATGCAGTTCGGCCGGTCGCGCGCCCGCGAAGAGGCGATCCCACGCGTCGGACCCGATCGATGCGACGCAGGTGAGCCCGGCGCCGGGCAGCCGGAAACCGACCGAACGACGCAACCCGGGGAGATCGGCGAGCAGGTCGCGCACCGCCGCTTCGCCGCCCTCGTCGATTGTGGCGACGAGGAAGATGGCGGCCGGTGTGAGCGGTTCGAGGATCGGCTGCGGCTCACCCATGCGCTCCACCCTAGAGGGCGGCACCGACAAACCGGCCACGCGGTGCGGCCCCGCCGGCCCCTACTTGGCGACTGTCAGCAGGAATGCGACATCGTCCACAGCCTTGACGCTGTGCCGTGCCTTGGGGACGACCAGCAGGTCTCCGGCCGACCCCTTCCACTCGTTGGTGCCGCTGATCAAGGTCAGTGTGCCGCTGAGCACCAGCAGTGTGGACTCGCCTGCATTGTCGTGTTCGGCCAGGCTCTGGCCCGCCGACAGACCGACCACAGTCTGCCGCAGCGCATTGGCATGACCGCCGTAGATGGTTTGCGAACTGCGCCCGCTCGTGGCGGTGCTGGCCAACTTGAGCTGTTGGCGCGCGACCGCAGTCAGCGATTTCTTGTCCATGGACCACCTTCCGCAGATGCAATCAGCCGGATCAGGGCTGGTGACACGGGCTGATATCCAGGAGTATGCCCGACCGACGGGTGACGTGTGTCCGGTTTGGACGCCGTGGCGGTGTGCGGCGTGTTCACCGCCAATCGGTGCTCGAACCGTATTGCGCGCTCCCGAATGCGTTATGCGGAAGGTTTGCCGACTGGTCGGCTTACTTGCGGGTGTAGCGACGAATCCGGAAGCGCAGGCCGGTCTTCGACTCGTGCCACGGCTCGGTGTCCCCGGCGTGCCATTCGGGGCCGATGACGGGGGCGTAGGCGTCACCATCGACGGCGGTGTCCACCTCGGTGACGAGCAGGTCGGTCGCGAAATCCATGGCGGCCCGGTAGATTTCGCCGCCGCCCATGATCCAGACGTCCTCCGGTGCGCTCGCGGCGAGTGCATCGGACAGCGACGCGGCGCGTTCGGCACCCGCACTCGACCAGTCGGGCTGCCGGGTCACCACGATATTGCGGCGACCGTCGAGCGGGCGGAATCTGGGCGGCAGGGAATCCCACGTGCGCCGGCCCATGATGACCGGATGCCCCATGGTGACGGCCTTGAAATTCGCCATATCCTCGGGCACACGCCAGGGGATCGTGTTCTCGAAGCCGATCACCCCGTCCGGAGTCTGCGCCCAGATCAGACCTATGGTGCGGTCACGCCCTCCCGTCGCCCGACCACCACCCCGCACCGAATCGCTACGCGATGCTGTATTCATACCGCAACCGGCGCCTTGATCGCCGGATGGTGTTGGTAGCCGACCACTTCCACATCTTCGTAGACGTAATCGAACAGCGTCGGCGCGGGCCGCAGGTTCAATGTCGGGAACGGGTAAGGCTGCCTGGTCAGCTGCTCGGTGACCTGCTCGACATGGTTGTCGTAGATATGGCAATCGCCGCCGGTCCAGATGAAATCACCGGGTTCCAGCTCGGTCTGTTGCGCGACCATGTGCGTGAGCAGGGCATAGCTGGCGATATTGAACGGCACGCCGAGGAACAGGTCCGCGCTGCGCTGGTAGAGCTGGCAGGACAGCTTGCCGTCGGCGACATAGAACTGGAAGAACGCGTGGCACGGCGCCAATGCCATCTTGTCGAGGTCGGCCACATTCCAGGCCGAGACGATGATGCGCCGGGAATCCGGATTGGTGCGCAGGGTGTGGAGTACTTCGGCGATCTGGTCGATATGGGTGCCGTTGGGGGTGGGCCATGATCGCCACTGCACGCCGTAGACCGGGCCGAGTTCGCCGTGGCGATCGGCCCATTCGTCCCAGATGGTGACGCCGTGTTCGTGCAGCCAGGCCACATTCGAATCGCCGCGCAGGAACCACAGCAATTCGTAGATGATCGACTTCAGATGCACCTTTTTGGTGGTGATCAGCGGAAAGCCCGCGGCGAGGTCGTAGCGCAGCTGATGGCCGAAGACGCTGCGGGTGCCGGTGCCGGTGCGATCCGCCTTCGGGGTGCCGGACTCCAGGACCAAGCGCAGCAGGTCCTCGTACTGGGTATCAGCATTGTTGGCCACGCCTGGCGAGCTTACCCATGTCGTGCCTGGCAAGCTCAAGCCATGCGCAAGCTCTACGTGATCGGCATCGGTGCCGGGGATCCGGACCAGGTGACGGTCCAGGCGATCAAGGCAATGCGGCAGGTCGAGGTGTTCTTCGTGATCGGCAAGGGGGCCGAGAAACAGGAACTGGTCGACGTGCGCACGTCGATCCTGACCGAACACCTCGATCACCCGTACCGCATCGTGGAGCTCGCCGATCCGCCGCGCGACCGAGATCCCGCCGATTATCGGGGCGTTGTCGAGGATTGGCACGATCGCCGTTCGGCGCTGCTGGAGAATGAGTTCGCGCAGGTCGACGGTGTTGGCGGCATCCTCGTATGGGGTGACCCGTCGCTCTACGACAGCACGCTGCGCATGATCGAAAGGGTGCTCGATCGCGGTGCCCAGAGCTTCGATTACGAGGTGATTCCTGGCGTCACCAGCGTGCAGGCCTTGGCCGCTCGGCATCGGATGGTGTTGCATCGCATCGGCGAGCCGGTGCACATCACCACCGGGCGTCGGCTGCGCGAGGAAGGACTCAGCGGCTCGACCGTGGTGATGCTGGACGGTGACTGTTCGTTCACAGCGGTGCCCGGCGAGGACGTGCACATCTGGTGGGGCGCGTATCTGGGGATGCCCGACGAGACGTTGATCGAGGGCCGGCTGCGTGCGGTCGAGCAGGAGATCGTCGAGCGGCGCACTCGGTTACGCGCCGAAAAGGGGTGGATCATGGACGTCTACCTCCTGCGTCCGGGCTCCTGATGCGAGACGGCCTTCACGGTCGCGAGGACGGGCGTGGTCTCCAAGGTGTGAATGGCCTCGAATGCGCCGAGGCGCTGGGTGAGGTAGTGGTGTAAAGCCTCGGGGTCCGAGCACATGGCTTGGGCGACAAGGTTTGTCGGGCCGGTCGTGGCGGCGACGAAGGCCAATTCTTCGTGCTCGGCCAGTGCGGTTGCGACGCGATCGAGCTGCGACGGTGCCACCGACATCCACAGCAGCGCTTGGGTTGTGGCGCCGAAGCGGGCATCGTCGAGTTCGACATCGAAGAAGATCGCCTGTGCCGCTTGTAGTTCCGTGAGTCGTCGGGTGACGGTGGCTTGGGACCAGCCGGTCGCCGTGGCGAGTTGGGACAGGGTCGCTCGGCCGTCTTGTTGCAGGGCGTTCAGTAGCGCGGCATCGGTGTCTGCGAGGCCACGCCTGGGTGTTGGCCCGGATCGGTTCGGCTCGAGTTGTTTTCGTTGCTGTTCGGTCAGCGCGGTGATGTGGCCGCGCCATGCGGTCGGTCCGCCGAGGTAGGTGTGCAGAACGTAGTGCGCGGAGACGGCGGTAATGCCCGCGGCTCGGGGGAGGTCCCGCAGTAATATCGAGCGGGATGGGTCACCGCGCGGAATAGTCACTACCAGAAGGATTTCCGTGCCGCCGGAGGTGAGTTTGACCCATGACGTGTCTGGGCGGCGAGCCAGCGAATTCGCGAGGTTCTGGCCGCTGGCCGTCGTGGTGGTGAGGCGCACCAGCCACTGGGTGTTTCCGGTGCGGCTCGGATCGGCGAGGCCGGCCACGCGCAGTCCGGCGGTGGCGCGCAGACGTTGGTAGCGACGGGTGACGGTCTGGGTCGATACGTCCAGGACCGCCGCGATCTTGCTGAACGGTGCGCGGCCGTCGATGTGCAGGGCGTGGATCAAGCGGCGGTCTACGTCGTCGAGCATGGAAATATCTTTCATATTCGCGCTGGATATGGAAAGTATCTGCTGATCTTCGAACGGTTGATGGTGCATTTCGGCACGCCTGCCGAAGGTGGACTTTGTCGCGGGCGCTCGGCCCGGCAGCTCGACGAAGGAGAAGTAGATGATTCTGGTGACCGGAGCGACCGGGACCGTAGGCCGCGAGTTGGTCGGCCAGTTGCTGGCGCAGGATGTTCCGATGCGAGCGCTGACGCGGCGACCCGAACTCGCCGGACTGCCCGACGGCATCGAGGTGGTGCGCGCGGACCTGGGCGATCCGGACAGCCTCATCGATGCGATCCGCGGCGTCGATCGGGTGTTCCTGTTGTCCAGCGGCCCCGAAATCCCCACTCACGACGCAAATCTCGCGCAGGCGGCGGCCCGCGCGCGGGTCGAACACATCGTCAAGCTGTCATCCGGCCGCACCGGCGACGACACCGCGACCGATCCGATCCCGACCTGGCACCGCGCCGGGGAACAGGCGGTCCGCGACAGCGGAGTCCCGTGGACGATGGTGCGCCCCTTGGGATTCATGGCCAATGCGCTGCACTGGGCCGGTTCGATTCGCGATCACGGAGCGGTCTACGCACCATTCGGCCAGGGCCGAATCGCCGTCGTCGACCCGCACGACATCGCCGCGGTCGCCACGACAGCACTCACCACCGACGGCCACGAGGGCGAGATCTACACACTCAGCGGCCCGCAGCCGTTGTCCCCCGGCGAGCAGACCGACATCCTCGCCGACGTACTGGACCGCCCACTGCGCTACGTCGAAGTGGAACCCGCCGCCGCCCGCCAGTCGATCATCGACCACGGCGTCCCCGACGAAATGGCCGACGCGATCATGGCCCTACGCGCCACCGCCCTGGAAGCGTTCACCTCGGTAGTACACCCCACCGTCGAGCGCATCACCGGAACCCCACCCCGCCCTTTCCGCACCTGGGCCGAAAACCACCGCCCCCACTTCGCTCCCCCCGCCGCCGCCTAACGCCGAGCGCCCGGCGATCAAGATCAGGTGGAATCCATGGCGGCATCGCCCGAGAAGCCCCCGCCACCATGTCCACCTGATCTTGATCCGTCCGTGTGTCGGTGGGGCCGGGTAGCGTGAGGGGCGTGCCTGAGCTACCGGAAGTGGAGGCGTTGGCGCAGTTCCTGCGGGAGCACGCGGTCGGCGCTGTGGTGGGGCGTGTCGATGTGGCCGCCTTGAGTGCGGTCAAGACGTTCGATCCGCCGGTTACGGCGTTGTCCGGGCGTGATGTGACCGGGGCGGGCCGGTGGGGCAAATTTCTCGGGATGGAGTGCGACGGGCTCTGGTTGATCACCCACCTGTCGCGCGGCGGATGGTTGCGGTGGATCGATGAGCCGAGCCAGACGCCACCCAAACCAGGCGGCAAGAGCCCGCTCGCACTGCGGGTGCACTTCTTCACCCCCGAGGGCATGACTCCTGCATTCGACCTGACCGAGGCGGGCACCAAGAAACGGCTCGCGGTGTACATCGTCGACGATCCGAAACTCGTGCCCGGCATCTCGCGCCTCGGCCCGGACGCACTCGAGGTGACCGAGGAGCAATTCGGCGAGATCATGCACGGCGCATCACAACGCATCAAGACCGCGATCGTCGACCAGTCCCTGCTCGCCGGAGTCGGCAATGCCTACTCCGACGAAATTCTGCACACCGCCAAGATCTCACCCTTCGCCAACACCAAAACCATGTCGGCGGAGACCATTTCGGTGCTGTACGAGGCAATGCGCTCGGTGCTCACCGACGCCGTACAGCGCTCGGTCGGCCAGGACGCCGCCCGCCTCAAAGGCGAAAAGCGTTCCGGCATGCGAGTACACGCCCGCACCGGCCTGCCCTGCCCGGTCTGCGGCGACACCGTCCGCGAGGTCTCCTACGCCGAGCGCTCGTTCCAGTACTGCCCGACCTGCCAGACCGGCGGTAAGGTACTCGCGGACCGTCGTATGTCGCGCCTACTGAAGTAGGTCAGATCAACGTCGGCACCCGGATGCCTTGCCAGGCAATACGTTTGGCCTCGTCCGGATCGTTTTCCAACCGGGTGATCTCGTCGATGATCAGCGTCGTGCGCCGGTCCTCGGTATAGGCGGGCCACGAGGGGAGTGGTCGTCCGGTCCGCGCGAATGCGAGCCAATTGTCCTGGAACTGCCGGGTGACCGACTGCAGCCCACGCCGCCCGCCCGCCGCCGTGAAGGCCCGGCCGATCGGTGAATTGGCCGCACCGAAAACGGGGATCAGCTCCGTGGCATGAGTCGCGCCGATTCTCGCGAGACGCAGTGCGCGCGGGGCGAAGTCGTAGCGGTAGGCATAGGTCGGTGCGTAGCGACTGTGACCCGCCGCGACGGTGACAGACGGCCGCCAGAACACGTAGTCTCCACCGGCACGAACGGCCGCCTTCGCATCCGGATAGCCGGGATAGGCTGCGATGACCCGGGATTCGAGTTCCGCACCACCGGCACGGGTGAGCAGGGCATGCAGGCGATCCGGGGTGGTCGGCAGTTCATCACCGAACTTCGCGAACAATGTGCCCTCATCGCGATTGGTGCCGATGATGAGTGGAATCTGATGTGCGGCACCGCCGGTGATCGCATCGATCGGGGACTGCGGCAGATATTCGCCGTCCACGACCGGCGCGATCGGGAACAGTCCGGGACGCTCCCGCAACACCTTGTCGCTGGTCTTGTCGACCGCGCGCCGAATGTCGTTGGCACCGGATGTGATCAGCGCTTTGGCTGCGGTATCGGGTGTGGCTCCGAGTGCGTCTATACACCGGCGGGCGAAAGCGCGACCATCCTCGGCGCTCATACCCCAATCGGCGGGCGGACTCTGTGCGATGCCGCGATGGAACAGTCCCTTCGCCGCGGGCGTGGCCAGTAGGGAGAGCACCGCATGGGCACCGGCGGATTCGCCGAAAATCGTGACATTGCCGGGATCTCCGCCGAACGCTGCGATATTGCGCTGCACCCACTCCAGCGCCGCGACCTGATCGCGCAGTCCGAGGTTGCTGTCGAAAGCTCGCTCAGGCGTGCTGAATTCACCGAAATCGACATAGCCGAAGGCGCCGAGCCGGTAGTTCAGCGACACCACGATCACGTCGCCGCCGACCACCAGTCGCGCACCGGAATACAGACCGAGCGCCGAGGTGCCGATCAGATATCCGCCGCCGTGAATGAATACCAGCACCGGCCGTGGTGTCGACGAAGGTTCGATCGGCGCGACGACATTGAGTGTCAGGGCGTCTTCACTGGTCGGCTGATACCGGCGCGGCCCGATCCTGGCACCGGACCGATGCTGCATCGCGGCGAACCCGAATGCGGTGGCCTCGCGGACACCGGTCCACGGCGCCACCGGTTGCGGCGCGCGAAATCGCAGGTCGCCGACCGGTGGGGCGGCATAGGGCAGGGAGCGCCAGCGCAGGACGCGACGGCCGCGGTAACCGCGGACAACTCCGTCGGCGGTCGTGATATCGGACATCCTTCCGATGGTAACTACGAGCGGCGGGCCTCCAACAGACGCAACCAGAGCTCGCTCACCGTCGGATAGGCTGGCACTGCGTGCCACAGCGTCGCCAGCGGCACCTTGCCGACCACGGCAACGGTCGCCGCGTGGATCAACTCACCGACCTCCGGTCCGACAAAAGTGGCCCCGAGCAGCGTGTCGGTCGCGGTATCGATGACGATCTTCGCCCGCCCCGCGTAATCGTCGCGGGCCAGCGCCGATCCGGCGACCGCGATATCGAGCTCCACGGTTTCCACCGCATAGCCCGCTTTACGCGCCGCCGCCTCGGTCTGCCCGACGGACGCGACTTCCGGCGCGGTGAACACCACCTGCGGCACCTGCCCGTGATCGGCCGTCGCCGCGTATCGCGCATCCGCCAGCGCGCGCCCCTCGGCCCGCGCGGCAATGACATCACCGCACACCCGGGCGTGGTACTTGCCCATATGTGTAAGCGCCGCACGGTGATTCACATCGCCGACCGCATACAGCCAGTCGCCGTCGATGCCGCGCACCGTCAACCGGTCGTCCACCTCGACATAGCCATCCGCCAGCCCGATCGAGCCCAGGCCGAGTTCCGCCGTCGCCGGTCCGCGCCCGGCGGCGACCACGATCTCGTCGGCCTCGACTTCGCTGTCGCCGATCTGGACGGTCACCACACCGCCATGAATCCAGCCCTCGCCAGAATCCTTCGCATCGGCGCGCACCACCCGAGTGGGCCGGGTGCCGAATAGAACCCGAACACCGGCGTCGGACAGCGCCGCGGCCACACGTTCCCCCGCGAACGGTTCGGCATTGCCCAACAACGCATTGCCGCGGACCAGCATGGTGATCTCACTCGCGCCGAGCGCGGCGAGCCAGGTAGCCGCCTCACACGCGACAACACCGCCGCCGATGATCACCACCCGGCGCGGAACCTCGTGCAGATTGGTCACATCCCGGGAAATCCACGGCAGCGCATCGCGCAATCCGGGTACATCGGGAACCGCGGCCTTGGTGCCGGTGGCCAGCACCACCGCGTGACGTGCCCGCAGCTGTCGGTCGCCGACCTCGACGAGTCGCTCGCCCGCGAGCCGTCCGGTCCCGCGGACCACCTCGATGCGATTGTCGTTGGCCCAGTCGACCTGCGAGCTGTCGTCGTGCTTATGTGTGAAGGCGTCGCGCCGCTTCAAGACCGCGTCGACATCGAGCCCGCTCGCGGTGATTCCGGCCATCGCCTTCGCGCCGGACAGCACATGGGCCGGTCGCAGCAGCGCCTTACTCGGCATGCATGCCCAATACGAACATTCACCGCCGACCAGTTCCCGTTCCACGATCACGGCGGTTCGCTCGCTGTCCGCGATGGCATAGGCGGCGGCGTTCTCGCCCGCAGGCCCACCACCGATCACGATGACGTCGTATTCGGCGGTGGAATCGGAGGTCACTGTAGATAACCCTCGACCTGACGGGCCGGGTTCTCCTGCGCATCCTCAGGCGTGGCCCCGGCGTCGATGCGCGCCCGGCGTTGCCGAAGCAGATCCCAGGCCTGATCGAGCATTACTTCGAGTGCGGCGAGCTGCTGCCGCTCGGTTACCGGATCGACCGCACCGGCCGTCGCCTTGGATCGCAAATCATGCTCGCGATCGACCAAGTTCTTGATACGCGCCAGTATGTCCTGTTCGGTCATGGGGACCATGCTACGACCGCGTTGGCGCCGTGACGGCCCTTCGGGAATCGGCCCCGGGCCGCCGGGCTCCGGAGCGGCTGGGTCCGCGGGCACGATAAAAGGCCCGATCCGAACGGTGCGGACCGGGCCTGATGCCTTGTTCTCGCGGGATTACGCGCGGTCGAACTCGCCGTCGGAACGCCTCCGGTGCGGGCGTCCATTCGACGGCAGCGTGCTTGCGATCGACGGAGACGGATAGCGCGACGACTACGGGGAAAGTAGCCGCGCGCAGCAGGGACCTCGAGCGCCCAGCCAGTTCCTGCTGGGCGCTGGCTTCCAACCGACGCCCGCGTACCTGGCAGCCCACAGGCATGCCGACATCGTGGCAGAGCTGTCCACCTGGTGCGTTCCTTGCCCGCCGCGCAGTGCACCAGCACGCGCCGGCGCAGGCGGCGATCCTCTCGGCGCCGCGCACCCTTCTGCCGATGCCCTTCCCAAGAGCTGGGTTGCCAGCGGATCCAGTGGCAGATGCGAGCGGGCGCAGTCCGGCGTAGGGCTCGTCGTCGGAGCCGGGGAGGGCCCATGACCGGATGGCCAGGTATGCGACATTGGGGCAAGGCGCTATGGCTGCGTAAGGCATTCTCCGGCAATCGGAATCGCGGTACGCAGCTCGGTCCAGCTCAGTGCGGTGTAGCCGAGGGCGATGCCGAAGGTATGCGGACCAACTGCCGCCGCGAGTGGATGTTGTTGTGCCACAAGGTGATGGCGGGACAGTCCGTCGAGCGCCACGCCACGCGTTCGGCCCACTGCCACGGCACGCTGTTCGGCTTCGGCCGAATCCAGTGGCACCACCACGTGTGAACCGGCATCGTCGCCGAGTACTTCGAGTCCGCGGCGGCGCAGTTCGTCCACGACCAGGCCTCGGCGCGGGGGCACCGCGCGGCGCAGTCGGCGCAGGTGTCTGGCGAGATCGCCGTGGTCGGCGAATGCGGTGAGCACTCCCTGGCCGGCGGGGCTCGGGCCCGTACCGGTTCGTTCGCGGTGCGCGACAACGGCTTCGGTGATATCGGGGGCGGCGACGAGCCAGCCGATACCCAAGGTCGGCGAGAGGATCTTGCTCGTGGTGCCGAGATGGATGACGACGTCCGGAGCCATCGCGGCCAGCAGCGGCAAAGGGGCGGTGTCGTAACGCAATTCGCCGTCGTAATCGTCCTCGATGATGAGTAGGCCGGCACGCCTGGCGAATTCGACGAGTTGTACACGTCGCGCCGCCTGCATGCGAGTGCCCAGTGGAAATTGGTGTGCTGGAGTGCAATACACGGCCTTGATGCCGTTGGGTAGTCGATCGACTCGCAGGCCGTCGGCATCGATCGGCACCGGTAGTACCCGGACTCCGGCCGCGACGAATGCGCCCGCGGCACGCTGATAGCCCGGATCTTCCATGGCAATGGCGTCGCCGGGCCGCAGCAGGGCGGCCGCGAGTTCGCCTACGGCCGAACTGGTTCCGGCCGTCGCGAGCACCACGGACTTGCTGCCCGCACCGAGGCCGCGGTGGCGCAGCAGGTGTTCGGCGACCGCCGCGCGGTATTCCGGTTCGCCGCCGCGATTCTTGCGGATGACGGGGGAGTCGTCGGCGGCCGCGCGCCAGGCACGTCGCCAGGCTGCCTGGTCGAGGGCCTCGATGCAGGGCGCGCCGGGGCCGAGATCGAGCAGGTTCGGCGCGTGCTCGGCGGTGCTGTGTGTGCTCGATCGTGCGGGCGGTTCGGCGGGGGCGGTGGTCAAGTAGGTGCCCGAGCCCCGGCGGCCCGCGATCCAGCCCTCGGCGTGCAGTTGGTCGTAGGCCGCGGCGACCACCGTGCGGCTCACGCCGAGGCGCTGGGCCAGCGCTCGCGACGAGGGGAGTCGATCGTCCGCGCGCAGGAGTCCGTTGCTCGCCGCGGCGCGCAGCCCTTCCGCGACCTGAACCGATAACGGCTGCTCAGCCTCGCGGTCGAGGACGAGCGGAATTTCATCCAGCATCGCGCACCTCCCGAATTGGACTGTTCAAATTTCCATGAATTGGCTATTTCAGAATGCCACTTTCGGCTCCACGCTAGAGGTATGACGAACTCTCGGCCGCCGCTTTCGCCTACCCCACGTACCACCCTGACACGTTCCAAGGAGCGCGGCCGGACCGACCGGGCCGAACTGGATGCGGTCCTCGACGCGGGCCTGGTCTGCCACCTGGGCGTGCTGCTCGGCGGCAGTCCGGTGGTGCTCCCGACGGTCTACGGCCGCGACGGCGACACGCTGTACCTGCACGGTTCGACCGGAGCCGGAAACCTGCGGGCGGCGTTGACCGGCGATATCTCCATCGCCGTCACCTTGGTCGACGGCGTCGTCTACGCCCGTTCGGCAATGCACTTCTCCGCCAACTTCCGCTCGGCCGTGGTGCGCGGCCGCGCCGTCGAACTCGTCGACCCCGATGAACGCATGCACGCGCTGCGGGTCATCGTCGAACACTCCGCGCCAGGTGCGTGGGATCGCGTGCGGCAGCCGAACAAAAAGGAAATGGCCGCCACCATGGTCCTGGCCCTCGACCTGACCGAGGCATCGGTGAAGGTCCGAACCGGCGGCCCCAAGGACGACGCCGCCGATATCGAAACCGGCGGCGTCTGGGCAGGCGTCCTGCCGCTCCGTCAGGTCTGGGACGCCCCGATTTCGTCGGACGATCTGGAGCCGGGCATCGAGGTACCGCAGGACGTACTCGATCGAACCGATATGGCCCTCGAGGGCCAGTAGTCAGGCTTCGCGCCGCGGGTCCATGCCCAGGGCCGCGCAGGCGCCGTCCACGGCAGCCCGGCGGAGCTCGTCCTTCGGCACGTCGGCGAACTGAATCGTGCAGTCCTGGAGTCCGCCGAAGGCGATCACGGCCCGGGTGGCCTGCTCCAGTGTGGGTTCGGCGCCGCACAGCAGCTTCACCAGCCGCCCACGCCAGGCCAATACGAGGTCGATCAGGCCCAGGTCGGCGAGGGTGGTCAGCTCGGCGAGCATGAGCACGATGTCTTTGCGGTGGCGGTAGTGGAAGTCGAAGTAGCCCTCCAGCAGGGCGCGGGGCTCGACCTCGCTCAGCGCCTCCTGCCCCTCGAGGAACGCCTCTTCCTCGTCGATGATCGGCTGCACGATGCTGCGGACCAGTTCCTCGCGTGAGGAGAAGTGGTAGTAGAGCGCCGGTTTGGTGATGCCCAGCCGGTCGGCGATCTCCTGCAGGCCGGTCCGATGCACACCCTGCTGTGCGAAGAGCTCGCGCGCGACCTCTTGGATCCGCTGCTTGGTGTCGGAGGGGCGAGGCATGTCGCCAGCCTATCTTACTTAACGATAGGTAAGTTACCGTGCTACGCTTACTTATCGTTAAGTAAGGAGACTGCTAATGCGGATTCTCGTCTCCGGCGCCAGCGTCGCCGGTCCGGTGCTGGCCTACTGGCTCACGAGATACGGCTTCGAGGTCACCGTCGTGGAACGGGCCCCCGTGCTACGCAAGACGGGCGGGCACGCGGTCGACTTGTTCCAGCCCGCGATGGACATCTCGGAGAAGATGGGCGTGCTCCGACGCGTCGAGGAGCGGGCCACCGGCACGAAGCGGATGACCCTCTACCGGGAGGGAGCACGGCGTCCCGTCCGGGTGGACCTCTCCAAGATCTTCGGCGCCACCTCCGACCGGCACGCCGAGATCATGCGTGACGACCTCGGCGAGATCTACTACGACGCGACGCGCGACGATGTCGAGTACGTATTCGGCGACTCGATCACCGCGATCTCACCCGACGGCGAGGTGCGGTTCGAGAACGCCGCGCCGCGCCGCTTCGACCTCATCGTCGGCGCGGACGGGCTGCACTCGAACGTGCGCCGCCTCGTCTTCGGCGACGAGTCCCGCTTCAGCGCCTTCATCGGGGCGTACCTAGGGGTGCTGACCCTGCCCAACGGCTTCGATCTCGACGGCGAGGTCCGCATCCACGTCGGCGTCGGCCGCACTGCCGGCATGTACGGCGCGCGGCACCTCGGTGACGCGCGGGCCTTGTTCCTGTTCCGGAGCGAGCGCGAGCTCGACTACCACCACCATGACGTGCCCCGGCAGAAGGACTTGCTGCGCAATGCGTTCGGCGGCATGCACGCCGACGTGGACCGCTGGCTCGACGAGCTCGACCGCACCCCGGCGTTCTACTTCGACTCGATCACCCAGCTCCGCATGGACACCTGGTCACGGGGGCGGGTCACGCTCGTCGGCGACGCGGGCTACTGCCCCGGCCCGGCCGTCGGCGGCAGCACCAGCCTGGCCGTCGTCGGCGCATATGTCCTCGCCGGGGAGCTGGCGCGGGCGGGCGGCGACCACGAGCGCGCCTTTCCCGCCTACGAGCGCGCGATGGCGCAGCACGTACGCGGCAGCCACGCGGTCGCACTGAGCGCGGCGAAGACCCTGATCCCCACCTCGCGCCTCGGCGTGTCGGGACTGGTCCAGGGCAGCCGCCTGATTTCCGCCCTGCCCGCGGGGCCCAGTCGCGCCTTCGTCCGCCTCACCACCAAGAGCGCGCGCCTCTACAACTCGATGACCGTCGAGGACTACCCACCGTCGCCCGCCGCATCAGGAAGCCGGGTTGGCAGCGCGGGCAACTCCGGCGGCGGGCTCGGGCGGTCACCAGAGGGTGATCGGTAGGCCGAGGAGGGTTGCGGATTCGTGTGCCGAGGCGCGAAGGGCTTCGGGGGTGTCGATGTGGGCGGGGTCGAGGCTGACGACCGCGAGGGTGTAGGTATCCGCGATGCGGCTGAGATAGCCGGATAGCCGGGTGCGGGGGAGGCGGTCCGCGGTGAGGCCGGGGTGGATGGCGCGGGCGGCGACGCCGGTGCAGCGGTGTGGGCCGAGGGTGCGCAGGGAATCGGGAAGCGTACCGATGTTGGAGCACAGGATGTCTCGTTCACCGGCACCCTTGGACAAGGCGTAGGCCCAGCGATCCGGAATCACCTGCAGCAGTTCCTCCGGCATCCCGCCGGGGCTGGACATGCGCCGCTCGTAGGCGATTCGGGCTTTCTCACGAATGGTGGCCGGAGTATCGCTGCGCTCGATGGTGATCTCGGTCATCGCGAGGTCATTGTCGACGCGCGGCTCGTCGCGGGTGTCGACCGGAAGGCTGGCATCGATCGTCGCACCAGGAAATCCACTGGCCCACAACATCTTCGCAATCAGGGCGATGAACAAGCTGTTGGCCGTACCACCGTGCGCCGCAGCCGCCGACTCCCAGTCGGCTGCGGGACACTGCAGTACGACGCCGGGGGTCGGCGCGCGGTCGACCCCTACGCCGCCAGCGATCGACCCGCGTTCACGGGCCGATAACCCGCCTGCGCGAGTCGATGCCGTCCGGGTGGGACGTGCGGGAATCCCGTGACGGAGTGCGCGGAAAGTACCGCGCACAACGATCGCCCACTGCCGCCAAGCATCGGACCAATCCGATGCCGGAGCTCGGGTTTCCCGGCCCAGCGCGGCATTTACTCGCGCTTCGGACCGGTCTGGTTCCCCTGCAATCGTCGACGGTGCCGACCTCGTGCCTGACCCGGTATCCGGGGAACGCATCGCCTGCACCGACGAAGTGGTCAGGCTCGGGCCGCCCAGCGCATCATCTACCGCGAGCACCAGCGCTCTTCCGTCGGCGAGCGCATGCGAACAGGTCAGCGACACAATCGATCCGCCGTCCTCCAAGGCGGCGGTCGACAAGCGCCAACCCGGGCCGTATTCGGGATCGAGGTTCGAGCCCCGCTCATCGGCCCACTCGAGCAGGGCCCCGGTAGCGATAGTGCCGTCGGTGAACTCGAGCGGATACGCCCGAGTGTTCGCCCGCCAACTGCGACGCGCACCGGGGACCGAAGGCCGAATCACTCTGCGCCCCAATGGTCCAACGCGCAGTGCCGCGTGCACCTGCCGCAGTAACTCAGGATCGACGCGATCGGCCGTGCGCCACAAACCCTGGAGCGCGATCGGGGTCCCGAGCCCGCGATGTGTGCGCAGGAAGATCTCGTCGACGACGCTCGAGCGTTGGGCAGCAGCCATTGTCAGGTACGCGCACCGTGACGGCCCGCACCGGCGGCGAACCGTTGCGCGCCGTCCAAGGCTCCGTCGGCCAGGGCCTTCAGGCCGTGTCGGTATTCATTGAGCAGCGCTGTCTCCTCGTCCATACCGTCCTGCTCCAGCAGCGACATGCGGTCCGAGCGCAGGCAGGTCTGCGGCAGTGCGGCCAGTTCGGCGGCGAGTTGTTCGGCGGCGCTGCGGGATTCGCCATTCGGCACCACGCGATTGATCAGCCCGATCTGCAATGCCTCCGTGGCGGCGACGGCGCGCCCGGTGAGCACCATGTCCATCGCGCGCCCGGTGCCGATAATGCGGGGCAACCGAATCGTGCCGCCATCGATGAGCGGTACACCCCAGCGGCGACAGAACACGCCAAAGGTGCTGTCCTGCTCGGCAACTCGCATATCGCACCACAGGGCAAGCTCGAGCCCGCCTGCCACCGCGTATCCGGAGACCGCGGCGATCACCGGTTTGGACAGCCGCATTCGGGTCGGTCCCATCGGACCGTCACCGTCCTCGGTGACCCGATTGGAGCGCTCGGTGCCGAGCGCCTTCAGATCCGCGCCCGCGCAGAAGGTGCCGCCATCACCCCACAGCACGGCGGCCGCCGCATCCGGATCGGCATCGAATTCGCGGAATGCGTCGACCAGGGCCGCGGCGGTCGGACCGTCGACGGCATTGCGTGCCTCGGGGCGGTGCAGGATCACGGTGGTCACGGGCCCGTTGCGTTCGATTCGCACAGTCACGAGCACGACCATACGCCGTCAGAAATACCTTGTGTGAAGAAATGAATTTGTGGTTCACTTCTTGTATGGCCTACCGCAGAACTCCTGCCGTGCAGGCCCGCCTCGATGCCCAGGCGGGCCTGATCGTGCAGGCGGCGACCAAGGTGCTGTCCCGCGCGGGCTATGCCGGACTGTCCATGGCGGCCGTCGCCGCCGAGGCGGGCGTGGCCACCGGAACGGTCTACAAGAACTTCAGCGGTAAGGCCGACCTGGTGAGCGCGGTATTCCGGAAGGTGGTCGCGCACGAAGTGGCCGCAGTGGTAACCGCAAGCGCCTCGGGAACGGCCGTCGAGCGGGTGACCGCGGCGGTGGAAACCTTCGCTGGCCGGGCGCTGAAGAATCCGAAACTCGCCTACGTCCTGCTCGTCGAACCCGTCGATACCGTGGTCGATGCCGAGCGTCTGCGCTTCCGCCGTGCCTTCGCCGAAGCCTTCGAATCCGCTGTCGCGGAAGGGGTTTCGCGTGGTGAATTGCCCGCGCAGGATGCCAAGACCAGCGCGGCCGCGCTCGTCGGCGCGATCGGCGAGGTCTTGGTCGGCCCGCTGGCCGATGCCCCGCACAGCGAATCCGTTGTGCCCGAACTCATCAGTTTCGCGTTACGCGCACTTGGTGTGCGCGATGAATCCGACTCAGGAGTGTCCGATGCCGACGCATGAAGTCTTCAACCAGGTTCCCGATATCGTGCCCTTCGATGTCGCGCAGAACCCGGCCCTGCTCGAGGGACTGCACCGCGAAGGCGCCGGCTGGGCTGAACCCGAAGTGCGCGAACTCGGCAGGCTCGCAGGCGGATTCGAAGCGCAGGAGTGGGGCCGCCTCGCCAACGAATACCCGCCCGTCCTGCATACCCACGACCGCTACGGCAACCGCATCGATGAGGTCGAATTCCATCCGTACTGGCACGAGTTGATGAAAGTCGCTGTCGCGCACGGACTCCACGGCTCACCCTGGCTCGACGACCGGCCGGGCACCCATACCGCCCGCGCGGCCAAGTTCTACACCTGGGGTGTCGCGGATGCCGGGCATATGTGTCCGATCTCGATGACCTACGCCGTCGTGCCCGCGTTGCGCCACAATCCGGAACTCGCGGCCAAGTACGAACCGCTACTCGGTTCCCGTACTTACGATTTCGGTCTGCGGGAACCGTCGACCAAGGCCGGTCTCATCGCGGGCATGTCGATGACCGAGAAGCAGGGCGGCTCCGACGTCCGCGCCAACACCACCACCGCCACACCGCAGCCCGATGGCAGTTACCGCATCGTCGGCCACAAGTGGTTCACCTCGGCGCCCATGTCGGATATGTTCCTCACCCTGGCCCAGGCGCCAGGCGGTCTGTCCTGCTTCCTGCTGCCGCGCGTCCTCCCGGACGACACCCGCAATCCCATTCGGATCCAACGCCTCAAGGACAAGCTCGGCAACAAGTCGAACGCCTCCTCGGAGATCGAATACGAGAACGCCACCGGCTGGCTGGTCGGCGCGGAGGGTGCCGGCGTCAAGACCATCATCGAAATGGTCAATATGACCCGCCTGGACTGCGTCATCGGCTCCGCCACCGGCATGCGCGTCGGCGCCGTCTACGCAGCGCACCACGCGCGGCACCGAGAAGCGTTCGGGGCCAAGCTGATCGACCAACCCGCGATGCGCAATGTGCTCGCCGACCTGGTGATCGAATCCGACGCCGCCACCACGGTCATGATGCGCCTGGCCGGTGCGACCGACCGCGCGGGGACCGATCCCGCCGAGGCCGCGCTGCGCCGAATCGCCTTGGCGGTCACCAAGTATTGGGTCTGCAAGCGTGCTCCCGCGCATGCGGCCGAGGCTCTGGAATGCTTCGGCGGCAATGGTTATGCCGAGGAATCCGGTATGCCCCGGCTGTACCGCGAGGCCCCGCTCATGTCGATCTGGGAAGGCTCCGGCAATGTCGCGGCGCTGGACGCCTTGCGCGCCATGGGCCGTCAGCCCGAAACCGTGGAGGCCTTCTTCAACGAAGTCTCCCTCGCCGCCGGTGCCGACCCCCGCCTCGACGATGCCATCGGCCGCCTCGGCAAGGAACTGTCCGACCTCGACGAAATCGAATACCGCGCCCGCCGCATCGTCGAACTCATGGCCCTGGTCCTACAGGGCGCGCAACTCGTCCGCCACGGCCACCCCGCAGTCGCCGACGCCTTCTGCGCCACCCGCCTCGGCGACGACTGGGCCATCGCCTTCGGCACCCTCCCCACCGGCGTGAACACCACCGACATCATCGCCCGCGCCCTCACCTGACCCGGGTCGCTCGCGTCAGCGCGCGAGGGAAGCAGGCTGGGCGCGCCATTGCCGAGGTGAAAGATCGTTGTTGCGCCGGAACAAGCGCGTGAAGTAGCCCGCGTCCGGAATCCCGACCCGCCGGGCAACCTCACCGACCGGCAGATCCGTTTCGGCCAACAACCGGCGGGCCTCGGTCATCCGCCGCTCGGTGATCCACGCCTGCACCGTGCGCCCGGTGCGTCGGCGCACCACGGTGGTGAGATGCCCCGGCGTCATGCCGACCGCATCCGCCACATCGCGCAGCGACAGCGGTGCGGTGTGCCGCTGGTCGATCACATCGAACACCTCGGCGAGCAGCGGTTCGCCGCTGCGCCGCAGATCGCCCACCACATCGGCGGCCAACCGTGCGAGTTCGATCAGCAGCAGTGTCAGATGTGCCGATGCCGCCTGCCGATATCCCTCCTGCCGCTGTGCCAGCTCGGTATCGATGGCGGCAATCGCACTGTCCCACAACGGTCTTCGTTCCATCGGAACCGCCAACTCCAGCACCCCGCCCGAATGCTCGTGCAGGAATGGAAACAGCAACGGATGCGCCCGCCACGCGGGCCAGGGCGCACGTCCGGCATCGCCGAGCGCCGCGGGATCGAAGAACACCCCGACCGCGCCTTCGAACTCGTGCGGCGGGGCCGCCTCGATCACCTGACCTGCCGCGACGACGTACACCACACCGACGGACCGGACGTAGAGCAATACCGGAAAGTCGTGAATATGCGGGCGGTGGCCGAGCTCGGCATGACGATCGAAGCGCAGCAGCGACACCGGCGGCGTGACCTGATCACTCCGGTAGTCGTACACCGGTACACCACGGCGGTGCCGCACCACCCGGGTAGCCTCGGTCATGACACCGAAAATAGTCCAAATTCGGCCGATAATCGCCCAATTATCAAGCTGGATCTGCGAGCACCATGAGAATCATGACCAAAGATCATCCACATTCGGTACTCAAAGCCATGGGCAACCGGCACGACTACCTGCCCGCAGCGGGTCGCGACGCACTGCTGCCCACCTACGATCTGCTCACCCGCCTGCTCGGCATGTACAAACTCCACGAAGCCCTCGTCGCGCAGGCCGAACTCACACCCGGTCATCAGGTACTGGAAATCGGCTGTGGCACCGGCAATCTCACCCTGAAGGCCAAAAGAACCCAACCTGCGGCGGAGGTGATCGGCTCCGATCCCGACCCGCTCGCACTCGCCCGCGCCGAGCGAAAGGCGAACGGCCTGAACGGAATCCGTTTCGAACGCGCCTACGCCCAGGAACTGCCCTATCCGGATAAAGAATTCGACCGGGTCCTGTCATCGATGATGCTGCATCACCTCGAGACCGACATCAAAACCGCAGCACTGGCCGAGGCGCTGCGCGTCCTGCGCCCCGGCGGTAACCTGCACATCCTCGATATCGGCGGCGAGGTGACCCCGGACGACGGCCTGATGGCCCGGCTGCTGCTGCACAACCATCATGCCCACGACAACCTCGGCGACGGCATCCCCCAACTCCTGCGCACCGTCGGCTTCGACTGCACCGTGGTCGCTTCCCAGCGCCACCGTCGCCTTGGTCGCGTCACCTTCTACCGCGGCACCCGCCCGAACTAGCCAACGCGCTGTAGCACCCGCTCGACCAGTGCCGTATCGCAATGCTCGATCACCTCGGTGAGCTGACCACGTGCGATCCGGAAAATGAAACAGTAGGTCTGTTCGTAAGGCTCGCCGCCGGTGGTGATGCCGTGGCCGCGGACCTGGGCGACGACGCGGTCGTCTTCGGCAAGCACGAACTCGGCCGCGCTGCGGTACTCGGTGAACTGAGTCATCAGCGGCCGCAGAAGTTCGTTCAGCACAACCGTTTTCGGTTCCCAGGTGCGCGACCACGACCAGTTCCCCGGAAAGATCCACCGGAAGTCCTCGGCCATGGCCTCGCCCATCGCACGGGTATTGCCCTGGGACATCTGGTCGAAGATGTCCTCGATCAGTTTCTTGTTCGCTGCTGCACTCATACATTCGACGCTAGGGAGCGCCGAGATATGCGACAAGCGAGACTCTCGCATACTTGGTATGAGTAGACAGCATGGGTGAGTTCACGATCGTAGGATTGCGAGTGGTCCGGGAGGCCGCACGGAGCGGGTCGTTCTCGACCGCAGCGGAGAATCTGGGCTACACGCAGTCGGCGGTATCCCGGCAGATCGCCCTGATGGAGCAGGCGGCGGGCCGGGCATTGTTCGAACGGCATGCGCGCGGCGTGCAGACCACCGATGCGGGCCGGATCGTGCTGCGCCATGCCGAAACGGTGCTCGGTGGACTCGGTTCCGCGCGGCAAGAACTCGACGAACTGACCGCGCGCCCGCCCGCCACACTCCGCGTCGGCGCATTCTCGACCGCCATGGCCGCACTGGTGCCGAGGGCCATCGCCGCCACCGCGCCGCGACTCGCGCGAGTACCGCTACGCGAAGGAACCAGTCCACGGTTGGTATCCGCCGTCGCGCGCGGGCGGCTGGATCTGGCGGTGGTGACCGAGACACGAAATCTGCCCGCGGATACCGAGATCGAGCCACTCCTGGACGACCCGCTGCTCATCGCGGTCCCACCGGACCATGCGCTCGCAGGCCACGCCAGCGTCGCGCCGGCGCAGCTGCGCGGGGAACGCTGGATCGCGGGCAGCACCGAGGTGAGCAGCACCCTGCTCGGCGCATGGCGCGACGCCACCTGGGAACCGGAGATCGCCTTTGTCGCCCGTGACTGGTTCGCCAAGCTCGGGCTGGTCGCGGCGGGTATGGGCAGCACCGTCGTACCCGGAATCGCGGTGCCGGTCCTGCCGTCGGGCATCGCGCTGGTCCGCATCGACCATCCCGCAGCGGTTCGCACGACGTGCGTCGTCTATCGAAGAGGCGACTCCCCGAGACAGATCTTCATCGAGGCACTGCGCGACGCCGCCGCCGACCTCGCCACCGAAGTCCGCCAGCGACTTCGATAGCCGACCTATATAGCCACGCGCCCAAATTCGCAGCGGACCGACTCATGCTGAGTACTGTGATTTCGATGACACGGACTTCCGTCGAAATGCCGTTGCGCTCGCTGGTCGAGCACCTGCGGATCCGGGCGGCGGGGTGCGCCCGACGGTACGTGCTCGGCATCGCCGGTCCGCCGGGTGCGGGTAAATCCACGCTCTCCAAGGCCATTCGCGACGATATGAACAACCGAGCCGGTGCCCGGATCGCCGAGATCGCACCGATGGATGGCTTCCACCTGCCCAACGCCGTACTGCGCGCCACGGCGAATCTGGAGCACAAGGGCGAACCGCACACCTTCGACGCGGCGGCCTTCGTGGAAACCCTGCGGCGCCTACGCGATACCCCACTCGGCGAGCCGGTGCCGTGGCCGACCTTCGACCGCGCCATCGAGGAACCGACCCCGGCCGGTGTCGTCTTCGATCGGCAGGAGATCGCCATTACCGAGGGCAACTACCTGCTGCTGTCCGACGGTGCCTGGTCGGGCGCGCGCGAATTCCTCGACGAGGTCTGGTACCTGGACGTGGCCCGCGAGGTGCTCGAACAACGCCTGCTGCGCCGCCACCTTCGCGGCGGCCGTACCCCTGACGCCGCGAAAATCAAGGTGTACGACAGTGATCTACCCAATGCCGATCTGATCGCCGATACCCGGCACGGTGCCGACCTCGTTCTGCGTCAGCGCGGCGGCCGCTACTACGCCGCCGAGGGGTGATATGCGCCGCGTCGCCGAATCACGCTGGAGGTGACATGATCTCGCTCGACAAATCGTGTCGAGGTAGCCGGGAGCAAGCGGGATGTGGGAGTACGAATACAGCGCGGAGACTGCGGTCGCACCGGAGGCGCTGTGGCGGTGCTGGTCGGATGTGGAGTCCTGGCCCGAATGGAACGAAGGGCTCGACGAGATCGAAATCGACGGCCCGTTCGAGGTTGGCACTTCGTTCACCATGACGCTCCCCGGCGGCGATACCGTGCGCATGCGCCTGGTGGAGATCGAACCCGGCGAACTGTTCACCGATGAAATGGACGGCGGCGATTTCACCGTCGTCACCGAGCACCGTCTGGAGCCGGCGGGCGAGGGCTGGACCCGCGTCGTCTATCGGACCGAGATCATCGGCGACGCCGCCGATACCGTCGGCCCCGAAATCGGTCCGGAGATCACCGCCGACTTCCCGGATGTCGTCGCCGCCCTGATCAAGACGGCGCAAGCGCTGGGCTGAGGCTCAGCGGTTGTCGCGGTACCAGCCGATCAGGGCGTCGGTGGACGAGTCCCCTTGCGGCTGCGGCTCTTCTGGAGACGTCAGCAAGGGGGCGAGCGCGAGCGCCTGCTGCTTACCGAGTTCCACGCCCCACTGGTCGAAGCTATCGATGCCCCAGATGGTGCCCTCGACGAATACCTGGTGTTCGTAGAGCGCGATCAACTGGCCGACCACCGAGGGGGTGAGCTGCGGCGCGAGGATGGTGGTGCTCGGCCGATTGCCCGGCATCACCTTGTGCGGCACCACTTTCGGGTCGGTGCCCTCGTCACCGTAGCGATCGCTTGCGGGTCGCTCGAAAGGATCAGCGATCTCCTCGGCAGTCTTGCCGAAGGCGAGCACCTTGGTCTGCGCGAACAGGTTGCTCATCAGGATGTCGTGCATGCTGCCGGTGCCGTCGATGGTGGGCAGATCGGCGGTGGGCTGGGCGAATCCGATGAAATCGGCCGGGATCAGCCGGGTGCCCTGGTGCAGCAGCTGGTAGAAGGCGTGCTGGCCGTTGGTTCCCGGTTCGCCCCAGAAGATTTCGCCGGTCGAGGTGGTCACCGGGGTGCCGTCGGCGCGCACCGATTTGCCGTTGGACTCCATGGTCAGCTGCTGCAGATAGGCCGGAAAGCGCGACAGATCGTTCGAATAAGGCAGCACCGCACGCGATTCCGCGCCGAAGAAGTTCGAGTACCAGATGCCGAGCAAGCCGAGCAGTACCGGACCGTTGCGATCCAGCGGCTCGGTCGCGAAATGCCGGTCGACGGTGTGCATTCCGGCCAGGAATTCGGCGAAGCGCTCCTTGCCGATGGTCGCCATCACCGAAAGGCCGATGGCCGAATCCACCGAATAGCGACCCCCGACCCAATCCCAGAAGCCGAACATATTCGCGGTGTCGATGCCGAATTCGGCGACTCGCTCGGCATTCGTCGAGACGGCCACGAAATGCTTGGCGACGGCGTCCTCGCCGAGCGCGGCGACCAGCCAGCGTCGGGCGGCGGTGGCATTGGTGAGCGTCTCCAGCGTCGAAAACGTCTTGGAGGCAACAATGAACAGCGTGGTTGCCGGGTCGAGCCCGTCGAGTTCCGCGAGCAGATCGGCCGGGTCGACATTCGAGACGAATCGGGCGCCGATTCCGGCATCGGCATAGTGCCGCAGCGCGCGGTGCACCATATCCGGGCCGAGATCCGAACCGCCGATACCGATATTCACCACGGTCTTGATGCGTTCGCCGGTCGCGCCGCGCCATGTACCGGAGCGCACCGCGTCGGTGAATTCGCCCATCCGCCGCAGCACCTCGTGCACCTCGGCACCCGCATCCGCGCCGTCCACGATGACCGACTCGCCCTCGGGCAGGCGCAGCGCGATATGTTCGACCGCGCGGTCCTCCGAGGTGTTGATGTGGTCGCCGCGGTACATCGCGTCGCGTCGTTCGGCCACCCCGGCCTCATGCGCCAATTCGACCAGCAGATGCAGGGTTTCCCGGGTGACGCGGTGCTTGCTGTAGTCGATGTGCAGGTCCCCGACCCCGACGATCAGCTCGCGGCCGCGGTCGGGATCCTCGGCGAAGAATTCACGCAGGTGTCGTCCGGCGACGGCGACATGGTGCTCGTGCAGTTTCCGCCAGGCCGCCGATGCGGTGATGTCGCTGCTCACGTCCGCGAGGTTACAAGCACTCGATCGGGCGCGCAGGGAAGGACCGCATACTTTCGCCGATGTTGTCCTGACGGCTACCCCGTGGCGATCATTCGCGTGTCGCTCGGACCGGGACGCATCCCGCTCGAATAGGTCGGCGAATTTCGGATCGATGAGTCGGGGGTGATGCGCGAGCGCGCGGCTTAGGCTGGGGTGCATGGTGTCCGAACGCGAAGTACTCCAATCCGTGCCGACGCAGCTGTGGATCGGCGGTCCCGTCGACGCCACCGGGGGCGGCACCTTCCCCGTGCACAATCCGGCCGACGGGCAGGTGCTGGCCGAGGTCGCCGACGCCACGCCGGAAGATGCCGTGCGGGCGCTCGACGCGGCCGCCGCGGTGCAGGCCGAATGGGCGGCGACACCGTCGCGGGAGCGCGGCGAGATCCTGCGCCGGGTCTTCGATCAGCTGACCGCGCGCGCCGAGGAATTCGCGCTGCTGATGACGCTGGAGATGGGCAAAGCGCTGCCGGAAAGCCGCAACGAGGTGCGCTACGGCGCCGAATTCTTCCGCTGGTTCAGCGAGGAGGCGGTGCGGGCGCACGGACGCTACCTGCACGCGCCGTCCGGTACCGGGCGGATCATGGTGCACAAACAGCCGGTCGGGCCGTGTCTGGCCATCACGCCGTGGAACTTCCCGCTCGCCATGGGCACCCGGAAGATCGGACCCGCGCTGGCCGCGGGGTGCACGATGATCGTCAAGCCCGCATCGGCTACACCGCTGACCATGTTGGCGCTGGCGAAGCTGTGCAGTGCAGCGGGGCTGCCGGACGGGGTGCTCTCGGTGATCACCTCCAGCCGTTCCGGCGCCGTCACCCAGCCGCTGCTCGACGATCCGCGCCTGCGCAAACTCACCTTCACCGGATCCACCGAGGTCGGCAAGAAGCTGGTGGAGAAGTCGGCGAACGGACTGCTGCGCACCTCGATGGAGCTCGGCGGCAACGCACCGTTCGTGGTCTTCGACGATGCCGATATCGACGCCGCCGTACAGGGCGCGATGCTGGCCAAACTGCGCAACGGCGGTGAGGCGTGTACCGCGGCCAACCGCTTCCACGTGCAGAACGGCGTGCTCGAGGAGTTCACCACCAAACTCGTCGAGGCGATGTCGAATACGGTCACCCTCGGACCAGGTACCGATCCGAACACCACGCTCGGCCCGCTCATCAACGAGGAGCAGCTCGATACCGTCAGCGAACTGGTCGATGACGCGGTGGCAGTCGGTGCGCAGGTCCGCCTCGGCGGCAAGGCTCCCGGCGGCCCCGGCTGGTTCTATCCCGCGACCATCCTCAGCGAGGTCCCCGCGAATGCTCGGATCCTGCGCGAGGAGGTCTTCGGCCCCGTCGCCCCCATCGTCGGCTTCGAAACCGAGGAAGAGGGTCTCGCCGCCGCCAATAACACCGAATTCGGCCTGGTGAGCTACGTCTACACCCGCGATCTCGACCGCGCCCTGCGCATCGCCGAGGGCCTCGAATCCGGCATGGTCGGCATCAACCGCGGCGTAATTTCCGATCCCGCAGCACCTTTCGGCGGCGTCAAGGCCTCGGGCTTCGGCCGCGAAGGCGGTATCGAGGGCATCGAGGAGTACTTGTCCACGAAGTACATCGCCCTGACCTGACCCGCAGACATGAAACGACCGCCCCGGGGTGAAATACACCCGGGGCGGCCTTGTGGAAGGCGGCGATCTTGCGAACGTCGCGTGGTTCGATCGGTCCGCTAGTGGCGGCCGGAGACGGTCAGTGGCCCAGTCGGCCGCGACCGAGGCGCAGCAGCAGCATGGCGAGGGTGTGGCCCTCCTGGCCGAGTTCGCTGAAGCGCTCGAGCACCTTCATCTCACGACTGTGTACGAGGCGGGGGCCGCCGGAGGCCATACGCGTGCGGCCGATGATCCGCGAGACCTCGGTGCGGCGCTTGATGGCGGCCAGAATTTCCGCGTCGAGCTGGTCGATCTCCTTGCGGAGCTTGTCGATCTCGGCCTCGGTGTGGGGCAGAGCCGAATCGGACCCGGTCGTCGTGGCGGGGGTGCTCATCATTCATCTCCTCGTGTCAGAACATGGATCGGCCGGTGAGCCGAGCTCGTTACCGATCGGTTCTTTCACCGTGCAAAACAAACCTGGTAGGTCTTGCAATCCTCCCCCCAGGCAGCGCGCTCAGGTACAAAGTCCGCGATCACGATATCCGGCCGTTAGCCGAATCGGATACTTCGCGGCGGTCGCGCAGGTCATATGGGCCAGTCTGCCACGGGGCCGAAGCAATGCAAAACGCTTCATTTTGTGAATCTCCTGAGAAGGCTTGCACGTTCCGACGTCCCTGTCGACCCGGGGCGGTTCACCTGCTGTTCGCGGAATGGACACCGATGTCGACCGAGACTTCATCTCTGTCGGTGCCCGCCGGTAGCGTGGATGGACGATGGACATCACGGTGGCTCCCCAGACGCAGGCCGGGCGGACTCGGCACCAGGATTCAGCGCAGAAACCGCTGGTCGACGCTGCTCGCACCGGGGAGATGGGCGACCCTGCCGTGCCCACCGCGCCGGGGGTAGTGCACCCGGCCGACGATGCAGCGTCGCGGCGTGTCGTGGACGACAAGCACCGTGTCGAACAAGAAAAGCGCCGCGCCGAACGTGAGCAACGTCGCGCGGAGGAGGCCGAGCGACTGCTCGACGGCCTCAACCCGCAGCAGCGCGCCGCGGTCGTACACACCGGTGCGCCGCTGTTGATCGTCGCGGGCGCGGGTTCTGGCAAGACCGCCGTGCTCACCCGGCGCATCGCCTATTTGCTGGCCGCTCGGGGAGTAACGCCTGGTCAGGTCCTGGCCATCACCTTCACCAATAAGGCCGCCGCCGAAATGCGCGAGCGGGTGAGCGGGCTGGTCGGTCCGCGCGCGAACAACATGTGGGTCTCGACCTTCCACTCCAGTTGCGTCCGCATCCTGCGCATGCAGGCGGCGCTGCTGCCCGGCCTGAATTCCAATTTCTCCATCTACGACGCCGACGATTCCCGGCGGTTGCTCACCATGATCAGCCGCGACTTCGATATCGACGTCAAGAAATATTCGGCGCGGCTGCTGGCCACCGCCATCTCGAATTTGAAGAACGAGCTCATCGGGCCCGAGCAGGCCACCGCCGATGCCGAAACCGACGAAACCGAACTGCCCGGACTCGTCGCCCGCGTTTACACCGAATATCAGCGCCGGTTGCGTTCGGCGAACGCACTCGACTTCGACGATCTGATCGGCGAAACGGTGGCACTGCTGCAGAACCATCCGCAGGTCGCCGAGTACTACCGTCGCCGGTTCCGGCATGTGCTGGTCGACGAGTACCAGGACACCAACCACGCCCAGTACATCCTGGTCCGCGAGCTGGTCGGGCATCACGCGGCGGAGCAGACCGAAGACGCGGTCGCGCCGAGCGAACTGTGCGTCGTCGGTGACGCGGACCAGTCCATCTACGCGTTCCGCGGCGCGACCATCCGCAATATCGAGGAATTCGAGCGCGACTTCCCGGATGCGGAAACCATTCTGCTGGAACAGAACTACCGCTCCACCCAGAACATTCTGTCCGCCGCGAACGCGGTGATATCGCGCAATGAGAAGCGCAGGGACAAGCGGCTGTGGACCGACTCCGGTGAGGGCGATCTGATCACCGGCTACGTCGCCGACAACGAGCACGACGAGGCCTCGTTCGTGGCGCGCGAGATCGACCGGCTGGTGGACGCGGGTGATGCCAACTACAGCGATGTCGCGGTCTTCTACCGCACCAACAACAATTCCCGCGCGTTGGAAGAAATCTTCATTCGCATGGGACTGCCCTACAAGGTGGTCGGCGGCGTGCGCTTCTACGAGCGCAAGGAGGTGCGCGATATCGTCGCGTACCTGCGCGTGCTCGACAATCCGGACGATACGGTGAGCCTGCGCCGCATCCTCAACACTCCGCGCCGCGGCATCGGCGACCGGGCCGAGGCCTGTGTGGCGGTGCATGCCGAACAGCGCGGCATCGGTTTCGCCGCGGCATTGCGCGATGCGGCCGATGGCAAAGTGGCACTGCTCAATACGCGGGCGCAGCGCGCGATCGCCGGATTCCTCGACCTGCTCGAAGAGGTGCGGGAGGCCGGTGCGCAGGCGGATCAGGACTTCCCCGACCTCGGCAATATGGTCGAGGCGGTTCTCGACCGCACCGGCTACCGAGCCGAGTTGGAGGGCTCCGACGATCCGCAGGACGGTGCCCGGCTCGACAACCTGAACGAATTGGTGAGCGTCGCGCGGGAATTCAGCTCCGAGGCCTACAACAATGCCGAGGCCGCCCGGGAAGAGGGACTGGTGCCGGAGGTGGCCGAGGGCGAACCCGACCCGGGCTCGCTCGCCGCCTTCCTCGAACGCGTCTCGCTGGTGGCCGATAGCGATCAGCTGCCCGAGGAGGGCACCGGCGTGGTCACCATGATGACGCTGCACACGGCCAAGGGCCTGGAATTCCCGGTGGTTTTCGTGACCGGCTGGGAGGACGGGCAGTTCCCGCACATGCGCGCACTCGGCGATCCGACCGAACTGGCCGAGGAACGCCGCCTCGCTTACGTCGGCATCACCCGGGCGAGGCAACGGCTCTACGTCACCCGCGCTGTGGTGCGTTCCGGCTGGGGGCAGCCGGTCTCGAATCCGGAATCCCGATTCCTGCAAGAGATACCGGCCCACCTCGTCGACTGGAAGCGGTTGGAGCCGAAAGGGTCGCCACTCACCCGCAGCATCCGCCGCCGCGGCGACGACGACGGTCTGGAACACGACTGGACTCGCGACGGCTGGAATCAGCAGCGACCGGGCGTCAGCGACCGCGCCCCACGCCGCCCCGCACCCGGTGGCGCCAGCCGCAACAATGCCAATCTCGTACTGGCTGTTGGCGATCGAGTCAGCGATGACAAGTACGGCCTCGGCCGCGTGGTAGCAGCCGAAGGCTTCGGCCCCCTGGCGACCGTCACGATCGACTTCGGCACCGCAGGCAAGATCCGCCTCATCCCGCAATACAGCCGCACCCTGATCAAGCTCTGATAGGGGCCTTCGACCCTGATCTATCGACGATGCGGTCGGTAGCGTGCGCGACATGGAAACCGTCGCGCAACACCTGCTGTGGTTGCTTCCGATGCTGTGGCTCGGCATGGTGCTGGCCATCTCGTTCCTGGAAGCGCCGCTGAAGTTCCGGGCGCCGGGCATAACCGTGCCGCTCGGCCTCGGCATCGGACGGTTGGTATTCCGGGCGCTCAATATCGTGGAGGCCGTCCTCGCCGCCCTGTTGATCGTCGCGGCCCTGGTTGTCGCACCCAGCGATGCGGTTCGGATCTGGCTCGGTGTCGCCGCCGCGATCCTCGCAATCCAACTCCTCGCGGTCCGGCCACTGCTGACCCGCCGCTCGGACCGCGTGCTCGCGGGCGCGGAGTTACCGCGCTCGCACGCTCACTATTGGTATGTGGGGTTGGAGGTAGTCAAGGTCGTGAGCTTGCTAGGCCTGGCGATCGCCGCCGCGCCGTAGCCCTGCGCTTCAGTGCCGGACCGTTCCGCGTCGGAGCGGGTACGTAAGCGCCGGTCGGGCCGTACGGCTGGGAGATATACGCGGGGCACTGTCGGCGTCATCTATGCGCAGGCTTCGGCTGGACAACTCCGGATCGTCGAAACCGGGCGACCACCAGCTGATCAGATGTTCACGATGCGCTGGTGGCGTGGGCCTCTCACCGATGCCGCCATCAGCGCATGGTGAACATTTGTGGGGCGCCAGCGGGGGTTAGTCGCGTTCGGGCCCGAGGCTGATGCCGCGGGTGGCGAGCCAGGGGAGGGGGTCGATGCGGTCGGTGCCGTTGAGCCAGACCTCGAAGTGGCAGTGGGGGCCGGTGGATTCGCCGCGGTTGCCGACGGTGGCGATCTCGTCGCCCGCGAGTACGTGCTGGCCTACCGAGACCAGTGCGGTGTTGATGTGGCCGTACACCGTGACGGTGCCGTCGTCGCCGCGCATCCGTACCCACATGCCGAAACCGGCGGCTGGGCCGGCATCGATAACGGTGCCGTCCTCGACCGCGTAGATCGGTGTGCCGATGGGGGCGGCGACGTCGACACCAGGATGCAGCACGCCCCAGCGCTCGCCGTACCCGGAGGTGAAGCTGCCCGAAGCGAACTTCGTGAACAGCGGCCGCAGCTTCGCCTCCACCTCCGCCGCCAGATCCTGCGCGAACTTATCGCCGTTCTCCAGCACATCGGAGAACTGCCCGAGGCTCGTCGGTGTCGCCGTGTCGAGCAACTCCGGTGTCGTCGGCAGGTCAGCGCTCACCGGCTCCAACGCCTGCTGCTGCCCGACAGCCTGCAATTCCGCTGTCTGCGGCGACTTTTCACTACCCGCCGCCAAATTCTGCCCCGCCGCCACAATCGCCCCCGCCGCCACCGCAATAACCGCGGCCCGCCCCTTCAACGCCCGCGGCGGCGCAGGCACCCGATGCGCGCCACCCCGTCGCTTCCGCCGCCCCGCCGAATCGGCGGCATCACCTACCCGATCTGTCTCCGCCCCGACATTCCGAGCACCGCCCACACCCTCGAAATCGCGACCACCCCGAGCCGCACCGTGATTCCGCAAAGCATCGTCGCGCCGAGTGACAGCGCGATCCTGGAGCCCTTCCCAGTCCACGCCCTCATCACGGCCATTATCGAACCCGCGCCAGTCGGCATTGCCCGCGCTGTGTCGCAGACTGTCGCCGTAATCGTGGTCTACGCCATCGTTCTGGCGTGCATTGTGCTCTTGGCGCACGCCGGCACTCAGGCTTGTGTCGCTTACACCTTCGCTCTGGCTTTCACCGTGGCTCTGGATAACGCGGCCGTTCCAGTCCAGGCTCTGATCGCGGTCGCCGCGGAGCCGGCGCCAGCCGCTATCGCCCATGCCGTGGTCCAGGCTGTTTCCGTAATCCGGGCTTGCGTCGTAGGTCTGGCTTATGCCGTGCCCCAGGCTTGCGCCGTAATTCGGGCGCGCGTCATATTCCAGACTGTCGCCATATTCCAGACTGTCGCCGTGATCCTGGCGTGCGCTGTGGTCTTGGCTTGTGCTGTAGCCCAGGCCTGTGTCGTAATCCTGGACAGCAACGCCGTTCCATTCCAGGTTTTCATCCCGGTCGTCGCCGAACTCATGCCCGCTGCCCGCATTTTGGTCCCGGCTCTGGCCGTAATCCTGACTTGCGTCGTAGGCCTGGCTTGTGCCCTCGCTCTGACTCGTGCCGTGATTCTGAGTGGCGCGGCCGTACCGGTCCAGACCTTGATGGCGGCCGTCGGGGAACCCGTGCCAGTCGGCATTCCCCGTGCTGTAGATCAGGCTATCGCGGTAATCCAGACCTGCGTCGTAGTCCTGCCCTGCGGCGTGATCCCGGATGGCGACGCCGTTCCAGTCAAGGCTCCGATCGCGGCCGTCGCCGAAGCTGTGCCAGCTGCCATCGCCCGCGCTGTAAGTCAGGCTGTCGCCGTAATCGTGGTTTGCGTCGGAGTTCTGGCCTGCGTCGTGGCTCGGCCCTGTGCCATCGCGCTGGCTTGCGCCGTATTCGTGGATAGCGACGCCGCTCCAGTCCACGTTCTCATTCCCGTCACGGAGTTGGTGCCAGCCGCCATCGCCCGCGCTGTAAATCAGGCTGTCGCCGTCATAGTGGGTTGCGTCGTAGATCCGGCTCGCGCCTTGATCGGAGCGTGTGCTGTAGGACTGACTTGTGCCGAAATCCTGACTGCCGCCGTAACTCTGGCCTGCGCTGTAGCCCTGATCAGCGCCATAATTCTGCCCAGTGCCATAGCTCTGGATACCACTATCCAACGATGAATCCGCTTGCGACCATGGATCACTCAGCTTCCAGGATTCACCCCCGTTGAAATCCCCCGGATGTTGCCAAGAATTATCTAGATAATGCTGAACCGGCACCCCTCGCCCACTGGAGTCCGATAACCACTCTCGCGTCATCGCGTTAACCGCATCACACCACTGGCTCGCCCGAATTGTCCTGAACGCGAGGAAAGTTCGAAAGTTCCTGGTCTTCGAGTGTCGTGGACGGCGCTCAGAGTGTTCGCAACGCGCATCGAGATTTTCATCCTCTGGTCACAACTACGGAAGGGGAACGGGTCCATCGACGGTAACGAATCGATAGCGGTACCGCAACCAGTCGTCCGATGAATCTTATTGCCGTACTTTGAATTCGGCTCCAAGCGCGCAGAGATACACCGACTCCAAAGGAAGTCGCTTACCCGGCGAGCAACTCAGTCGCGCTGTTGACCCAAGCTGATACCGCGCGTCGCCAACCACGGCAGCGGATCGACCTTGTCGACACCGTTCAACCACACCTCGAAATGGCAGTGCGGGCCGGTGGAGAAACCACGGTTGCCGATGGTGGCGATCTGATCACCGGCCAGCACGCGCTGACCCTGGGACACCGTTGCGGTGTCGATATGACCGTAGATGGTGACGGTGCCGTCATCGTGCAGCAGTCGCACCCACATACCGAATCCGGATGCCGGACCTGCTTCGATCACGGTGGCGTCGGCGACGGCGTAGATCGGAGTGCCGATCGGGCCCGCGATATCGACGCCGAGATGCTGTACGCCCCAGCGGGCGCCGAATCCGGAGGTGAAATTGCCTGCCGCGAATTTGGTGAACAGCGGGCGGAGTTTCGAGGCTTCCTGCGCCGCCATATCGTCGGCGAACTTCTGCCCCTTTTGCAGCATGTCGCCGAACTGACCGAGATTCGTCGGCGCCGAAACATTCAGTACCTGCGGCGAATCCGGCGAAGTATTCGGATCGGCCACACTGACCGACTGCGCCGCGATTTCGTGAATCTGTCCGGCGGCCTCGTAATCGACGGCCTGCGAAGGCTGTTCGGGCGAGGCGAAGGCGGCCTGTCCGGCGGCGACCACCGCACCCGCGGCGACGGCGACGACCGCGGCGCGGCCCTTGAGCGAGGCGGGGGGCGCGGGCATCCGATGCGCGCCACCATTACCGCGGCTCGCCCGACGGCCCGGGAACACAGTGGGCCGCGCCGGGCCTTCCGGATCCTCGGACTCCCAGGAGGAGTCGCTGTCTTCCCATGATCCTGATCCGTCGCCATCCCAGGATTCGTCGGCGTCCCACGACCCGTCCGCCTCCGGCGTCCATGACGCCTCGGAGTCGGCGTTCCAGGTCTCGTTGCCCTCGGGAGTCCAAGAATCTTCGGACGCCCACGCGCCGCCATCGGCCCAGGAATCGCCTTGCGTCCAAGCCTGCGACTGCCCCCACGAATCAACCTGCGGTGACGAGTCGGCCTGCGGCTGCGCCCACGAATCGGCCCGCGATTGTCCCCAAGCGGAATCGGATCGTGCCCAAGAATCGTTCGCACTCAACGAGCTGTCCTTGTGTCCGCCGGTCGCATATCGATGCTCACCGGCACGCCGCGACGAAGTCCCGAACGGATCTATCGCAGCACTGGAATGTCCACCGAATCCCTCGTCATCATCGGACCGGTAACGATGTCCGGAGCGAGCGCGATTTTCGGTTGCGAAGGTCGAGCGATGGTTCATCGGTGGTGCCACATCATCGAGCGAGAGATCACGGTGTCGAATTGCCTGATCAGAGGCGTTAAGGAACGGCTCTCCGTCTGCGGAGCGCTGTGCTGCGTCAAGCTTGCCGTCCTCCTAGTCGTGACCGTGTTGTGACATCGACCTCAATGACGGTAACGAAACGATTGCGGGGTCCGCAAGCGCTACGTGCGATCAATCCAAACATGTGAGATTGATCACGGTAACGCACCGGAATATCTCACTGTGATCGGGGCATGCGGGTGAGGCAAAGCGACGACGAACCGTAGTAGAAGGCCGTCGGTCGACCGGTTCGGCTGCTCTACCTGGCGCGCCGTCAGCAACCTACTGGCGAGTAGCCTTGGCCAGGCGTTTTCCCGCCCTGGGCAGCACCCCGTGACCTGCGCCACTTAGGATGAACGTGGCCGTTTGGCCCTCCATGTGACTGGTTAAAGTCCGACCCGACCCGCTTCCGACGTCGGGCCGCCAACAAAGACGTTGTCATCACAACGCAGACGAGACGGTGAGTACATGGATCTCTTCGAATATCAGGCGAAGGAGCTCTTCGTTAAGCACGGAGTGCCTTCGTCCGAGGGCCGCGTCACGGACACGGCCGAGGACGCCCGCGCCATCGCGGCGGAAATCGGCAAGCCGGTGATGATCAAGGCCCAGGTGAAGGCCGGTGGCCGCGGCAAGGCGGGTGGCGTCAAGTTCGCCGCCACCCCGGACGACGCGTTCACGCACGCGCAGAACATCATCGGCCTGGATATCAAGGGCCACATCACCAAGAAGATCCTTGTCGCCGAAGCCAAGGACATCGCGGAGGAGTACTACATCTCCTTCCTCCTGGACCGCTCCAACCGCACCTACCTGGCCATGTGCTCGGTCGAAGGCGGTATGGAGATCGAAGAGGTCGCCGCGACCAAGCCCGAGCGTCTCGCCAAGGTGCCCGTCGACGCAGTCAAGGGTGTCGACCTCGCGTTCGCCCGCTCGATCGCCGAGCAGGGCCACCTGCCCGCCGACGTGCTCGACGCCGCGGCCGTGACCATCCAGAAGCTCTGGGAGGTGTTCATCGGCGAGGATGCCACCCTGGTGGAGGTCAACCCGCTGGTCCGCACCCCCGACAACGAGATCCTCGCGCTCGACGGCAAGGTCACCCTGGACGAGAACGCCGAGTTCCGGCACCCGGAGCACGAGGCGTTCGCGGACAAGGACGCGACCGATCCCCTCGAGCTCAAGGCCAAGGAGAACGACCTCAACTACGTCAAGCTCGACGGCGAGGTCGGCATCATCGGCAACGGTGCGGGTCTGGTCATGTCCACCCTCGACGTGGTCGCCTACGCGGGCGAGAACCACAACGGCGTCAAGCCCGCCAACTTCCTCGACATCGGTGGTGGCGCCTCGGCCGAGGTCATGGCCGCCGGCCTCGATGTCATCCTGGGTGATGCCCAGGTCAAGAGCGTGTTCGTCAACGTTTTCGGTGGCATCACCGCCTGTGACGCGGTCGCCAACGGCATCGTGAAGGCGCTGGAGATCCTTGGCGCCGAGGCGAACAAGCCGCTGGTCGTCCGTCTCGACGGCAACAAGGTGGACGAGGGTCGCAAGATTCTCGTCGATGCCGCGCATCCGCTGATCACACTTGCGCAGACAATGGACGAAGGCGCCGACAAGGCCGCCGAACTGGCAGCGGCCAAGTAAGGAAACCGGAAATGTCTATCTTCCTCAACAAGGATTCCAAGGTCATCGTCCAGGGCATCACCGGCGGTGAGGGCACCAAGCACACCGCGCTGATGCTCAAGGCCGGCACCCAGGTCGTGGGCGGCGTCAACGCGCGCAAGGCGGGCACCACCGTCGCGCACACCGACAAGGACGGCAACGCGGTCGAGCTGCCGGTCTTCGGCACCGTCGAAGAGGCCATCAAGGCGACCGGCGCCGACGTGTCCATCGCGTTCGTGCCGCCGAAGTTCTCGAAGGACGCCATCATCGAGGCCATCGACGCGGAGATCCCGCTGCTCGTGGTCATCACCGAGGGCATTCCGGTGCAGGACACCGCGTACGCGTGGGCCTACAACGTGGAGAAGGGCAACAAGACCCGGATCATCGGTCCGAACTGCCCCGGCATCATCACCCCCGGCGAGGCGCTGGTCGGCATCACCCCGGCCAACATCACCGGCAAGGGCCCGGTCGGCCTGGTGTCGAAGTCCGGCACCCTGACCTATCAGATGATGTACGAGCTGCGTGACTTCGGCTTCTCCACCGCCATCGGCATCGGCGGCGACCCGGTCATCGGCACCACCCACATCGACGCCATCGAGGCGTTCGAGAAGGACCCGGAGACCAAGCTGATCGTGATGATCGGTGAGATCGGCGGCGACGCCGAGGAGCGGGCCGCGGCCTACATCAAGGCCAATGTCACCAAGCCGGTCGTCGGCTACGTCGCGGGCTTCACCGCCCCCGAGGGCAAGACCATGGGCCACGCGGGCGCCATCGTGTCCGGTTCGGCCGGTACCGCCCAGGCGAAGAAGGATGCGCTCGAGGCCGCCGGCGTGAAGGTCGGCAAGACGCCGTCCGAGACCGCCGCGCTGGCGCGGGAGATCCTGGAGAAGGCAAGCGTCACCGCCTGATTCGCTGATCGAATGAAGGCCGCCATCCCGATCGGGGTGGCGGCCTTCGGCGTTCTATCAGAAGAAATGGACTACCGAAGCGATTCCGAAGACGAGGCTGTATATCGCGAACGGCAGCAGTGAATTCGATTTGAAGTAGCGCTCCAGGAAGCGGACCGCCAGATACGCCGCGCCGCCCGCGACAATCGATCCGACCAGCACCTGACCGAGGATGCCGTCGCCCTGTGGACCGGCCAGCGTCGGCAGCTTCAGCACGCCCGCCGCCAGAATGACCGGAGTGGCAAGCAGGAAGGCGAATTTCGCCGCGTCCTCATGGTCCAAACCGCGCAGCAGGCCGCCGACCATCGTCATGCCGGAGCGGCTGATGCCCGCGAACAATGCGCCTGCCTGCGAGGCACCGATGATCAACGCGTCCTTGGCCGACAGATCGCCGAGGCCGGTCGGCTCCTCCGCCGTCGCGACGAAATATCCCTCTTCGATGGCCTTGGCCCGTGCCTCGGACTCGGCGAAGCGGCGGCCGTAGTCGGACAGCGTCGGCTGGCTGCGGCGACGCATCGCCTCACCGGTGACCAGTACAACTCCGTTCAACGTCAGAAACAGGCCCGCCGCAAGAGGTTTCGCGAACAAGGTGCGCAACGGGTGTTCCAGCAGCAACCCGAGAACACCGACCGGTACGGTCGCCAGGACCACCAGCCAGGCCAGGCGCTGTGTCGAGGTCTCGATCCGGCGGGTCCGCAGTGTGGTGAGGAAGCCGACCACGATCTCGACCCAGTCGCGCCGATAGAACACCAGCAGCGCGATCGCCGTCGCCACATGCAGCCCGACGACGAAGGCGAGATACGGTGTGCCGGAATCGGAATCGCCCTGGGTGACCAGATCGCTCCAGGACCCACCCAGCCATGCGGGCACCAAAACGGAATGACCCAGGCTGGAAATCGGGAACAGTTCGGTTATGCCTTGAAGTGCGCCGATAACAACGGCTTGGGTGTACGTGAGCATCGCCTGACAGCTTGGCATGCCCAACCCACCACGACACCGCCCTGAAACAGACCTGTGTCCGTTTTGGAATGCTTGTCGCCGTTAGGGTTTCAGTCGGTGGTCGGGATCGTTGCAGTCGATTTCGGCGAAGACCTCCCGGCCAGGCGGCAACTGGCCATCTGGCTGTGCACAGCGCGGCGCAGTCCTGACGCTGAAGCCGCTACGGGTAGAGAACTTTTGGGGATTCAGTACCCGGTGCAGTGGTTTGCGCAGTTCGGGGCGGCGGCTGGGCGGCGACGCCGCGGCACTGCCATGCTGTGTGTCGTGGATGTGCTGGTGTTGGGCCCAGTGCAGTTTTGGGCAGGCGAAGACGTTGTCGCCATCGATCGGCAACTGGAGCGTGCGGTGCTGGTGCGGTTGGCATTGGCGAACGGTGTGCCGGTTCCGGATGGGCGGCTGGCCGAGGATCTGTGGGGCGCGGATGTCGAGCGACCGGTACAGCGGCTGCGCGTGGTGGTTTCGCGGCTCCGGGCGGCGCTCGGGGCGCATGCGGAGGTCATCGGACGGACGCCTGCCGGATATCACGCGAGCTCGAGGGCAGCGGATCTGGTGACCGCGGAGGCAGCGGCGCAGCGGCTGTATGCCGCGCGTCGGGCTGGTGACCATGCCGGTGTCGCGGCGGCCGCGCGAGAGGCGCTGGGGCGGTGGCGTGGAGCCGCGCTGGCCGATCTGCGCAGCGTTCCGTATGCGGCGGCCGAGGGGGACCGACTCGACGATTGGCGGCTGTCGCTGACCGTGGCAGGGCTGGAGGCCAATCTGGAATTGGGAGCGGCCGGGGAGGTCGTCACCGAACTGACCGGCCTGGTGGCGCGGTATCCGCTGCACGAACCGCTCTCGGGTCTGCTGGCCTTGGCGCTGTATCGCACTGGGCGACAAGCGGACGCACTCGACCGGCTCGCCCGCCTGCGCCGAAATCTCGCCGAGGAACTCGGTGTCGACCCGGCACCGGAGACGGCCGCGCTGGAGCTGCGCATCCTCGACCACGATCCGATTCTGCGTCCCGCGAATGCCGCGCCGATCCCCACAACGCCCGTCACCACCGAACCAGCAACCGCCGCACCACACCCCGACCCGGTCGTCTCGGCCCCGGCGACCAGTTTCATCGGCCGCGGCCGCGAATTCGACACGCTCGGTGCCCGCCTCGCCGAACCCGGCCTGACCACCCTGGTCGGCGTCGCAGGCAGCGGAAAGTCGCGCCTCGCAGCCGAACTCGCCCGTGCCGCCGCCAACTCCGGCCGCCCGGTCGCCTTCGTCGAACTGGCACCCCTGGCCCGAGCCGAGGACGTGCTGCCCGCAGTGCTCGCAGTACTCGAGACGAATGGCCTGACGGAAGACATTCCGATCGACCCCGATGACGTCTTGCCGGGAATTGTTGCGGCGTTGGGTACTTCGGAAATCCCAGCTGGCTCGAGTGCGCAACGTGACCTCGTGGCATCGACGAATTCGGTCCACACCGGCGACAACGCACAGCAAGTCTTGTTGATCCTCGACAATGCCGAGCATCTGATCGAACCCGTTACTGAATTGGCAACTGCAGCAGCCGATTCCAGTATCTTGATCACTTCACAACGAGCACTGGGAGTAACGGGCGAGTCGGTCTATCCGCTGGGTCCGCTGGAACGTGGCAATGGCGTCGCGCTGTTCACCGAACGTGCCGGATTGCACGGATTGGTCACTGTCGATGAGCGAGCGGAACTGGTACGGATCTGCGCGGCGGTGGATTGGCTGCCACTGGGGATCGAGTTGGCCGCAGGTCTCACTCGGACGCTTACGATTTCGCAACTCGCGCAGCGCATCGACGACCGGGTCCGGCTGTTGGTCGGCGGGGCGCGGGATGCCGGGGGAGGACGGCATACGAGTCTGCGGGTGGCCCTGGATTGGAGTTATGAACTGCTGGCCGAACGGGAGCGGACGGTACTGCGCAGGCTCGGGGTATTCGCGGGCGGGTGCACGCTGGAGGCGGCCGAAGCTGTCACGCCCGGCGCGGATCTCGAAGGCGGCGATATCGCGCCCGCACTCGCGGATCTGGTGAATCGAAGCTTGGTGACGGTCCAGAACTACGGTGTGACAAGGCGATTCGTGCTCTTGGAGACGGTCCGCGACTATGCACTCGCACAACTGGCGCAAACCCACGAGACCGACCCCCTACGTGCCCGGCACGTGGACTGGTGTCTCGATCTGGTGCGAAAGATCGGCGAGCCCGACGATTTCGCAACGGCCGAATCCGTGGCGGCGGTCTTCGCCGAATGGCCGAATATCCTCGCCGCTCTCGAAAACGCACCCGGCACACCGAGAGCCGCCGCCGGTTTACGACTCGCCACCGCAATGCATGTCCCCTGGCTGGCCAGGGCCTGGTTCCGCGAGGCGCGACGCCACTACGGCGCACTGATCGACTCGCTGCCCGCCGACACTTCGCCGGCCGAATTGGCGCAGGCGCAGAGTCATTACGGCTTCCACACCCTGATGACCGGCGATTTCGATTCCGCCGCAGCACAATTGGTCAGAGCAAGCGAAGTCGCCGCGCCACTGGACGACATCGAACTCGCCCAGACCGTGCGCTACTACCAGGGCATCGTCGATATCGAGCGGGCCGAACTCCCGGCGGCGGTCGAGCGCCTGCGCGAGGGGGAGCGGCTGGCGGTGCGTGTCACGCAGGCCTCATCCTTCGCCGACGCACTCGGCACCGCGCTGTTGTATTCGGGTGACGCGGCAGGCGCTCTCGCCGCCTACCAGCGCTCCACCGAGGTGGACCGCGCCAATGACGATGAGCACGGCCTCTCCCGCGGCCTGAGCAATCAGGCCAAGGCACTGCTCGATCTGGGCCGCGCCGAGGACGCACTCGCGATGGTCGACGAATCCGACCGCTACGCCCGCCGCCTCGACGATCGACAGATCCTGCCGCTCAACGACCTCACCCGTGCCGCGGTCGCGTTGGCCGCCGGACAACTCGACGCCGCCGAATCCTATTGCCGCGCCGCGCTCGCCCACGAAGAGGAGGCCGGTCTGGCCCGGCTCGAACTCGCCGACGTCCTCATCGCCAAGGGTGAACTCGACGAGGCCGCGGCACTGCTCGCGGAGCACGACGCGGCCGCTCCCGGCGGCGTCCCGGCACTCGCGGCCCGCGCGATCGAAGTCGCGCTGCGGCACGCCCAAGGCGACCCGGACGGCGAGTTGGTCGAGCGCACCCGGTCCGTCTACCGGACCAGTGGTTTCGGCTGGCAGCGCTACCTCAACAGACTCGAAAAACCGGGCACTACCTCGTGAAATGCGGATGAAATCGCGCTGAGACGGCCGCACGGGACTCTGGTCATCGCCAAAGGAACCAACCAGAGAAAAGGCGCAGACAGTGACCATCAATCGCATCCGCCCCGCCCGCATCGCGGCCATCGCCGCCCTCACCGTCGCCGGCTTCGTCGGCGGTATCGCCCCCGCCGTCGCGGGGCCGTTCGGCACCGGATCGGCCCAGGCCCAGCCGGGCAACCTCGGCCCTTTCGAATACGAACATCAGTGCCTCGCCCGCGGCAACGAGGGCATCCGGACCGGCGAATGGCAGGACTTCGACTGCGTCGGCAGCTACGGCGCCTGGTATGTCGTGCCCCGCTAGTTCATTCGGGGCGCACCGGAGGGGATTCGGCCCGGAGCGGTCTGCTCCGGGCCGAAGTGCGTTCCCATCGGAGGTGGTAGCGCCGAATTGTTATCGGTCGGCGCAGATTCACACAGGACCAGCGTAGACGCCGTTTTTCGGTCGCCCGGCCAGTTGGTTAAGGGTGACCTGGGCAAGCGAGTGCAGTAGCGTCAAGTAGAGATCCAGCCGTTCAGACGACGTACGACTCGACCTAGGAGACGACCACCATGTCATACCCGACCGGGGGCTCCGGGTACAACGCACCCGCGACGCCACCCGTACCTTCCAGCTCCGGCCAATCGGCTGGTACCGGCACCGAGGCCACCGCGAAGGGCCTGCCGTACTTCCTGGTGGTCGGCGTCGCCGCGCTCGGTGTGATCAACTTCCTGCTCGGCTTCCTTCCGTTCTTCGGTCAGAAGCCGCGGGAAGTGAGAGGTGTCACGGTCGAAGGGAATGACACGCTCAGCCTCTTCCAGTACTTCGGCGCGGCGGGACTGCTGGCCATCCTGCTGCTCGGCGGCCTGCTCGCCGGACTTTCGTTGCTGCCCAAGCAGAATTGGACCGGCGCCGCGGCCGCGGCATCCGCCGCCGGTTTCCTCGGCACGCTGTTCCTGTCCTTCACCACGCCCGACAATCTGAACGTCGAGCTGAAGTGGGGCGCCTACGTGCTGCTATTCCTCGCGCTCGTGCAGACGGCCGTCGCTATCGTCGCTGTGCTCTTCGAATCCGGCATCCTGACCCCGCCCGCACCCAAGCCCGCGACCCCGCAGGCCCCGCCGAGCGGTTTCGGCTCCGGCGGTTACGGCCAGCAGGGTGCGTTCGGACAGGGGCAGCCCTCGGCCTTCGGTCAGGGTCAGCCGAGCCAGTACGGTCAGGGTCAGCCGGGTCAGTTCGGCCAGAGCCAGCCGGGGCAGTACGGCCAGGGCGCACCGCAGTACCAGTCGCAGCAGCCCTACGGTCAGAGTCAGCCGAGCCAGCCGACCTACGGTCAGCAACCGTCCTACGGCCAGCAGCCGCCCTCCTACGGTCAGCAGCCCGGATACGGTGCGGCGCAGCAGGGTTCGCCCTACGGCTCCTCGCCTGCCGCGCAGCCCCGCCCGGATGAGAGTGCTACCCAGCACTTCGGGACCCCGCAGTCCGGACAGCAGTACGGCACACCGGGTTTCGGCCAGGGCCAACAGGGCCAACCGGGGCAGCAGGGCCAGCAGAACCAACCGTTCGGCGGTGAATCCGGTTCGGACCCGTCCTCGGACGCCACCCACGCATTCCGTCCGGACGAGAACAAGTAGTTCGTCGGCTCTCCCGGCGCGCCCAGAACGGGTCGGCGCGCCTGACTCGCTCGCGCCGGGGGAGCTGCCACGCTGAATTTCCATGAGCTCCTCGAGATCTCCTCTTGTTCGCCGGACCGCCGAGTCCCGCGGCGCGCCGGGACGTTCGGCGCGGAGCGACCGATCGACGCCGCGCACATCCGCGGACATTTTCGACGAGGCCGGATTTCTATCGCTGACCCCCGAGCGCGCCCGCGTGCTGCTCCTGGTCGCGGCCAGGCCGACGACCTACGCGCTCGTCGCCGTCGTCGTCCTCATACTGGCCGCCCTACTGTCCTCGGGCAGTAACCTGGCCGGCACCTCGGGTGCAATCGCCGCGGGTTGGCTTGCGGCACACCAGGTTCCGCTGGTGATCGGCAAAACCTCACTCGAACTCCTACCGCTGCTGCCGACCGGACTGTTCGCCTGGGCGACCGGTCGCGATTGCGCCCGCGCGGTCGAGCCGGACAGTTCGCGCGCGGATCTCGGCTGGATCGTCGGTGCGGCGCTGGCCGGACCGCTGCTGGTCACGGCCGTCTGTCTGGCGGTCGCCGAGGACGCCTCCGGTGTGGTCGCATTGCATCCGCCGAATACGCTGGCCGCCTTCGGCTGGGTCGGCGGCGTACATCTGGTCGGCGCGGCCGGTGGCATCGCGAGCCGGAGTCGGCGTCGGTTGTTCACGCTCCTGCGGTTGCCGGACTGGGCGATCGCGGGCACATTCGGCGCAGGCCGAACGGTGGTACGCCTGCTGACCTGTGCCACCGCGGTCGTCGTCGTGTCCTTCCTCGCGCACTGGTCGCGCATCGGTGACACCTTTCACACCGCGGGCAATGCGGCGGGTGTGCTCGGGCTGATCCTGCTCTCGCTGGCGTATCTGCCGAATGTGGTGATCGCGACGGTCGGCGTGCTCGTCGGCTCAGGCGCGCAATTCGGGGATGCGTCGATCGGCGTATTTTCCGTTGTCGGCGGCCCGATTCCGGCCGTTCCGCTCATGGCGGCGGTGCCGACCGGGCCCGCCGAAGGCTGGTGGCCGGTGCTGCTGTTGATTCCGGCCGCGGTGGGTGTGCTCGGCGGGATCGATATCGGACGGACCTCCCACGACCGCGCGGCCGCGCCGTGGGCGACGCTGACCTCAGCCGGGGTGGCGACCGTGACGTTGGTGCTGCTCGGCGCGGTGGCGGGCGGTGTCCTCGGAACGTTCGGACAGTTCGGGCTCGACTTGCCGATCTTCGCGGTGGTGGCCTTCGGCTGGTTGGCCCTAACCGGATATGTGGGTCTGGTGTTCGCGCGCTGGATCGTCGTTCCCATCGGCGCGCCGGTGACCGGGTACGACGACGAGTACGCCGATTACGACGACGACGACTACTACGAAGACGACTACTACGACGACGACAGCGATCAGTATGACGATCATTACGAGGACGATCACTACGACGACTACGACGACTACGCCGGTCCCGACTTCGAGGTGGAACTCGACGGCGAACTGGTCGACGAGCAGCCCGCCATCGTCACCTCGGGCGCCGCGGGCAGCTATAGCTTCCCCGACATTGTCGATGCCGAAGTGGTGGAGGCGGACCTGCCGGAAAGTGACCGGGTGGACGGTCGTTAGGCTCTACCCGGTGGTGTAACACCGCCTCCGCCCTTTCGACCGACATGCAGGAGTGGACCGCTGAGCTTGCCCACCCCGCCGGTTCCGCCGGCTGCCGACCCCCAGTCGTCTTCGAATGCCCCGTGGGTGCCATCCGCGACCCCGGCGACCGTCGTCGTGCTGGCCTCCGGCACCGGTTCCCTGCTGCGTGCCCTTATCGAGGCCGCCGCCGCTCCGGAGTATCCGGCGACCGTCGTCGCAGTCGGCGTCGACCGCGTCTGCCAGGCCACCGAACACGCGGCCGCCGCGGGGATTCCGGCCTTCCGGATGGCAGTGCAGGACTTCCCCGATCGGGCCGCCTGGGATGTCGCGCTGACCGATGCGGTCGCCGCCTACGAACCCGATCTGGTGGTCTCGGCCGGATTCATGAAGATCCTCGGCCCGGTCTTCCTGGCCCGCTACGGCGGCCGGATCATCAATACCCACCCCGCGCTGCTGCCCGCATTCCCGGGCGCGCACGGGGTCCGCGACGCACTCGCCTACGGGGTGAAGGTCACCGGTTCGACCGTGCACCTGGTCGATTCCGGCATCGACACCGGACCGATCCTGGCCCAGGAGGCGGTGCCGGTGCTCGGCGATGACGACGAGGCCACGCTGCACGAGCGCATCAAGGTTGTCGAGCGACGGTTGCTGGCGGAGGTTGTCGCCGCCGTCGCCACCAGAGGCATTGTCTCCGACGGACGAAAGGCAGTAATTCCAGATGAGCGGGTACTTCGGTGAGTGAGCGTAAGGGGATTCACAGGGCGCTGATCAGCGTCTACGACAAGACGGGGCTCATCGAGCTCGCGACCGGGCTGAACGCCGCCGGTATCGAACTGGTTTCGACCGGTTCGACGGCGGGCAAGATCGCCGACGCGGGCATCCCGGTGACCAAGGTCGAGGATCTGACCGGATTCCCGGAGACCCTGGACGGCCGGGTCAAGACCCTGCACCCGAGGGTGCACGCGGGCATCCTCGCCGATACCCGCAAGGCCGAACACGTCGACCAGTTGGTCGAACTCGGCGTCGAGGCCTTCCAGCTCGTGGTGGTGAACCTGTACCCGTTCACTCAGACCGTGGCCAGCGGCGCGAGCAATGACGAATGCGTCGAGCAGATCGATATCGGCGGTCCGTCCATGGTGCGCGCGGCGGCCAAGAACCATCCGTCGGTCGCGGTGGTCGTCGACAGCGGCGACTACGACGAAGTGCTCGCCGCGGTGCAAGCGGGCGGCTTCACTCTGCCCGAGCGGACCGCGTTGGCGGCCAAGGCATTCCAACACACCGCAAGCTATGACGTCGCGGTCGCCAGTTGGATGACCAGCGTGCTCGCCCCCGCCACTGCGCCGAATGAGGCTGCCGCGCAGCGGTTCCCGAGCTGGATCGGCGGCTCCTGGGAACGTGCCTCGGTGCTGCGCTACGGCGAGAACCCGCATCAGGCCGCCGCGCTGTACACCCAGAACGATGGCAGCCGGGGCCTGGCGCAGGCAAAGCAATTGCACGGCAAGGAAATGTCGTACAACAACTACACCGACGCCGATGCCGCCTGGCGCGCCGCCTACGACCATTCGGCACCGGCGGTCGCGATCATCAAGCACGCCAACCCCTGTGGCATCGCGATCGGCGCGGATCTCGCCGAGGCGCACCGCAAGGCGCACGCATGCGATCCGGTGAGCGCCTACGGCGGTGTGATCGCGGCCAACGGTGAGATCACCGTGGAGATGGCCGAACAGGTCGCCGACATCTTCACCGAGGTGATCGTCGCGCCGTCGTATGCCGACGGCGCCGTCGAGGTGTTGCAGCGCAAGAAGAATGTGCGCATCCTGGTCGCCGAGCCGCCGCGCCGCGCCGGTGCGGAGCTGCGCCCGATCAGCGGCGGCGCACTGCTGCAGAGCCGCGATATCCTCGACGCCCCCGGAGACAACCCCGAGAACTGGACCCTGGTGGCGGGTGAGGCGGCCGATGCGGAAACCCTTGCCGATCTCGAGTTCGCTTGGCGCGCCTGCCGTGCTGTGAAGTCCAATGCGATCCTGCTCGCCCACGACGGCGCCTCGGTCGGCGTCGGCATGGGCCAGGTCAACCGGGTCGATGCGGTGGGTCTCGCGGTGCAGCGTGCCGGTGACCGCGCCAAGGGTTCGGTCGCCGCATCGGATGCGTTCTTCCCGTTCTCCGATGGTCCGCAGCAGCTCATCCAGGCCGGTATCCGGGCCATCGTGCAGCCCGGCGGCTCGGTCCGCGACCAGGACACCATCGACCTGGCCCGCGAAGCGGGAGTCACCCTCTATCTGACGGGATCTCGCCACTTCGCTCACTGAGTTATCCCTGAAGAGGGCGGGAGCCACGGGCTCCCGCCCTCTTTGCGTGTCATACGTCAACTGCCGGGCAGAGCGGGACGGTTTTCGTAGAGTGACCGGTGTGGTGACTCGTGCGGTGGTATCCGGTGTGGTGGCTATGGCGGCCGTGGTGCTCGTCGCGCAGCCCCAGGCGCGTGCCGAACAGGCAGCACCGCTGACGGTTCCGTCGGTGCAGAGCTGGACTCCCGGCGGCACCGGGTTCACACTCGGCGCACATGCGCGAGTGGTGTATGCCGGAGACGGGCTGCGCGCCGCCGCAGTAGATCTTGCGGACGGACTGAGTACTGTTACCGGCAATGGTGTTGTGGCACAGTCGGGTTCGTCCGGTGATCCCGGTGACATCGTGCTGCGGAACGGTCCGGTCGACGGTGCGCCGAACACTCCCGAGTCGTACCGGATAGCGGTCGGCGACACCCTCGATCTCCAGGGCTCGGACACGGCCGGAACCTTCTACGCCACCAGGTCCGCACTGCAGATGCTGCGCAGGAACACCGCGATTCCCGGCGGCACCGTGACGGATTGGCCCGACTACCGCGAACGCTCACTCATGCTCGACGTCGGCCGCGAATTCATGCCGGTCGATATGCTGCGCGATCAGATCCGGCGCATGGCCCAGCTCAAACTCAACCTGCTGCACCTGCACTTCTCGGACACCTTCGGATTTCGACTCGAGAGCATGCGTCATCCGGAAATCACTGCGCCGGAACACTATTCGAAGCAAGATATACGCGATCTGATCGAGTACGCGGCGCGCTATCAGGTCGAGATCGTGCCGGAGGTGGATTTCCCGGGCCATATGAACGGAATCCTCGCGCCGCATCCTGAGCTGAAGCTGCGCAGTTCGGCCGGAGTCGTCTCGGACTCCGCCATCGATATCTCGAACCCACGAAGCTACGACTTGATGCGCGACATCCTGGAGGAATTCCTGCCCCAATTCCCCGGCCGCTATTGGCATCTCGGCGCCGACGAGTTCCTCCTTCAGGGGACCCGCAGCGTATCCATGGACGAGTACCCGCAACTGGGCGAATACGCCCGCGCCACCTACGGCCCGCAGGCCCAGCCGGTCGACGCCTACTTCGGACTTATCAACTGGGGTGCCGAAATCGTGCGCGCCCACGGCAAACGTCCACGCATCTGGAACGACGGACTGCACACCGGCGAAGGAACCATCACGCCCGATCGCGATATCGTCATCGACTTCTGGAGCCGCGCGGGCATCCCGCAATTGCCCCTGCCGTTCTTCGGAATCGCGCGCACCGCACCGGATCTCATTGCCGCCGGACATCAGGTGAAGAACGCCGCCTTCACGCCCACCTATTACGTGACCGGCGGACCGGGCGCCATCGGCAATATTCCGGCCCCACTGGCCTACGAGCTCTGGGACCCAACGCTTTTCGTGGACGGCACCCGACTGACTCCGGAGCAGAATGCGAGCAGTCTCGGCTCCGGTCTATACGTATGGTGCGACGATCCGACCGCACAGACTCCGGGCCGGCTAGCCACATCGATCACGATGCCGTTGCGCGTCATGGCGCAAAAGACCTGGGGCCCAGCCAAACCCGCAACCTACCTCGAATTCGCCGCCCTCTCGGACGCGGTCGCCGAACCCGTCTAGACCGCGCTGAGGACCTGTCGGCTGCCGAGGGGAGCCTTCAGTGGCACTTCGAGGGTGCCGAAAACCGCGATCATGGTGCACATTCGGCCGACGGCATCGGCGCGCGTACCCGATCGAAGTTCCACGGTGACCGTCGAATCGGTCTCGGTCACGCCGGCATCCACGCCGTAGCACTCCGGCGATCCGGTCTCGAAGTTGACCGCGATCCGATCATCGGCCACCCGTGACCAGGACGTGAACGGAATCGGATGCGCGCCAACGATCGTCGGATCGGCGACGAACATCCGGCCCGCGTCGGCGGGTGTACCCTCGGTCGGCGTACTCTTCGCCGCACTCGTGGTCGTTTTCACTTGTGTCCCACCGTTATCGGAGCCACCGCATGCGGTGACGGCGAGGCCGACGAACAATGCGACGGCGACTGCGGCTGGCCGAACTCGCGACATCCGATACATACCGACCACCCTAATCCACGAGCCGATGCGTCGAGGCAAACCGTGTCAGCAAACCAGGAGAACAGTCGCGTCCGATTGTGCGACAAGATGATAGAGCTATGAAGCCAACACAGTGAACATTCGGCTAAGCCTGCGCGTAATACCTCCGCGCCGCTCGCCCGCACAGTACATTCGGGGGCCGATGCGTGCCAAGCGGCACGCATCGAGTCGGAATGGTTGGCACAGTAAAATCTTCGAAAGGAAGAACGTGGGCGACACGCTGCGCGTAGGTGAAGAACTCGGGCTCGGCCAGTCTCTGGTCGGCGGTGCGTACACCCTGACCCTGCAGCCCGATGGCAATCTGGTGCTGTCGGAACCGGATGGAAATGTCGTGTGGTCCACTCTGACTCACGATCAAGGTGTCGAGCGGGCCGTCCTGCAGGAGGACGGCAACTTCGTGCTCTACAAGGGTGAGGGCGCCGCCTGGGCGACCGAAACCAATGGCCGGGAAGCGGACCGGCTGACCGTGCAGGCCGACCGCAATGTGGTGCTGTACGGCACGGACGGCAGCGCGCTGTGGGCGTCGGACACCCAGACCGACAACCCGCTGCCCGCCCCGGAGCCGGAGCCGGTTGCCGAGCAGGCCGCCGCGCCCGCCGCCGAAGAGGTTCCGCCCCCGCCGCCGGCCGCGCAAACCTACACGGTCGAGCCGGGTGACACCCTGTGGGCGATCGCCGAGCGCTTCTACGGCGACGGCAACCGCTACCAGGAGATCGCCGACGCCAGCGGCATCGACAACCCGGATGCCATCAACCCCGGCCAGGTGCTCACCATCCCGTGACAATCCCCGTGACGTGCTGACGACGAAGGGCCCCGAGGCTGTTTCAGCTTCGGGGCCCTTCCACGTCGGGGTCTACCGGCTGGTGAACGGCAGAAGTGCCATCTCGCGGGCGTTCTTCACCGCGACGGCGACCTGGCGCTGCTGCTGCGGGGTGAGCCCGGTGACCCGGCGGCTGCGGATCTTGCCGCGGTCGGAGATGAAGGTGCGCAGCAGGTTGACGTCCTTGTAATCGACCGTCTCGACGCCCGCCGCGATCAGCGGGTTCTTCTTCGGGCGACGGGCCTGCTCGGCGCGAACCTTCTTCGAGGGTGCTCGCTTGACTGCCATGTGACGGGTTCCTTCTCGAGATCAGTGGTTGTCTACCAGCTCGATTTGTGCACACCGGGGAGCTCACCCCGATGGGCCATCTCGCGTACGCGTACGCGGGAGAGTCCGAACTTCCGGAGATGACCGCGCGGTCGTCCGTCCGCGGCGTCCCGATTGCGCAATCGTACCGGACTGGCATCGCGGGGCAGCCGCTGTAGCGCCGACTGTGCCGCCGCGCGGTCTTCCTCGGAGGTGGTCGGCTTACGGATCAGTTCCTTGAGCTCAGCGCGCCGCACCGCATGGCGGGCGACGATCTCCTTGCGCTGCTCATTGCGGGCGATCTTCGACTTCTTGGCCATCAGCGCTCCTCGCGGAAGTCGACGTGCCTGCGCACCACCGGATCGTATTTGCGCAACACCATGCGGTCCGGATCGTTGCGCCTGTTCTTCCGCGTGACGTACGTATATCCCGTTCCCGCAGTGGATTTCAGCTTGATGATCGGCCGGATCTCGGTCGATTTCGAGGCCATGATGCTCCTGTCAGATCTTGTCGCCGCGGGCTCGGCTGTGTCCTTTTGACCGCTTCGCTTCGCTCCCGCGGATCCGGGCGACGACCGCCTCGATCCCGTCCCGGTCGATGGTCTTGATGCCCTTGGCGGAGACGTTCAGCGTGATGCGCCGGTCCTCGCTGGGCAGGTAGTAGGTCTTGCGCTGGATATTGGGATTCCAGCGCCGGCTCGTCCGTTTGTGCGAGTGCGATACGGACTTGCCGAATCCCGGCTTGCGCCCGGTGACCTGGCAGTGGGCCGACATGCGGACTCCTTCCAGTATTTGACAATCATTTTCGACAACGGCTGTTCGACAATGTACCGTTGCCTGACAGCAAATGAAAATCGTTATCGAAAGGGGTGCTGCGTGGAACCCGCCCTACTCCCACCCGGGAGGCAGTCCGACCGGAGAACGCCCGTCGTGGTGCTCGCCGGATGCGCCGGAGCGGCCGCGGCGGGTGTGGCACGACTGGCCGCCGCGCTGCGCGAGACACCGGGCACCGTCACCATCCGCCACGACCTGAGCGGACTCGGCGAGGGCATCGTGCATCGCACGGTGCGCATCGGCGAGCAGGAGACCTCGACCGTGCTGGAGTTGGCGCACGGCTGCGTGTCCTGCACCCTGCGCATCGATCTGCTGCCGCTGCTGTGCGCGCTCGCCGCCCGTGAATCGGTGGATCGCATTGTGCTGGAACTGGATCCGGCCTTCGAGGCGGAAGCGGTATGCCAGGCGATCGAGAATATCGCCGTCACCGGAGTGGTGGGCCGGGTCGACGGCCCGGCCGGCCGTGACGTGCGGGTCGAGGCCGTACTCACCTGTGTGGACGCGCGGACCTGGATGGCCGATGCCACCGGCGAGGACACCCTCGCCGAGCGCGGACTGGCGACCGCCGACGACGACCGGACCGTGGCCCAGGTGGCGGTCGGCCAGGTCGACTTCGCGGATGCCGTTGTGGCACACGGCAGTACCGGCGATCCCATCGATCGGGTGCGACTCGCCGCGGTGCTGTCCCGGCTCGTGCCCGAAGCGCCGGTGGCCTGGATCGACGATATCGATCTGCTCGACTCGGCCGATATCGAGGGATTGCTCGCGCGCATCCCGGCCCATTCGCGACGCGGCCGCGTCTTCGATGCCCATGCGCCGCTATTGCGCGGCCAGCCGCCGCTCGGCGCCGAATACGGTGTCGCCCTGGTCGAATTCGCCGCGAGCCGCCCGTTCCATCCGGCCCGCCTGCACGAAGCCCTCGATGTGCTGTTCGACGGCGTCGTGACCGCACGCGGACGGATGTGGCTGGCCACCCAACCGAACGAGGTGGTGTGGCTGGAATCGGCGGGCGGCGGATTGCGCGTCGGCGGCGCGGGACCGTGGCTGGCCGCGATGAGTCCGAGCGAGCTGGAACAGGCCGACCCCATGCGCCGGGCCATGGCCGCGCTGCGCTGGGACGAGCAGTTCGGTGACCGCGATATTTCGCTGGTCATCCTGGCCCATGACGCGGACCCGGCCGAGATCCGGCAGGCCCTGCACTGGGCGCTGGTCGAGGACGACGAACTGCGACTGGTGGAACGCGCACCCGAGCGGGTCGCGCAGTGGGAGGACCCCTTCGGCGAATGGCATGCCGACCCCTGCGAGTCGGGCGAACCGACCGGCCTGCCGATCGACGGTCAGGCGAAAAGCCCTGGAGGAGAAGCGAAATGAAGACTTGCCGAAAAAGAGTCACAAGCCATCCGGATTACCACCCCGTGGTGTTCGAGGATTCGAGTACCGGAAAGCGGTTCCTGACCCGGTCCACTGCCGCCAGCGCACGCACTGTCGAGTGGGAAGACGGCAATACCTACCCGCTGCTGGTCGTGGACGTCACCTCCGATTCGCACCCGTTCTGGACCGGCGCGCACCGCGTGCTGGATACCCAGGGCCGGGTGGAGAAGTTCGAGCGCAAATACGGCAAGCGACCGCGGGCCGCGTCCCAGCCTTCACGAGGGGAGGGCTGATATGGCGGTGCCCAAGCGCAGGATGTCGCGGTCTAATACGCGCAGCCGCCGCTCGCAGTGGAAGGCGACCCCACCGGACCTGGTGCCGGTCAGTGTCGGTGGGGTCGTGCACAAGGTGCCGCGTCGGTTGGTGCGGGCGGTGCGGCGCGGGCTCATCGATCCGGAACGGATCTGATCCGCGCTCGAACGAACGGCGGCCCGGCAGATGGTTCTGCCGGGCCGCCGTGTACTGCCGAGGGGGCGCTCAGCCCTCCTTTTCGGCGAGTTGCACCAAGGTGGCGGCGAGCTGGAAGAACTTGTTGTTGCCGAGGTCGGCGATGGTCTTGATTTTCAGAGCCTCCAGCAGCTGCTTGTCGTGCGCCGGGGTGAGGCCCGCCAGCGCCGACGGCGGGGCGGAGAGGATGTCCTTCAGCGACTTGTTCTCGAATTCCTTGTCGAGAGCCTTGTCGAGCACCACGTTTACGGTCATGCGAACTCCTTCGTACGAACCGGTATGTGCAAGCTGACGATAACTCGTGCGCTGCTGGCGTGGGATGGAACGCGCAGGGTCGATGGTCGGTCGACCGGAATGACTCGATGTCGGTCTCGGATCGGAACCATTCGAGAATGTGGCAATCGGATAGCTATCCAAGTGGATCGTGTTACGTGGCAATTTTTCAGTTCCGCGATTGCGATGTGGTAGCTCATCGGTCAATTACGTACTGTGAGTTGGTTTTTCGTATCCGTAAAAGTCCTGGTGCAGTGATGATTTCGTGCTCTCGCGCCGGTACCCTCATCCGGGAGGGCGGGTTCTCGGAACCCCGGTTCACCGGATCTCCGGGAACCCGCTCATCGCCAAACTTCCGGCCTCTCTGCCGATTTCCCCACTTCCCGGCCACCGGCCAGACCTGGCAAGTCCGGCAACAGGGACTCCAGTCGAGCCAATTGTTCGCCCAGGAAGTCGGCCGGACCCTCGATCAATGAGAGCGGCCACGGCCAATGCGGCCCGTCCAACCGCTTCACCTCTTCCACCAGATCCGCGGTGGTGGCTTCGAGTTCGCTGATCTCCGTACGCAATTCGCCGACTTGCGTACGCAAATCGGCAGATTCGTCCTCCAGCTCCTTGATCCGCTGCAGCGCCGCCGCCACACCGTCCACCAGCGTGCGATAGCGGCCCTCCGCATCGGTGCCGAGTTGCGGCCAACCGGACAGCTCCGGACCACGCAGCTGGATCTGGATATCGCGCAGCACTGCCTCTTGTTCCGGCGTCACGTCCGGTTCCTCCTGTACGAAGTCCCACTGACCGAAATCGATTGTCTCGGCTTCGTTTACATCGCAGAGCACGCCCCCGACGACCACCTGCCGCAATGTCTGATGGATATTGCGCCTGGTCTCCACATTGGCACCCGACCAGGCGTCGGTCTGCCACGACCAGGCCGCGGCGTCCGCGTCCAACGCCCGGCTGATCGACCAGAACCCGCCGTAGATACCAACATTCGCGGCCCCGAGCACGGTGGCCGCACCTTCGAGATAGGCGTTGATCGCCACCTGATCCTGCGGTGTCGAGTCGAAATCCCCGGAGAAGTAGATCGGCCGATCCGACCGACCGCCACAGCGCAGAACCTGCGCCAAACCCGCACGGGCATCGACGATTCCGGCGTTGTAGCCGTCCAGCATCCTGGCCGCGGTGGTCTCCCAGTTCGACACGATGGAGATGCCATTCGCCCGCAGATCGTCGGCCTCGGCCGGGGTCAACTGTTTGCCGGGCAGGGTCGGACCACCCTCGGAGAGGTAGCGCACGACGAAATCGAAACCGGCCGCTCGAATTGCCGCGCCGCCGGGACGGCCCGCTGCGTAGTCCAGCCCCAAACGCATATCTCTCACTGTAGGGGGTGTCGTGGGCCGAAATCGGCGGCATTGCCGAACCCACCGAAACTGTCGGCGCCCGGTGGTTGACCAGGTCCGTGGAGGTGCCTATTCACTGGAAACGGAGATGACCGATGCCCATACGCAACGAGGCATGGCCGGAGGGAACACCGGCCTGGATCGACTGTCAGGTCGAGGATCCGGGTAAGGCCGCGCAGTTCTACGAGGGTTTGTTCGGCTGGGAGATCCAGGACGGCGGCCCGGATTCGGGCGGCTATCCGATGGCATTGAAAGCCGGCGCGCCGGTGGCTGGAATCGGTCCGAAACCGCCGTCGATGCCGGGCACGCCATCGGTCTGGACCACCTACTTCGCGGTCACCGATGCCGACGCCACCGCGGCGAAGGTGCAGCAGGCGGGCGGTGAGCTGATCGTGCCGACCTTCGATGTCATGGAGTTCGGCCGGATGTTCGTCGCGACCGATCCGGTCGGCGCGGTCTTCGCGGTATGGCAGGCGACGGGACACAACGGCGCGGCCGTCTACAACGAGCACGGCGCCTACGGCTGGAACGAACTGCACACCCGCGATATCGAGGCGGCCAAGAAGTTCTATGGCGACGTATTCGGCTTCAGCTACACCGAATTCGACTTCGGCGACGCCGAGTACGTGGTGTTCACCCCGCCGTCCAGAACCGAGGGCGTCGGTGGCATAGCCGACGAGTCCAATAAGCCCGCCGACGGTATGCCGTCGTATTGGCTGGTGTGGTTCCAGCACGACGATGTGGACGCCGGTGTCGCCAAGACAACGGAATTGGGCGGCCGGGTGCTGCAGGCGATCGCGGATTCACCCGCTGGACGCTCGGCTGTCATCGCCGGTCCGCAGGGCGAGGCGATCGGCATCATCGATCCGAGCAAGACCGTCGGGGCGATGCCGGCACCCAAGGCCTGACCCTCCTCGGATCCGATCGGCAGCGAGCTCCAGTCGGCTCAGCGCACCGACTGGAGCTCGGACCGGAGCCGGTCCGGCCGCAGCTCGGACCGGCGCTTGGCCTCGAGCGCCGCCGCCGTCTCGCGTCGGTCCGGTGCGATGAGCACCGCGCTGATCGGGACCGTCAGCGCGAGCGATCCGATGACGAACATCGGGAAGACGAATTCGAACAGCGTGAGTCCGTCCGGTGCCTTCGCGGTGGTATCGATGTTCGGGTCGACGGCCGCGACCCCGGCGTAATACATGCCCGCCACACCGACGGCGAATAGCAGCACCGTGGCCGCTCGCGCGAGCAGACCGTGCAGCGCCTGGAACGACCACAGCGTGCCAACACCGGTGAGCACCGCGACCGCCATCGCCACCGCCGCGAGCCACGGGGAGATATCGATCGAACCCTGGATGCGGATGGATCCGAGCCCCAGATACAGGGTGAGGCCGATGCCGAATCCCATGACCAGTCCGCCCGGGATGAGCCGGGCCAGTTGCAGCCGACGGCCGATGATGATCAGCGCGACGAATACCGCGACGAACGAGGTCACCATGGCCGTGATCATCTTGCCGCCGTCGAAGCGCGCGGCGGTACCCGAAATATCGAGGCCGAGCAGCGCGACCGAGGTCGACAGCCAGGCCCCGACGCCGCCGAGCGCCACCGCGGCCGAGGTCACCCACACCAACCGGAACCGCGACGATCGCGCCGCGTGTAGTACGCAGGCCAGCCCGACCACGGCGCCGAGCACCGAAACACCGAAGGAGAGTGCGGCGACCCAGTACCCCATCGAGAACTGGTCCACCACTGCGCCGTTGTCCGCCGCAGCGAACAACCGGACGTCATGCATGTCGAGCGGTTCCTTCCAATTCGAGCGCCTTCAGTTGGGCGATCGCGTATTCGGTGACGGCCGCCAGCGCCTGGCGGACCTCCATGGCATTGCGCGCGTCGATATCCACGATGGGCACCCCTTCACGCACCGAAAGCGCCTCGCGCAGTTCGGCGATCGGGAAGCGGGGCGCGTCCGGGAAGCGGTTGACCGCGATCAGGAACGGCAGCTTGCGCGCCTCGAAGAAGTCGACGGCGGCGAAACTGTCTTCGAGCCGTCGGGTGTCGATGAGCACCACCGCGCCGATGGCGCCGCGGATCAGGTCGTCCCACATGAACCAGAAGCGGCGCTGGCCGGGCGTGCCGAACAGGTACAGCACCAGGTTGCCCGGCAGGATGATGCGGCCGAAATCCATGGCGACCGTGGTGGTTTCCTTATCCGGGGTATCGGCGAGATCGTCGATACCGTCGGAAAAGCGGGTCACCATGGCCTCGGTGCGTAGGGGAACGATCTCCGATACCGCGCCGACGAAGGTCGTCTTGCCCGCGCCGAAGCCGCCCGCGACCACGATCTTGGTCGAGGCGACGCGAGTGTCGGCCTCGGCGGATCCGGCGTTGCCGGATCCGGAGTTGCCGGGCTGCCCGTAATTTCCGCCTTGCCTATAGGGCACGGAGTCCACGCAAAGTCCTCTCCATAAGGGAACGGCGCTCGTCGAAGCTCGCCTCGTCGGTCAGTGTCGAATGCACGCGCAGCGCGCCGTCGACGACGAGGTCACCGACCATGACCCGGACCATGCCGAGCGGTCGATCCAGGTGGGCGGCGATCTCGGCGACCGACAGCCGGTGCGTGCCCAGCCGCAGGATCTCGGTGCGCAGATCGCCCGCCGGCCAGTCGAGATGCGCAGTGTACGACAGGGTTTCGATAACCGCTTCGAGCGGTAGGTCGACCGCGGGTTCGGTACGCCCGGAGGTCAGGGCATACGGTCTGACGCGGGTGGTCGGCCGGTTCGGTCCGTGGCCGAATGGACTCGACATCGTTGGATCAGACGGCTGTCCGGGCGGTGGCCGTGACCACCGTGCCCACACGGTCGACGAGCAGGGCCATTTCGTAGCCGATCCGACCGATGTCGTGCGACTTGTTGGCGAGCACGGCCAGGTGCGACCCGTTGCCGACGCTCATCACCAACAGGTAGCCGCGCTGCATCTCCACGATCGACTGCATCACCTTGCCGCCGTCGAACAGCGATGCCGCTCCGGTGGCGAGGCTGGCCAGACCCGCGGTGACCGCGGAAAGCTGTTCGGCGCGGTCCGCGGGTAGATTCGGGCTGGTCGCCTGCAGCAGACCGTCCGCCGTCACCAGCACCGCGTGCGACACTCCGGGCACATCCTTGGTGAAGCGGGCAACCAGCCAGTTGAGGTTCTCGTCCGTGGTGCTGTTCGGGTTGGTCATACAAGCCCTCCGTCGTTGTACTGCGCTTCGGCCCGCCCGCTGCGGACCCCACTGAGATGCCTGGTCAAGTTGTTCCGGATCTCCTCCGGATCGCGTACGCCTGGTTCCTCCACCGGTGCGAGGCCGCCGGGCACCAATTGCGCTCCGGGCCTGCGGATCGGCAGTCCGCCGACGGTGCGCGCCTCGGCGGTCGGATGGCTGGCCTGCTCGGCGGCCGTCCAGCCCGCGTCGGCGGGGGAGGTCCATGCCGAGGGCGATGGTTGCGCCGTCGCAGGTTCGACCAACCACTCCGAGACCATCCGCTGATAGATCGGGGTGGGCGATTCGCCCTGCACGGGCTGTAGTCGGGTCGAGGTATTGGTTGCGGCGTCGGCCGAGACCGGCTGTAGTCGGGTCGAGGTCGGCTCGGGTTCCGTTGCGGCGCCGGGCCTTCTGGTCGGCAGCGGCGGCCGCAGGACGGCGGTCGGATGCGGCTCGGCGGGCTCGCGGGAGACTATCGGGTTCGATCCGGTGTCCACCGGTTCGTCGGGCTGTTCGGCCCACAGATCGGTGACTGCGCCGAGGGGCACCTGCGGTTCCACGTCGATGACCGAATTCGGTCCGGTGGCAGGCTCATCCGTCGGGGTCGGCGGCCCGAACGGCGCGATGCGGGACCGGTCGTCCTCGCCGCGGCGGCTGCTCGGGTTCTCCGCGAATACGTCGACCGAGGTTTCGGTGTGATCATCGCCGGGTATCTCAGGAGCGTCGGCGACGCGCATGGTCGGACGACGTTGTGGCAGACCGGAACTGGTGACCGCGAACCGCGACGGTTCACGCTGTGGCAGGCTCGGCACCGGCACCAGCGTGCGCGGCGGCTGTTGTTGAGAGGTAGCGGGCAACGCGGCCATGGCCTGCGCTTCGATGGCCCGCTGGTTCGGATCGGTCGCATCGAGCGGCGGCGCGACCAGTGCGCCGGGCAGGTGCACGCTCGCGGTGATGCCGGGCTGCTGCGCCATGGTGGAGGTGCGGCGCAGGCTCACCGTGATGGTGTGCCGCTTGGCGAGGCGGCCGACGACGAAAAGGCCCATGCGGCGGGCGGTTTCGACGGTCACCTCACCACCGGAGGCCAGCCGGTCGTTGGTGAGCTGCAGATCCTCGAGTGACATGCCGAGGCCGCGGTCGGTGATCTCGATCAGGTAGCCGCCGTCGACCGCGCGCGCCACCATCACCGCGACCGGTGTGGTCGGCGGGGAGTAGCGCAGCGCGTTATCGATCAGTTCGGCCAGCAGATGTTCGATATCGACAGCGGGCTCACCGGCGACGATGCCGTCGGGAACCGCGCCGATTTCGACCCGCTGGTAGTCCTCCACCTGGGAGACAGCACTCCAGAGCATGTCCGATAGCGGCACCGGGTGTAGTTGACCGCGGCGTAGCGCGGTACCGGCGAGCACCAGCAGGTTGTCGCCGTTGCGGCGCATGCGGGTGGCGAGGTGGTCGAGGCGGAACAGGCTTTGCAGCCGCTCGGCATTGTCCTCGTCGTGTTCGAGATCCTCGATCAGCGACAACTGCTGTTCGACGAGGGATTGACTACGGCGGGAAAGGGTTTCGAACATATTCCCGATCTGCAGTCGCAGTCGGGCCTGATCGGCGGCGAGATTCAGCGCCTGCTCGTGGATTTCGTCGACGGCGCGGGCCAGCTGGCCGACCTCGTCGGTGGTGTGCACGCCGACCGGGGTGATCTCCGGGGTGGCGCCACCGCTGCGCACAACCGCGAGTTCGTCGGGCAGCTTGACGTGCGCGACCTCGAGCGCGTCGCGGCGGAGCCTGCGCACCGGCACGACCAGCGTGCGCGCGACGGCGAGGGCCAGCGCAAGACCGGCAAGCAGCATGCCGATGACGATCGTGGTCTCGCGCAGCGCACCGGTCTGCGCCTCGGTGGTCCGATGCGCCAGCGCCCTATCGATGGTGTCGGCGAGGGAATTGGTCGTCTTCTCGTAGGTGTCCGAGCTGACCTGTAGTGAATCCAGGACGGCCGGATTCGATGTCGGATCCCCACCGTTCTGACTGAATGCGCCGAGGCGGATGCCGACCGCGTCCAGCAGTGGCCGCATATTCGGCGCATTGTCCGGAAGGATGATGCCGTAGGTATTGACCATGGTCATCTCGGCACCGGCGGAGGTGAGCACCTTCGCGCGCACGCTCGGATTGCGGCCGGCTTCGGGGGAGCCGATCATCATGCGCTGCTGGGTGAGTACCCGCCGGGCGTTCTGGATCGCGCCGATCTGCAGGAAGTAGCGCTGGATGACGAGGTCCTCGACCGAGGGCGAGAGCGCATACGCGTTGCCGATGCGAACCGCGATCTCATCGGCCTGTTCACCGACCATCATCGGCGATCCGTTGCGCAGGCTATTGCGCATCGTGGTGCCGGTGGCGACGGCCGAGGCCAATTCGGAGGTGACCCGGGTGCTCACCTTGGTGGTGCGCATTCCGGCCTCGAGATCGGCGAGCGCCTGATCGAATTTCGTCAATGCCGCGTCCGTCGCCGGATCCGCGGTGTTACCCCAGGAGGCGGTCGCCGCGACCGCGAGTTGTTCGGTGGCCGTTCCGAACTTGACGATCGGGCGAATGATGATGACCTGTTCGGTCGCCGCATCCAACTGGGACATGGTGCGCAGTTCGTTGTTGATGCGGAGCACGGCGAAGACGGTGGCCAGCAGCACGGGCAGGACCAGCACGATGCCAACCTTGCGAGTGACCGACCAGTTGGACAGACTGAATTGCCAGGACCGCGGTGCAGCTTCCATCCGCTTCCGTTGCCTCCGCTTCACGAGCTTGCACGTGTGCCCCCGGATGGCGCGTGGCTGTTCGGTTTTGATTCAACCCGCTGAGAACCAACTAGAGGTCTTCTTTTTACCGCAGGGAACATACCGCGCAGAGTGACTAACGGCAATCTGGGGCAGTCACTCTGTAATTCACTCGAATATGGCTACTCAGAACGGGTTTCGTCGCCCAAAACGGTTGCCCGTTTCCGTCGAGATCTGTACGTGATCACAAACCTGCTGGTCGCTCGTCCAGCCCCTAGTGGGCGGCATCGATGCTGGCGCGGCGTGTCGGGCAGCGCCCTCTCAGTCGACTCTCAGTCGATGCGGTCAAACTGGGGGCATGCGCATTCTGGTGGTCGACGACGATCGTGCCGTCCGGGAATCGCTGCGCCGGTCACTGACCTTCAACGGCTACACCGTCGATCTCGCGGTCGACGGTGTGGACGCACTGGAGAAAGCAACCGTGCAGCGACCGGACGCACTCGTGCTCGATGTGATGATGCCCCGGATGGATGGGCTCGAAGTTTGCCGACGCTTGCGCAGCACCGGAGACGATCTGCCGATTCTGGTTTTGACGGCGCGGGATTCGGTTTCCGAACGGGTAGCCGGACTCGATGCCGGAGCCGATGACTATTTGCCGAAACCATTCGCGCTAGAGGAATTGCTGGCCCGATTGCGCGCGTTGTTGCGCCGCCGGGCCACCGATTCCGGCGAGGTTTCCGAGACCATGACGTTCGCTGATCTGTCGCTGGATCCGGTGACCCGCGAGGTGACGCGAGGCGACCGCTCGATCAGCCTGACCCGTACCGAGTTCTCGCTGCTGGAAATGCTGATGGCCAATCCGCGCCGGGTGCTGACCCGCAGCCGCATTCTCGAGGAGGTCTGGGGCTACGACTTCCCGACCTCCGGAAATGCGCTCGAGGTCTATATCGGCTACCTGCGCCGCAAGACCGAGGCAGAGGGCGAGACCCGGCTCATCCACACCGTGCGCGGTGTCGGCTACGTGCTGCGCGAAACACCCCCGTAGGCGAGTCGACACGCCATGGCCAGAACCAATCCCAAGCGACAAGTGGTCGCCGCGCTCGGCGCATATCCCTCGGAACCGCCGGATATGCGCCCGCCCATGCCCCTGACCAGGTCGGTCTCCCTGCGCTGGCGGGTCACCCTGCTCGCCGCCTCGGTGGTCGCCATCGCCGTGGCCGTCACCTCTATCGCCGCCTATGCCATGGTGGCCCGCGCACTGAACGCCGATGTGGACGCACAGCTCGAGGCGCGCGCGAACACCATGATCAACAATAATTTCGACAGTTTGGGTTTCCAGTCGATCGTGCTGGCCGGCCTGTACTCCAATGATGTCGGAGTGGCGTTGATATACGCGAAAGACAAGGCGTATATGCCGCCACAGCAAACGATTCCGCCGGTCGGTACCCAGGAACTCGCGGTCGCGAACGGTGAGCTGCCCTCGTCACTGCGCACCGTGAGTAATCAGCGGGTGCTCGCCATGCCGACGCATTCCGGCGCGACGCTGGTCATCTCGCAACGGCTGCAACCGACCCGCGAGGTACTGGACAGGCTCGCTTGGTTGCTGTTCGTCGTGGGCGGTTGTGGTGTGGTGCTGGCAGCGGCAGCGGGTACCGCGGTCGGTCGCACCGGGCTGCGCCCGATCGGAAGGCTCACCGCGGCGACCGAACGGGTCGCCCGCACCGATGATCTGACGCCGATTCCGGTAACGGGTGACGATGAACTCGCAAGGCTCACAGAGAGCTTCAACACAATGTTGCGCGCACTCGCCGAATCGCGCGGTAGGCAACGTCGATTGGTCGCCGACGCCGGACATGAATTGCGCACGCCGCTGACTTCGCTGCGCACCAATATGGAATTGCTGATCGCCTCCAGCCGCCCTGGCGCACCGCAGATTCCGGAACAGGACATGGCCGAGCTGCGCGCGGATGTGATGGCTCAGATCGAGGAATTGTCGACCCTGGTCGGCGATCTCGTGGATCTGGCCCGGGAGGACGCACCCGAAACCGTTTACGAGCGAGTGGATCTCGGCGAGGTGGCCGAGCGCGCGCTCGAGCGGGCCCGCCGCCGCCGCGGTTCCATCGAGTTCGCCGCGCAGCTGCAGCCCTGGTTCGTATACGGCCATGAGGCGGGCCTGGAGCGGGCGATTCTGAATGTCCTCGACAATGCCGCGAAGTGGAGTCCGGCGGGCGTGCAAGTGAAGGTCACCATGCGGGAAACCGGTCGCGGCTTGCTCGAGCTCGATGTCGACGACGCCGGACCGGGTATCCCCGCCCCCGAGCGCGAGCTGGTGTTCGACCGTTTCTATCGGACCACGGCGTCGCGGTCCATGCCGGGCTCGGGGCTCGGCCTGGCGATCGTCAAACAGGTGGTGACCAAGCACGGCGGCACGATCACCATCGAGACCTCCGAGCGCGGCGGCGCCTTGATCCGGATCGTGCTACCGGGTGCCGCGAGCATGCTCGACGGCGTGGTCGACTCCGTAACCGATTGACGCCGTTCGAGACTAAGGTGGTGGCGGGCCGTACCCGGTCCGTCCGCAATACTCGGAAAACTGAAAGCAGCGTCTCAGTCCGCTCTCAGTCGTCGTCGCCAAGCTGGTCGAAGACGTAAGGAGAAAAATGACCGAGGATTCCAAGGAAGGCTTGACGCCGCAGCCGGATAACGCCGACGCCGCGCCCGGTCCGCATCCGACCCAGGAGATCCCGGTCGCACCACCGGGCCAGACCTACGCGCAATCCGGATACGGGCCTCAGGCACCGACACCGCGTCCAACGATCTGGCAGCAACGGCAGCAACGCATGCCGCCCAACCCGACTCAGCAATTCCCCGGTCCCGAAGCGGGTCCGGAATATTCTCGGCAATTCCCGGGTCCCGAGGCGGGCCAGGAATATGCCCAGGCGTCCTATGCCCCGCCCACCCCACCCGGCGGGCCGTATCCCGGCGCCGTATTCGCCGCCGAGCCGCAGCCCGAACCCGCACGCCGCCCGGTCCGCACCGGTCTCGTCGTCGGCGCGGTCGCGCTCGCACTCGTCAGCGGTGGTGTCGGTGGCGCGGTCGGCTCGCTGGTCACCCGCTCCGATAACGGCCACGCCACGGTGACCAATGCCCTGGAAGCGCCCAAGCCCAATGTCAGCAATGTCGCCAACGCACCGGCCGGCTCCACCCAGGCGGTGGCGCAGAAGGTGCTGCCGAGCGTGGTGATGATCAAGGTCGCCAGCAATCGCGCACAGGGCGAGGGCTCCGGTGTGGTGTTGTCCTCCGACGGTCTGATCCTCACCAATAACCATGTCGCCTCCGGAGGTGGCGCCAACGCCAAAATGGAGGTCGCCTTTGCCGACGGCACCACCGCACCGGCCACGCTGGTCGGCGCCGATCCGGTCTCCGATCTGGCCGTGATCAAGGTGCAGGGCAAGGACGGACTGACCCCGATCGAACTGGGCAGCTCGTCGGATCTCGCGGTCGGCCAGCCGGTCATCGCCATCGGCTCGCCGCTCGGGCTGGCGGGCACGGTGACCACGGGCATCGTCTCGGCACTCAACCGTCCGGTCTCCACCAACGGTGAGGGCACCCCGAGCCAGGTGCAACCGGTCATCGACGCGATCCAGACCGACGCCGCGATCAACCCGGGCAACTCCGGCGGCGCCCTGGTCGATGCCAACGGCAAGCTCATCGGCATCAATACCGCCATCGCCAGCCTCGGCGGCAGCGAGGCGACCGGTCAGCAGAGTGGTTCCATCGGCCTCGGCTTCGCCATCCCGGTCGATCAGGCCCGCCGGGTCGCCGGCGAACTCATCAAGACCGGTCACGCCACCTACGCCCAGATCGGCATCAAGCTGCGCCCGCAGGACGCCGCCGCACGGGTGCTCGAGGCGACCGCGGACGGCCCGGCCGCCAAGGCGGGCATTCCGGCCGGTTCCATCATCACGAAGGTGGACAGCCGCACCATCGACTCGGGCGACGCGCTCATCGCCGCCGTCCGTTCCCATCAGCCAGGAGACAAGGTGAAGGTCACCTACACCGATGAACAAGGCAACAACCCCAAGACAGTCGAGGTGACGCTCTCCGGTGCGGCCGCGGACGGTGGCCGATGATGCGGGTCCTGCCGGGCGGATTGTCGGCACGACCGGGAGCCGACGCCCACCTCGTCGATCTGGACGCTACGGTTACCAACATGGAAATCGATGCTCCTGTCGCGGGGCGTGCTCTGGTGGTGGTCGTCGACGATCGAACGGCGCATGGAGGTGTGGATTCGCTCGGGCCGCTGGTCACCGAGCTGCTCACCGAGGCGGGTTTCCTGGTGGACGCTTCGGTATCGGTGCAGGCCGATGAGGTGGAGATCCGCAATGCGCTCAACACCGCGGTGATCGGCGGTGTCGACCTGGTCATCTCCGTCGGCGGCACCGGTATGTCCCCGCGCGATGTCACGCCGGAGGCCACCTCGCAGGTGCTCGACCGGGAACTGCCGGGGATCAGCGAGGCGCTGCGTTCCTCCGGTCGCGTAGCCGGTTCGCTCGACGCCGGTCTCTCGCGCGGTCTGGCCGGAATCTCCGGCAGCACATTGGTGGTAAACCTGCCGGGCAGCCGGGCCGCGGTCCGCGACGGCATGGCAACCCTCGGTCCGCTCGCCAGCCGAGTGATCGGCGAGCTGTCCGGATTGGCGGAATAAATTACCGCCGCCGACTCTTCCGACGACCCTCGTCCGGCGACACGCCGGGCGAGGGACGCGGCGCGTCTGGCAAAAATTTTCGGTGAGGTCCTCCCGGAGACAACCGGTGACGAGCGCGGCGACGAGACCGAATCGTTATCCGACGACTGGCTCAGGTCGCAGGTGCCACCCCATCACGGCTCGTGACTCATCTACGGTCCAGCCACGTACCATCGTTCGCGATTGCGCCTTCATCCATTGCGAATTCCTCACGCTGAAGTTTGCTAGAGCTTCAAGTACGGTGCTGTCCCGTAGTTACCATCGGCATCGTTGCGACTGCGGCCACCTTTTGAGGGTGTTCGGGTGGCGCTTATTTCCTGTTTATGCACGTCAAGCAATATGAGCATTTGAGACCCTGTGATCTAGATCACATTGATCTTAACGAAAACTTACGTTGCCAGACCGTTACTGGTCGGTTTAATCTCGCCACGAGCCACCCACGCTGCTGGACCTCGCGGGCCCGGGTGCGGCACGTACGTTTGTCGACTCGGCGGAACCCGGCTCGGTTCCGATGCCAGCACTGACCGTTGCGCCGAAATAACAGCCGGTTACATATCGGCAACAATCGGGGCACAAACTGAGCTGGGCCTGAGAGGACCAACGTCCAGCCTCGATGGTCGAGGTTGACTGTTAGAACCTGATGAGGGGAAGTATGAGCGAGAACCGCACCAACGGTCTGCGCCGCGGTGCCCGGATCGCGGGCGTCGGCGCTGCCGCGGCCGTGGCCATGGGCCTGCTTTCGACCGGTGCTGCCAATGCCGATACCTTCGTGCCGTTGCCGGACGGCCAGAAGAACGGACCCGATGTGACGCTCACCCGTACTGGTGAGCACGCCCTGATTTCGCCTTCGTTGGCGGCCAACGGTGCCGGCCGTGTGGTCTGGGTTTCGGGCAACGCCGTTGCCGATGTGAATGTGACGCCGGAAGGTACGGTCGGCCCGAACAACGGTGCCTCCGGCGCCCCTGGTACCAACAACTCCTCCACCCACGGCGCATCGCAGCTGAGCACCGGCTACATCGTCGGCTGCCAGGTCAGCATCGCCAGCGACGCCATCTCGGCCGGTGTTTCCGGCGGCATCAACCTCTCGGGCGGTTCGCTCGGCGGTTCGATCGGCCTCAACCTCGGCCCCGGCGAGGTCAAGTTCGTGCAGATCGACTACAAGGACATTCTGAAGCCGGGTCGCTACTCGGTCGAGTACCAGGATGCCGAGATCGAGATCCAGGGCTGCGCGGGCTACGCCCAGGCGCGTGCCTACACCGTCGTCGAGATCATCGGTGACCACTACTCGAAGACCACCCTCTACGGGCAGCCGTTCAGCATCGGCTGACGTCGGTCAATCCACGAATATTCTTCTCGCTCAAGCGATTCAACCCTCGAGGGATTAATAGCATGATCAACCGTAAGAACGTGGCACGGGTGGCCGGTGTCGGCGCCGCTGCCACTGTCGCTCTTGGCCTGTTCTCCACCGGCGCCGCGAACGCCGATACCTTCGTGCCGCTGCCGGGTGGCTCGATTACCAAGACGCTGTCCGACGGCACTGTCGTCACCATCAGCCTGACCGGCGAATCCGCCAACATCAACCCGTCCATGGGCTCGACCCCGCTGCACCGCAACGCGTGGGTGTCCGGTAGCGCCCAGGTCTCCGTGTCCGGTGACGGCGGCGGCTCGATCTTCCCGGGCTACACCGTCGGCTGCCAGGTGAACATCTCCGGTGGCGGTGCCACCGGTGGTGTCGACGGCAGCGCGGACTGGAGCGGTGACACCGTCACCGGTAGTGTCGGCGCGACCAGCGGTGCCAACCTCACCCTGGGCCCCGGCCAGTCGCAGTCGTTCTACGTGCTCGACCTCGAGCAGGCCGACGACTTCGGCAACGAGGCGCACAAGAAGCGCAACAAGTTCAAGAACGGCAGTGGCTCGGTCACCTGGGCCGATGAGACCATCGGTCTGACCGGCTGTGGTGGCTACGCGCAGGCGCGTGCCTTCATCAGCGTCGAGGTGGAGACCGACAACGTCATCACCTGGACCACGCTGTGGGGCCAGCCGTTCAGCCTCGGCTGATCGACAGGGGCATCATCGAACCCTGAAAACGTAAGCGGGCTCGTCGCATTCGCGACGGGCCCGTTTTCGTTGTGAAACCCGCTGGTACCCAGCCAAATTCGCAGATCGTAGCGGATCGAGCGGTAACATGTGCGAAATCTCACAGGAATTCGGCGGAAACCACTAATATTGTGCGCACCCAAGATCGTCCACAGACGAGATTGTCGGCAAACTGCTTGCTGGCCAATGTCTTTCCAGCGAGCGGTGTCCGCATGAAAGGGTTTTCGGCCTCGGTACCCCGAGGACGACCGCTAGAATCCGATGAGGGGAAGTATGAGCAAGAACCGCACCAGCGGTCTGCGTCGAGGTGTCCGCATCGCGGGTGCCGTTGTCGCCGCCGCTGCTGGGATGGGCCTGCTTTCGACCGGCGCTGCCAACGCCGATGTTTTTGTGCCGTTGCCGGACGGCCAGAAGCTGGGCCCGGGTGTGACCGTCAGCCGGACGGGTGAACACGCCTTGATTTCACCATCTTTGGCCGCCAATGGCGCGGGCCGAGTCGTGTGGGTCTCGGGTAACGCCATTGCCGATGTGTCCATCACTCCCGAGGGCACCATCGGCCCGAATAACGGCGCCTCCGGGGCGCCGGGTACCAATAACTCCTCGACGCACGGCGCATCGCAGCTGAGCACCGGCTATATCGTCGGCTGCCAGGTCAGCATCGCCGATAACGCGATCTCGGCCGGGGTTTCCGGCGGCATCAACCTCTCGGGCGGTTCGCTCGGTGGGTCGATCGGCCTCAATCTCGGCCCGGGCGATGTCAAGTTCGTTCAAATCGATTACAAGGACATTCTGAAGCCGGGTCGCTACTCGGTCGAGTATCAGGATGCGGAGATCGAGATCCAGGGCTGCGCGGGCTACGCCCAGGCGCGTGCCTACACCGTTGTCGAGATCATCGGCGACAACTACTCCAAGGTCACCCTGTACGGAGCGCCGTTCAGCATCGGCTGACCGCGGTGGGATCTGTCGAATCTCTACTCGCCGAATCGAATTCATCGAACTCAATCGCTAGGGGTAGTACCAATCATGATCGATCGTAAGTTTGTGGCGCGCGTCGCCGGGCTCGGCGGTGCCGCCGCGCTGGCACTCGGCCTGTTGTCCACCGGTGCGGCGAATGCCGACACCTTCATTCCGCTGCCGGGCGGTCAAATCGTCAAAACGCTTTCCGACGGAACGGTTCTCACCATTCGGCTGGTCGGCGAATCGGCCAATATCAATCCGTCCATGGGCGCAACACCCGTGCACCGCAATGCGTGGGTGTCCGGTAGCGCGCAGGTCGATGTGACCGATGGCTGGAACGGCGCGATCTTCCCGGGTTATGTCGTTGCCTGCCAAGTGAATATCGACGGCGGCGGTGCCGACGGCGGCGTCACCGGTAGTCTGGACTGGAGCGACAGTCAGAACGTCAAGCCGAGTGTTGGCGCCACCAGCGGCGCCAATCTAAGTCTCGGCCCCGGCCAGGCGCAGTCGTTCTATGTGCTCGATCTCGAGCAGGCCGACGACTTCGGCAATGAGGCGCACAAGAAGCGCAATAAGTTCAAGGGCGGCAGCGGCTCGGTCACCTGGGCCGACGAGACCATCGGTCTCAGCGGCTGTGGTGGCTACGCGCAGGCGCGTGCCTTCGTCAGCGTCGAGGTGGAGACCGACAACGTCATCACCTGGACGACGTTGTGGGGGCAGCCGTTCAGTCTCGGCTGAGTCTTTCGCTCGAATATGTGAACGGGCCCGTCGCGTGTGCGACGGGCCCGTTTGCCTTGTGGCGCAGTGAATTACCGTATGCGATTGTGGCGCCGCCGAATTCCTGTTTCTTTTGTCGGGCAGGGAATTCGATTCAAAATTCGTGACGTCCGCCCGCGCTGCGCTGGCTGTCGGAGAGCAGGTCGCGGATCTGGATCAGCACCTCGGAATCGCTGAGTTTGGTGTCCGGGGTGGTGCCGAACCGCTTCTTCGCGTGCAGTGCGGGCAGCACCAGCACGAAGTACAGCACCGCCGCGATGACCACGAAGTTGATGGCCGCGGTGATGAGCGGACCCACCTGTACGAAGGTTGCCGGTCTATCGGCAATCAACTGGAAACCGAGGCCGAGGTCATCCCGTTCGCCGAAGACGGCGAGAATCGGGTTGATGATGCCATTGGTGAACGCGGTGACGACCGCGACGAACGCGGTACCGATCACCACGGCTACTGCCAGGTCAACAACGTTTCCGCGGAGTAGGAAATCCTTGAAACCCTTGAGCATTGCCGATATCTCCTCTTCGGGTGGGAGCTGACTCGTTGTGCTCGGCGGTTCGGGCTGCCGTATCGACCGATGCTAGTTGACCTTGATGGCAAATTCTCGGCGAATTCTGGTCAATGAAAAACTACGGTAAGCGCGGTGCGCAGCGAGGCGGCGGCAACCGCGGTGGCGTGTTCGGCGTCCATCGCGACCAGTACCACGCGCTCGGGCGCGCCGCGCCGGTCACCGGGGCCGGATACCAGTACGACCGCGGCGTCGATTGCGAGCAGCCGGGCCGGCCGGGTACCGGGACCGCTCTGTTCCTCGGCCCCGATGACATCCACCCGGTCACCCGCCCGCAGAATCTCCGCGACCGCGGAATCGGCCAGCCGGATGGGCACGATGCGGGCATCGCCCGCGCCGGTGGCGACCGCCGCAAGTCGCGGTCCGACGATGCGCAGATCGGTGAATACCTCGCCGGTGCGCATCCCGCCGGTCAGTGTCGCGCCGACCAGGACGGCGATATCGGCGACCGCGCCCGCGGGCAGTGTGCCGGATTCCAGAGGTGTCGAACGTAGATCGGTCGCATCGAGCAGATGGCCCGGCGGTAGATCGCGTCCGGCGACCACGACCTCGGTGCGTGCGCTGCCGGGATCGCCGCGCAGGAAAAGGACGATCGCGAGTGCGGTGAGTGCCGCCGCCAGCAGCCGGCGGGCGAGTAGCGCGTTCACCCAGGGCGGTCTATTCCAGATCGCCGAGCGCAGCGAGTCGCCGCGACCGAGATCGGCGAAGGATCGGGTCTTGCCGGACGGAATGATGCCCAGGGGAGCCATGCTCGGAGCGTATGGTCACCGGCACTGCGACTCGCCCGAGAAAGGCGTGCCCTGTGGATAACGACAGCCCTGGGGATAACTCCCACAGGGCTGCTTCTACCAGGGGAAACTCAGCTGGCGACGGCCGTGCTGGTTGTGCTGGAGCTGCTGGCAGAACCGGAATCCGAACCCGACGCGGAGCTGCCGGCACCGCTGTCCGACTTCGCGGGCTCGCTGGCGGTCGAGGAGCCACCGCGGCTGTCGGTGCGGTAGAAACCGCTGCCCTTGAACACGATGCCGACCGAGTTGAAGAGTTTGCGCAGCTTGCCCGAGCACTCCGAGCAGACGCTCAGCGCCTCATCGGTGAAGGACTGAACGATGTCGAAGCGGTTGTCACACTGGGTGCACGCATATGAATAAGTTGGCACTGGATCCTCCGCATGGTTCGTCAATCTGGCACTCTACAGCCGACAGTGCCAACACCGCTAATCGGCATTTCATTCCGCATCCTCAGCGCCACCCAATCGATGCAGTCCGCCGTGCGGTGTGAGGGCCCAGCCCATGCGCAGATCGTGCGGTTCCTCGGGGAGCCGGTCGAGCAGTTCGTCATCGCGGACCACCGCGATCAGCCGCGCCGTCGGCCGGGCCGCGGGCAGCGTCCGGTCGTAGTACCCGGCGCCGCGGCCGAGCCGAACACCGCGGCGATCCACTGCCAGCGCGGGGACCAGGATCAGCTCCGCCAATGCGATCGCATCGGCGAGCACCTCGCCAACGGGTTCCAGCAGTCCGAATCTGGCGCGCCGCAGGTCATCGACGCCGGTGAACTCGGCCCATTGCAACGGTCCCGGCGGTCCGGTGACCGGCAGCAGCACCCGGGCGCCTGCCGCTCGCAGAGCCGTCAGCATCGCCGTCGATCCGGGTTCACCGCGCACCGGCACATACGCGCACACCCATTCGGGGACGTCCAGTTCGGCGACACTGTGGGCTAGCTCACGCGCCTCGTCTTCCTGGTCGGCGCTGGTCATCGCGGCCCGTCGAGCACCTATTTCCGCCCGCCAGGCATGTTTGTCGCGCTTGCCGGGCATCTCCACGGTGATCACCTTAAGCTCACCGGGACCCGAGTCGGCGTGATGGCCGCTTCGGGCCGGTGACGGATGGATAGGGTAGGCGTATGACAGCAAAGGCCGGACAATCCGCGAATGGCGCGGTCGTGTCGTGTTTCCGCACGGCCGTCGTGCCCGCGGCCGGACTCGGGACGCGGTTCCTGCCCGCGACCAAGACCGTGCCCAAAGAGTTGCTGCCGGTGGTGGACACTCCTGGCATCGAACTGGTCGCGACGGAAGCCGCCGATTCCGGTGCGGAGCGGCTGGTCATCGTGACCTCGCCGGGTAAAGACGGTGTGGTCGCACACTTCGTAGAGGACTTGGTGCTGGAAGGCACGCTCGCCGAGCGCGGCAAGTTCCACCTGTTGGAGAAGGTGCGCAAGGCGCCCGCGCTGCTGGATGTCACCTCGGTGGTCCAGGACGAGCCGCTCGGCCTCGGCCACGCCGTCGCTCAGGCCGAGAGCGCCCTCGATGACGACGAGGACGCCATCGCCGTACTGCTGCCCGACGACCTGGTGCTGCCGTGTGGCGTGCTCGATGTGATGAGCCGGGTCCGGCGCAAGCGCGGCGGAACTGTGTTGTGCGCCATCGACGTTCCCAAGGAACAGGTCAGCGCCTACGGTGTCTTCGACGTCGCGCCGGTGCCCGATGCGGTGAACCCGAATGTGCTGCGGGTCAACGGGATGGTGGAGAAGCCCGCGCTCGCGGACGCGCCGTCGACCTATGCGGCCGCGGGCCGATACCTGTTGGACCGCGCCATCTTCGACGCGCTGCGCCGGATCGAACCGGGCACCGGCGGCGAGCTACAACTCACCGACGCGATCGCACTGCTCATCGAGGAGGGCCATCCGGTCCATGTGGTGGTCCACCGTGGGTCGCGCCACGATTTGGGCAACCCGGGCGGTTATCTTCGTGCTGCGGTCGATTTCGCTTTGGAACGAGACGAATACGGCCCCGCCCTGCGGGAGTGGCTGCAGCATCGGCTCAGTGCGGACTGGGACCCACAGCTGACGACCTACGACTGATAGGCGCGGGCGTCGGGTTTCGCCGATAGTGGACCGTCGGGTACGAATGATGGTTCATCTTCGTCGCGCGGGTTCGGTTGCGCGGTCGCGGAATCGGGTCGGTGCGACAGGGATCAGGAAGGGCTGGATGCGCTCGGTTGAGGATCAGCAGATCAAGGTGACGGCCGCGGCGGTCGCGCCCCGGCCGGTCCGGGTCGCGATCTCCGAGGCGCAAGGCCTGCTGTGTGCCGAGGATGTGGTCACCGAGCGGCCGCTGCCCGGCTTCGATCAGGCCGCGATCGACGGTTACGCGGTGCGCAGCGTCGATGTGTCCGCCGCGGGCACCGATATCCGCAATGAGAACGGCGAACTCGTCGATTTGACGCTGCCGGTGGTCGGCGAGGTGGTCGCCGGTTCCAAGCAGCCGATCCGATTACAGCCGCGCCAGACCGTGCGGGTCGATACCGGTGCGCCGCTGCCGACGCTGGCCGATGCCGTGCTGCCCTTGGATTTCACCGATGGCGGCCGGGCCAGGATCAAGGTGTACGAGCCGGTGCGATCCGGTGACTATGTCAGGCGCATCGGTGACGATGTGCAGCCCGGCGACGTCGCGGTGCGTGCGGGCACCATCATCGGTGCGCCGCAGGTCGGTCTGCTCGCCGCGGTCGGTCAGGACAAGGTGCTGGTGCATCCGCGCCCGCGGCTGTCGGTGATCTCGGTGGGCGGCGAGTTGATCGATATCGATCGCACGCCGGGACCGGGACAGGTCTACGACGTGAATTCCTATGCGCTGGCCGCCGCCGCGCGCGACGCGGGCGCGGATGTGAACCGGGTCGGCATCGTGAGTTCGGATCCGCGGCGGCTGCGCGATGTGGTGGAGGGGCAGCTGGTTCGCTCCGAGGTCGTGGTGATCGCGGGCGCCATCGGCGGGTGGGCCTCCGAGCAGGTGCGCGAGGCACTCGAAGGTCTCGGTGAACTCGAAATCGCCAGGGTCGCCATGCATCCTGGCTCCGTACAGGGTTTCGGTCGACTCGGGCGCGATGAGGTGCCGACTTTTCTCCTACCGTCGAATCCCGTTGGCGCTCTGGTGGTTTTCGAGGTCATGGTGCGACCGTTGATCCGAATCGCGTTGGGGCGCAGACATCCCATGCGCCGGATCATCCGTGCCAGAACGATCACCCCTATCACCTCGATGGCCGGACGCAAGGGTTACCTGCGCGCGCAACTCATGCGTGATGAGGCCACCGGCGACTACCTGGTGCAGCCGCTGGGCGGCGGCGCGGGTAGTTCGTCGCATCTGCTCGCCACGCTGGCCGAGGCGAACAGTCTGATCGTGATCGACCCGGACGACACCGAGATCAGGACCGGTGACGAGGTCCGGGTCGCATTTCTCGCACAGCGTGGCTGAGACGTGGAGACGATGAATGTGTTCCGGGTCACGCAGCATCCAGGTTGGCCCGCGCATCTGGGACCGGTGCGCGTCGCGGCCGGGGAGGTGACATTGCGTCCGGTGCGGTTGCGCGATGCGACGGCATGGAGCCGAATCCGGTTGCGCGACAGGGCACATCTGGAGCCGTGGGAGCCGACCGGGCGCGGTGCGTGGGAGGCGCGCAACCACGTGTCGAACTGGCCGTCGCTGTGGTCGAGTCTGAAGGCCGAGGCCAGGCGCGGTGCGATGATTCCGCTCGTGATCGAGGTCGACGGCTCGTTCAGCGGGCAGCTGACCATCGGCAATATCGTGCGTGGCGCACTGCGTTCGGCGTGGATCGGCTATTGGGTGGCGAAGGATTTGGGCGGACAGGGCGTGGCTACGGCCGCGTTGGCGCTCGGGCTGGACCATTGCTTCGGGCCGGTCGGGTTGCATCGGGTCGAGGCGACCGTGCGGCCGGAAAACCTGGCCAGTCAGGCGGTTCTGCGCAATGTGGGGTTCCGCGAGGAGGGGCTGCTGAAGCGGTACCTCGACGTGGACGGGGCCTGGCGCGATCACCTGCTGGTCGGCATCACCGTCGAGGAGGTGGCGGGGACCGTCATCGATCGACTGGTGCGCGACGGTCGGGCCACGCTGCCCTGAAAAATATCTGTACGGCCGTGCTGTTTCCGACGCGCCCGGTCGGGTTCGGCGCGCGGCGAAAATGGTGGAACTGTGACGGGTGTGGCGTATGTGCACGGCGCGCCTGACCGAACTTGGTGCGCCACGGAATTAACCTACGGACGTCGGAGGTGCGTCCCGCGCCACCGGCAATCAGCCTGTGAGGCAGTGCCGAATACGCCTCACGGCGGCCGGACGTTCCGTCCGTCCGAGGCGTTTTGCGGCGAGCGAACGCACCGCGACGGGGCGCGGTGCGACCCGGTCGAAAGGCCGAGCGGACGATGCGGCGGGGACGGAGGTGCAGAGGCGAGATGCCGAATTCGATCCTATGGATCGGCCTGGTCGTGCTCTGGGTCTTTGTGCTGTTCCCGATCCTCGCCGACCGGCACCCCAGGATCAGGCAGACGACCGACGCGGCGTTGGCGACCCGCGTATTGCACCGCGGAGGTTCCAAGCGGCGCACCAAGAGTGGCCCGGCAGCCGGACACGACAGCGATCCGGATTACCGACCGACCCGAGTGCAGAGAAAGCTTTCCCACAGCGATGATGCGGAGGACCGGATGACCCCACCGGCCGACGAGCAGGTCACCGAGGACGACAATCCCGCGGACAACCCGCCCGAAGCCGAGTCGGCGGTATCCGATGCCGAAATCGACGACACGGATGACGAATTCGACGGTGCGGATAGTGAATTCGACAACGAAGCCGAAGAACCTGACGACGCCGATTCCGATGATGCCGAAATCGCAACGGCCCGAACGGCTGCGAAGCAACGGGCGACCGCCGATGATGACCGGGTGGCTTTAGAGCACACCGAATCGACCGGTGCCCGAATCCCGCCGGCCCGGACGGCGGCGCCCGCCCGATTCGACGAATCCGACTCCGACGACTCGGATTTCGTGCCGACCCGGCGCGGTCGCGGCGGCTTCGACCCGGAGGCCGACGCCATCGCGCGCGCGGCCCGCTACACCTTCCGTCAGCGCGCGGTGCTCGGCCTGGTCCTGGCCGCCCTCGCGTTCGGTGGACTCTCGGTGGCGCTGAGTCCCATGTTCTGGTGGGGCTGCGGCGGCTCCGCGCTCGTCCTGGTGACCTACCTGGCGTACCTACGCAAGCAGGTCCGCATGGAGGAGGAAATCCGCCGCCGTCGCCTCGCCCGCCTGGCCCGCAGTCGCGGCGAGCACATCGAGGCCGAACGCGAGGCCGAGCAGCGCGCCCAACAGCGCGTCATGGACCGTGATACCGCCCGCGCCCTGCGCCGCCGCTCTGCCCTCATCGAGGTGGACGACGAAGACCCGATGTTCGACCACCTGGAAACCTTCGACCCCGCCACCGCCCGCGCCCTCCGCCGCGGCACCGGCGACATGCGCCGCGCCGCAGGCGCCTGACCCATCCGCCCAGGTCACCGACACGATTCGGAGTCTGCCCACCCCGCCTGATACAGTGTCACAGCGCGGTTCCCCGGAGCCGCACGGGGCTATAGCGCAGTTGGTAGCGCGTCTCGTTCGCATCGAGAAGGTCAGGGGTTCGATTCCCCTTAGCTCCACCAATAGGAGGCGAGTGCTCGTGTAGAGCACTCGCCTCTTTGGTTTTGCGTGTTTTGGGTGGGTGCGACCCTCACGCCCACCCAGAGGGCCTCCTCCCCGCCGCGCTCGGCAGCGGTCCCGGAAATCCTGTGACGACTCGCGGGGACCTACGCGGCGATGGTAGCGAGGCGGAGGTGATCCTCGATATCGGCGGGTGAGCCGGTGTAGTGAAGAGCGCGTAGACCCAGGCTAGCGGCGGCTTGGCAGTTGTCGGCACGGTCGTCGACGAACAGGACGCGGCCGGGATCGTGAACTCCGGTCGCGGCGAGTGCTTTTCGGTAGGTATCGGGGTGGGGTTTGTTCATGCCGAGCCGAGCCGAGTAGAGGGCGTCGGTCATCAGCGTGCGCCAGTCGGAGGCGTCGAGGGCATCGCTGACCGGATGGGGTGCGTTGGAGAGCAGCACCATCGGGAGATCTGCCCGCCGGGCACGGTGGAGGAGTGCGACGACGCGGTCGTCGGTCCGGGTCCACAGTGCGGTGTCGACGGCGCGCAACCGAGTGAGCAGTTCCGGGTCCGGGCGATGGCCGAGCACGGCGGTCCAGAAATCCGTGTCATCGAATTCGCCGGAATCGTAGGGTTCGCGCGCGCTCCAGAAGGCGGTTTGGAAAAGCCCGAGCTGGTCTGCGTGCCATCCGGCGAGTTCGGCGAGCCTGTTCCACATAGGAAAGGTGGGCTGCAGGCCGATGACGCCGTTGTAGTCGAAGATGACCGCGTCGAGTTCCGCGGGCTGGTGAGGTAGTGCGGTTGCCACCGGTTCTCCAAGGCTTGATGGGACAGGACATGCACCCCTGCGAGCAGGCGTGCAGCATGCGGGGTGGGCGGTGTCGTCGCGGTGCGATGAGTGAAAGTTCCATCGGTGCCGCCACCGATTTCGCCGTCGAGAATGGCCGCGAAATCGGCTGCGTGGGTATGACGATTCCCACCTGCTTCCATGACGAAAGAGGCGCACAAACTTGGATCGAAGGAAGGTTCTGCGAGTCGAAGGCTGGAGGTGATGCGCGACGCTGCGCGAATAAGCCGAAACCTACCAAGGGGTACGGCGAGGTACCACTCGGAACGCGGCTTGGTGATCCGCTCCACAAAGTGCCGTCCGAAGGTCTCACCGGCGTCGTAGCCGAGATCACCGACAGCCGTACATCGATTCGCTCGGCGCGGGAGAAGCGCTGCTGCTCATGGATTTACGCTGCTGCCCGGTTGGTCAGGCCTTGGGCCGCTATCCTGGCGCCAGGCGAGGCGGCCGTCACTCGGCGAACGACACTTCACCCACTACCCGGGGTTCGACGCAGACGCTCGGCGCGACCCAGGGGTGGCGTTGCGGGGGTGATGTGGAGGGCACCTTGGTCGAGGTCGAGCATCAGTGCCCCGGGTGTTGTTTGCAGTTGGCTGCGTAACTGGTCGGGTATGTAGTCCATCGTGGCGATTCGGTTGCGGTAGCTGAGGAAACTGTGGCATCCGATCGCCCTGACTCCCGCCCGGCGGAGGCTGGTGACAGCGTCGGTCAATGTCCACAAAGCGTTTTCGGCGGGCTGGATGATGTCGATGGCGTCGAGGTGTCGTGACCGGATCTGTTCCGGGAAGAACTTCGCTGCGAAGTGGCGGTAGAGCACATACTCCGAAGCACCGGTCCATTTGGCGTGTTCGATCGTCGCCAGGAATGCCTCCCAGAACGGTCGCCGGTGCTGGTCTTCGACTCGCCGCATCAGGTCCGCAAGGATTTGTCTGTCGAACACCATGTGATGCTGCATCCCGCTGTAGGGGTCGACCGGCCGCCACTCGGCGAGCAGTCGGGTCGCTGCGGTGATCGCGGAGTGGCGGTCGGGGATCGCGTGCTGGCGGGTGTCGAGGCGCCATTGCAGCGGATAGCCGAGTGCCAGATAAGATCTGCCATCGTTTTCGACGAACACGACATCGTCGACGAGCGCGTAGTCCGCGTCGAGCACCAGGACGTGCTGGACCGTGCTCGCCAGGATGCGGAAGCAGTTCAGTTTGATCAGCTGCTGGAAATACCAGGACGAATTGTGGTGATCGCCGCCCGCTGTGCGCAGGGCCGCCTCGATGGAGGCCGGTGTCGGTGAGACCGCTTCCTCATCGATCCACTGCACCATATGTTCGGTCCGTACCTGTGCATGCAGGCGCGCGGACCCAACGATATTCACCGATTGGATCGGATTGCGGCAGTGTGCCCTCAGCCCGGTGATACAGGCGTCGAGGCCGGGCAGATCCTTGGCTGCTACCGGGATCATGACCTCGATCGGCGGTAGGCGCGCAGTTTCGGTCACGTTCACGCTCCCCGTAGGCTGATCGTCGCCGGTAACCATAGCCAGGCCGACCGGTTCACCCGGACCGAGGCCGGCATCGCGCTACCGCGACCGCTCATACAACCGATCGAATTGGTTGCCCAGCACCGTGTAAGTCTCCAACCACCCACTGCTGGCCGCGATCTCACACAGCGGGCCGGTCGCGAGGAAGAGAAATCTCAGATCGGGCAATCGGCTCATATCACCTCGCCGAATCAGCTCGGAATGGTCGGTGAGATCGCCCATGAGCTCCGCCGCATCCGCATACCGAGATTGCCAGCTCATATCCTGCGGCCCGGCCTGCACGATCGCCATCACCTGATCGAGGATGTCGAGTATCTCCGCCGCCTCCGACTTCACCCCGCCAGCTTGGCACGCCCGAATCTGCTCGACGAGCGCGGCCGCTGGCGCGACGAAATGTTCGTACCGTTCGAGTAAGGTGCCCGCAGCCCGTGGACTGGCTTCGTGCCGGATCAGCCCAGCCGGGCGCACAGCAGCCAGGCGGGAACCGACTTGCGGCCACCGGGTTCGTCGCGGATGCCCTCGAACCGGAACATCGGACCGTCGGCAGTCGGCCCGAAGTCGCCGACAGGCAGGTTGCCATGTATTCGCGCCGGCCTGATCTCATCGACCACCCAGTACTTCTCCACTGCCTCGCGAAGCTCGTCAGCGGTGACCGGCGCCGGTCCCGGTACTGGTGCTTCGGGCAGGGCGGCCCGGTCGAATACCAGCGCGAAATACGATGCACCCGGCGCCGCGGCGCGCACGATCGACTGCTGGTAGCCCGCCCGCGACTCGACCGGGATCGAATGGAACAGCGTGCTGTCGACGATGGTGTCGAAGCGGCCGTCGTAGCCGGTGAAGGAGGTGGCATCGGCGACCTCGAAGGAGGCGTTGGCCAGGCCGCGCCTGGTTGCCTCGGCGCGGGCCAGCTCGATCGCGGTCGGCGACAGATCCAGTCCCACGGTGGTGTAACCCCGCTCGGCCAGATACAGCGAGATCGCCGCCTCCCCGCATCCGATATCGAGGACATCACCATGGAATTTGCCCTGCTCGATCAGCGCGGCGAGTTCCGGCTGGGGTTCCCCGATACTCCACGGCGGTTTGACGCCCGGCCCGAACGGGCCACCCGTGCCTCGGTAGACGGCTTCGAACTCGAAATCATCCGGCCCAGTCATAGCATATGAGTATCAGTGGCTTTGGTGTCTGTCAACGTCCTCACCGTTCGCGACCCTCGTTTCTGAGCAAGGTCGTCCATCACCCGCGCCGTCGAGTTCATCGGCATCACCAGCGCATGAGCCACCGCTCATCACCTTCGTACCTGACAGAATGCGCTCATGAACGATGCGTCCTCGGCCGCTCCGACGATCGCCTGCGGTGGGCGGGTGCGCGCTCAGTCGGAGGCGCATCGCCGCGCTGGGTGTCTTGCTTCGGCGTTTATTGCCGCGGGGATTGCTCGTGGTGATCGTGTCGCGGTGATGTTGCGCAACGACATCGAGTTTCTCGAGTCCTCCCTTGCGATCGCCGCCTGTGGAGCCAATCCCGTTCCAATCAATACCGGCTGGCGGGCCGCCGAGGTTGCGCATGTCCTCGAAGACAGCAGCGCTTGCGTCGTTCTCGCGCATACAGAGTTCATCGACACCATCGAAAAGGCGTGCGAGACAGCCGGGGTGGGGCCGATGATTGTCGAGGTCGCTATGCCGACCGAACTGCTCGAGGAGGCAGGGTTCGACGCGGCGTTGGCGCAGCCCACCGGTCGGCACCGCACTGTTGAGCAGTGGATCCGGGATCATCCCGAACCGCTCGGCTATCTCGAAGGTGCGATCGCGGATTCTATGGGGCTCATATATACCTCGGGTACTACAGGGACGCCGAAAGGTGTTCTTCGGGAACGTATGACGCCGCATCAGCTGCTGTCCATCGCGGGTGGGACCGCGAGACGGATGGGATTGGCGCCTGGTGGGCAGATGTTGGTGGCTGGGCCGCTGTATCACACCAGTCCCAATGCGGTTGCGGTGTTGGGGCTGCGGATGGGGACCAATATTACGATTATGCCGCGTTGGGATGCGGAGCGATTTCTGCAGCTGGTCGCGGAACGGCGGATCACTCAGGCCAAGGTGGTGCCGACGATGCTGTCGCGGCTGTTGTCGGTGCCTGCCGAAATGGCTTGTCGCTATGACGTTTCCAGTCTTACGCACCTGATCCACTCTGCGGCGCCGTGCCCGCCCGCTGTCAAACGCGCGGCAATCGAGTGGTTCGGCGATGCTGTGATCGAGTTCTATGGCTGTACCGAGGCGGGCACCATTACCTGGATCAGCGCCGCGGAATGGCTCGAACATCCGGGGAGCGTCGGCCGTGGCGCAGACGGTTCCGATGTTGTTGTCGCTACCGAAGATGGAAAACCATTGCCACCGAACGAGATCGGGAATGTATTCGTTCGTGGTGCCGACTACTGGCCCGATTTCCGGTACCTCAACCGCGATGCCGGGGCGGCCGGTCCGGTTCCTGGCTTCCTCGACGTCGGTGATACCGGGTACCTCGACGACGATGGCTATCTCTACCTCACAGGGCGTTCCAGCGAGATCATTATCTCGGGAGGCGTCAATATCTATCCTGCCGAAATCGAGGCCGCTATCGCTGCAATAGCGGGGGTAGAGGACGTCGCCGTATTCGGCGTCCCGCATGCGGGCGATTTGGGGGAAGCGGTCGCGGCTCATGTGGTTGCGCGATCCGGGACAACGCTCACCGAGAGCGCGATTCGTGCGGGGCTTGCCGACCGGATTGCCCGATATAAGATTCCCACCCACTTGCGTGTGGTCACGACTCTGCCGCGGGACGAATCCGGCAAAGTGTACAAACGCGACCTTCGGGCGCTTTACGGAGCTTGATTCCCGGGTGACGGTGTAGCTTTTCGCACCGGTGGGCTGCTCAGCAGCCTCGCCGCGGACTGACGCCGACGGCTCCCGGCCGGTCAACCGGTCGGGAGCCACAGCCGTGCGATCTACACCAATTCGGGGACGCGGAGATGGGCGATGGCCAACTCGAATTCGCACATGTCGACCACCTCCATTCCGGCCTGACGGGTGATTCGCTCGCGCAGAGCGTTTGCGTCTTCGCGATTGCGTTCCATCGCCTCGGCGGTGTCGAAGGTGACGCAGGAGACGCCACGGCCGGATTCGCGCTCGACCAGGAGGCTCGCGCTGCAGAAACCCTCGAGGGATTCCATGCCGGGCAGGGCTTGGGATTTGTAGGTCTCGATTCCCGCGTCCTGTCGATCCGGGTTGGTCCTCATCCAGACTGCGCGGGCGCAGGCACCCTGCTGGACGCGGTGGTCACGATGTAGGACGGCGATTTCCCATTGCTCGATTTGGGTGCCGCCGCCGCCGAATGCCGCGGCCGCGCGATCTCGAATGGGGCGAACCCGGTCGGCGCTGCGGTTCATCGCCTCCTCGGTTTCCCATGAGGTAGTGACGATGCACCGGCCGGACTGGCGATCGACCAGCAACGATAGTCCGACACAGCCGGGTATGTCTTCCAAAGCCGGCATTGTCTCGTCACGTACATGCGCAATCCCGGCATCGATAGCGGAGGGTTGCGCCTGAATAGTGGTAGAACGTGCGTACACGAGCGACTCCCTCGGTGTTCAGGGCAGCGCCCCGGTGGCGCCACCGACATCTTCACACTGCTCCGCTGCGGCGCTCATGGCAATAGGCCCAGCATACTTCGCGCAACATATGTTCGTGGCCGGATACCGCCGCTGCGGCTCGAGGAGTTTGCGGTAGCTGAATGCGGGGTACTTCCGGCGCTGAACGAATTCCAGGCAATCGGCGGCCGTGGCAGTTCAGTGAATCTGTCCGGCAAGAGGAATTATTATGTGGGACACGCAGTTCGACCGCATCGCCACGCATCGACAGCCCGAGAGCGGCGAATGGGACAGTGACGCAGTCGCTTTCGCTGAAATCGCGGATAACCTGGTTCGAAGTCTGCTCGATACCGGACTGCAGCTCAACAAGATCGGTATCGAATTCGACAGGGAGCCGGCCGCATCCGCGCAGGCGGATCGGACCCGAGATGCGATCAGCGACATCATCGACGACCTCGACCGCATCATCCGCGATGCCGGTCGGGCGGTTATCGCGGTGACTTCGACGCTGCCGAGGACAGAGTCGGGTATATCGCGGTACAGATGAACAAGGCGGCGACACTCCGCCGGTATTTGCCTCGCGGCTGCACTGCGTCGCGAACCTTGTCGGCATCGGCGGAGATCGCCCGGCAGTTGTTCGAGCCGAACGGGCGTATCTGCCGTGGACCTATCAGCTGCCCCGATGATCACCGATCCGAACCGCAAGCGATCACCGGGACAACCCGTAGGCCCTGGCGATGACCTTCTCGATGACCGTGCGCGGCAACAGGCGACGCAGCGCGAACATGGCGGGTGCATTGCTACCGACCGCATACAACGGCCGCGGCCGCCGGTCTTCGACGGCGGCGACGATGGTGGCGGCAACCCGTTGTGGCGTAATGCCTTTGGCCTGCTGCTGATCGAGAGCGGTCATGAAGCGGGTGAAATCCGCGGTGTGCGGGGAGTTCTCGTCGATGTACTTGGTGCGCCGCTCACGCAGCCCGGTATCGATCTGGCCCGGTTCGACGGCGGTGATCCACACGCCGAACGGCGACTCCTCGAATCGAGCCGCGGTGGCGAATCCCCGCACGGCCGCCTTGGTTGCGACATAAGAGGACCGGTACGGCATCGGAAAGCTGGCGAGCATGGAGCCGACCATGACCACCCGCCCATATCCACGGCTCCGCATTCCGGGAAGCACGGCCTGGGTGAGCGCGACCGGCCCGAGCACATTGAGCTGGAACAGCCGTTCGACTGCCGCGGTCGGTAGTTCGGCCAGCGGTCCGGCCTGGCTTTCGCCGGCATTGTTGATCAACACATCGACACCATCCAGCCCGTCGACGAATTCGCGAATCGACTCGGCATCGGTCAGATCGAGCGCGCGATAGTCGACCTCCGCCACTCGGTCGGCGGCCGGGATCGACTCCGGATTCCGGCTCGTCCCGATCACTTGGAAGCCGCGCGCCACCAGGGCCGCGGCCGTTGCCTTTCCGATGCCGGACGACGCACCGGTCACGACTGCCAGTCGGCTCATGACCGCACCTTGCCAGCGCTGCAGGGCGCTGTGCTGTTGATTCGCTCGCTCACGGGTCTCTCCTCAGTTCGGCCAACGGTCGCATTATCCAGGCTTGGGCGCGAAAGCCGAAGTGGCATGGGCTACTTCGTGTCAGCCGCGAGTTCGATCAAGCGGGCGCGAACGAGTTCGGGGCGTTCGTCGGCGACGAAATGTCCACAGCCGGTTACCGGTTCGAAGGTGTAGTCGTCGGCGCCGCGGGCGGTTTCGGCGGCGGCGAGGGAGCGGTGGACGGCGGGGTCGTCGACGCCGAAGAGGACGCGGATCGGGATGGTGACACGGCGGCGTTCGGGATGACGTGCGGCATCCGGTATTTCGCGCAGCCAGAAGGTGCGGTAGGTGTCGGTGGCGGCGCGGGCGCAGACCGGATCTCGGAAGCGGTCGGCGAAGATGCGGATCACTTCGGGACTGACCCTGCTGCGGTCGGTGATCGCCCCGCTGATGAGCCATTCGAGGAAGCGGGTGCGCTGCTGCAGCGGTACGCCCACCGTGGCGACCAGCGGCTGGTAGGTGAGGAAGCGCCAGATCTGTCGCATGACCGTCGTCGGCGGTACCCACGGATGGGCCATATTCAGCACCAGATAGCCATCGAAGCGGTCGGGTTCGCGCAGCACCATGCGATAACCGATGTAGCCGCCCCAGTCGTGGCCGACGAGCAGTACCCGCTCCAGGCCGAGCGCATCGAGGAGCGCAAACACATCGGAGGCGACCTCCTCCTTCGACCACCGATGCGGCGCGGGACCCGACCAGCCGTATCCGGGCAGGTCAGGGGCGATGATCCGGAGTCCTTCGGGCGGGTCGGCGAGGAGATCCCGATAGGCGTAGTGGTGCTGTGGCCAGCCGTGCAGCAGCACGACCGGGCGACCGTCCTCGGGTCCGGATTCGGTGACGTGGAACCGGACATCGCGGGCTGTCACGAACGACCGGCGCACACCGGAGATGACTGGCGGTTCGGTACCGTCGGTAACAGGCATACGCTCACGATAGTTCGCCGCCCGTCTGCCGAACCACCTTCTGGAGTCGGATTCGGACCACCGCCCGTGGTCGGATAGCGCGTCGCCGGACCGAGGATCACACAGGACGGCCACAAGTGAATCGATGACCGAACCAGAACGAGCGACACGCCGAACCCGACCGGTGGTAAAACCAGGTGAATCCGGTGCTACCGACAAGGTAGGAATGCCTCATGCCAACTGAATTCGCCCCGAGTTTGTTCGCCGGACAGGACCTCGCCGCACGGGTGGAGCACGCCGAACGGACGCTGATCGAGGAGGGCGCTCGCGCGGCCGCCCACCGGGACCCGCAGCAGCGAGTACTGGTGCGCCCCATCGGCGGTGGCCTCGCGGTGTGGGCGGGCCCGGGTTCGCCGCTCGACAAGGTGGTCGGCGTCGGCATGAACGGCGCTGCCTTCGATGACGCCGAGTTGGACGCGGTCGAACAAGCCTTCGCCGAGCGAGAGGCGCCGGTCCAGGTCGAGGTCTCCACGCTGGCCGATCCGGCCGTTGTCGAACGCCTGACGCGGCGCGGCTACGTGCTGTTCGGATTCGAGAACGTGTTGGGCTTGCGGCTCGAGCCGGGGCGGCAGGCGCAGCCGATCGAGGACATCGAGATCCGCGATGTCGGGCACGACGAATTCGAGACCTGGGTGAACGTCGTCGTCGACGGCTTCGCCACCCCGGACACCCAGGGCGTCGCCTCGCACGAGGACTTCCCGCGCGAGGCCCTCGAACAGGCCGAGCGGGATCTCACCGCGACGAGCGGTTTCGTCGGATCGCTCGCCATGATCGACGGTAAGCCCGCCGGCGGTGCGAGCCTGCGCCTCAGCGACGGCGTAGCCCAATTATGCGGTGCGGCAACCCTTCCCGAATTCCGCCGCCGCGGTGTGCAGGGCGCACTGCTGTCGATGCGCCTCGCCGCGGCGGCGGCCGCCGGTTGTGACCTCGCGGTGGTTACGACACTGCCGGGTTCGAAGTCGCAGCAGAACGTGCAGAAGCTCGGATTCCAGCTGCTCTACCCGCGCGCCATTCTCGTCCGCTAGTACCGGCCGAAGGCGAGCGCGACATTGTGGCCGCCGAAGCCGAACGAGTTGTTGATCGCGTACTCGATCTCCTGGTTGCGCGCCTCGCCGTGCACGACATCCAGATCGATTTCGGGATCGAGGTTGTCCAGGTTCAGGGTCGGCGGCACGACACCGTCGCGGATGCTGAGCACGGTCAGAATCGATTCCAGTGCGCCCACCGCGCCGATCGAATGTCCCAACGCGGATTTCGGCGCGTAGACCGAAGCGTGGTTACCCACGGCTTTGTTGATCGCGTTCGCCTCGGCGGTGTCACCGATGGGGGTAGCGGTCGCGTGGGCGTTGATGTGGGTGATGTCCTTCGGGGTGAGACCTGCGATCTGCATGGCCCGGGTCATCGCGCGTGCCGCGCCATCGCCATCAGGGGCGGGAGCGACCAAATGGTATCCGTCGGAAGTGATGCCGGCACCGAGCAGGCGCGCGTGGATGGTCGCGCCACGAGCCTTGGCATGCTCCTCGGTCTCGAGGACCATCAGCGCACCGGCCTCACCGAAGACGAAACCGTCGCGATCCTTGTCGAAGGGACGCGAGGCGCCCTTCGGGTCGTCGTTGCGGGTGCTCATCGCGCGCATCATGGTGAACGCCGCGATCGGGAGTACATCGATGTATCCCTCGACGCCGCCGGTGACGACCATATCGGCGTCACCCATCGCGATCATGCGCCACGCGTTGACGATTGCCTCCGACCCCGACGAGCACGCCGAGACCGGCGTGATCACGCCTGCCTTCGCCTTCAATTCCAGACCCACGACCGCCGAGGGACCATTCGGCATGATCATCTGCACGGCCAATGGCGAAATCTTGCGGTAGCCACCGTTTTTCAGCTTGGTGTTCGCATCGGTGATCGCATCCGCGCCGCCGAGCCCGGTGCCGATCGCCACACCGAGCCGCTCGGGATCCACCTCCGGACTGCCCGCATTGCGCCACACCTCGCGCCCGAGAACCGTCGCGAGCTGCTCGACGTAGGCCATCCGCCGCTGTTCGACCCGCGTCAGCAGGGTTTCGGGGCGAACCTTCAAGTGACCGCCGATGCGGACGGGCAGGTCGTACTCCTCGACGAAGGGATCCTCCAGCACGTCGATTCCGCTTTCGCCGTTGAGGAGTCCCTTCCAAGTCGCGTCGACATCACCCGCGATGGAGGTGGTCGCCGCGAGACTCGTCACGACGACATTCGGGAATCGCCCGTCGGCAGCAAAGAGGTTTCGCACGAGAGTCGCTCCTGGTTTCTCTTCCGATAACGCGGTTTTCGGTGTCCTGGCGAGTGCCTTATCTGAATTGGACAGGCGTTCGACGGACTACGGCGGCCGGACATCGTTGTCGTGCGGCATCGTCGCAGGCGTTCTACTATGCCGCCGCATGCACCGAAATGCGCTGCTGAGCTGGTATTTTCGCTGGACATCGTTCCCGGAAGAGCATACCGGCGCGGATTGATCATGGTATGCCCGTCGTTACGAACCTTCGGCCCGGCGCTTGTGGGAAACCTCCAAAGTCGCAGGAACCGCGCTCATCCGCGACCGATTCGGGCGTAGCGTGCTGGTCCATTGACCGGTTCTCTCCGGCCCATTCTGTCGCCTTACCGACGCATCTATGCAATCTTGTTATTGCACAACGGCATTGAAAGGGTCGCCCCAGCGGCACCGGTGAAGGGGTGTGGCGAGATCATGGTGTCGTCGAACACAGCCGAGTCCGGCGGCAATACCGCCGCGCAGAGTTCACCGACCCCGCCGGCTGCCATCCCCCGGCACGTCGGCACGCGCGGGAGTCGCTCGGCCGATCCGCTGTGGCCGGGCATGCTCCCGCCCGGCCCCGCGCCACGTGTCCTCCCCCCGACGCGCCCACACCGTCGGAAGCGGCGTCCGCCGCGTCGGCCCTGGCTGGTCGGCAGTGCCGCGGTCTTCGGGACGCTGGCGGCGGTGGCATTGGTGCTCGTGTACACGGCCGAGGCGAGCAATACCCGGCAGTCGACGGCCACGATCACCGATCGGGTGCTCGGCGGCGGACCGAACTGCGAGCCGACGCGCACCGAACAGTTGGTGCGCGGCAACGGAACCGGGTCGACCGAATCCGGGCCGGATGTGATCCTGGCCTTCCAATATGCCTACTATGTGACCCGCTCGGGTGCGGATGCCCGCGCGCTGACGACAGCGGACGCGGCGGTGTCCTCGGTCGCATTGATCGATGCGGGCATCAAATCGATTCCGCCCGGCACCCAGCACTGCGTAATGATCACCCCGATGCCCGACGGTCGCTTCGATGTCGTCATCACCGAGTTCCGACTAGATGCGACGGTGCGCACCTATCGACAGTTCGTCACCGTCGCGCCCCACGAGGGCAGCACCGTCATTACCAAGATCACCGCGCCGTCCTGAAACTTCCCTCAGCTGCGGCGGCCAGGAAGACCCGCAGCGGTCGCCGCAGCGGTCAGCACTGTTTCGAGCATTTCGGGGGTGAGCCGACCGGTGAAGGTGTTCTGCTGGCTGACGTGGTAGCAGCCGAACAGGTGCAGCGGCGCACGATCATCGACGGTCGGCGGCAGCACAACGTGAGCGCCGTGCCCGAATTTGGGACGCGGACGCGGCACGGTCCAGCCCGATGCGGCAAGTACCGGAAGCAGTGCCTGCCAACCGAACGCACCGAGTACGACCACCGCCCGCAATGTCGGTGTGAGCAGGCCGAATTCGGTCTTCAGCCAGTGACTGCAGCGGTCCCGCTCGTCGGGTGTCGGCTTATTGTCGGGCGGCGCGCAGTGCACCGGCGCGGTGACCCGAGCGCCGATCAGCCGCAGTCCGTCATCACGGTGCACCGCCGTAGGTTGATTGGTCAGCCCGACGTTGTACATGGCGGCGTAGAGGAAATCTCCACTGCGGTCGCCGGTGAACATCCGCCCGGTCCTGTTGCCGCCGTGGGCGGCTGGGGCGAGCCCGACGATCAGCAGCCGAGCGTCATCCGGGCCGTAACCGGGAACAGCCCTGCCCCAGTAGGTTTCGTCACGGTACGCGGCGCGCTTCTCCCTGGCCGCCCGTTCCCGCCAGGCGACCAGTCGCGGGCAGGCGAAGCAATCCGCGACCGCGGCGTCGAGTTCGGCGATGGTCTCGCACACGATCACATGGTGCCGCAGGTCATTTCGGCGCGAGCAGGCCGGTCAAGTGGTCATGGGCGACGTGCGCGTGCAGCCGCACACCGGTGACCAGCGTGCCGTCGTCGGCATAGAAGTGCGGGTTGTGATTCATCGCCATACCTCGGCCGCCCGGAATCGGCACGGGCATACCGGTTTTCGGGTCGATTTCCGAATCCTGCACGCCGAGGGTCACATACAGGCCACCGTACTTGTTGACGAATTCGGAGACATCGTCATAGCCAAGCGTCGGGATCGTCGGGGTGACCTTATCGGCCCCGGCGACGCGCTGGAATATCGGCAGCGCCGCGTTGATCCACTCCTCGGCGTTGTGCACGGCTGGCACATCCTGCAGGTATTCGACCGTCGCCGAACAGTTGTATGCCTGCGCCGAATGCGCGGCGAGGGTGTCCAGGCGCTTCTGGATATCGCCCATATCGGTCTCGACCGTGCAGCGGATGGTGCCCCAGAGCGTCACGGTCTGCCCGATGATATTGAACCGGCCCACATCCTCCACGTGGCCGATGCTGACGGTGAACGGATCGAATGCGCTGACCTGCCGGTACAGCTGGCCGATGCCGGTGATGACGGCGCCCGCGGCGGGCATCGGGTCCACGCCCATCCACGGTGTTGACCCGTGTACCTGCTGTCCGGTGATGGTGATCTTCGCCAGACAGGAGGCGCCGAACTGATTGCCGATCCGATATCCGATGTAGCCCTTGGGATATGGCGTGACATGGAAGCCGAACGCCATGGTCGGTGACGGATCGTCCAGTGCGCCTTCGTCGAGCATCTGCTTCGCGCCGCCCTTTTCGTCGACCGGCGGCCCCTCCTCGGCGGGTTGGAAGACGAAGAGCACCGTACCCGGCAGCCGATCGCGCACGCCGGTCAGCACCGAGGCGGCACCCATCAGCATCGCGGTATGGCAGTCGTGGCCGCAGGCGTGCGAGACCGGGAACGGTCCGCCGGGATAGTCGTTGTCCACGATCTTCGATGCGAAATCGACACCGCACAGGTCGGGTACCGGCAGTGCGTCGATATCGGCGCGCAGCGCGATCGTCCGGTCGCCGCCCATGCCGCCGCGCAGCACGCCGACGATGCCGTGTCCGGCGATGCCGGTGCGCACCTCGTCCAGATTCAGCGAGCGCAGATGATCGGCGATGAATGCGGCGGTATTCGACTCCCGGTTGGACAGCTCGGGATGCTGGTGCAGATGGTGCCGCCACGTGACGACCTGATCGGCCACTTGTGCCGCGCGCCTGTCCAATTCGTCATAGATCGCGCCTGCGGTCATCTGAACTCCGTTCGTTGTGTCGGGATGCCACATGATCAGCGACAGACGAAACGATCATCTCCACTATGCATCGATAGCCACTCGTTTGCGTACAGGTCGCACGACCAGTTCGGCGCGGCGGTGAGGTGTGCGTAACGACGCGGACATGTGAGCCGGACCACGCGGTCGAGTTGATAGCATGGCCTTTCTGGCCGACCGGATGCGGGCACCGCCCCCGGGTTCACCTCGAAAGAGTCTTTCCATGCAGTTTGAAATCGTCGAGCGAGACGAAACGTGGGTTGCCGGGCTCCCGGTGCGCAGCCCGAAACGTGCGCTCGGGGAACTGCGTGACCACGATCTCGAGGCCGCGTGGGCGGCGGTACTGCATCAGGAACTCGGCGGTCAACTGGCCAGCGCCTACACCGACTACTCCGGTGAACTCGGCACCTACAACACGCAGATCGTCGGCTATGAGTGCGTATCCTTCGGCGAAGTCACCCGCGGCCACCTGGTGGCGCGGCTACCGCGCGGCACCTATGCCAGGTTCTCCTCGGTCGGTAACTTCCCGCAGGTGATGACGGACCTGTGGACGCAGATCGCCTATGCCGAGGAACACAACCAGATAAAACGCACCTACACCGGCGATTTCGAGTGTTATCCGCACGCCTACAAGATCGATCTCTACCTGGCGGTCGAGGCGCGATGACATACGCGATCGTGGTGCGCCGCGAGGCCATCTACGGCGGTCTGGTGGTGCCGCGGGTACGTCCGAGCTTCAAGGTCAGCAATAGCGACCTGATCGAATTCCTCAAGGATCGGCTGCGTGACCGCGCGGGCTCGGACCAGCCGATGTACACGGTGTACGTGCCGGATCCGGCCGGAAACTACAACGCCGTCGTGTGTTTCGAGTACTCCGATCCGGGCGCGGTTCCGGTCGGTGACGTCCTGGTCAAGGTGCCCAAGGGTGTCTACGCTCGGTTCGAGCCGAACGGGGATTACCACGATCCGGTCGAGGATGTGTGGGCCCAGGTCGACGATGCGACGGCATCCGCCGAGATCACCCGTGCGTACCGGGAGGAAATCGAGATCTGGCGTGGGCCGGAGTCGGTCGAACTGTTCATCTCTATCCTGGTCTGAGATTGCCTCGTATTAGCTGCGTCAGTACCGACTGGTCTCGATGATCTATTCGATGGCATGTTCGAGGGGTCTGACCTGCGGTAATTTCGCTACAGACAATCAGTTTTCGGAAGATTAACCAGATATCTGGTTAATTCTTGTCCTATGACGGATACTGCCCTAGGCAAACTCAACCGATCGGCGAGTCGTCTGGCGAGTCGGTCAGGCCGGCTCGATGACCGTGCAGATGTGCGGTAGCAAACGGAGTAGGAACACCATGACTGTCGAAACAATCGCAGTCGGCCCGGGGGGCACACGCGATGCCGAGGTGTTGCGGTTTCGCGACATGCATTCCGGATATGTCTTTCATGTCGCCACTCCGGAGGCTCATCCCGATCTGTGGCGCCGATATCTGTGCGGTGCGCTGCAGGTTTACCGGCATTACGGTGTTGATCACGCTTTGGAATACGACAGCGTTGTCGACGGCCGTTCGACGTCGCTGTTCTTCGCCGCCGTGGATCCGTCCGGCGCGGTCGTCGCGGGATTGCGGGCGCAGGGGCCCTACGGTGTGGCCGACGAAGTGCACGCACTACGCGCCTGGGCCGGTCGACCCGGTGCCGCCGAGTTGCGCGCGATGGTTGCCGATCGGATACCAGAAGGTGTTGTCGAGGTGAAAGCGGTCTGGGTATCCCGTGCGGCCGAGCATCGTGCCGCGCTCGCCGCAGCGGTCTCCCGCTGTGTCGTGCATGCCGCTCGACTGCTCGATGCGAGATTCGGTTTCGTCACCACTGCCACGCGAAATATCGGTCTGTACCGCTCGAGCGGTGGGTATGTCGCCGATCGGATACTGGCGGTGCCTTATCCTGACGACCGCTATCGGACCATTCCGATGTGGTGGGATGCCCGGACATATCGGTCATTAGCCACCAAATTGCAGAGTTCGTTGACTGCGCTGGAGCGTGCGGCACTCGATGCCTGGCTGTCGCCGCATGGTCGGGCGCCCTCGGGTGGATCAGGGATCGGAGGATTGGCGCAGGCATGAACGGTGAGCTCACCGCGGACCACCGCCCGCTGATTCTCGATGAAAATTCCACCGACGACGCACGGATCCTCGTGCAATTACGGAAATCGCCGCAGGTCCGCATTCTCGACCTGCGTGATGTGCTGCGCGCCGAACTCGCCAAGGTGCGTCGGCCGCCCGCGGATCTCGGTGGGCCAGAAACGGACCGGTGGGTCTATTACTCGTGGCGGCACACGCTCGTCGGATTGCCCGGCGAAAAGACATTTCGGGCAATTCGCTTGGACCGCAACCAGAACAAGCTCACCCGCGCCGAACAGGAGCGTTGCGCCGGTCTCGCGATCGGCGTGGTCGGGCAGAGCGTCGGGCACGCTGTCGCTTACACATTGGCCCTGGAAGGCACCTGTGGCTTATTGCGCCTGGCCGATTTCGACGACATCGAGCTGTCGAATCTGAATCGGGTGCCCGGCGGGATCTTCGATATCGGTGTGAACAAGTCCATCGTGACCGCGCGCCGGATCGCCGAACTCGATCCGTATCTGCCGGTCGAGGTCGCCACCGCGGGCGTGGACGAGGACAGCGTCGACGCATTCCTGCACGGGTTGTCGCTGGTCGTCGAGGAATGCGATTCGCTCGATATCAAGTTCGCCGTCCGGGAAGGTGCACGCCGACACCGTCTTCCGCTGTTGATGGATACCAGCGATCGCGGCCTGCTCGATGTCGAGCGCTATGACCTGGAACCGGACCGTCCGACGTTCCACGGTCTGCTCGGCGCGACGGTCGGCGCGGATCTGCGCGGGTTGTCCACCAAGGACAAGGCGCCGCACGTCATGCGGATTCTCGACCCGAAGGAGCTATCGGCGCGGATGGCGGCGAGTCTGGTCGAGATCGACGAAACCGTGACGACCTGGCCGCAACTCGGCGGTGACGTACAGCTGGGCGCGGCCATCGTGGCAGCGGCGGTGCGCCGGGTCGGGCTCGGGCACAAGCTGTCCTCGGGCCGGACCCGGTTCGATCTGGAGCGTGGTCTCGACGAGCTGGCCGAACCGGAGCCGGTGTGCGAGAAGGTGTCCGACGAATTTCCGGTGCCCGAAGGCGGTGTTCCGGATCCGGACGGGTCCGCCGTCGAGAAGGTCCTCGAATCCGCGCAGCGGGCACCGTCGGGCGGCAATACCCAACCGTGGTACCTGCGGGTCGATGGCGACGAGCTACGCATCGATCTCGTCCGAACCCGCTCGTCGGCACTGGATATCGGCTATCGCGCCAGCGCGGTATCGATCGGCGCGGCGCTCTACAACGCCCGCGCCGCGGCCGCCGCGCACGGCATACTCGGCGCGCACGAGTTCATCGAGAACAACTCCACCCCATTTTCCGTGGTGCTACATCTCGGCAACGGCACCGATGCCGCACTGGCCGCGGACTATCCGGCCACGCTGACCCGCGAGACGAACCGACACCTCGGCGCGGGCGCGCCGCTAGCCGATCATGTTCTGCCTGCCCTGGACGCGGCCGCCACCGATGCGGCGGTCCATGCCGTCACCGCACCCGATGAGCTCGCCGCTGCCGCCGCGCTGCTGGGCGAATCCGATCGCATTCGCTATCTGACTCCGCGCCTGCATCAGGAGATGTTCGGCGAACTGCGCTGGCCCGGCGAGGATTCGCGCACCGGGATCGATATTCGGAGTATGGAATTGGCCGCCGACGAGCAGGCCAAAATCCAGATCGGGCAGCGCTCGGATGTCATGGATCGGCTGCGCGAATGGTCCGGTGGGACCGCACTCGGCGAGTACAGCCGCGATCGCGTGCTGTCGAGTTCGGCGCTGGTCGCGATAACTTTTCCGCGTCGATCCGGAGCAGAGTCGGTATCACTTGCCGACTACGCCCGCGGCGGCGCGGCCGTGCAGCGGGTCTGGATCGCGGCGCAACGGCTCGGTCTTGCGGTGCAACCGGTCTCGCCTTTGTTCCTTTATGCGCGGCACCCCGACGAGCTGAAAGGGATTTCACCGGATTTCGCGGATACACTTACGACACTTCAGGGCCGTTTCCTGGACCTGCTGGGAGTGCCTGGGCATGAGATCATGGCATTGGTGCTTCGCCTGAGCTATGCGGCAGCAGCCACGGTCCGCAGCAGGCGGCTTCCAGTGCCGGGCGCGGGCAACCGCAGCTAGCGCGATCGGAGATAGGGTGCCTCGGCGAACGCTCGACTCATTGGTGACCCAGGTCGCCTCCGAGTTGATGGGCGTCGACGCCACAACGATGGTGGCGGCGAGTGAGCGCGTGCTGGCCAGGTTGGTCGAGCATTTCGATGTCGATTTCAGCTACCTACGCCATACCGATAGAGAGCAGCGGGCGACCGTACTCATCGCGGAGTGGCCGCACCGTGGTGACATACCGGATCCGGACCCGCTGAAGATCGTGCATTTCGAGCACGCCGACTCGGTATTCCGGGAATTGGAACACGCGACCGAGCCGATCATTGTGCGGCCGTCCCAGCAATCCGCCGATTATCAGGAGACGATCCGGCGTTCGTCGGGTATTCCGCAGGTCGCGATGGCCGCGGTGCCGCTGTTGTCGCGCGGCGAGTCGACCGGCGTGCTGGGATTCATCAAACAGGGCGATCGCGACTGGAGCACCCGGGAACTGAACGTGCTCAAGGCGATCGCCGCACTCTTCGCCCAGTTGCAGGCGCGCGTCGTGGCCGAGGAACGATTGCGCTATATCGCCCTGCACGACGATCTGACCGGGTTGGCGAACCGGCGGGCGCTGCTCGAACATATGGAGGAGCGGCTCAGACAGGGAAGTCCCGGCCCGGTTGCCGCCTTCTTCCTCGATCTCGACCGGCTCAAAGCGCTCAACGATTTTCTCGGACATACCGCGGGGGACAACTTCATTCGCACGCTCTCCTCGCGATTGCGGGAGAATCTCGATCCCAATGACATGATCGCCCGACTCGGCGGCGACGAATTCGTCATCGTGCCGGCCAAACCGATGGATGCGGTGGCGGCCGAATTGGAGGCGACGCGGATTCAGCAGCTCATCGGACGGCGGGTGACCGTCGGCGGGGAATCGGTCAGCCGCGGCGCCAGCGTCGGTGTCGCGGTGGGTATTCCGGGGGAGACCACGGTCGCGGATGTGCTGCGCCGGGCCGATCACGCGCTGCTGTCGGCGAAATCGGGCGGCGGCAACGGTGTCGCGGTCTTCACCGACGCCATGCGCGCGCAGTTCGAACTGCAGGACGATGTGGAGCTGAATCTGCGCGGCGCGGTCTCCGACGGCTCGCTGCTGCTGCACTATCAGCCCGAGGTCGATCTGCGCACCGGCCGGGTGGTGGCGCTGGAGGCGCTGGTGCGCTGGTTGCATCCGACCAGGGGATTGCTCCCGCCCGGTGCGTTCGTCACGGTTGCCGAGGCCACCAATCTCGCGGGTGAGCTCGGGCGCTGGGTGATCCGCTCGGCCTGTGCGCAATTCGCCGAATGGCGCAGGCGGGGGCTGGCGGCGAATGTGGTGATGCGGATCAATGTTTCGCCGGTGCAGCTGGTCAGCCTGGATTTCGTGGAGCGGATCGAGGATATTCTGCGGCTGTTCGGGATCGACGGCAGTTCGGTCTGCCTGGAGATCACCGAACATGTGGTCGTGCAGGATCTGGCGCGCACCCAGGTCACGCTGCGCGGACTCAAGCGAATGGGCGTGCAGATCGCCATCGACGATTTCGGCACCGGATACAGCTCGCTCTCGCATCTGAAGGCGCTTCCGGTCGACGCGGTGAAGATCGACCGCGGCTTCGTGCAGCGCCTCGGCGCGAGCACCGATGATCTGGCGATCGTGAAATCCATTATCGGGTTGGCCGGGTCGTTCGGGCTCGGTGTGGTCGGCGAAGGCGTCGAGACGCCGGTGGCCGCGCGGACCCTGGTCGGGCTGGGTTGCTATCGGGCGCAAGGATTTCTGATCGCGCGGCCGATGCCCGCCGATGAGGTCGAGGCACATCTGGCCGTCGGGCGCATCCCGCTGGATCTCGATCTACCCAGGGCGGGCCGGGGTACCACGCGCGCGTGACCGGCATACCTGCTGCTGCGAGTGTGGTGCGAACCCGATACCCGTTAGCAGGGTCTTTCACGGGTGTTCATGCGGTGTTGGGCGCATCGGTCCCAGGGGGAACCCGATTCGCTGCACGATCGGCGATGTGCGCATCGTGCAGCTGGCGAACTTCTACGGTCCGCGGTCGGGTGGGCTGCGCACCGCTCTGCACCACCTGGGCGAGGGGTATGTGGCCGCCGGGCACGAGGTGGTGCTGATCGTGCCCGGACCGCGCCGGGCCGAGGAGATCCTGCCGACCGGTGCGGTGCGGATCACCCTGCCTGCTTTGGCGATTCCGTGGACCGGAGGGTATCGGGCGGCGGATCCGCGCCGGGTGGCCGATGTGCTGGCCGGGTTGCGGCCGGACGTGCTCGAGGTTTCGGACCGGCTGACGCTGCGGGGATTCGGACGCTGGGCGCGGACCCGCGACGTGGCGAGCGTAATGATCTCGCACGAGCGTCTGGACCGACTACTCGGCCAGGTCATGCCCGGCCCGGTGGCTCGCCGATGCGCCGATATCGCCAATCGGCGGACTGCGGATGACTACGACATCGTGGTTTGCACAACGGAATTCGCGCGCGCCGAGTTTCTGCGCATCAACGCGCCCAATGTCGAACTGGTGCCGCTCGGAGTGGATCTGGAGCTGTTCAGCCCGCGTCGGCGCGACTATCGCTTGCGCGCCGATCTAGGCGTGCCAGGGCATCCGCTGCTGGTGCACTGCGGCAGATTGTCGGTGGAGAAGCGGGTGGATCGCAGCATCGAAGCCATCGGCGCACTGCGCAAGGCGGGGATCGAGGCCCGGCTGGTCGTGGCGGGGGAGGGGCCGCGGCGGGAAGCCCTGGAGCGTCGGGCCCGTTCTTTGCCGCCGCTGACCGGCGGTCTGCCTGCGGTGCACTTCACCGGATTCATCACCGATCGGGCAATGGTGGCGAAACTCCTTGCCACCGCCGATGTTTCGCTGGCACCGGGACCGCACGAAACCTTCGGACTCGCCGCACTGGAGGCATTGGCCGCAGGTACGCCGGTCGTCGCCAGCCGATCCTCAGCGCTCGCCGATATCGTCACCGCCGAATGCGGCGCGGTCGCCGCCGACCGCCCATCCGCCTTCGCCCAGGCCGTCACCGATGTGCTCGCGATGCCGACCGCCGGTCGCCGGAAGGCAGCGCGCAGCCGGGCTGAGCAGTTCACGTGGCCGCGGGCGGTGGCAGGGATGCTTGCGGTGCTCGGGCGGTAATTCGTCCGGGGGATCTCAGGCGCACTTCCCGCCGATTGCCCGTTCGCTTTCTCCTGGGCCGTCACCGATGTGCTCGCGATGTCGACCGTGGGGCGTCGGAAGGCGGCGCGGCGGCCGGGCTGAGCAGTTCACTTGGCTGCGGGCGGTGGCAGGGATGCTCGCGGTGCACCGGCGGTAGCCCGCGGGGTCCGACGCGCGCCGGCTCGAACTCCGCGACCCGCTTCGGCCGTATGAACGTCGGAACGTGACGGTTGCCGCGTACCCTGCGTGCAACCGATTGGGGAAATTCGAGATGGGATCCGGTGTGCTTGGCTTTGGGCGCAGGAAGACAGTGCGGGATGCGAAGGTGCTCGTCACCGGGGCGGCGAGCGGGATAGGCCGGGCGACCGCCTTGGCCTCCGCGGCCGGAGGTGCCGAACTGGTGCTGACCGATATCAATGCCGAGGGTCTCGAGGATACGGTTCGCACCATCAAGGAGGCGGGCGGCACCGTGCTCGCCGCGCGTGCCCTGGATATCACCGACTACGACGCGGTCACCGCCTTCGCCACCGACGTGCACGCCGATTTCGGCAGCCTCGATATCGTCATGAATATCGCGGGCACCTCCATCTGGGGCACCGTCGAGAACCTCGAGCACCGCCACTGGCGCAAGATGGTGGACGTCAACCTGATGGGCCCCATCCATGTGATCGAGAACTTCGTACCGCCGATGGTCCGGGCAAAACGCGGTGGGGCACTGGTGAATGTCTCCTCGGCGGCCGGAATCCTCGCGCTGCCATGGCATGCCGCCTACAGCGCGGGCAAATTCGGCATCCGCGGTGTCTCCGAGGTTCTGCGATTCGATTTACGGCGCCACGACATTTCGGTGCATCTGGTGGTGCCCGGCGCGGTGAACACACCGCTGGTGCACAGCGTCGAGCTGGTCGGCGTGGACAGGGAAGACCCGAGGATAAAGCGACTCACCACCACGTTCACCAGGCACGCCGCATCGCCGGAACATGTTGCGGCGGCGATCCTTCGCGGTATCGAGCGCAATCGGTTCCTCGTCTATACCTCCTTCGATATCCGCTTCGGCTATTGGTGGGCCCGCAAATTCGCCTACCCCTACGAATTCGTGATTCGCCGCACCAGCGATCGGTTCAGCAGGCTGCTGGCTTCGATGGGCAGTTGAGCGTCACATCGAGCACGCGGGCGCCCGGCCCCTGTTCGCCGAGGCGGTCGTGTTCGTTGACCAGTCGGCAGCTGCCGAGCGACAGGCAGCCGCAGCCGATGCAGCCGGTCAGGTTGTCGCGCAGGCGAGTCAGCTGGGTGATCCGGTCGTCGAGGTCGGCCTGCCACGCGGTGGACAGGGTCTCCCAGTCGCGCCGGGTCGGGGTGCGGCCTTCCGGGAGTTTGTCCAGTGCGGCGCGGATTTCGCTCAATGGAATGCCGACCCGCTGGGAGATGCGGATGAAGGCGACGCGACGCAGTGTTTCGCGCGCGTATCTGCGTTGGTTTCCACTCGTGCGGCGACTCGAAATGAGACCCTCGCGTTCGTAGAAGTGCAACGCGGAGACCGCTACTCCGCTACGCTCGGACAGCTGCCCGGGGGTCAGCTCCTTCGCTCGCCAATCGGTTGTCGACATCACGCTCCTCCATTCACCTAAACAATACTTCAGGTTAGGGTGTGCTGGGGTCGGAATCGGAGACACCCAATTGCGTGCTCTTACGCCATCGGCGAACTACGGTCGGATCATGGGAGCAGACGTGGTGCGGGCGGGGCACGATGGCGGTGCGGACGATGAGTTGGCGGGTGTCGGCGATCCGGGCGGTCGGCTAGCGGTCAGCTCGGAGGTCGGAACCCTGCGCACGGTGCTGCTGCACCGGCCCGGCGACGAATTGCGGCGGCTGACCCCGCGCAATAACGATCAATTGCTCTTCGACGGCATTCCCTGGGTCGAGCGGGCCCAGCAGGAGCACGACATCTTCTCCGGGGTGCTGCGCGAACGCGGCGTCGAGGTGCTGCTGCTCGCCGATCTGCTCGCCGAAACGCTCTCGGTCAGCGGGGCGGCCCGCATCCAGGGCATCTCCGGCGCGGTCGACGCACGCAAACTCGGACATATGCTGGCCGACGAGCTCGCGGCCTTCCTGCGCGGCGTCCGGGCCAGGGATCTGGCCAACATCCTGATGGCCGGGATGACCTTCGACGAACTGCCCTTCGAGGGGGACAACACCTCGCTGGTGCGGCGCATGCACCACGGTGCGGATTTCGTCATCGATCCGCTGCCGAATCTGCTGTTCACCAGGGATTCGTCCTTCTGGGTCGGCCCGAGGGTGGCGATCACCTCACTCGCCCTGCCCGCCCGGATGCGCGAGACCTCGCTGACCGATCTCATCTACGCATTCCATCCGCGCTTCCTCGGCGTGCGGCGGGCCTACGAATCGCATACCGCGCCGATCGAGGGCGGTGATGTGCTGTTGCTCGCGCCCGGCGTGGTCGCGGTCGGGGTCGGCGAGCGCACCTCGCCCGCGGGCGCGGAAGCGTTGGCGCGCAGTCTGTTCGACGACGATCTCGCCCACACGGTACTGGTCGTGCCGATCGCGCAGAGTCGCGCGACCATGCACCTGGACACGGTTTGCACCATGGTCGACACCGATGCCGTCGTGATGTATCCGGCGGTCCGGGATTCGCTGTGCGCGTTCACGATTCATCGCGAGGACGATTACGGCGGACGCAACGACCAGGCCCGGGTCAGCATGCGCGGCCCCGATCCGTTCCTGCCGGCGGCCGCGGATGCGATGGGGATCGGCAAGCTGCGGGTCATCGATACCGGGCTCGATGTGGTCACCGCCGAACGCGAGCAGTGGGACGACGGCAACAACACGCTGGCGCTCGCGCCCGGCGTGGTCGTCGCCTACGAGCGCAACGATATGACCAATGCGCGGCTCGAGGACGCGGGCATCGAGGTGCTGCGCATCCCGGGCTCCGAATTGGGTTCCGGCCGTGGCGGACCGCGGTGCATGTCCTGCCCGCTGTCCCGAGATGACGTGTGAGCGTGCGATGTTCACTATTACCGTGACCCACGATTCGTCGATTCCACCCTACGAGCAGTTGCGGCTGGGTGTCATCGCGCAGGTGCGCTCGGGGGAGTTGACGGCGGGAACGAAGATCCCGACGGTGCGAGCCCTGGCCGCACAACTCGGGCTGGCGCCGAATACGGTCGCTCGTGCCTATCGGGAACTCGAGGCCGATGGGGTCGTCGAAACCCGGGGCAGGCAAGGATCTTTCATCGCGTCTTCGGGTGACCCGACGAAAGATCTGGCAGGGCGCGCCGCAACCGATTACGTCGCCACCATTCGACGGCTCGGTCTCGACGACGAGGCGGCCCTGAAGTACGTCAGGGCGGCCCTGGAGAGTTAGTTCTCAGCGCCAGCTGGGCAGCCACAGGTGGTCGTGCCAGTTGCCCGGCGTGATCGGCAGCGCGGTCAGAATCGGCCAGAGCCAGATGAAATTGGCGATCACCAGGCCGAGGTAGATGCAGACCGCGAGCAGTCCGAGACTGCGCCGTTCACTGGGTACCGCGGGCAGATAGGTGCCCGCCGGACTTCGCGGTATGTGCACCGATCGGGCCGGACCGAGAATATCGCCGCACACCAGTGCGATCCCCATCACCAGGAACGGGGCCAGCGGCACGGCGTAGAAGTAGTACATCTGCCGATCGAGGGTGAAGAACCAGGGAATGAGTCCGGCGCCGTATCCGGTGAGCACCGCCGCATAGCGCCAATCCCGACGGACCACACTGCGCCACAGCATCCAGCCCAGCACCGGGAATGCGATCCACCAGATCGCCGGGGTGCCGATGAGCATCACGGCCTTCACGCACTGGGTCTGACCGCACCCGGTGACACCGGTGTCCGCGTAGTAGTAGAGCATCGGCCGCAGCCCCATCGGCCAGGTCCACGGCTTGGATTCCCAGGGGTGATGGTTACCGGCCGAATTGGTCAGACCTTCGTGGAAGCGCAGCGTTTCGCCGCTGTAGTACCACAGTGAGCGCAGCGCATTCGGCAGCCACGACCACGGTCCATCGCGACCGACCTGATTGCCGACCGCATAGCGGAAGACACCGTCCTCGCTGGCGAACCAGGCCCAGTAGCTGGCCAGGTACACCCCGAGCGGAATCAGCACCAACGAGTACAGCGCGGGCCCGACATCACGCACCGCCGTGCCGACCCAGGGCCGACGCACACCGTATGCGCGCCGCGCTGAGACGTCGAAATAGACGCTCATGAGACCGAACGCGAGGATGAAGTACATCCCGGACCACTTTGTGCCGCAGGACAGTCCGAGCAGCACACCGGCGCCGAAGCGCCACCAGCGCACTCCTAGTCGCGGACCCCATTCGCTCGCATCGATTCGACCCTCGTAGTCCGCGTTGGCGATTCGGGCGCGCACCTCGTCGCGGTCCACGATCAGACAGCCGAATGCGGCAGTGACCAGCACCCCCATGAAGATGTCGAGCATGCCGATGCGCGAGGAGACGAAGGTGAGGCCGTCGGCGATCAGCAGAATGCCCGCGATCGCGCCGACCAGGGTGGACCGCGCCATCCGGCGCACGATCCGGATGACCAGCAACACCAGGATCGTGCCCGCCAGCGCCGCGCTGAATCGCCAGCCCCAGCCGTTGTAGCCGAACATCCACTCGCCCACCGCGATCAGCTGTTTGCCGATCGGGGGATGCACCACCAACCCGTAGGCGGGATTGTCCTCGACGCCGCCGCCGGTGAGGATCTGCCAGGCCTGTGGCGCGTAATGCTTCTCGTCGAAGACCGGGGTGTAGGCGTCGGTCGGATAGTCCAACAGGATGAACCGCGTCAACGCCGCGATCGCGGTGAGTACCGCGGTGACCACCCACCCCTGGAGCTTGTCGAGCGGCCCGAAGTCGGGCGATGGACGCAGGGGCGCGGGGCTCGACCAAGAGGGCACGGCCTTAACTAGGGTCGCGCGCTTGTCGGTCACCTGGGTCACGCCCCGATCGTATGCTGTGCGCGCCACCGTGACCCGCACCGGTGAGCGCGCCGCCGCGCGAATCACACCCTGAGCTGCATTCACGGATTTTTCCATGAGTCCGCCATTCGAATGCCGAGATCGACGGGGTGCGGCGCAGATGGGGATTGCATGGCGGTGGTAGTCCGCGGCGTGGTCGGCCGCATTGGGCCGATACGCTGCCTTGGGACTACACGGTCGAGGGACAGGAGCGTGGTGGCGGACCAGGTGGGGCGATTGGTGCTGGCGGCGACGCCGATGGGCGAGATCGGCGATGCCTCACAGCGGCTACGCGAGGCGCTCGGATCCGCCGAGATCATCGCGGCCGAGGACACCCGGCGCACCCGCTCGCTCGCCAAGGCCCTGCAGGTGGAGATCACCGGGCGGGTCCTGCGGTTCGACGACCATGTGGAGTCCGCCAAGATTCCGGCGCTGCTCGATGAGATCGAGGGCGGCAGCACGGTGCTGCTGGTGACCGATGCGGGCATGCCGTCGGTGAGCGATCCTGGCTATCGCATGGTGGTGGCCTGTGTCGAGCGTCAGCTGCCGGTCACCTGCCTGCCGGGACCGTCGGCGGTGACCACCGCCCTGGCACTGTCCGCGCTCCCGGTGGAACGCTTCTGCTTCGACGGATTCGCGCCGCGCAAATCCGGCCAGCGTCGAGAGTGGTTGCGCACCTTGCTTACCGAGCCGCGCGCCTGCGTATTCTTCGAGGCGCCGCACCGGCTCGCCGACTGTCTGGCCGACGCGGTCGAGGTGCTCGGTCCCGACCGGCGGGCCGCGGTCTGCCGGGAACTGACCAAGACCTACGAGGAGGTCGTCCGCGGCAATCTCGGTGAACTAGCCGCCTGGGCGGTCGATGGGGCGCGCGGTGAAATCACCGTCGTCCTCGAAGGCGCACAGCCGATCGCGGCAGATCCCGCCGATCTGGTCGACGAGGTCGAATCGTTGACCGCCGAAGGTATTCGCCTCAAGGACGCCTGCGCCCAGGTGGCCGCCGCGACCGGCGTTTCCCGCCGCGAACTGTACGACGCGGTACTGACCGCGCGGCGCAACGGTGGCGATAGTTCATAGCGCGACTCGCCATCGCCGCCACTCCCGGGCGGCCGGATGTGGAGTGTCATAGTGCTATCGATCACGGACGCGACGATGATCGGTGTCATGACCTCTTTGGAAAGCAAGGCGAAGGCGTTTCTCGAATTGCATGTCCCGGGCGATCCCGGTGTCTTTCCGACAGTGTGGGATGCGTGGTCGGCGAATGTCGCTGTCGCGGCGGGATTTTCGGCGCTCACCCTCGGTAGTCATCCGGTCGCCGATTCGGTCGGGCGCAGCGATAAGGAGGGGATGACATTCGCGGAGCTGTTGACCCGCGTCCGGCAGATCACCGGCGCGGTCGATGTTCCGGTCTCGGTCGATATCGAGTCCGGTTACGGCCTCGAGCCCGCGCAGCTGATCGAGGGACTGCTGGAGGCGGGCGCGATCGGCCTCAATATCGAGGACACGGTGCACAGCGAGGGCGGCCGGTTGCGCGGCGCCCAGGAGCACGCCGATCTTGTGCACGGCCTGCGTCAGTTCGCCGATGCCGCCGGTGTGCACGTGGTCATCAATGCCCGCACCGACCTTTTCATGCGCGAGGACGGTGACGCGAGCGACCGCGTCGATCGCGCCATCGCGCGCCTGCGGCTGGCCGCCGCAGCGGGTGCGGATTCGCTATTCCCGGCGGGTCGGCACTCCGATACCGATATGCGCCGACTGACCGGCGAATTGCCGCTGCCGATCAGTGCTGTCGGGCTGCCCGATAAGTCGGATAAGGCCGTCTTCGCCGAGCAGGGCGTCGGCCGC
>NZ_BAGN01000203.1 GCF_000308835.1 Nocardia vinacea NBRC 16497 | reverse complement strand
CGTATCTTGCGACCGCAGTGCGCCTGGCGACCGATCTCCACAGTGCCCCAGAAGGTGCCGAACGAAATCGTCGAAACCGGAACACCTTTGTTCTTGGCAAGGCGGGCCGCGGTGAAACCGTGCGCCTGGCAACCACGGCGTACCTGGCGACCGCTGCGCCCCGCGATGGCTTTGCGCTTCTCGACCGCTGTGCACCGCACGACGCCGCGTACCTGGCGACCGTCGCGTACCTCGGAACTGCCGTGTACCTGGCGACCGCTGCGCCCCGCGATGGCTGTGCGCTTTCGCGATGGCTGTGCACCCTTCGACCGCCGCGCACCGCGTAACCGCCCCGCACCGCGTAACCTCCGCGCACCCGCGACGATCGCGAATCCCGACTGTCGGCTGGGACGGGATCATCGCGGGTGGTTGCGAGGTCTAAGAAGTTGCTTGTGGTAACCAGTGCACCGGCGAGGTCTCGCGGATGTGGACGAGCAGGTCGAAAGCATCCAGGAGGGATCGGACGCTCGTGTGGGCGGTGGCATCCTTGGCTGGATCGTAGATACCGCTGATTGTGCGCAGCTTCGCCGGTCCGCGCAGCCACTGCTGCACCGATTCCGATGCGTCGCTGTGCAAGTCGAGGTAGAAGGCGGGCAGAGCTACCTCACCCAGCGCCGCATCGACCAGGTCGGGCAGCGGTTCCGGTGCCACCGCCATACCGAGATCTCCGTGATGGAACCCGATGGCCACCGAGATGTACCGAGCGCCGAAATGTTCGCGCAAATAGCTGCCGGTACCGCTGAATTCGGCGGTCTCCGCCGGGCCGTCACCGAGGGGGAGGGCCGCGGTGTGGGCGATGCCGTCCCAATACGCGATCTTCGCGCCGCTATCGCGCTGCCATTCGATTACTCGGTTAGCGGCGGGCCGCTCGTCGCGCGCGAAACCACCCTGCCCGGCAACGCTCTTCTCGTGGAATTCGACGATGAGCCGCAGGCGCGTCAGTGCGTTTTCGAATCCTATTGTCACCGGAAGCTTTTCGAATAATGCCGAGGCATCGCGTGCGTCGTCGATGAACGGGCGGCCGGGGTGAATTCCCTGATGGCGCTGCACATGTTCATCTACTTGGTGCGCGGTGCGGATCGGCGCGAGGTGGGATTCTATGGCGGCCAACCGGTCCGGCGCCTGCTGCCGAATATAATCCAGCACCACGTCGTAATCCGACGGTTCCGCACGCGGCGGTTCGACGCCGAAAATCCGCACGTGATCGTTCGGGTGCTTCCTGTTGAATTCGCGAATCCACACCAGTGCCGCCGCCATTTCGCCGGTTCGGGTCGGCCGCCATGCACCCGCGAGCACCGATTCGGGATCACCCGCGCCGTTCCCTACATAGGCATCGAGCCGCTCACCGGAACGCGCACTGTCCTGCACGGCGAGCGCTCGGAAACCGTGTTCCTCGACAAGCACCCGGAATACCCGCTCCCGCAGTCCGAAAGTCTGTCGAGAGAACCGGGTCGACTCACCGAGTCCGACCACGGTCGCCGATCCCAGCCGCTCGGTCAACGCCGCAATATCCGATCCGGTGCTATTCGAATCCGTATCGGAAATCGGCCGCGCATGCCCACGCAGCCATTCACGTAAATCCGAAGTGCCGGTATCTGATTCGCTGGATGCGAGGGTGGTGCCCATGGTCTCTCCCGAAGCTCGACTACTCGACGCGACCCAGCTTCATACCTGAAGTGCCATTGAGGTCAAGTCGGGGAACGCGAGCAACGGCACACGGCCGCGGCCATGTGCCGTTGCGGAGGGACTAGAGGGAGGTGTGCATCAGAACGACGTTGTACTGGGAGTGAACCGTGGTGACGAAGTACAGGTCGCGTCCGGTTTGGTACGGGAAGATCGACGGAGCGTATGCGGACGGCAGTTCACGAGTGTCGATCAGCACCTCGGGATCGCTCCACGGACCCGTGGGCGCGGCGGCTCGTCGCATGACCACCGAGTTGAAGGGATCGGTGGTGAGTGAGATGAACTGGCCGAGGTACTCGTTGTACATCACCGACATCTCGCCGACGCCCCACATGATCGGCGCCGCGGCATCGACATCGCCCTTCTTGCTCCAGTGCTCGCCGTCCCAGTACTCGTACTCGCCCAGATTCGTGATATCGCCTTCGCGGACCCGCCCGACATACGCCGCCCGGTTGCGCCCGGACTGGGTGCCGTATTCGTAGACGTACCCGCCGTTCTTGACGAACGCGTTCATCTGGAAGTTGGCGTTACCGCCCTCATTCGGGCGTCTGGTCTCGGGTAGCTCGGCCCAGGTCTCGCCGTTATCGCCGGAAACGGCGAGTCCGGAGAAATTCGTGGTCCACCGGCCGATATCGTCCCAGGTCTGCACCGACATCAGGCTCATGTATTGAACGCCGCCGACCGAAATGCCCGCGGTGGGGATCCGGCTGATCTCGATGAACGGAATCTTCGGGCTCGGAATCAGATCGCGGGCCTGGCCGAAGATATCGCGCACGACGCTGTCGAAGTAGATGCCGTTGGACGGATCGTGGGTATGGCTGCGCACGAGAATATTGCTGCGCCACGCCCAGGTGCTGCCCGCGAGCAGATTCGGCAGGCCGAGTCCGGCGGTATCGCCGAATGCGGTCAGCATCTCGCCGTTTCCGTTGTCCCACATGATGCCCAGATCGGTGCCGAGCACGTTATAGGCCTGGGTGTTATTCGGGCTGGCCATGCCGGTCACCTGGAATATCGCCCTGGTTCGGCCGACCAGGTTGGGGAGCCCATTGGTGCCGTTCAGCACCGGGATCGGGTTGATCGCATTGGGGTTTGCCGTGGCTGGGGTAGTCGCTACGAGGAGCAAGGCCGAAGCTCCTGCCAGTGCCGAGAGCAAGGCGGACGCGGTCTTGTGCAAGTCTCAAGCCCTCCGGTTCTGGCCGAAGTGGCACGATACGCACGCCCCCCACCTCGTGTGTCGTGTCACATTTCGGCTGGCTGGCAAATCGTAAAGATGCTAACAGCGAAACCGGAGAAATTGGTGGCTTGTGTGATTGGTCTGGAGAGTTGTAAGAGCAGCGCTATCTGAATTGTGATCAGCGACTACGAGATATGGCCTGCCGCAGGATCAATGGCAGCTGGGTGGCCCGCTCGACGGCGAAGGTGCGGCGAGCCGAGGCGTGCCAGGAGCGCTCGAAGAGTCGTTTGGCTCCCGCGACGGCGTACGGGGAGCGGATGGCGATGCGATCGGCGAGCTTTTCCGCCGCCGCGACCGGGTTCACGGTCACCTCGGTGACCAGGCCGATCCGCTCGGCGTATGCGGCGTCGACGATATCGGCGGTCATGGTCAGCAGCATCGCCTTGTCGACGCCGATCAGCCGGGACAGCGTCGCCGCGCCGGTCATATCCGGGACCAGACCGTACTTGGCCTCCATTACCGAGAATTCGGCGTCAGGGCTGGCGAAGCGGACGTCGGCGGCCAGCGCGATCTGCAGCCCGCCGCCGTAGCAGTGTCCGTGTACCGCGGCGATCACCGGCACCGATAGCCGACGCCAAGCCCAGCAGGCTTCCTGGAAGGTATTGGTACCGCGCCAGGGCAGCGGGATGAAGCCGCGGATGACGGCCAGCGGATCGCGGCGCGTCCCCGCGATATCGAGGCCACTGCTGAAACTCGGACCGTTGCCGGACAGGATGACCGCGCGGACCTCCTTGTGATCCGCGACGGTATGCGCGGTCGTGACGAGATCGCGCAACATCTCGATGGTCAGGCCATTGTGCTTATCCGGCCGGTCCAGCGTGACGTAGGCGCGGTCGTCGACGAACCGAAGCGCGATATTCGAGGCCATTCCCGGATATTACCCGCGAGTCAGTTGGTGGGCCATTGCTTGCGCGCGTGCGCGTTTGTTCTAATCGAACGCAAGTTACCGTCAACATTGACGGTAAAGAGTGGAGGAACCATGCTGCCACCCGGATTGGACCCGCGCACGCCGGTACTCGTGGGCGTCGGACAGGTCGTGCACCGCAGCGGCGAGCCCGGTCCTTCCGGACCGGTCGAACTCGCTGCCGAATCGCTACGTCGCGCGGGCGCCGATAGCGGTACCGGGGATCGGCTATTGCGCTCGGCCGATCTGATCGCGGCCGCGGCCCCGGTCAGCAGGCCGTATCCGGATCTCGGCGCGTTGGTCGCGGCGGAACTGGGCGCCGTGCCGAAGCGCACGCTGCAATCCGCGCGATTCGGCGGTGACGCGCCGCAGCGCCTGGTCAATACCGTCGCGCAGGCCATCGTCGACGGACGGTGCGAGGTCGCGCTGATCACCGGGGCCGAATCGGTCGCATCCTGGAATGCGGCCACCCGCACCGGCACCGTGCTCGACTGGCCCGAGCAGGGCGAGGATGTTCGGCCGACCGAGCTCATCGGCACCGAACGCGGACCCAATACCGAGATGGAGACCGCGGCGGGGCTGTGGGGGCCGATCTATTTCTATGCGCTGATGGAGACCGCGCTGCGCGGACGGCTCGGCCTGAGCGAGGCCGCGCATCGCGAGCGCATCGGCGGGCTGTGGTCGCGGCTCTCGGCTGTGGCGGCCCAGAATCCGTATGCGTGGCAGCCCGCCGAACAGTCGATCGAGGATCTGGTAACGCCATCGCGCGCGAATCGCATGGTGTCATCGCCGTATCCGAAGTTGCTCGTCGCGAATCTGTCCGTGGATCAGGGCGCGGGGCTGATCCTGTGCAGTGCGGCGGCGGCCGATGCCGCGGGCGTGCCGAGGGACCGCTGGGTGTTTCCGCACGGTGGGGCGAGCGCCACCGACGAGTGGTTCGTCTCCGAACGCGCGGATATGTCCAGTTCACCGGCCATCGCCGCGGCCGGGCGGGCCGCATTGTCGGGTGCGGGTATCGGCATCGACGATGTCGCGCATATCGACCTGTACTCGTGCTTCCCGGTCGCGGTGCAGGTCGCGGCCGAGGCGCTGGGGCTGCCGATCGACGATCCGGCGCGGCCGCTGTCGGTCACCGGTGGACTCACCTTCGCGGGCGGCCCTGGCAACAACTACGCGACCCATTCGATCGCGACGCTGGCCGCTCGGCTGCGCGATGACCCATCGGCCTACGGCCTGGCGAGCGCACTCGGCTGGTACATCACCAAGCATGCCATCGGCGTCTACTCCGCTCGGCCGCCCGCGCGACTCTTCCATGCCGACGAACCGGAAGTGCCTGTGGCACGCCGTGATACGGCGCCCGGCTACACCGGACCGGCCACCGTCGAGGCTTATACCGTCGCCTATCGCAAGGGCCCCGCGCCCGAACACGCCGACGAACCCGAGGCCGTGGTGATCAGCGCGTTGACTCCGGCCGGTGCCCGCATACTGATTCGGGCGTCCGATTCGGAAACCGTCGCGGCGTTCACCGACGGCGACCCGATCGGCACGGAGGCCGATGTGATGGCCGCCGATAGGCTCACCTTGCTCACCGAGAGGACTGTCAAATGAATGCATCGCACAGCGATTCCATGAGGGGTGGTGGCCGGGAGACGGGTGGGCCCGATCTCGTGCTGGTCGAAAAGCGCGACGCGATAACGCTGTTGACCGTCAACCGTCCGGAAGCCCGCAACGCCATCAATTTGGCCACCGCACAGGCCATCGAGGCGGCGGTCGACGAATTCGAGGCCGATGATGCCGCGCGTGTGCTCGTGCTCACCGGCGCGGGCGGAACCTTCAGTGCCGGAATGGATCTCGTCGCGGCGTCGAAGGGCGAGATGCCGATAACCCCCAAGCGCGGTCCGCTGGGCATTGCCGCGAAACCGCCTGTCAAGCCGATGATTTCGGCCGTAGAAGGTTTCGCGCTGGCCGGTGGTTTCGAACTCGCGCTCTCCGGTGATCTCATTGTCGCCGCGAACAATGCCCAGTTCGGTATTCCGGAGGTCAAGCGCGGTCTGGTCGCCGCGGGCGGCGGCGTACTGCGGCTGACCCAGCGGCTGCCGCGTCCCATGGCCGCGGAGCTGGCGCTCACCGGTGGCCGCATCGATGCCGAACGGCTCTACCAGCTCGGACTGGTCAACCGGGTCACCGAACCCGGTGCGGCACTCGACGGTGCTTTGGCCCTGGCGGCTGAAATCGTCGCGGCTGCACCGCTTTCGGTGGCGGCGAGTAAGCGGATCATCGACGAATCGCCGGATTGGTCCGTCGCGGAGGGGTTCGCCAAGCAGGGCGAAATCGCGCTGCCCGCACTGTTCTCCAAGGATGCCGCCGAGGGTGCGCTCGCGTTCGCGCAGAAGCGCGAACCCCAGTGGCAGGGACGCTGATCCGATGCCCGAACGCGTCCGGGAGACGCAGGCGCAGCGGCGCTCGCGCATGCGCACGCGGCTCCTGGACGCCGCGGTGGAAAGTCTGGTCGAGGTCGGCTACGCGGGTACCACCACGCTCGAGGTGCAGAAACGAGCCGGGGTTCCGCGCGGCACATTGCAACACCACTTCCCGACCAAGGCAGACCTGCTCGCCGGTGCCGTAGAACATCTGGCCGAGCGGCGATTCGCCCAGCTGACAAGGGAATTCGAGGCGATCCCGGCCGATGCCGATCACCTCGAAACGGCGGTCGAGCTGACCATGCGCATGTTCACCGGGCCGTCATTCTGGGCGGCGCTGGAGATGTGGGTGGCCGCGCGCACCGATCCGGAACTGCTCGCGGCCTTCCTGCCGCTGGAGTATCGACTATTCGACCTGATACACAACAGCATTCGCGACATCTTCCGTCAGGAATTCCCGGACGATCCACGCGTGCCGACCATTACCGAATTCACCATCGAGATCATGACCGGTCTCGCCATGCGTGTGCTGCTCACCGGCGATCTGGACCGGAACCGAATCCTGCAGCACCGCTGGGGAAATGCGGTCCGGATCCTGCTCGGCGAGGCGGATCCGGCAACGCTGACACGAGCGGTCAGGGATGTGGGCTGATGGTGTCGAGCAGAACCTGCGCGCAGCCGGCCGGATCGTCGAAGAACGGGGTGTGGCCGCTGCCGTGCAGCGTGACGTGGCGCGCATTGGGCAGCACGGCGCGTGCCTTCCTGCTCTGGGTGGCGTAGGTCAGCAGGATATCCCGGTTGCCCCAGGCGATGGTGACGGGAATGTCGGCCAGCGCACCGATTTCGTGCAATTTCGCATCGGTGAAGGAGGCGAGGGCGGGCTCGAAGCCGGGTGAGTTGGCCGCGTCGGCGGCGGTGTCGATGGCCACCTGTGGATCGAGCGCCCACGGCTTGCCGAAGATCAACGTCAGGAATGTGGTGCGGCCTACGGCGGTGCCCAGCACATCGGGCAGCCACCGACGCAGCACCCGGGCGAGTTGGCGGGATTTGCCGAGCGACTGTTGGCACCACACGCGGCCGGGGGTGTCCCAGAATCCGATCGGCGAAAAGGCCGTGACCGAGCGGGCCGCCCCCCGTGCGCCGAGGTTCAGGCTGATCAGTCCGCCCATCGAATTGCCCGCTAGGTGCGGGCGCTCGATGCCCTGTTCGCGCAGGAAGTCGGCGAGCGCTTCGGTGAGGGTGTCGACGGTGGTGTGCTCGATCGGTGCGGACCCCGCGAAGCCGGGCAGATCGACGGCGATGACGTCGAAGGATTCGGCGAGGGTGCCGATGATCGGCTCCCACACCTGCCAGCGGCTGCCTACGCCGTGCACCAGGACCAGCGGTTCCCCCGTGCCCTCCCGGTGGTGGTTCAACGTCGTCATATCTGTGACCGTACAGCGATTCGCAGCCGTCGGACCGAGATTTCCGGCCACGACCGGACCGGATTTCCGCTGGCAGTCGGCCGAAATGCCGGTACGATAAATGGTATGGCAACGCGTAAGGTCACCCTTTCGCTGGACGAGGCATCCTGGGCCTTCGCCGAACAGGCGGCGGCCCGCGCGGGGATGTCGCCCTCGGCGTGGATATCGAAGGCAGCGCGTCGCGAGGCCGTGCGGACCGGTGTCGGTCCGGTACCCGATGTGACGGCACTGGCCGCGGCGGACGAAGCGGAGCTGACCGCCGCCGAGGAGGCGATGCGTGCGCAGGGGTGAACTGTGGCTCTATCACCCACACGGTTCGCCGCGGCGCCGCACCGTCGTGCTCATCAGCAGTGATGGCATCAATGAATCACCGAGGCAGTGGCTGATCGCCGCCGAGGTCGTCGACGAGGATCCACAGGACATTCTGGCTGTGCCCGTCAAGCGGCACGGTTGGGTGCATGCCGGGAATATCGGTCGCATCTATCGCGGTTGGCTGGCCGAGCCCATCGATGAGATGGAAACGGATGCGCTGGATCGGTTGGATACCGCGTTGCGCGCGGCCATGGACCTTTAACCCACTTCCCGATTGGGAAGCCGATCGCTCGGCTACCGCTGGGCGCCGTACGGCATTATCGTTGCGGCGCCACCGCGGTGGCCGTAGATACAGACTGAATCGAGAAGAGGAATCAGTGCGGACCTTCCTGATCGCCGCAGCGCTGGTCGCGCTGCCGGTACTGGCGGCGTGCGGTAACGACAAGGCCGCGGACCAGCCCGCGGTAACCCAAGCGGACCTCTCCAAGTCGCTCCAGGACAAGGGACTCAAGGACAAGAGCCTGGCCGACTGTGCCGCCAAGCTCTATGTGGACCAAGGCATTTCGCAGGAGGGCCTGCGCAAGATGGTCAGCGACGAATACGACGCCAAGGCCGCCGACGCCAATAACTTCGGCATGAGCCAGTCCGATGCCGACAAGGCCCGCGAGGCCAACACCAAGATCTTCACCGAATGCCGCTCGAAATAACGGGTTGATCAGCCTTTACGTGCCCCGACCGGCTGGGTTCGGGGCACGTTCGGCCGATCGATCAGGCGGCCGGGCAGTGTGTCGACGGTGCCGGAATGACGACGTCGATGAGATAGCGGTCGGCCGGATCGCTGGACTGCGGCGGATCGCACCGCGGTCACCGGTTGAGCGGCCAATGCCTGCAGATCGACGGTCGACCCGGCCATCGTGGCGGTAAAGCCGTTGTGTCACTTTGATACTCAGATCGATCGGACCCAATGCCCGGTCCGGATAGGCCAAGTCGTGCAGCGTTCCCTGTGCGGCCCTGTCGATGCTGCGAAATCCATCCCGCACTGACACCCCGGTACTGCCCGGTGGATCCGAACGGCTGAATCTGCTGGTGGGGAAGGGTTTTGGCGACGGTAGGCGCATAAGAAAAGGCTCCCGGCAAGTTGCCGGGAGCCTTGTCCGAGCCGATGACGGGAATCGAACCCGCGCTGTCTGCTTGGGAAGCAGAAGTTCTACCATTGAACTACATCGGCAGACCCCGAAGGGTACGTCCGAGACTGTAGCAGAATCGCCCGGTGGCCGGTAAAAGTCCAGGTAGATTTCGCCGACCTACTCTGATGCGGACAGGCGGCGGCAACCCGCGGTGGCCATCGGATCGTGGTCGTCACCGACACCCGCCGCGATGCGCAGCGAACTCGCCGCGTTCGACATCGATGTGATGAAATATCTCTTCGACACCGATTCGCCGATTTCGACGAAAAAGCGAACATCGCAATGCGGCTCTCGTGTGTTAACAATAAAATAGAATCTATATAGATTTGCCATGTTGTATTGCGATTCGGTCGGTTTATACATCGGCTACATCATCTACGTTTAGGGTATTTGGTAATGGGATCCGGGGGCGAAGGTCCCTGTGTCCCAACGCGTCACATTCCGCCTGCCGATGCGCCGTGACTCTCGAAGGAGAGCCGGGAGATTCGCAGGTCGCCACCTGCGAATCGGGTGAGAATTTCACGGTGCAGATTCCGGAATGTGGGTATACATCCGCGAATGATTCGGCTTAGACTGGCCGTGGTCGGGGTTAGAGGAAAGTTCAATGACCGTTCTGCGACCACAGCTTCATCCCGACCAGGGGTCGAGCAGAGTTACCGAGCCGGACGTGTCAGCAATATCGCAGGTACCGTTGTCCGCTGGGCAGCGTGGGTTGTGGCTGGCGCAGAAATTGAGTCCGGATGTGCCGATATGCGAGGCACAATATATCGAGTTGCGTGGCGATCTCGATGTCGATCTGCTGCGCGAAGTCTCGATACAAGCTGGCCACGAGTTCCAGTCGGGCTACCTGCGGCTGGTAGAGGTGGACGGCGAGCCGTACCAGATGTTCGACCCGTTGCTCCATACGACCGGGCCGTTGATCGATGTGCGCGGCGAGCCGGATCCTGTTGCGGCGGGCTTGGAGTGGATGTACCGGGAGTACACCACACCGCTCGACATGACGCGGGACCGGTTGCTCGGATCGGCGATTGTGCAGGTCGGGGACCATCATTACCTGCTGTACCTCAAAATCCACCACGTCGCGATGGACGGCTACGCCGGTGTGCTGATCGTGAACCGCATCGCTGCGCTGTACACGGCGGCGGTGCAGGGACGGACACCGGAGCCGAACCAACCGGCGGACGTGCGCACGCTCTTCGAGGCCGACCGCAGCTACCGGGAGTCGAAGCGATTCGCCGACGACCAGGAATACTGGCTGAACAGACTCGCCGATGTCCCGGACGAGTCCAGTCTGGTCGCCGGGCACGCACCTGCCCGCGCGGACAGTACGGTCGCAACCGCCGAACTTTCGCCGGTGACGGTACAGCGGATCGCTGATTCCGCGAAAGCGTCGAACGCGAGCCCGGCCGCGGTGGTGATCGCCGCATTCGGCTGCTATCTCGCCCGGATGACCGGCCGCGACGAGGTCATGGTCAACATCCCCGTTTCGGGTCGCACCAACGCCGTACTGCGGCGCTCCGGCGGGATGTTCGTCAATGTCGCACCCCTTCCGTTCGCGCTGGGGCCGGGCGATACCGCGGCGACATCGACGCGGCGGGTGCAGTCCGATCTGGTCGGGGCATTGCGGCACCAGCGGTGCGGCCTCACCGATATCCGTGCCGCCGCCGGATACCACGGCGGACAGCGACGCTTCGCGGGCCCGGTAGTGAATGTCATGTTCTTCCACCAGGAGATCCGGTTCGGATCGATGAGCGGGGAGTTCCATATCCTCAGCTCGGGGCCGGTCGACGATTTGCTGATCGACCTGTATCAAACCGGGGACCCGCCGCGGACGATCCTGCACTTCCTCGCCAATCCCAACCTCTATACCGACGCCGAACTGTCGGCACACTGCACCAGATTCGGGGAGTTCCTCGACGCGTTCGCGGCCGATCCGGACGCCGCGCTCGAGCAGATTCACCCCGCCAGCATGCGTGCCGGCGCTCTGATCAAGCGTCGCCAGGAGAATCTGGCGTTCTGGCGAGCCGCGCTCGCGGACCTTCCCGAAGAGCTTCGCCTGCCGTTCGACCGGCCGCGGCCTGCGGTGCCGTCGAATCGAGCCGCCACCGCTCGGTACCCATTGCGTTCCGATCTGGTTCCGGCGCTGGAACGGTACACGCGGCAGCACAACTGGTCACTGTTCACCGCGATCCATGCCACGTTGGCGGTTCTGCTCGCCCGACTGAGCGGCACCACCGACATTCCGATCGGCACACCGATCAGGCGCGCTGGGGCCGCGCTCGACGACGTCGCCGATGGGTTCGTCGCTACTCCGGTGCTACGGACCGAGATCGATCTCGATGAATCGAGCACCGACCTGCTCGGCCGGGTAGAACAAGCCGATCTGGACGCCTTCGAACATGCCGATGTTCCGTTCGCGCAGGTGCTGGATGAACTCGCTCCGCAGCGGTCCCGGCATCCGATGTTCCAGGTGATGCTGGCGGTGCGGAGTGCGGAGCCGGATCCAGAACTGTCGGCGGATCTGCTAGCTGAAGCATCCCGCTTCGACCTGCAGTTTCTACTGTCAGCCGACCAGGACAGCGGCGATGCGACGATAGCGGTCACCTACGCCGTAGACCTGTTCGATGCCGCGACCATCGATTCTGTTGCCCATCGGTGGATTCGGATTCTGGAGTCGATCGCCTCCGATCCGACCGTGCCGGTCGGGGCGATCGATGTTCTGGAACCGGCCGAGCGAGTCGATCTGCTGACTCGCTCCGGTGCGCCGTCGGCTCCGCCCACCACGTTGCCCGATTTGCTGGCGGCGGCGGCCGCGCTCGATCCCGACGCCACCGCGATCGTGTGCGATGGACAACGGCTGAGTTATCGAGAGCTGGATGAATGTTCCAACCGGTTGGCGCGACGGCTCATCCAACACGGCATCGGACCGGAAGACATTGTCGCGATCGGAATCCCACGTTCCGTGGACTCCGTGCTCGCGGTATGGGCGGTGACCAAATCGGGGGCCGCTTTCCTGCCGATCGACCCGACCCACCCAACCGAACGCATCACCCACATGATGACCGATTCGAAAGCAGCAATCGGTCTGACCGTGACATCCGTCCGCGCACAACTACCCGACAGCACGGACTGGTTGATATCGAACAACCTCGAGACTTCCGACGACCAGCCGACCGCAGACGGTCGGCCCGTCACCGACGGCGACCGGGTTCGTCCGTTGCGGATCGACGATATCGCCTACGTCATCTATACCTCCGGATCGACCGGACGCCCCAAGGGCGTCGCGGTCACCCACCGCGGACTCGCCAACTGCGCCGCAGTACACCGGGCTGCGATGGGCATCGAACCCGGCTCCCGGACATTGCATTTGGCGTCACCGAGCTTCGACGTGTCGGTACTGGAGATGCTGTTGCCGTTGCCCGGTGGTGCGGCCATGGTCATCGCGCCCACGGATGTCTACGGCGGGGATGAACTCGCCGCGCTGCTCGACCGCGAGCACGTCAGCCATGTCCTCGTCACACCTTCGACACTGTCCACCATCGACCACACCCGTTGGCCACTCCCGGATCTCGAGTATCTGATGGTCGGCGGGGAGGACTGCGGCACCGAACTGGTCGAACGCTGGGGCGTCGACCGCGTTGTGCTCGATGAGTACGGTCCAACCGAAACCACTATCGCCGCGACGCTGATCTCGCCGTTGGCGGCCGGAGAGTTGGTTACGATCGGTGGTCCGATCCGCGGGGCCTCGGTATGGATTCTCGATCAGCGTCTGCAACCGGTTCCGGTTGGTGTGGCCGGTGAGTTGTATATCGCTGGTGATCTGCTCGCCCGCGGATATCACCGGCGTGCAGACGTGACGGCCGGACGTTTCGTGGCCTGTCCCTGGATGGCCGGTCAGCGTATGTACCGCACCGGTGATGTCGTGCGTTGGACCGGCAACGGAGCGATCCAGCACCTCGGCCGATCCGACTTCCAGGTGAAGATCCGTGGTCTGCGTATCGAACTCGGTGAAATCGATGCCGCGCTCGCCGCCCACGAAACCGTCGCGTTTGCCGCGACTATCGGTCACCGTAACGACGCCGGAACCCAATCACTGGTCTCCTACGTTGTGGCCGCACCGGACCACGACATCGACACGACGACCCTGACCGAATATCTCACCGACCGGTTGCCGTCGTACATGGTGCCGTCCTCGATCATGGTCTTGGATCGCGTTCCACTGACGCCGGTGGGCAAGCTGGATCGAAGGGCGTTGCCGAAGCCGGTCTTCGCCGACCGCAAACCCTTCCGAGCACCAGAAACACCAACCGAACGCATCATCGCCCAGGCAATCATCGACGTATTGGGTATCGACACAATCGGTCTCGACGATTCGTTCTTCGCCCTGGGCGGCGACAGCTTGGTCGCGACCCGCGTCGCGGCGCGACTCGGGGCCACATTGGATGCCGAGATTCCGGTGCGACTGTTGTTCGAGGCGTCCACGGTCGCGGAACTCGCCACTCGTATCGAGCAGCATGCCGGTACCGGGCGCAGACGCCCACCGCTCGTCGCGGGGCCGCGGCCCGATCTCGTGCCGCTGGCGCCGGCCCAACAACGGATGTGGTTCTTCAACCAGTACGACACCGCATCGGGCGCATACAACATGCCGATCGCCATTCGGCTGCGTGGCGACTTGAACATCGACGCCCTGCACGCGGCGGTTGTCGACGTGCTGGGTCGGCACGAGTCGTTGCGAACGCGGTATCCGGATCACCACGGAACACTGATCCAGCTGATCGAGCCCGTCGAGAACGTGGACCGCGAGCTGATCGTGGTGCCGGTCGTGCCGAGCCAGTTGGTCGAGACGGTAACCGCATTCGTCGCCGACGGCTTCGATGTGACCGTCCAGGCGCCAGTGCGTGCCCGGTTGTTCCGCATTGTCGGCGGCGAGGAACCGGAATACGTCTTGGCCGTCGTGGTGCACCACATCGCCGCGGACGGCTTCTCCATGGCGCCGCTGGCTCGCGACGTGACGACTGCTTATGCCGCCCGGATCCGCGGGGCGGCCCCGGCGTGGACACCGCTGCCGGTCCAGTACGCGGACTACGCGCTGTGGCAACAAGCGACCCTCGGCACACCCGACGATCCGGAATCACTGTGCGCCGAACAGATCCGATACTGGACCGAGGCGCTGAACGGCGTTGCCGAGGAGCTTCGTCTGCCGTTCGACCGTCCGCGGCCGGTGGCGCTGTCGAATCGTGGCGCCACTATCGACTACTCGGTGTCGGCCGGCTCGGTGCGGGCATTGGAACAGTTTGCGCGGCAGCATAATTCGTCGTTGTTCATGGCGATACACGGTACGCTGGCGGTTCTGCTCGCCCGGTTGAGCGGCACCACCGACATTCCGATCGGCACACCGATCGCCGGGCGCGGAATGGCCGCACTCGACGAGATGATCGGCATGTTCGTCAATACCCTGGTGCTGCGGATCGAGATCGATCTCGACGAATCCTTCACCGACCTGCTCGGCCGGATCAAACAAGCCGATCTGGACGCCTTCGAACACGCCGATGTTCCGTTCGAGCAGGTGGTGGACAAACTCGTCGTACAGCGGTCCCAAGCGCGACATCCGCTGTTCCAGGTGCTGCTGGCATTCCAGAATCTGGAACCGGTAACACTGCGACTTCCCGATCTCGAGCTGTCGTCGGTCGAGCTGCCCAACGAGGTATCCCGGTTCGACCTGCAATTCATCCTGTCGGAAAACCATGACAGCGGCGATATGAGCGTCGCGGTCACCTATGCCACCGACCTGTTCGACGCCGCGACCGTCGATTCTGTTGTCCATCGGTGGATTCGGATTCTGGAGTCGATCGCCTCCGATCCGACCGTGCCTGTCGGGTCGATCGACGTACTCGAACCGGCCGAGCGAGCTGATCTGCTGACTCGGTCCGGTGTCCCGTCGGCTCCACCGACCACGTTGCCCGACCTGTTGGCGGCGGCCGCCGCGCTCGATCCCGCCGCCACCGCGATCGTGTGCGATGGACAACGGCTGAGTTATCGAGAGCTGGATGAACGTTCCAATCGGTTGGCTCGGCAGCTCATCCAGCGCGGTATCGGACCGGAAGATGTTGTCGCGATCGGCATTCCACGTTCGGTGGACTCCGTGCTCGCGGTGTGGGCGGTGACCAAATCGGGGGCCGCTTTCCTGCCGATCGATCCGACTTATCCGGCTGAACGCATCACCCATATGATGACCGATTCGAAAGCGGCCCTCGGCATTACGGCCGGGTCCATACCCGCGCGATTGCCAGACGACACCGAGTGGTCGACGTTCGACAACCTCGACGAGGCCGACAGCGCTCCGATTACCGACGGCGACCGGGTTCGTCCGTTGCGGATCGACGATATCGCCTACGTCATCTACACCTCCGGATCAACCGGACTGCCCAAGGGTGTCGCGGTTACTCACCGCGGGCTCGGCAACTGTGCCATCGCA
>NZ_BAGN01000204.1 GCF_000308835.1 Nocardia vinacea NBRC 16497 | reverse complement strand
AGGCACCTGCCGATCAGCAACAGCCTGTCGATCAGCAGGCACCCGCCGACCAACAGCCGCCCATGGACCAGCAACCGATCGACGAGATGTCCATGGACGACGGCCTGCCGCCCGTTGATGTCTACAACACGGGTTCCGACGGCCTCGGCATGGGCGCTGGGACGGAAGACATGTTTTCCGAAGGGCCCTTGGCCGATATCGGTGACACCATCGCCGACGCCATGGACATGTTCTGAGCATGCGAGCCGATCAACTGCCGACCGGTGGATCGGCGGCTGCCGTCCCGCCCCTGTTCGATTGGTTGATCCGACTCGCACAGTCGGCCGACCGGGAAGACCTGGTCGGCACCCTCCAATCCGTGCGCCGCCGATCCGCCGACGCTGCCATGCGGGTCGCCGTTGTCGGATTGCGCCAGCAGGGCAAGAGCCAGCTGATCAATGCCCTGCTGAACGAGCAGGTCTGCGTAGTCGGTGACCGTCGAGCCACCACGGTGGTCACCATCGTCCGGCACGCGGACGAACCGGTGGCGAAGCTCGTGGTCGAGATGCCGCACGCCGAAACTCCCGTCGCGACTGCACTGCCATTCGGTGAGTTGCAGTCCGATCTGGCGAAGTCCGCGCACGCGCGAGGCGGTCAGGTGGTGTGCGCGGAGGTCGGCATCGATACCGCGACGCTGCCCAAAGGTCTGGCCCTCATCGACACCCCGGGGGTCGGCGGCATCGGCCAGCGGCATGTCCCGCGAGTATTGAACGAGGTGGCGCTGGCGGACGCCGTCATCATCGTCACCGACGCCAGCCAGGAGTTCACCGAACCCGAATTTCGGTTCGTACAGCAGGTGATCGGTCTGTGCCCCACGGCCGTCATCGCGTTGACCAAGGTCGACACCTACCCCGAATGGCGCCGAATCGCGGACGCCGACCGGCGCCACCTCGCCGATGCCGGAGTCGGCTGCCGAATCATTCCTGTTTCGTCGACGCTGCGCGGCCATGCGGTACGCCTGCGCGACAAGGAACTCAATGCCGAATCCGGCTATCCCGACCTGCTCGCGTTCCTGCGCACCGAGGGTCTCGCCGACATCGCAACCAAACGGCGCATCCGCATAGCGCGGGATATCGAGTCCGTCGCACACCATCTGACCGTGCCGTTCGAGGCGGAGTTGAATGCGTTGCGGGACCCAGGCTTCCAGCAGCGAATGGCCGAGGAGTTGAAGGCGCGCAAGGACATGTCGGACGCGCAGGTGAAGTCGGCGCGGTCGTGGCAGCAGGTATTGAACGACGGTGTCGCGGACCTCAATTCCGAGATCGACCACGACCTTCGGGAACGGCTGCGGAGCATCAACAAACACATCGAGTCCGAGCTCGCGGACGGCGACCCGGACAAGAAATGGCCGGTGCTGACCGAGTGGGTGCAGGAAGAGGTGAACGCTGCGGTCGGCGACAATTTCGTCTGGGCATACCAGTCCGCTCAGGCACTGGCCGAGCGGGTGGCGGCATCGTTCGCGGCGGACGGCAACGGCGTCGATCTTCCCGTGCTCGAGGCCATCTGCGAAGGCGACCTGATCGACCCACGGCTGCAGATCGGTGAGCTGCGCGATATGAAGGCTTCGCTGGCGGACAGGGGCCTGACCGCGGTTCGCAGTGGCTACAGCGGCGCGATGATGATCGGCATGGGCGCCACCATGGTCGGCGCGGCGATGATGAACCCGATCACGATCGGAGCCGGAGTCGTGATCGGCGTGAAGGCCTACCAGCAGGACCGCGCCGGACGACTGGCCCGCCGCCGCAACGTCGCTCAGCTCACGCTCCGAAAGTACGTCGACGACGTGTCCTTCCAGGTGCACAAGCTCTCCCGTGACCGCCTCCGGAATGTGCAGCGGGAGCTGCGCGATCACTTCAAGGAATCTGCCGAGCAAGCCTTGGCGTCACTGCAGAGTTCGATGAAGGCAGCACAGGACGCAGCGGGCATGGAGCGCGTGGCGCGGGAAAAGCGTGCGGCCGAGGTCGAGCAGAATTTGACCGCGCTGGCCAGAGTTCGCGAAGGCGCTACCCGGCTGCGTGCCGTGCAGTCGCAGCGAACGTAGCCGATTCCACCTTGGGTGAACGAACCTCACCCCATGCGGGGTCCGGTTCACCACTTGGGGATATGGCAGACGGTCCGTCTGTGCAGGAGATTTATAAGCGCAAATCCCCAGCGACCATCAACCGAGAGGTGTGCATGTCCGGCAGTCTTGGCATCAAGATCGGCACGGCCGATTTCGTCACCGCAGCTGACGCGGCGTCCGGAGGTTCCGAGCGGCGCGCCCCACGTCTCCAGACGACCCAGCACCAGGCGACGTTGATCATGACCCAGGGCATGGCGCCAACACTGTCTCCAATCGGCAGCGGTCCCCGTCCGGCGCACATGGGACTGGTAGTCACCGGATTCGTGGACCGCGTCGGCGACCCGATCGATCTCGTCGCCGCCGACGGTTCCGCCCATCGGCCGGAGAAACTCGTCGCCAGCGCCGTCCAGTACCTGACGCGGTATTCGGCCGGTGTGTTCGCCGGGCCGCCCACCATCGCGGCGACATATCCCAGCTACTGGCAGCCACAGGGCGTACAGGCGCTTCGCGATGCGCTCGATCGGATGGACATGGCCGGTGTGGCACTCGTGGACGAGGTCGGATCGATTCTCGCTCGTGTCGAGTCGACACGTGGGCTGCCTTCGGACGGCGCCGTCGTGGTGTACGACCTCGGCGGCAACGGCCTCAGCGTCTCGGTGGCCCGCGGTACCGAACAGATCGGCAGAACGGTCCGCAGCGCGGAATTCGGTGGCAAGCACATCGATGACGCCATCTTGCGGCACGTTCTCCGAGGTCTCGCCGACGAACTCGGAGACATCGATCTCGCGGCCCCCGCTTTGCTGGCGCCACTGAACGAACTGCGGCTGCGCTGCCGGCTGGCCAAGGAGACACTTTCCACCGAAACTGCCGCGGTGATCGAGGTGGAGCTGGGACCCGTGCGTCACGATGTGCGACTTGTCCGCTCGGAGCTCGAGGATCTGATCAGAGAGCAGGTTGTCGAGTCCGCCGGACTTGTCCGAGAAGCCCTGCGCACCAACGAAATCGATGCCGGCGACGTGCGAGCGGTAGTGCTGGCCGGCGGAGCGTCGGCAACCCCGCTCGTAGCCGAGGTGTTGTCCGCGGAGTTGCACGTACCGGTGATAGCGGAACCCGATCCCGGCCTCACATCGGCGAATGGCGCTGCGCTGCTGGCGCGGTCTTCGGTAAGTGCCGCCCCATCGGCGCCGGTGCCGCCGCTATCAATGCCGACACCGACTCCCGCTACCCCGCCGCAAGCTCCGGAACCGCCTCGGTCCGCCGAGTCGGTCGCGAGCACACCGCCGGTGGCAGTCGCAGCCGCGAATCCGGTGGCGCCGGAATCGACCGGAGGTGGCAGAAAGGTCGGCAGTCGACGTCGTAAACAAGCACTTCTCGCCGCGGCGGCGATTGCTACGCTCGCAGCGGCGATTGTCGGAATTGTCGCGCACAGCGCGCCGAAGACCGAGCCACAGCAGCCCGCGGTAACCGAACAAGTTAACGACACGCCTTCACCTGCCGCGACAACCACCACGCAACTCCCGTACCCCACCAGGCATGTTTCATAAGCAGTGCTATCGAAGACCCCGCCGCAATTCGCTCAGCACGCCTTCGGCGCTGCGGGCCGCCACAATGCAGGCATTGGCGGTGAACTGATCTGCGAGCGGGTGGTCGGCCCGGGATCGCCATCGTCTGATTTCCGCCAATGCGACGTCCTGGCCCACACCCGCGACCGCGAACGGTTCGATTCCCAAGCGTTCGGCCGGCCCCGTCCCGTGACCGCCGATCACCCGTTGCAGATCGGTGAGTTCGTGTTCGGACAACACCGTCTCGGTCGAGCGGAGCCGACTGAGGAGCCGGAGTTCTTCGAAACCGTGCACATTCGCGAGCAGTGTCGCGACTTCCCGGCCGAGCGGTACGGCCTGCGGGGCCGGGTCGGCGGCGAATATCTGCCGCAGCATCAGCAGCGCGGTATGTGCCTTCAATTCGTCCGCCCGCTGGCCGAACTGAATGTCGATGACGCGCTCGAGTTCGCCGATGCCGCTGCGTGCGATCAACTCGTCGACCAGAGCCGCCGAATCGCTGGTTCCGGACCGTAATCGCGTCAGTGCCAAGCCGATTCCGAACAGCCCCAGACGTCTGACGAGGTGCTGTCGCGCCGCGGAATCAATCGGCAGAAAGTCGGCTCGCTGGAATCGGTCGGCCGAGAGCATGGCCAATTCCAGGTCGGCCGGTGCGACCGTGGCAAGCTGGCGAAGGGCCACGAACTCGCTCTGTCGAAGCGTTTTCGCGGTAAAGGCGAGCAAACCCGCAACCGGTACGGCCGCCTGACACAGGCCCGTCGTTTCCAATTCGCGCGTGAAGTCTTTGGCGGCCACGCGGGCGGAGTGCATTGCGTCCGGACGGCCCGCACCGAGTTCGTCTGCCCGCGAGAGGACGCCGACGATTCCGAGCGGACCGGCGTTGCCGCCGACGTGCTCGCCGATCTGACGAATCAGTGCGAGGTCGGAATCGTCGAGCGAACGAAACAGATAGACCACCGCATCGGCTCCGGCGGAGCCGGTGTCCGGAGTCAGCAACCGCAGTGTGCGCGCGGACACATCCCTCGACAATGACGTGGTTCCGGGGGTGTCGATGATCGTGGTACGCGCGAGGCGGGGCACCGGCCAGTCGACGTCTATTCGATCGACCTGCGCGGCCATAAGCTTGCCGAGGTCGAACGTCAGACCACCCTCGACCCGCTGGATCGGCACATACTCGGCCCGGCCGCTCGCGAGGCGGGCGATGACCGTCGGCGTGGCACCGTGCCGGTACCAGGTCACGACGCGGGTGCATTCGGTGGCGTCGGTGGGGGCGATATCTTGGCCGACCAGTGCGTTGAGCAGTGTCGACTTTCCTGCTTTGACGGCACCGGCCAATGCGATGCGCAGCGGTTCGTGCAGCCGTCGCGCGCCCTCTTCGAGGCGATCGGTAGCGGCACGGTTACCGAAGTAAACGCGGTGGGCGGTCTCGATGATTCTGTCGACCCTGGCAATCGGCGCCGCGGTGTTCATGTCGGCACTCGGGTAACCCGCATGGTCTCACCCATACCGAACATCATCGCGCCACCGAATCCGCAGCGCGTACCTATCACTTCTTTCTTTGTGATGACGTGCTCCGATGGCCCCGGGGGCGACGGCTCGCGCCACTGAGGTGTGAGTGTTTCCAACCCGGGGGAGGATGATCTTCCGCGCACTCTACGAGGAGAGTTGGTGGTGTCCACGTGCGGGAGGCCTTCGACGGGCGAGGGCGTCCCTGAAGCTCAGTCGAAGGAACCATCATGACCAGCACCAAGATTCGCGCAGCCGCAGCAGCGGCAGCGCTCGCACCGATGATTGCTCTCGGGTCAGGCGTGGCTACCGCCGCTCCCGCCCCGGCCGCTCCCCCTGCACCTGTCCAGGTGGCGCCCGCCTCCGAACAACTCCCCCCGCAGGTCGAGCCTGCCATTTTGTGGTGGAACCCATTCCTGTGGTGGGTCTGCTTCGTACCGCCGATCTTCCCCTTCGGTACGGCCGTCTGCCTCGCATGACCGGATAGTTGCAGCTCAGCGATTGGATTGGACATGTTCAGGAAGCTCGCGAGGGCTGCGGTTGTGCTCGCAGCATGCGCAGCGCCGGTCGGGGTGCAAGTAGGCACTGCGCATGCCACAGACCCGTCGGTACTGGGCGGCGGTTCCGGCATCATCGTCAACGACCAGGGCGTCTGCACGCTCACCACGATCGGGCACGATGCCGCGGGTCGGCTGGTCGGGCTCACCGCAGGTCATTGCGGTGACGCGGGTACCACGGTCGTTTCCGACGCCAACCGTGACGCCGGCGTCGTGGGCACTTTCGCCTACGCGAACAACGATATGGACTACGCCGTCATCGTGTTCGATCCGGACAAGGTCGTACCCGTGAACCGCGTGGGTAATACGACGATTACCGGTCTGGGCGGTCCGGCGCAGTTCCCGGACATCGCGTGCAAGGAAGGCTATACGACGGGCCAGACCTGCGGGCTGGCCTACGGAGATGCGTTCCAGACCAACACCTGGACCTGGACACAGATATGCGTCCTTCCCGGTGACTCCGGCGGCCCGGTCGTGGTCGGCACAACGCTCGTAGGCATGGTGAACGGATACCTGAAGGTGCCGTGCCTGGGACCGCAGCTCGGCGCGAATATCGCCGCCATCATGGACGACATCGATGTGCGCGGTGCTATCGGAGCGGGTTTCCACCCGATCTAGCTGAATCACCGCACATTCCAGCCGAAGTCCTACCGCCCGTGGTGGTGATTGACGATCACGCCGCTGTCGAGTGCGCGCTCAACCAGAAACATGCGCTTTTTGTTCTGCGGGAAGGATTCGACGTCGAATATTTTGAACAGCGCCCGCATATGAGTCTTCACGGTGGCGACACTCAGGCAGAGATCGTCTGCAATCTGCCAGTTCGATGCGGGGTAGGTGAACCCGGTCTCAGCGTCGTACGGGCGACACAATGCCTCGAGAATCAGATACTGAGCGTCGGTCAGCGCAGTACGGGCCGGTAGACCGGCCTGGGCAATCGTTCGTTCATCCTCGGATGGGTGGCCGTCGGTGAAGATGAATACCGATGTGCCGAGCCGAATCATATCGCCGGACTCGAGTTTGTGATACCCGCCGATACGTTCGCCATTGACGAAAGTCCCGTTTGTCGACAACCCATTATCGATGACGACCCAGCAGTCGCTCAACCGCTTGATTATGGCGTGCAGGCGCGAGACGGTCGCGTCGGCGGTCACGGTGATATCGGCCGCCTCCGACCGCCCGATTGTCATACTGTGCGTGTCGCGGTCGAGTGGAATCTCGCGCCAATTTCCGTAGCCGATCCGGTGGGAAAGAGTGCCACCACCGGCCGACTGCTGCCGCGCATGTTCGCCTGCGTCCGGGTAGGGGTCGTGACGCAGCGCCTGTTGTCCGTATGACGTGGACATGATGCGTCGTTCCCAATCCGAGGTACGTCATGAACTGCGGGGCACCGATCTTATAAGACTCAGAATGCGCTGTTCTGCCGCGCGATGTACGAATTCAACTAACTTGATATCCGGGGTGGGGGTCTGATCGTTCGAGAGGTCTCATTTTCGGAAATATTCCGGACCATGAGTTCGGCAACCAGGGTGTCGGGTTGATCGTCCGGTTGCAACGCTTCGACTGCCGAGTCCAGGGATATCAGCCCGCGAGCACTGGTCCGAATTCGTCGAAGGTGGTGTCTCGATCGAACTGTTCCACAGTCGGTGACCGGCTATTGCGGATCCGGGGCGGGCAGCGGCCAGCGATCCACGGTGTGCAGTGTCGAACCGGCTTGGCGCGCATAATGTTCGGCGTGCAGGGCGGCGGGGTGCAGGCGGCGGGCGGCGGCCAGCCAGCCGCCGGCCTGCCGGAGAACTTCGGCACGGGTGAGCGCAGGGTCGTTACCCAGCAGCAGACCACCGTGTTCCGGCGCGAGGACCACCGCCGATCCGAGGTGCTGCAGGCAGCGGCCGGTACCGAGATCGTCTTCGAGCTCGCGGTAGGCGGTGAGAGCGCGTTGCCAATGCCGAAGGGCCCGGCGGGGTTCACCGCGGGTCCACCAGAGGACGCCCAGTGTTTCGTGCGTCTGAGCACGACCGGCGGGATCGCGGCCGTCACGGGTCAAGGATTCGGCCAATTCCAGGCGGTCCTGGGCAGCGTCGAGACGACCTTCATGTAAGTGGACGACGGCCAGGTTGATCAGCGCACAGACCGCTCCGGCCGGATCCGCTCGCGGCAGCAACCACCAGGCGGCCTCCAGTTGTTCTGCCGACTCGGACAGCACGGTCGGACTCGGCGGCGCGGCCTCGAGTCGATGCAGGGCGGTGTAGTGCGACCAGCGCGCGGACAGGCTGGTGGACAGGGCGCGTGGCCGGTACTTCGGCGGCCGTCGGCGTAGGCGGCCCGCCCGCAGTGCAGCCAGCTCGCCACGCAGCGGGAAGTCGTCGGGATCGGTGAGTTCGCACAGCGCCTGCGCGACGCCGTAGGCATTCTCGGGCAAACCCTTCCGGGCGAACCAGACGTCGAGGGCGTCCGCGATTCTGGCGAGTTCGTGGACCGCCGCCGTCGGTAGCCGCGTCGCCGGAATCGGGAAGAGCGTGCGCAGATATTCTTCTTCCGCTTCGAACCAGCGCCGCGCCCCCTTGGCGAAACGAACCGTTTCCAAGGCGATCGCCCAGCGGTTGGCCCGGTCCGCGTAGTGATGCAGCAGTGCGCACAACGCCGCCCGCCAGTGTGGTCCGCGCACGACCTCCGCGGTGAGCGGCAGCCGCGGAGCCTTGCGCAGGCAATATCGGTCGGCGCCGAGATAATCGAGGACTCCGCGTACCTCGAGGTCGGCCAGCAACAGGGTCGCGGTGCGCCCGTCGGGGGCGGAATCCGGGGGTAACCGGGTCGGCGCCTCGAGGATGGCAGACAGCACCGCGAGCAGAGCGGCTGTCTCGAATTCCTGGACCGGCAGGTCCCGCAATGCGGCGAGGATGGGATCGTGATCGAGTTCGGAAAGCTGTTGCGGCGGATCAGGACAGTTTCTGGTGTCGACGAAGCGTACCGGCTCGCCGGGTTCGACGAGTTCGGCGATCAGGGCGAGTTCCCTTTCGGTGCGCACTCTTTCGCGAAAGCTGTCTATGCGTCGGTAAGCCACATACGCGCCGGCGCCCAGCACGGCGACGATGGCGAGCCCGCGCAGCACCCCGCCGATCACCTTGACGACATCGCTGTCGCCGAGTGAGTTGACCACGATATTGCGACCGAGTTCGAGTACCAGCGCCCACGCGACGACCTCCGCGGTGCCGAGCACACCCTCCCAGATCGATGACCGCGGCGTGATCTGCTGCGGCGCCTCGTATCCGCGTGGCGCAGTCACGACAGCGTCCCGCCGGTCAGTCCCGGCACCAGCCAGCGCCGCCACGTGGCAAGCAACAGCAGCACGGGCAGCACGGCCGACAGCAGCGACCCGGCCGCCAATTCCGGGGCGTTCTCGTTGAATTGCCGCGCCTCGCCCCACAGCAGCAACGACCAGGGGCTGGCACCCGCGCCGTTCATCATCAGCCCGATGAAGAAGTCGTTCCACACCTGGATGAATTCCAGTACCGCGACCGCCACCACGGCGGGACCCGCCGATGCCAGCAGCCGCCGCGTGACGGTGCCGGGACTGGCCAGCCCGTGCAGCGCCGCATCGGCCGGAGTGTCCGGCGGGGCCAGCATCGCACCGCGCAGGATCAGGATCGCGATCGGCAATCCCGCGGCGGCGTGCACGAAGATCAACGGAATCCTGGTGCCGGACAAGTTGAACGTGTCGATGAACGCATCGAGGGAACCCAGGTAGCTCTGCGCGGGCAGCACCGACAGGACGACCAGGGATACCACCGCGATCCGCGAGACCACGCCCTCCTGACGCCCCGCGGCCAGTCGATGCGCCACCGGAAGTGCGGCCGCCACCACGACGACCGTAGCCAACCCGGCCACCAGCAATGTCGTTTGCCATGCCGCACGGAAGGATTCATCGCGCCACATGCCGGTGAGCGCGGAAAGCCCGAATCCCTTGGGGCCGTTCAGACAAACGGCGATCAGTACCAGGATCGGCACCAACGCGAACAGCGACACCACGGCGATCCCGATCGCGCGTACCGGACCGATGCGGCGACTGGCATCCACCGGCGGCGAAACCGCCACATGGGTCCGCCCGCCGCGCTGTCCGCGCACGCCGGTCCGCGGCAGCCAGGCCACGAAGCCGACCAGCACCGCCAACGGCAGTGCGTACGCCGCGGCGACACCCGCGCCGAGATCGCCGTCGGTGGCCAGTCGCCACCACTGCACGGTCGCACTGTCGAGCTGATACTGCATCGAACCGGGTACCCCGATCAGCACCACATCGAAGACCCTGGCCGCGGCCACCGCGACGACCAATCCGAGGATGAGCAGGATCGGACGCACCAATTCCAGCAGGCGCAGTAGCGGGAAACGCTTTCCCTGCCCGTGCAGGTAGCCCGACCGCACCGGATCCGCCTCGATGGCACGGATATCGGCGCGCAACAAGCCGGTCAGGAAGCCCAGCCAGGTCCACAGAAACGCCGAACCGAGCATCAGCGCGAACCAGATCCGGTACCCGCCAACGCTTTCGATGCCGAACCGAGTGGCGAGATGTTGGAAGATAATCCGGAAGGCGACACCCGAGACGAATGCCGAGATACCGAACGGCACGATCAGCGGCGCCCACAACCTGCGCGAATCACGAGACAACCAGGCGATGCCGATGGCGACGAGCAGCAGGACCAGACCGAAGACGACCCACAGCATGGTCAGCAGGTACGCCCATCGTCCGTCGCCGGCCAGGGCATCGGCGAGCAACCAGAGCCCCAGCGCCGTGAGCACGGCGCAAACCGCCAGCACCGACCGGCGCGCCCGGCTCGGCGATCCACGCCTGCGGATCAGGGTGAAAGCGACGGCAGCACAGGCAACAAGGGTGCAGGAGAACACGATTCGCGGACGCGCGGGCACCGCGATCGCCACCGTCCACACCGCGGGCGCCACCAGCAATGCCGCAATCAACCCGACCGCCAGCAGACCCGCCCAACCGAGCCAGCGATGCGGCCGCCCGCCCGGTATCAGTGGGCCGCGCATCCGGCGAGTCGCGAGCTCGATGCGCAATCCGTTGGCACGGAAGTCGGCCACACCCGTCATCGGCGACTCCGCTCGAATCCGTCCAGTGCGGCGATCGCGCGATCGATCGCGGCATCCGGCCGCTGGGCGGCATCGTCACCGATCGCGACGAGAAAGTCGGTCAGTATGCGCCACAACCCATTGCGGCCGCCCACCGCTCCCAGCTGATCGGACAGATCGAACGCGCTCCACGGGCTCTGCGAACGCGCGATCGGTTCCAGCAGTGCCGAATAGCGCACGGTGGTCCGGGTATTCGGGGCGATGAAGCCGCCGTCGCCCTGAATCCAGGGCAGCGGCGCCTCCGGCGCGGCCAGCGCCTTCACCACCTCATCGGCGCGCGAGCCGGCGTATTTGGTCACCACCATGACATCGCCGCCCACAATCCGTGGCCGTTCACCACCGAAACCTGTGACCGGGAACGGTGCGATACCGACCGCCTCCTCGGGCCGCCGACCCGAGGCTCGAAGGCACTCGCGGACAACGGGTTCGGCGAAATCCGGCGCGATCACCATGGCGGCGCGGCGGTGCTCGAACACCTCTCGAATTGCGTCCGGGAACTGGCGGGTCAACGCCACCGCGACGCCGCCCGCGATGGCATGCCGTCGGCCCCACAGCCGGGCGAGATTTTCGAACGTTGCGCGCACGGCAGGCCGGTCCCAGACGCGCTCCTGTGTGGTGGTCGTCAAATCGTCATAGGTGCGCGGAGATTCGGCGCGCAGCACATTTTCGAAGACATCGGTCAGTACCCAGCCGTCCGCCGCGGCGAGGGCGAGCAACCGGGTCGGCGTGCCCGCCAGCACCTCGATCCGCTCGACCCAATCTGCGATCGTCCAATCGGCTGGGTCGCCGAGGTGGTACTTGTCGACGGTCTGCCGGTCGTACCAGACCAGTGACTTGTCGGCGGCCTTGAACGGCACCCCGTACGGTTTTCCGTTGTGGTACAACAGCTGTCGCCACAACTCGGGATACCGCGCCCCTTGGTCGTCGGTCCACAGCGCATCGGAGACCGGCCGAAGCCTACCGTCGTCGACGAGCGCGCGAACCTGACCGGCCTGCGGCAGCAGCACGATATCCGGCGCCGACTTCCCGCCCGCGCTGAACGCGGTACCGACCTCGTCGCCCATCGGAATCACATCCAGCGATCGTGCGAACGGCATCGGCTCCAACACCTTCCGGAAGGCAGCCAGCTCCGCCCCGCTCCACGACACCCCGATCCGGATCGACCCCGAATCGCCCCACAACAGCTGCGGCGCACACGCGGCCAGCGGCAGCACCCAACCCGCTTGCAGCAAAGCTCTTCTCGTCCCCATGCTCCCCCAACAGAGCGGTTATGGTGTCGCCGAGGATTATTCCATCACCCTCCTAGTCGGGAAGAAGCTTTCCCAAGGGACCCAGGTCGATGTTGAGATCTTCTGGGGTGAGGCCGAAATGGTCGCGCAGTTCGTCCATGCGTTGTTCGAGCAGCATCAGGGTGGTGCCGATGCGTTCGATCTGGGTCTCCGTCAGCTCGCCATCGTCCACGCGCCGCAGGGCCTGCCGTTCCATCAGTTGCCGCAGCAGCTCCACCAGTGTGAGCACAAGCGTGACCAGACCGCGCTCGACGGATTCGGGGTCGGTATCGATACGCGGTGGAATACCACCGATTTCGGTCATCTCGGGGGTGGTTCCAGTTCAGGGTGTGCCGCCGTGGACTCGACCGAGGACACGGACAGCGTACTGATGGATGAGATCAGGGCTCGCAGCGAGATCTCGACCAGGTCGACGTCCGCGATGGCCAGCCTGATGTCGCCGGATATGACTACGCCGCCGGCCAGCACTCGGTCCAACAGGTCGACGAGTGCGACCCGGCGCTCACCGTCGACGCTCTGGTCGGCGGGTTTCATATCGGCTCCTGGTCCACGCCGGCGAACGAATACGGCGGCCACGGACCGGTGATTTCGAGCCGGATGCCGGGCAATTCCTTGTCGAGTTCGTCCACGGCCGCGGCGAAGTCACCGGCGTGGTCGTCATCGACCAGGTAGGTGCCGTTGAGCACCATCCAGTCGCGGCGGCCGCTCAGCGCCGGATCCGTCGCCGCTTGACGACGTCCCGCGGCGGAGTGGCGAACCAAACGCGCATGTACCGCCTCGGCCCGCTCTGCCGCGTCGCGTTCCACGGTCTTCTGTGCGGACAGTTCCGCGCGGCGACGGGCCAGATAGGCCGTGCCCGTGCCCTTTTCGCTCCCCGTGCTCGCGGCCCTCGCATCGGCCACCGCGGCGGTGAGGGCGGCACGGTCGGTATAGGCCTTCACGCCCCACTCGGTGCGGCCGGTCACCAGCGTCAGCGCTGCGATGAAGTCCGCACGCCTGGTGTCGAGCAGCTCGCGCACCCGCTCGTCGTCGAGAAAGACCGTGGCCAGACGTAGCGGGACGGTCGGGCCGCGGCGCACCAGCGCTGACACCACGGCGTCGTGCGCCCGGGCCGTCGCCGCCAGCCAGTCCAGATCCTCCAAGTTCCGGTGTAGGGGCTGCTCCCCGAATACCGCGAGCGGCACCGATCCGACGAACGCCGCCAGCCCATCCGAGACCACAGCGCGTACCGGCTCGCCCGCCACACCGGTGATCGAACCAGGTCCCGCCGCGGCGTCCGTGGCGCGAGTGACCGCGTACAGCCAGACGCCGACCTCGTCAGTCACGCTCCCTCGATTCCTCGGGTTCACGGCGGCGTTCGATGGATTGGTGGCGCTTGCCTGCGGCCTCGAGTTCGGCGATTCGATCGCGCAATTCCCGGTTCTCCAGTTCGAGATCGTGATCCTGCCGCTCGAGCGTGTGGGCCTTGCTGTTGAGCCAGGGGTCGGTCTCCCACCAGTCGATGCCCACCGCCTTGGCCGTCTCCAAGGACGCGATGACCAGTCGCAGCTTGATCGTGAGCAGTTCGATATCGAGCAGATTCACTTGGATGTCGCCCGCGATCACCAAGCCCTTGTCGAGCACCCGTTCGAGGATGTCGGCGAGATTCGTCGACTGATGTCCGCCACCGTACGGCTGCGGTGCCGACGACTGGCCTCCGACCACCGTCATGATCGAGCTCTTCCGCCGATATCGGTGCTACCGCGGTAGTAGCGCCTGGTTCTGCGGTAGGCCAGCAGATTTCCGTCCAAATCGAGCTCGAGCTCGTAGAGCGCCAGCATGTCCCCCGATGAGGGGATGCGGCGATCCTCGAGCACCTCCATCTCGACCAGCCATCCGTCCTCGATCGGCTCCATGGAGGTGACTCCCTCCACATGCTTCGAGGTCAGTTCCACGAGGATCTCGATTGCCGCGGCCGAGGCCTGCGCCGCGGTGATGGGAGGCGGTTCGTCCGGCACCGCGTCGACATCCTCAGGGTTTTCCGGAGTGGTCATGCGTGCCACGCGAGTCACTCCTTCCGTTTGGTCGCCGTCGTGCCGTCCGAGGACGGGAGTGTGCGATCGAGGACGGCTTGCTGCGCTTGTTTCCGCTCTTCTTCGGACAGGCGACCGGCCGCGGCGGCCTCATCGATCTCCTCGAGGTCGCGCCGCACTGCCGCGGGACTTTGTAGCTGCTGCTCTACCTGGTCCTGGATCAGCTCGCCCAGCCAGATCACGCCGCGCACCGGTGCGAGGGGCAACGAAAAGATCGCTGAGACCAGACCCATGGTTCAGCTCTCGGGTGCCTGCTTGGTCACGAAGTCGTAGGCTGCCATCGGTCCGAGCAAGGTCAGTTCGACCCGGTCGTCCCAGTCCCTGGCGAGCCGGCGCAGCACATCCTCCAGATCGCCTTGCCGACTCACGTCGACCAGAACCGCGACGTGCACGGCGTCCTCCTCGTGGGTGGGCTGGCGTTGGTTGACGAGCGGGTCGAACTCCTCGAGTTCGGAAATCACCCTGCGGGTGTCCTCGGCGCGTTTGGCTTCGATCGCCTGGTTGATCATTTCCCCCAGTGCGATTCGGGCATCGCGGGTGGCGTCTTCGGGTTTGTCGTGGATCTCCTCGCGCAGCCGGGCGACTTCGGCGTTCTCGTCGACGAGTTCACGCAGGACGGCATTCTCGACGTAGCGCCCCTTGATCACGAACTGCGCACGCCCCTCCAGTTCCGCCAGCGCGGCACGGAATTCGTCCTCGTGTTCCCCGAGCAGCTCGTTCTCCACCGCCTCCGCATCGGTCATCACCGCGCCGAAGCGCAGCGGCAGCACCGGAACCACGGCCGCCGACTCGTCCAGCAGCTTGGCGTGTGCGGCGAGATCATCGGGATCGCCGAGCCGGCGATCGGTGGCGATGTCACTGACCAGCGCGGCGATCTCGCCGTGTCGCACCACTGCGACTTCGCCGGGGGGATCACCGACACCACTGGCATGCGGCTGCGCTTCCACATCGGCGGGGACGATTCCGTAGACGTATAGGGCGTGGCCGGTAGCCATTATTCCTCCCTGCGCCGCGAAGACCGGGGTGCTGTTCGGCGCTTGTCCTCGACGTCGTCGAGGAAGCCCTTCACCTTCTCACCTGCCGCCTCGAGCGCACCCTTGGTCTTGTGCTTGCTCGCGCCCTCGGTGACGTCGCCGACGATATCGGTCAAGCCCTTCGGTTCACTGGTGGAAATTTCGAGCCGGTTGACGGCCTCGGCAAAGCGTAGATACGTGTCGACGCTGGCCACGACGACGCGGGCGTCAATGGTCACCAATTCGATGCCGACCAACGACACGCGCGCGAACGCGTCGATGACCAGTCCTTTGTCGAGAATCGTGTCTACAACGTCGGCGAGGCTGGAGGAATTCGGGCGCGCCATCGTGCCGGCTCCGCCACCGCCTGCGGGTTCGATGGTCATGTTCGTGCTTTCCTCTCGCTCGACCGGCGGGCCGCTGTGGTGCGGCGCTGCGAGCCCGATCGACGGCGGGGCGGCGCGGGTGCGGTCTGCTCGTCCTCGTCTTGCTCGTCCTCGTCGTACTCGTCGGACTCGTCTTTCGGTTCCTCTTCGTCGGACTCGTCTTTTGGCTCCTCTTCGTCGGACTCGTCTTTCAGTTCCTCTTCGTCGGACTCGTCCTTCGGTTCCTCTTCTTCTCGATCTTCTTCGTCCGCAGTTTCGGCCTCGGCGTTCTCCTGTTCCTCGCGCCGTGCGGTCTCGTCGTCCTTGACGACTTTGCTGTCGTGGATCTCACCGTGCCAGCCCACGATGTCGTCGGGGTGCAGCACAGCCTCGGTCATGACGTGCCGCTCGAAGTGCTTGAGCTCCAAGCGGCATCGGCGACCGGCCGCGCGCCACAGGTTGGCTGTCTTCTCGAAGACGCCGTTGGGTTGGTACTCGAGCACCACGAGGATGCGGGTCAGATCCGGTGTGATCTCGTGAAAACTCACCGCGCCGTCGATGTAGCCCTTGGCGCCTGAAGAGCGCCAGACGATTCGCTCGAAAGGCACCTGCTCGAGGATCGTGGATTTCCAAGTCCGCCTGGACCAGAACACCTTGCCGGTCCAGGTGAGTTTCTCGTCGGCGACCTGCTCGACCTGCTCGACCTTCTTGGTGAACTTCGGAAAGTCCGCGAATTGGGTCCACTGGTCATAGACGAGGTCGATCGGAACTCCGAGATCGAGTTGCTCGACGATATTGGTCGGTTTCCGCTTCTTGCCGCCCCCCTTGCCCTTGCCGCCGGTCACCGACTCCTTGAGCGTTTCGAAGTTGCCGCGGACGGAGTGCTTCAGCTTTTCCATGCCCGCACTCATCGTCGCTCGCAGCGGCGAGGCGCCTTGGCTGAGTTTTTCCACTCCCGTTATCGCCGAAAGTAGATTTCCCCCACCGTCTTCAGCGTATTGATTCAGCCGGTCGGCGGCCTTCGATACCTTCCCCGAGAGCCCGGCAGCCGCGCGTTCGGCCAGGGTCGCGGTGAGATTCTGCACCGATTGCTGCAAGGGGCTGCTCGGGACGGCTTGTTGGGCCTTCCGCTGGATGGTCGATCCAGCCCCGGTCGCGGCTTTAGTGGCCCGGCTCGCGGAGTCGGCGGCCTTCTTGCCGACTCCGGTCGTCGCATCACGCAGTGTCTTGGCCGCCATCGGTTTCATCTCCTCGTGCGTCGCACGGGCGCTTCGTCGGCTTCGTCGGCATCGACACGACTACGGCGTCGGCGCGCCGAGGGTGTCTTACGCTCGGCGGAGCTGGGCGCACGGTCCGTGGTCCGGGTGCCCGTCCTTCGCCCGGCCGTACGCGTCCGGCGTGCCCGCGGCCGCGCGCTGGTCCGCTCGGCGTCCTCGTCCTCCTCGGCTCGGGCTCGGTCGGAATCGTCCTCGTCGTACTCGTCCTCGCCGCCTTCGTCGTCCTCGGCCGGTTCTTCCTCAGCGGCTTCTTCTTCGGCCAACTCGTCCTCGGGCCGTGCGTCCTCGGCCGAATCCGGCTCCCGCGACTCGCCTCGGTCCTCCAGTGCCTCGGGTTCCGCGCGCTGCTGCAACCGGGCGTTGAGCGCGTCGATGCGGTTGCTGGCCGCGGTGACCGCGGCGGACCGCACAGCGCCCACCAACTCACCCTTGACGGTATCGGTGATCTGGGTCAGCTCCTGCGACGATTTGAGCAACGATGTGCCCCGCTCGAGCAGTTCCGCAGGCATTCCCGACGACCGCCTCGACATCGCCGCCCCCGCCAGCGCCAACGCGAACCGCATCTTGCGCGTGCGCCCGAGCACGTACCCAATCCCCACCCCTATGGCAATTCTTCCTCCACCTTTCACGGCTCACTCCTTGCTCGCCTCGACACCCAAACGCATCAGCGAAGCCCGGGCGTCCGAGATACGACGCCCCAGAGTGGGGTAGATCGGGACGCAGAACATTTGGCAAACTTCAGCGTATTCCTGGTTACCGGATAGGTCCATGGCTGCGGCTGGCGAAAAGCGGTCGGACTTCGAGGTTCAGGGAACAGCCGTGAACAGTTCGTAGCTGTGGCCGTCGGGGTCGCGAACATATACCCCTCGCCCGCCAGCGAGGTGGTTGATCTCCCGATCCCAGCCGTTCCCGGGGCCGGAACCGTAATCGACAGCAGGCCATTTCGACAATCGGTGCAGCCCCTGACCGACACCGCGGCAGCCCCCGACCACGACCTGAGCCAGGTCCAGCACATCCAGGTCGTCGAAGCAGTCACGGCCGGGCTGCGGATTCCGACCAAGCCACCGTCTCGACCGTCGCCGATCAACTCGGCCTGGATCACTCCGGCGCCAGCCGCATGGTCCGCGATGCCGTCGCGGCCGGTTACCTCACCCGCGTCGACTCCGCCCATGACCGGCGACGAGTGGTCTTGAAACTCACCGACAACGGTCGAGACCTGCTCGCCGGATCCTGCGACTGGCAACGCCGATGCTTCGATCAACCAACCACGTCCTGGCACGAACGCGACCACCGCCAATCCGCCGCCTACCTGCAACGCCTCGCCGACGAGACAACCACCCACCCCTGAACCCGTCAACGAAATCTATTGGGACGGTGTCGCATATCGACGCCGCAACGGCACTGAGTAGCGTCGACTGGTATGGCTACACCCCAGCATCCGGTCGCCACAGCGGGTACGCGGAAGTTGGCCGCGGCCTGCCGGGCGGAGATTCCCGTGCTGACCCGGCGATTGCTGTCGGCGATTTTCACCGATAACCCGGAGTGGACTGATTACACCTCGGTGCCGCGCGAGGAGTTACGGGAAGGCTGTCGGCAATATCTGACCCGGATTTTGGATCTGCTCGGCGGGGCGGCGACCGATCCCGAACACGATGATGTGGCCGCTGCGATCGGCAGGCATCGCGCAGCACAAGCGGTGCCGTTGGAGGCGATGTTGCGCACATTCCGGCTCGGCGGCGGGATCGTGTGGGAGGCGTTGCTGGACAGGGCCGACGCGATCGACGCGAGAGAAGTCCGCGAAGCCGGTACCGCGATGTGGACGGTGATCGATGGGTTGTCCTCGTCGTTGGTCACCTCCTATCGCAATGCCGAACTCGAACAGGTGCGCCGCGACGAACGACGCAGGCATGCGCTGATCGAGGATCTGCTCGCCGGGCGTGCTCATGATGCGACCTTCGCCGCGCGGGTGGCGCGCGAGCTGAATCTGCCCGTCCAAGGTGCGTATCTGGTGGTCGCGGTCCGCGGCGGTGAGGGACGGCCGCTGCGCACGGGCGCCGAGGCCGCGTTGGGCGCGTTGGGGATTCGCTCGGTATGGCATGACCGGGTGGATGCCACGATCGGGCTCGTTTCACTGGCCCGTCACGACAGCGCGACCGTACTGGCTCATCTTCGTCCCCAGATACGCGGACTGGCCGGTGTTTCGCCCGCTGTCGCGGGACTCGCGGATGTCGATACCGCACATGCACTGGCTCTCGTAGCGATGCAGACAATGCCCTGGGAGGCAACGGGATTGGTCGCCTTGGACGAGCGCTATCCGGAGGCGCTGCTGGTCCGCTCCCCCGACCTGACCGAACTGCTGGTCACCCGAACCCTCGGCCCGGTGCTGGCGCTTCCGGTCAAAGAGCGCGACTCACTGCTGCAGACCCTTGCGGTGTGGCTGGCGGAGAACTGCTCGGCGGCCAATGCCGCGCCGCGTCTGCATTGCCACCGCAATACCGTGATCAACCGGCTGCAACGTATCTCGACGCTGCTCGATCGTCGGCTCGAGGGGCAACGCTCCTACCTGGAGCTGTCCCTGGCACTCGCGGCACTCCAACTCGGCGAGTCGAAGTACCGATAGGCACCCATGGAATTGGGCGCAGCGCCCATTTTCGAGACCGATTTCCTGGGCTTCGGAGTGATTGTTTGTGCGATTGGTGGTGACGAGACTCGTCGATGATGACTCGCGCCATACCAGTGCCGAGTCGAAATCGTTCGAGACGAGGAGCACCACGAGTGCCGGACTTCGATCTTCTGGTGGTCGGCGGCGGCCCCGGCGGCTATGTCGCCGCCATCCGCGCGGCCCAGCACGGCTTGACGGTCGCCCTGGTGGAGAAGGAACGGCCGGGCGGGGTCTGCCTGAATTGGGGCTGCATTCCAACCAAGGCCATGCTGCGATCCGCGGAGGTTTTCCAGACCCTCAGCACCGCAGCGGATTTCGGTGTCTATGCCGAGAACGTGCGCTACGACTTCGCCGCTGTGCGCCAGCGCAAGGACGGCATCGTCAAGGAACTCACCGACGGTGTCGCGGGTTTGCTCGCGGCCAACGGAGTGACGGTCATCGAGGGCCATGCCCGCTTCATCGATCCCACCACCGTCGAGGTGCACGAGGTGGGTCCCTCCCCCGTCGGCCCGCAGGGCCCGCGCTACGCCGCCGCCCCGACCACGCCGATCCGGCAGGTCAGTGCGCGCGATGTGATCATCGCGACCGGCTCGGTGCCCGCTCGGCTGCCGATTCCCGGCGCCGACCTGCCCGGGGTGATCACCTCCGACGGCGCGTTCGGGTTGACCGAGGTGCCGAAGCGGCTGGTGATCATCGGCGGCAGTGCGGTCGGCGCCGAATGGGCCAGCCTGTTCGCCACCTTCGGCGCCGAGGTCACGATCGTCGAAATGCAGGACCGGCTCGTTCCCGCGGAGGACACCGATATCGGGTCCGCGCTGGGCCGCTCCTTCAGCAAGCGCGGCATTTCGGTGCTCACCGGGTCAACGGTGAAATCCATTGCACAAGAGTCGAATCAGGCACTGCGAGTGACCGTCGACGGCCCGCGGGCGCGCGAGCTCGATGCCGACGTGGTACTGGTCGGTGTCGGGCGGCGTCCCAACACCGCCGACCTCGGCTTGGACATTGCCGCCATCGCCACCGACGACCGGGGATTCATCACCGTCGACGAGCAGTTGCGTACCGGTACCGCACACGTGTACGCCATCGGCGACGTCACCGGTCGGGCGCTGCTCGCCCACGTCGCCTCCCATCAAGGCCTCACCGCCGCCGACGTGATCGCCGGGCATCCGGCCCATATCGATTACACGGTGATCCCCGCCGCCACCTTCACCCATCCGGAGATCGCCAGCGTCGGACTCACCGAACCCGCCGCCCGCGCCGCCGGGCACGAGGTGATCACCGCGCGCTTCCCGTTCGCGGCCCTGGGTCGAGCCAAAACCTTCGGCGAGACCGAAGGATTCGTGAAAATCGTTGCCGGGCAACAGCATCAGGAAGTCCTCGGCGTGCACATCATCGGCCCCTCGGCCAGCGACCTGATCACCGAAGGCGCACTGGCGATTTCACTCGAGGCGACGCTCGACGAGCTGGCAGGCACCATCCACGCCCACCCGACCCTCGGCGAGATCGGCATGGAGGCGGCGCTGGCCGGCCTGGGACTGCCCGTACACATCGCGCCGCGCAAACGCTGAGGAGCCACCGTGACCACGACCACCGCACCCCGTAAAACCATGTCGAAGGCCGCGGCCCGTAAGGCATTCGCCGGTACCGATCCCGACACCTTGCGGGGCTACTTCCGCGACATGCTGTTCGTGCGCCGCTTCGAAGAGCGCACCGCGCAGGGCTACACCCAGGCCAAGATCGGCGGCTACTGCCATCTCAACCTCGGCGAGGAAGCCACCGTCGTCGGGCTCGCCGCGGCGATGCGCCCGACCGACTACCTGTTCACCAACTACCGCGAACATGGCTACGCGATCGCCAAAGGCATCGAACCCGGCCGGGTGATGGCCGAACTCTACGGCCGATCCACCGGCACCTCGAAGGGGTGGGGCGGCTCGATGCATATGTTCGACACCGCGACCCGACTGCTCGGCGGCTACGGCATCGTGGGCGGCCAATTGCCATTGGCCGTCGGCGCCGCACTGGCTATCGACTACCGTGGCGGCGACGATGTGGTGGTCTGCCAAATGGGTGACGGCACAACCAATATCGGGGCATTCCACGAATCGCTGAATATCGCGGCACTGTGGCATCTGCCCGTGGTATTCGTGGTGATCAACAACCAGACCGGCATGGGCACCACCGTCGAACAGTCCTCCGCCGAACCCGACCTGTACAAACGCGCCAGCGCGTACCGGATGCGCGGCGAACGAGTCGATGGGACGGACGTACTCGCGGTGCGGGATATCGCCTCCGAGCTGGTGGAGGCCGCCCGCCGGGAGGGAAAACCAGCCCTGCTCGAGGCCGTCAGCCACCGACTCAAGGGGCATTCGGTGGTCGACCCCGCGAAATACCGCAGCGCCGAAGCGGTTTCGATCGCACACGAATCCGATCCGGTCGCGCGGCTAGAGCGCGAGCTGATCGCCGCCGGTGTCCTCGACAAGGACACCGTCGCCGTCATCGAAGCCGAGGTGCGCGAAGGAGTCGATGCCGCCGTGGCCTTCGCCGACGCCAGCCCACACCCGGAGCCCACCAGCCTGTTCGACTACACCTATGCCACCCCGGTAGCCGGTGAATCCCGAAGGCTGCCGGCCGATCCGCTGTTCTGAAAACACTTCCCGCAACCGCTGAGGACACCACCGTGCCTGTCATGACCTATCGCGAAGCGCTGCGCGAAACCCTGCGCGAGGAGATGCGTCGCGATGACGACGTCCTGCTCATCGGGGAAGAGATCGGCATCTTCGAAGGCTCCTACAAGATCACCGCCGGACTGCTCGCCGAATTCGGTGAGAAACGGGTGCGCGATACCCCGATCGCCGAAGAGGGATTCGTCGGCGCGGCCATCGGCGCCGCGATGCTCGGCCTGCGCCCCGTCGTGGAACTCATGACGATCAACTTCTCGCTGCTGGCGCTGGACCAGATCGTCAACCACGCCGCCAAGATCTACGGCATGTTCGGCGGACAGACCAGCGTGCCGATGGTCATCCGCACTCCCGGTGGCGGCGGCCAGCAACTGGGTGCCACCCACTCGCAGAACATCGAGCTGTATTACGCGTTCGTGCCCGGACTGAAGGTTGTCGCCCCCAGCACTCCGGCCGACGCGCGGGCACTGCTGCGCGCCGCGATCGAGGACGACGACCCGGTGCTGTTCCTGGAGAACCTCGCCCTCTACAACACCAAAGGCGAAGTGCCCGAGGATCTTCCGCCCGTCCCGATCGGCAAGGCAGCGATCACGCGTCCGGGCACCGACATCACCCTCATCGGCTACTCGCGCATGGCGACGATCGCCACCCAGGTCGCCGAACGCCTGGCCACCGAGGGGATCTCGGCCGAGGTCATCGACCTGCGCAGCCTGCGCCCCTTGGACCGCGACACCATTGTCAGCTCGGTACGCAAGACCGGCTGCGCGGTGGTCGCCGAAGACGACTGGCTCACCTACGGCATCGGCGCGGAAATCGCTGCCTCCATCTCCGATGGCGCCTTCGACTACCTCGACGCTCCGGTCCGCCGAGTCGCCGCCGCGGAAGTGCCGCTGCCCTACGCCAAAACTCTCGAGCAGATCGCGCTGCCGTCCGCCGAATCCCTTTACACCGCCGCCGCGGAAACACTCGCGGCCGTCGGCCGACGCCGCTGAGAGGACTTCACATGCCCGACATCATCATGCCCCGCCTGTCCGACACCATGGAGGAAGGCGTCGTCGTCGCCTGGCTCAAACAGGTCGGCGACAAGATCAGCCGCGGCGATATCCTCGCCGAAATCGAAACCGACAAAGCCCTCATGGAACTCGAAGCCTACGAGGACGGCATCCTCGAACAGATTCTGTTCGAACCGGGCTCGCGCGTCCCGATCGGCAATACAATCGCGCTGATCGGCGACGGAACCGGGGCCGCAGCGGCCGGCTCTGCCGGACCGAACGCCGCTGCCGCCGAAAGTGGTGCGGCATCGAGTGATACGGCGAAGGGCCAGGCGGCCGATCCGCCGGGAAGTGTTGGTACACAGCATAATCCGATCGACACATCGGGAACTGTTTCCGCGGCCACGGAGACCGGAACTCACAAGAAATCCTCACCACTGGCCCGCAAGATCGCCCGCGAACTCGACGTCGACCTCGCCACCGTAACCGGCACCGGCCCCGGCGGACGGGTCACTCGCAACGATGTCGAATCCGCTTACCGCGCTGTCGAATCCACTCCCACTGCGCCGCCGGTAGCATCCGTGACCCCCTCAGGTGACTACGACGAGATCCCGCTCAGCACCATCCAGCAGGTCTCGGCCAAACGCCTCACCGAGAGCAAACAGCAGGCCCCGCACATCTACTTGACCAGTGCAATCGACGTCACCGACCTGCTGGCCTTCCGCGCCGAGATCAATCGCACCCTCGAACAAGCAGGCAAAACCAAGGTCAGCGTCAACGACCTGCTCGTCAAAGCGGTCGCCACCGCACTGCGCACCGACCCCGCCGTCAACGTCTCCATCGCCGACGACAAACTCCTGCGGCACCGCGGAATTCACCTCGGCATCGCCGTCGCCACCCCCGCTGGGCTCCTCGTCCCGGTCGTCCGCGACGCCGACCGCAAGAGCGTCTCCGAAATCGCCACCGAAACCCGCGACAAAGCCGAACGCGCCCGCGACCGCAAACTCCGCGCCGACGAAATGAGCGGCGGCACCTTCACCATCTCCAACCTCGGCATGTTCGGCATCGAACAATTCACCGCCGTCATCAACCCGCCAGAATCCGCCATCCTCGCCGTCGGCGCGGCCAAAGACGAACTACGCCTCGACAACTCCCAGGTCGTCACCCGCAGTATCCTGCGCGTCACCCTCTCCGCCGACCACCGCGCAATCGACGGCGCAACCGCCGCACGGTTCCTCCAGCAGTTGACCGAACTCCTCGAACACCCCTTGCGCATCATCACCTGACCGGCCCTTCTCGCTGAGCGGAAGGACCAGACCACCTCACCGCCCCGGCCGGATACCGTTTCCGCGTCCACTCCAACGCGACGAAGGAACGCCGGTGAACTCACCGCTCGTATCATTGGCTCTGCCACTGGCTTTGGCCGTGATCATGTTCGGACTGGGACTTTCGCTCAGCGTCGACGATTTCACCCGGATCGCGCGCCAACCCAGGACGGTCGCTATCGCGCTGGCGTGTCAATTGCTCGTGCTGCCGGCAATCGCGTTCGGGCTGGTCCTGCTCTTCGATCTACCGCCAACCCTCGCCGTCGGCATGCTGCTGCTCGCGTCGTCGCCGGGCGGTACCACGGCCAACCTGCTCAGTCACCTGTTCGGCGGCGATGTCGCACTCAACGTATCCCTCACGGCCGTCAATTCGATCATCGCGGTCGTCACCGCACCCTTGATCACGAACTTCGCGATCGACTACTTCGAACCCGAAGCCGGTGCGAGCGGACTGGGCTTGCAGTTCGGCAAGGTGATCCAGGTGTTCGCGATGATCCTGATCCCGGTCATCGTCGGCATGCTGGTGCGGCGGCTATCCACCGACTTCGCCGATCGGATGAACCGGCCGGTGCGCATCGGCTCGGCGCTGACCCTAGTACTCGTCATCACCGCAAGCGTGATCAGCGGTGCCGCTGACCTGCCGGGATATCTCCTCGACGTCGGCGCGGTCACCTTTGTCTTCTGCCTGCTCAGCTTGACTGTGGGCTACTTCGTCCCCCGATGGCTCGGCGTCGACATCCGCCAGGCGATAGCCTGCTCGATGGAGATCGGTATCCACAACAGTGCCATCGCCATCACCATCGCCATCAGCGTTCTCGACAGCACCGAAATAAGTGTGCCCGCAGGGGTTTACGGCGGCATCATGCTTCCGGTCGCGGGCGCTGTCGGTTGGTTCGTCACCCGGCGACACGCCGCGGTGCGGACCGAAGCGGGTGCCGGTCTCAGTCGCCGAATTCGGCATTGAGGCGGTGCAGGAGTTCGGCGAGTGTTGCCAGGTCGGATTCAGGCCAGCTCGACAGTCGATCGTGCAGCACTCGGCGGCGGGCGGCACGGGTCGCGTCCAACCGCTCTTTGCCGAGCGCGGTCAGTGCGAGTAGCTGGGCGCGACCGTCGTCCGGATCGGGTTGCCGGTCGATCAGTCCGAGTTCCTCGAGTGCCGAAAGTTGGCGTCCGGTAGTGGCTTTCCCGATACGGAAGTAGCCGGCCAGGTCGCTGGGACGGCTGGGGCCGATGGCGTCGAGCCGCATGAGGAAGGCGTAGGCGGCGGGTTCGAGACCGGGATGGACGCGTTCCGCGGACTCGAACGAGGTCCTGCGGCTGCGCCGCAGCGCCACAATGAGCTGCTCCTCGATCTCGTCGATCGTATCGTTCACCGTCTTACCCACCTCCACAGCACCGCGTGAAGCATACGGGTTACTCAGGAGTGCCGACTTTACCCTCGGTCCGCGACCCAGCCGTTTCGGCTACGGGGTCCGGGGCAACTGTGGTGCGCAGCGGGACCTCTCGGATGAACAGGACAGCGATCAGCGCGACCACCGCCAGCGGCGCGGTGCAGAGGAAAGCATCAGCGACGCCGTGTCCATAGGCGTCTTCCACTACCGAGCGGACCGGGGCCGACAGCGCGGACAAGCTCGGCAGGCTGCTACCCGAATGAACGCCACTGCCGGGGATTCCCAGCCGGGCCAAACCCGTTTCGGTGTAGTGGGTGATGCTGTTCGCCATGACCGCACCCAGTGCGGCAACACCGATCGCGCCGCCGAGCGATCGCATGAACGCGACAGTCGCGCTGGCCGCGCCGATCTCGTGGATGCGCACTTGATTCTGTACGGCGAGTACCAAGTTCTGCATGGTCATGCCGACTCCGGCGCCGACGCAGAACATGTAGACGGCCAGCAGTCCGTAGGGTGTGTCGGCGCGGGCGGTGCCCAATGAGGTGACACCGACCACCATGAGCACACTGCCGATGACCAGGACCAACTTCCAGCGACCGGTCCGGGAGATCAGCCGCCCCGACACGATCGACACGATGGCCAGGCCGAAGATCATCGGCAGGGTGAGCAGGCCTGCCGCGGTCGGTGACGCATCCCGGGCGAGTTGAAAGTACTGGCTGAGGAAGGTGGTGCCGGCGTACATGGCCACACCCGCGACCAAGGACCCCACGACGGCCAGCACGATGGTGCGATTGCCGAACAGGTACAGCGGGATGATCGGCTCGCTCGTCTTCGACTCCGTCAGCAGCAACAGCGCGACCAAAACCACTGTGCCACCGATCATCACGCCGGTCTGCCACGACAACCAGGCGTACTTGTCGCCGGCGAACGAGATCCAGATCAGCAGCAACGAGGTGGCGGCGGCCACGAGCAGCGCTCCGAGCCAGTCCACTGACGTCTGCCGTTTGACCATCGGCAGATGCATCGTCTTCTGGAGTACGACCAATGCGACCGCCGCGATCGGGATGCCGATGAAGAAGCACCACCGCCAGCCCAGCCAGGAAGTATCCACAATGGCACCGCCCACGAGCGGTCCCACGACGGTGCCGACGGCGAAGAGACCGCTCATGTAACCGCCGTAGCGACCGCGTTCGCGGGGCGAGACCATGACCGCCATGATGGTCTGGGTCAGCGCCGTCATGCCGCCTGCGCCGACTCCCTGAATCGTCCGCGCCGCGATCAGCTGTCCCGCGTTGGCAGCCAGACCCGCGATGATCGAGCCCACGACGAAAATGACCAGGCTTATCTGCACGAGAAGTTTCTTGTCGACCAGATCCGACAGTTTCCCCCAGATCGGCGTGGTCACCGTCATCGCGAGCAGGGTCGCGGTGATCACCCAGCTGTAGGCGGTCTGGCCCGCATGCAGCTCGGAGATGATCGTGGGCAGCGCGTTCGCCACGATGGTCGAGGACAGGATCGCGACGAACATGCCGGTCAGCAGTCCGGTCAGCGTTTCCATGATCTGACGGTGTGTCATCGGAGCGCCGGGCTCGGCGTGCTTGTTCAGGTCCGGCGCGGAGTTCACCTGGTCGGCGTCCTGCAAATTCTGCGACAAGGCAGGCCTCACTCTCTCGTGGCGCTAGTGCACGCGGCACCGGATTGCCCGCTGAGTGGACCTCACCGCGGACCCCGTCGATAGTTGCTCGGGGCTACCATATCAGATTAGTTGCCCAAGGCAACTAGTCGAAGACGGGACGGCTACGACAGAAGACGTCCAGCCGCGTCGACGACAGGCGTTTCGGCAGCCGCACGCCCGGAGAAATTGTCCGCACCGTGCAGCCAAGGTTTGGTTGCGCTCAAGAAGATCGAGGTGTTGAGGACCACCAGCAGCAGACACAGCGGCGGAACCGCACCCATGATGGCTTTGGCGGTCAGCGAAAGCTCGCCGGGATCCGTTGCGTTGAACGCGTTTCCGAGGACGCCCGCGGCCACACCGCTCAGCAGGAGAACCCCGAAGTACAGTCGGATGATTCCAGTCCGATACGGCAACGTTCCGACCATCACGTAGCAGTACGCGATCTGAAAGACCGTGAGGCCCACCACGATCGGCCACAGCCACGCGATGGTCGATGGCGTTCCGGCCAACCGTGCCAGATGATGTGCGAACGCAAAGGATGCGACCGCCGCCACTGCAATCAGGACCGAGGCGGACACGACAGCGACTCTGTTGACCGAGAGCCGCTCAGTCCATGGGTTCATCCGTTTCCTCCGAGTTGAGAAAGCTCGAGAATGATTGGAATTCGTCGCCGCCGACATCAAACATGCAGCCAGGCAATAACTAACGATGGCGGCCGTGACCGACGCGTTGCCGCCCCGGTCGTGATGAATAGATCGAGATCAGATGGGGCAGTGGGTAATCCAGGTTTGTTGGATTTTCACTGCCGCTGCCGCCGCGCGGGTCTGGCGTAGTTCGGCGCGCGGTTCGGCAACTTCGGCAACACGAGCGACGATCGCACTGGTCACGACGGGCCCCTCCGGGTCTTGTCTCTCCTCGGTGCAGCTTTGGCTCGCCCAGTATGCCCTCTGTATCACACCGACACGCGGAATACCGACATTCGCCGGCTACCGAACTGGATCACGATCCATACCGTAGGTTGCGGCCTCGTGGCTCTGATAGCCTGGCCCGCAACCTATTCGGATGTTCGATCAGGACGTTCTGGCGAGTTCTCAGACCGAAGCACAACTGCCGCAACAGATTTCGCGGACCGGCGAAGTCGGCTCGCCCGTGAAGCCGCCCAGCTCCAGCATCGCGATATCACCCCGACCGTCCCCGATTTCCGGTGTTCGACGCAGGCCCGGGCACCGCGCCGCGCAATGATGGTCGCCGCGCGGGAGTTGTCCGAAAGCGACGGGTTCCGGTCGAGGACAGTGGCCGCGGTCGCCGACCGGGCAGGCGATGCTCACCGAGCCCGACGTGCGCGGCAAGATCGAGATGTTCATCCACGGGTCCGGCGCGGCGGCAAGCGCGGTTGAGACCGGTCGAATACACGACGAGATCGGTCTCGACGAGGGCGACGTCGGCTGTTTCAGGTGTGGTGGGCCGGGAACGCCCAATTCATGGAGGAAGTACTGGAACGTGAAAGCAAATGGGAGGTCGACGAGGTCTTTTCTCTTCCGGCATTGGACAACCTCGTCTCCGACAGTCGTATCGAAACGACGTCGGTCGAATTGACCAGCACCTATTTCGATACCCCCGAGCGAGATCTGCTCGCTCACAATCTCACCCTGCGCCGCCGGGAAGGTGCCGACGAATCCGGCTGGCAGTTGAAAGTTCCCCATCCGAACGGTCGCACCGAATTGCATGCCCCGCTCTCGGAGGAACTGCCGCCCGAGTTCGTCGAGGTAGTCATCGGCGCGGCGCTGGGTAAACCACTGCACGCGGTCACCACGATTCACACGCTGCGGAATCGCCACCGCGTACTCGGGCCGGACGGCGAATTGATAGTCGAAGTCGACGACGACATCGTCGATACGACACCGGCTGAGGGAAGTTCCGTCGCCTGGCACGAGATCGAGGTCGAACTCGGCCCACGGATCGACGCTGTACCCGAGGCGCTGATGGACAGTCTCGCCGAGGCGGGCGCACGCAGGTCGGAATTCCCCTCCAAGCTCTCGCACGTGCTGCCCGCGCAGCCCGGGCCGGTCACCGACACTGCGGCGGAGCGCGCCATCTATGAGTACATGACCGCGCAGATCGACATGATCTTCGCCGGTGACGTCGCTTTGCGCCGCGGCCAGGAACCGATCCACGACACCCGCGTCGCGACGCGGCGCCTGCGCAGCACCCTGCGCGTGTTCGGAAAGCTGTTGGACCGCTCCGCCATCGGTGCTGTCGAGGACGAATTGAAGTGGTATGCGGGGTTGCTCGGCGATGTGCGCGACTGCCACGTCCAACATCGTCGTCTGGCCGACCAGGTGCACAAGCTGCCGCCCGAACTCGTCCTCGGCCCGGTCGCCGCGCGCATCGACGCGACGATTCTGGCCCAACAGGTGCCCAGCCGCAACGCACTCACCGAGGCCATGGACTCGACTCGCTACCTGGAATTGCTCGCGACCCTGCATGCCTGGCAATCGCACCCGCCGTTCGACAGGCGACTTCGCAGACGTGAACTCGTGCAGCGGGCTCGCAAAGCCGCCCGCAAAGCCGATCACCGGCTCGCGACCGCCCTGCACGACCAACGACAGGCGTCATTGCACCGCGCCCGCAAGGCCGCCAAACGAGCCCGCTACGCCGCCGAACTACTCGAGCCCGCGGGAAAATACCCGCGCGCGAAGCCGAACATCAAGTACTACAAGAAGATTCAAAGCGTACTCGGCGACTACAACGACGGAATCGTATCTTCACGATTCCTGTGGCGCACCGCTACGACCGCGGGCACAGCAGGGGGCGAGAACGGCTTCACCTTCGGCCTGCTGTACGCAAACGAAATGCACGCCGCCGATGATGCCCGGCGTAAGGCCTCCAAAATCGCCACGGGGTAGCAAGCGGCAGGAGCGCGGGTCCAGCTGGCCTGTGCGGTCACGAAGTCTCTTGCCGGCCTTGGTCCACGATCCAGGCAGCGATCTGTGCGCGGGAGGTGAATCCGAGTTTGCTCAGGATGTGTTCGACATGCCCGTCCGCGGTGCGTTGCGAGATCACCAGTTTCGCCGCGATCTGCTTATTGGTGAGTCCCTGGGCCACAAGGTCTGCGACCTGCTGCTCGCGTTTGGTCAATGTCAGTTCCGAAGCTCGCGGGCTGGCGGTTATCGGCTCTCCCAGTGCGTAGGCGACTGCGGCGTCTATTCCCATGGCTTGGCCGCGCCGGAATGCCGCATCGAATCCTCGGTCACCGAGCGCACGACGCGCCGTGCGCTCACATTCGTCGTGAAATCTGGATAGCTCCGGGAAAAAAATCGACAAGCCGGCGGAGGCCCGCAACAGATTTTCCACGGCGCCCAGCAGAACGGCCGCGCGCTCACCATCGCGATCGGCGGCGATCCAGGCCAGCCCCTCGAGATCGACGGCCGTGACGAGAGGGCTGCGCGCGGACCGGCTGACTCGCAGCGATTCCTGCAGCAACTGGAGTGCGTGGGACCGCTCGCCCTGCTGCCATACGGCAATGCCCTTCGCCCCCAGGGCGGCCGAGCGAAACAACGATTCGCCACACGCTTCGGTGATGGAAACAATTTGATCGTGATACTCGATCGCCCGCCGTTTATCCCCCTGCAGAGCATGTGCCCAACCGAGCAACACCAACGTAGCGATATAGAGGTGTACCCGCTGGTTCGAGCGGAACACTTCGACGGCACGCTCGAGGCAGGAGATCGCGCGAGCAGGTTCATTTCCATACAGCGCCACGGTGCCCTCGGCCTTGGCGATCAGCGCCTGGTTCAAGGGAATGGGATCCTGTTCGGCCAGTGCGTGCCCTTCGTCCAGTAAGGCACCTGCTGACTGAAAGTCCCGCTGCATCGCGGCTGCGTTACTGGCGTCATGAAGCGCCCTGACACGGTCGGGTATCGACCGTGCGGCGGGGTTGGCAAGGGCGCGGCCGAGCCAGCGTCTGGCCTCCCCCCACAGGCCCCGAAAGCCCCAGAACACAGTAGCCAACACGGCCGAAATGCGTAGCCCAGCCGCGCCCGACTCCGCGCTGTCCTCGGACGTGCAGAACTCGAGCGCGTCCAGAAGGTTGGGTTGCTCGCGGTCGAGCCGGGCCATCCAGTAGGGCTGCCGATCGCTGATCCAGTCGGCCTCGGCATCCAGCGCCAGCCGCTCGTACCAGTCGCGGTGCCGTCGACGCAGATCGTGGTATTCGCCGGACTCTCGCAGCTTCTCCCGACCGTAGTCGCGAATCGTCTCGAGCATCCGGAAGCGCACGGCGTCCTCCAGCGTCTCCCGGTTTACGATCGACTTGTCTACCAGTGAGGACAACGCATCCAACAAACTCTCGAGCTCCAGGTCCGCACCGCACACCTGTTCGGCGGCGTCGAGTTCGAAGCCGCCGGTGAACACCGATAATCGGGCCCACAGCCGCTGCTCGTCCGGTGTGCACAATTGGTAGCTCCAGTCGATGCACCAGCGCAGCGTCTGTTGCCGCTTCGGCGCGGTGCGACTACTGCGGGTCAGCAGCGCGTACCGGTCGCTGAGCCGCGCCAGGATCTGCTCGGGCGACATGGCGCGCATCCGCGCCGCGGCGAGTTCGATCGCCAGCGGCAACCCGTCCAGCCGGGAACAGATACCGGCCACGGCGGCCTTGTTGTCGTCGGTGAGTTCGAAGCCCGGCACAACCGCCGCGGCACGCTCGGCGAACAACGTCAACGCGTCGTATCTGGGCAGTCCCCGCAGCGTCGGCGCACCGTCGTCACCTGGAACGGTCAGCGGCAGCACCCGCAGCACCGCTTCCCCGGCGATGTCCAGCGGCTCGCGGCTGGTGACCAGAATCCGCAGACTCGGACACGCCAGCAACAACGTTTCGACCAGCTCCGCCAACGCCTCCACAACCTGCTCGCCATTGTCCACAACGAGCAACGCTTCCCGGGAACCCAGGAACTCGACCAGCACGTGCTGCATCGGTCGGGCCGAATCGTCCCGCAGGCCCAGAGTGGACGCCACGACGCCGATCAGCAGTGCCGGGTCGCGCACGTCGCCCAGCTCGATCACCCACACCCCTTCGGCGAAATCGCGTCGAGCGTTCGACGCTGCCCGCAACGCCAGCCGGGTCTTGCCCACACCACCGATCCCCGCCAACGTCACCAACCGCGACACCGACAGCAGAGCCTTGATCTCCGCCACCTCGGCGCGGCGGTCGACGAAACTGGTCAACTCCAGCGGCAGCTCACCGGTGCTGCCGCGACCCTCTGTTGGCTGCGGCGTAGCCCATGCCTGCGACGCAGGCGTGTGCTCGCTGTTCGGTGTCCGCAGCGCCATCTCGCCCACCTGATATCCGTGACGGCGCTGTACCTGCCGGATGGCCTCACCTATCCCAGTCGCCGACGGCCGCCGCTGCGGATCCCGGCTCATCGCCGATTCCACCACCGCCGACAAGTCATCAGGAATACCGCTATCCCGCAGATCCGGCACCGGCTGGCTGGTGATCCGCAAAAACTGGGCCACCACCTGCTCACCGCTACGACGCTCGAACGCGGCATGCCCGGTCAGCGCGCAGAACAAGGTCGCACCCAGCCCATAGACATCCGCCGCTGGTGTCGCGGCCTCGCCACCGAGCACCTCCGGGGCGGTGAACGCCGGGGACCCGGTCAAGATGCCCGTCGCCGTCTGGAATCCGCCGGACATGCGCGCGATACCGAAATCGGTCAACGCCGGCTCCCCGTAATCGGTCAGCAGAATATTGCCCGGCTTCACATCCCGATGCACGATCCCGAGCCGATGCGCGCTCTCGAGCGCACCCGCGATCTTCACCCCGATCCACAACACCGTCTCCACCGGCACCCGGCCCTGCCGGCGAACCCACGCATCCAACGAATCCAACGGGTGATACGGCATCACCAGATACGGATGGCCGCTCGCGGTGACACCGACCTGCAGCACCGTGACGATATTCGGATGCCCGGTCAGTCGGCCCATCGCCTGCTGCTCGCGGAAGAACCGCTCCCGATTGTCTTCGTCCAGCTCATCGGTCAGCACCTTCACCGCAACCGTGCGGTCCAGCGCCACCTGCGTACAGCGATACACCACACCGAAACCACCGCGGCCGATCTCCGCGGCATCCTCGAACCCCGACGCACTCAACTCCATCGCGACGGGCATGCTCACGTCACGTTGGGTCCGCGGCGGATCATCGCCGACCATCAGCGGCGTGCGATCCACTCGGCATGTGCACCGAAACCGGGCACCATCTGCTCACCCTTCCGACAATGCCCAGCGTATCGCCAACAAAGGTGAACGGCCCGCAGGTCCGCGTCGCGACTTCCCGCGGGTTCGCCGAGACCGACGGTTCGAATATCGGTCGGTCGACCGTTGGCGGTCGAAGCGGTTGCGAGAATCAGGGCGGCCGAGGCCTGGTTCACCAAATGACGTCGGGGGTGGACAAATGGACACAAGGGCGAAAGGCTGTTGGTGAAGTGCCAGCTACTCGCCGGAGGGATCCGATCCTCTCGGTGCGGGGGCCGGGCTCGACCACTTCGAAGCGAGCGACGATGGATCACAACCTCGGAGCGAGCACACCCGGCGCCGGTGTCGCCCGCGCGACAGCAACGCAGACCGCGTTGACGACTCTGGTTGCCCAGTTCGCCGGGGACTGGAAAGCATCGAGTGAACCGCCCGATTTGTCGGCGCACCTGCCCGTCGAGCCCGCGCTGCGGCGGACCACGTTGATCGAGCTGATCAAAGTGGATCTGCACGAACGGTGGCAGCGCAGCGACGACGCGCTGCGCCTTGCCGACTATCGCGAGCAGTTCCCGGAATTGGGCACTGCCCCATTGCCGCCGGATCTCATCTACGAGGAGATCAGTGCCCGCAGCTGTCGCAACGACGTCGACCTCACCGAGTACGAGCACGACTATCCGACCCAAATGGCCCGCATCACAGAGACTTTCGACGTCGGCGGTCTGCGCAGCACGCTGCTGGCCGACCCCAGGGCGCTCGATGCCCTCGAGGCCATCGGTACGGGCGCCTCGGTCGACGATTTCGATCTGCTGCTGCCGCTGGGCCGCGGCGCCTTCGCGCGCGTATTCCTGGCCCGGCAGCGATCGATGGGCCGGCTGGTGGCAGTGAAGATCTCCCGCGACCGCGGCACCGAACCGCAGACGCTGGCCCAGCTCGACCACGACTACATCGTCCGCGTCTTCGACCAGCGTCAGCTCGCCGAACAGCATCTCAAGCTGATGTACATGCAGTACGTGCCCGGCGGCACCCTGCTCGGCGTGCTGCGGCAGCTGCACAGCACCCCACCGGTACGACGCAGCGGCAAGCTGCTGCTGCAGGCCATCGACGCCGCCACCACGAGCGGCGGTGTGCTCGAGCCGCAGCACTCGCCCGCGCGCGCGGAACTGGAACAGCTCACCTGGCCGGAAACCGTAGCCTGGTTGGGCGCCCGGCTGGCCACCGCGCTCGATTACGCCAATCGCCACGGTGTGCTGCACCGCGACATCAAACCGGCAAATGTGCTGCTGACCGCCGACGGCCAGCCCAAACTGGCCGACTTCAACATCAGCTTCAGCCGCCACCTGCCCGGCGCGAACCCCGTCGCCTACTTCGGCGGCTCCCTGGCCTACATGTCCCCCGAACAACTCGAGGCCTGCCACCCCACCCTGGCCACCACTGCCGCCGATCTCGATACCCGCAGCGACCTCTACTCGCTGGCTGTGGTCCTGTGGGAACTACTCACCGGACGGCGACCGTTCGACGACGGCTTCGGAGCAGGCGAATCCGAGCAATCGTTGCAGGCAATGGTCGATCGACGCCGCCGGATCGGCGATGCGAACCTGGAGGCCGACCTGCCCCCGGACTGCCCGGCCCTACTGCGTCATGCACTACTCACCTGCCTTGCGCCCGACCCCGCCGATCGCTACCCCGGCGGCGCCGAACTGGCCCAGCAGCTGGAATTGAGCCAGGACCGGGCCGCCCGCGACCTGGTCGACCCGCCCGCACACAGCCTGCGAGCACGGCTGCGCATGCGGCCGATCCCGGTGGTGATTCCGGCAAGCATGTTCGGCCAGGTCGCGGCGGGACTGTACCTGTCGGCGCACAACGTCCGCCTGATCCAACTCCAACTGGGCTCCGAGGCGGCCGGGCGGCTGACCCACCTCGGGTACGTGGTGATCGCGATCTCCTATCCGGTCGCCATCGCCGGCCTGCTGTACTGGTGCCGCAACGTCTTTCTGGTACCCGACGGCCTGCGCCGGGGCAAACAATTCGACGAGGCCACCCTCGCCCGGGCGCGCGCCGACACCCTGGCCTGCGGCGACCGAATCGCGGTAGTCGCGTTTATCGGATGGATCCTGGCCATGGGTATCTTCGCGGTGAAGCTGCTGTCGCTGGGGCCGATACCTGGCGGGCTGCTCGCGAATCTGATTGCCTCGAGCCTCGTCGCGGCCGCAGTGGCGGTCGTGTACACGTACTTTCCGGCCACCTTTTTCGTCTTGCGCTGGTACTACCCGGGTTTGGTCGCCGCCGGTCACATCTCCCCCGACGACGCCCCTCGGCTGCATCGGCTGATCCGGCGCAGCCGCGTGTATCTCGGTGTGGCAGCATCGGTTCCGCTGATCGGCGTGTCGTTGGGGCTGATATTCCTGACTCCGCATCAGCAGCACACGGTGATCGGCTCGATAGTAGCCCTCTGTATCGGTGGGCTCATCGCGTTCGCCGTCGCCCTGCGCACCTTCTACGCCCTGCAATCGGATCTGGCGGCCCTCGAGCGCATCGTGAACCCGCATTACCGTACCCACACCTGACCGCTGAACGACCTGCCATTGATCGCTGACACGACACCATGGGGTGATATTCATGCGAACGGACGGAGACAGCTGGGACATCGTGACGAGCGTGGGCCTGACCGCCCTGGGCGTCGCCACGTTTCGCGCACTCGAGACGCTCGATCCCGAGCCGTTGATCCACGACCACTACGCGGCGTGGTTCGTCGAGGCGGCGGGGGAACCGCACTTTCTGCAGATGCTGGACCAACCGGCGTCGGCGGGCTCGGTCGGATTGTTCGGCCGGTTCATGGGGATTCGGACAAAGTTCTTCGACGAGTTCTTCGCTGCGGCGTGGCAGCAGGGTATGCGGCAGGCAGTGATCCTGGCATCCGGTCTCGACGCGCGGGCCTATCGACTGGATTGGCCCGCGGGCACGGTCGTCTTCGAGATCGATCAGCCCCGTGTGCTGGAGTTCAAGGACCGGGTGCTCGCCGAGCACGGTGCCGTGGCCACGGCCGATCGGCGCGCGCTGGCGATCGATCTGCGCGACGACTGGCCCGCCGCGCTCACTGCTGCAGGTTTCGATCCGGGGCGGCCGGCGGCGTGGTCGGCCGAGGGGCTGTTGCCGTTCCTGCCGGGTTCGGCACACGACGCATTGTTCGAACGCATCGACGCCCTGTCCGCGCCCGCCAGTTGTGTGGCCGCCGACGACTTCGGCCGCGGCATGGACCAGCACCACTTCGACCTGGCGGAAAGGTTCTTCGGCAGCAACCCGTTCGGCAATCTGAACGTGCGCGACCTGTGGTACGACGACGACCGCGCCGATCCCGGGGACTGGCTGTCTCAGCACGATTGGTCGGTCCACCGCGTCACCCCCTTCGACCTGGCCGCCGACTACGGCCGCCCGATCACCGACCTGCCCACCGACCTGCCCACCGAACTGCTCGACCGGCTGCGGCAGGCGTCCTACATATCCGCCGAAAAGCGCCGGTGAACCGGGACCTGCGCGGCCCGCTCAGCCGTTGGCCAGCGCACGGTCGGCGAGTGCGGCGATGACCGGCCCGAGTGTTCTGGCGTAACTGACAGTGAGGTGATTGTCGTCGCGGTATACCAGGTTGTCACCGATGATGAGGGGGCAGCTGGCGGCGGTACAGAACAGCGAGGTCAGATCGGCGTACTGGCCGCCGCCGGTGGTAGCTGCCGCCTGCTCAGCCGCCATACCCGCGTCGTCGACGGCGTCCGGCCGCGCCGGTGTGCATACCGCGGCATTGTCGATATGTTCGGACAGGCACGCGGGCACGATGGTATGCGGATCGGGGATCGACCCGAGCACGAGGACCGCCGCTCCGGTCGCTCGCAGCTGGCCGACCAGGCGGTTCAGGCTGTCGATCCAGGCCTGGTCATAAGAGACGAAGCCGAAGTCGGCGCCGTAGCGCCGGGACATGCTCACCACGATCAGCCGGGGGCGTTCGGCCCGCAACCTGGTCAGGATCTGGTCACGCCACTGCTCGCATTCGGTGTACTCCCGGCCCAGATAAGGGCTGGTGATGGGCAAGCCGAGCAGCGGACAGGTGACCTTGGCCATGGTTTCCAGCCGCCAGTGCCGCTGCGCGGCGATCGACTCGAATGCCGGATGCCACATCGCGGCGTGTGAATCACCGACCAGGGCCACGGTCGTGGCCGAGTCCGGATCGCCGGAGGCGCACTCGGCCTGTCCCACGTCACGCCACGATCGCACGCAGCCGTCGACGAATACGCCCGCCTTGTCGCCGGGCGCGTCGGCCAGTGCGGGGGTGAGATTCGAAGGGACAGCGCGGATTTCGGCCGAGGCAGCGACTGCGGCCTGCGTCTGTGCGGTCAGCTGCCGGACTGCCTCGTCGCGCGCGACCGCGCTGAGGGTGGCCGGTGCGGCCGGCGTGGCGAGTGTGAGAGCCGCGGCGGCCGCGCCCCGGCCGACCGGGACGGGAATGAGCATGAGCAGCATCAGTGCCACACCACCGGCGACCGCGGTGATCGCGCCGCCACAGGCGAGGCTGCGTGCGGCCGACCCTCGCAGCGGGGCAGCGAAGCGAACCGGGTTCTCGACCAGCCACAACGTGAGCATGGCAAGTCCGCCTGCCATCATGACCGCGCCCATCGAGCCACTCCGTCCGAGTTGGTGACCGAGCACGCACGGCGCCAGCAGTAATACCGGCCAGTGCCACAGATACCAGGAGTACGACACGCGGCCGACCGCCCGCATCACCGGCACCCCCAGTCCGCGACCAACCCCGAATCGTGTTTCCACACAACCCGATACGATCACCAGTGCGGTACCGAGAACGGGCAGTAGGGCCGCAGTGCCCGGATACGGTGTCTTCCCGTTCAGCTGGGTACACGCAGCAACGATCAGGGTCAGACCGATCCATCCGGCAGGAGCGGCGACCGATTTCGGCAACCGGGACCACGCGCCCGCCGACAACGCGATCATGCCGCCTGCGCCCAGCTCCCAGGCCCGCGTCGGCAGCGAGAAGAACGCCCACGGTGGCAGCGTGCGGGTCCAGGTCAGCGAGAGGGCGAAGGAGAGCGCGGTGACAACCGCAAGAACGACCAGGTAAGGGGAGACAGCGGCCGATCCGACTCCGCGCCGTCGCGCGAACCAGGCCGTGCCTGCGATCAGCGCGGGCCACAACAAATAGAACTGCTCCTCCACGCCGAGCGACCAGAAGTGCTGAAACGGCGACGGAAGCGTGTCGCCGGCAAGGTAGTCGGTGCCGTGCAGCGCGAGCCGATAATTCCCGGCGTACAAGGCGCTGGCGATCCCATCGCCGAGGACCTGGAAAGCCTGCAGCGGCGGCAGCAGTACCGCCGTACCGATCGCGGTGGCGACCACCACGACACCCGCCGCGGGCAGTAGACGGCGGGCCCGCGCGCCGTAGAACCGGAGCAGCCCGACAGTGTCGGCGAAAGCCGCTTCCCGCCAAAGGATTCCGGTGACGAGGAAGCCGGAAATGACGAAAAAGACATCGACACCGACGAATGCGCCCCCGAGCCCGGGCGTGTTCGCATGAAAGAGCACAACGGCCAGCACGGCAACTGCTCGCAACCCCTCGATGTCGGGCCGAAATGTCCCGCGCGGTGTCGCACTGGGCGCCTGATCAGCCCGCCGATTTGCCAATCCGCCGCTCGCCGCCACCGTCATGCGCGGCATTGTTACCGATCACCCCAGTTAAGTCACGGCAACTCACCGCGCACCAAGCTGCCCGATCTCGATCTTTCGCCGCCACAGGCGGACGGGGTTCGAGATCGGGATTTCACTATGGGTCGAGACCACGGCGTGCATGTGCGCCGCGAAATGCGCACTCTCCGTGGCGGATCCGCACCTCACAAGTGGGCTACGCTGCCAAAGCGCGCGTGGGCGGGCTGGTGCTGATGCGGAATGGGCCTCGCCGGACTCGGCCTGAAACGAAACACCACCAGCGCACGCGCGATCGAGGAAGTCAAGGCCGACGACCGTGGTGCGGGAAGCGCGGTCCATCCCCGGAAGGCGGGAAGCAGCATGCCGCGAACGATTCTCTACCCATCCGACGAACTGATCCGCACCGTGACCGCCACCTTGCTCGGAGCCAACGAGCAGTCGGACTCGACTCCCCTCTTTTTCGGCCTCACCCTGGCGGGTCCGGATCAGATCGGCGTTCTCACGGCGCCGACGTCTGCTGATCCGCCGTTCCAGGATTTGGCGACGCTGGTTTTCTCGCGGGCGCCCCGTAAGACGCTGTGGGGTTTCGGATTCCACGCGGAAGCGGCTGTGATGCGGACCGCCGACGCACGGGGCAATCTCTGGTCGGCGTCCCGCGAGCACCCAGGTGCCGATGTCGTGGAAACATTCCGGTCGGCCGATCACGGTGTGCCGGACGATCCGATTGATCGAGAGCTGTGGGTCGCCGCGGTGGCTCTCGCAGCGCTCTGAGTGACTCCCCGCCGAATACGGAATCGCGGGACCGCTCCGCGTTCGGGTGGCTATCGATCCAGCAACCGGTGAGCGCCCCGCCCCGGATGTAACCCGTGTGACGTCATGACGTCGGTGCTTGTGATTTGATAGGGCACAAATACTCCAAAATCGATTCCTTCTCGCTTTGTTCGACACTGGTCCGCCAACGGTGTGCCGGGATCCGGCCGGGTTCGTTGGTTTCGGCAAAATCTGTGGGCTCGACGCGAGAGGACTGTAGTACTCGAATGGATAGGGTTCGTCGCACTGTTCGGGGTCGAATTCGCCGCAGATCGAGTAGCCCACTCTTCATGCAGTTGTTGGGGGCCGCGGTCGAATCCGCGGCCGACTCGATCGCGATCCGCTACAACCCGACCGGCGAACCCGCTGATCAGCGCGAACTCACCTACACGGAGCTGGACGAGTCGTCATCACGACTGGCACGGGAACTGATCGAGCGGGGCGTGGGCCCCGGCGACATCGTCGCCGTCGGCTTCACCCGCTCGATCGAATCCGTGCTGGCCGTATGGGCCGTCGCCAAGACCGGTGCGGCCTACGTGCCGGTCGACCCCACCCTTCCGCCGGAGCGCAGCGAATACATCGTCGCCGACTCTCAGGCGGTGCTGGGGCTCACCAACTCGACGCATCGCACGCGGTTCGGCACCGAGATCGACTGGCTCGACATCGATGATCCGCTGCACCGGGAACGCATCGCGGCCCGGCCCGCACATCCGATCTCCTACGTCGACCGGGTGGGCACACCGACCGAACAGCATCCGGCCTACGTCATCTACACCTCCGGCTCCACCGGTCGCCCGAAGGGCGTTGTGGTGACGCACGCAGGTATTGCGATGCTGGTCGACGCTCAACGAGAGCGCTACACGGTCGATGGCGATTCGCGGGTGCTGCACGTTTGTTCGCCGAACTTCGATGTATCGGTACTCGAGCTGCTGCTGGCCTTCAGTTCCGGCGCGACGCTCGTGGTGGCCCCGCCGACGGTGTTCGGCGGCGCCGAGCTCGCCGACCTGTTGCGCCGTGAACGTGTCACGCACATGCTGATCACGCCCGCGGCGCTGGAGTCGGTCGATCCGGTCGGACTCGACACGTTGCGGGTCGTGGTCGTCGCGGGTGATGCGTTCGGCCCCCGACTCGTCGAGCGGTGGGCGATCACCGGACGGTCTTTCTACAACGCTTACGGGCCCACCGAGGCCACCATTCTCGCCACTGGTAGTGCCGAGTTGGTACCCGGTCAGCCGATCACCATCGGTACCGCCCTGCCGGGTGTCGGCGCGGTGGTGCTCGATTCGCGGTTGCGGCCGGTACCCGCCGAAGTGACCGGCGAACTCTACCTTTCCGGTCCCGCGCTCGCGCAGGGCTACCTGGGGCGGGCGGCGCTCACGGCGGAACGATTCGTGGCGAATCCGTTCAGCGGGGCAGCCGGCAACCCTGGCGCACGGATGTATCGCACCGGCGATCTGGTGCGGCGCCGCATGGCCGATGGCGCGATCGAATATCTGGGACGCTCGGATTTCCAGGTCAAGATCCGCGGCTTCCGTATCGAGCCAGGTGAGATCGACGCCGCACTGACCAGTCACCCCGATATCGAATACGCCGCGACTCTCGGCAAGCTCGCGCCCTCCGGCGCGACCGTACTGGTCTCCTATGTGCTGGCGCGCAACGGCATTTCCATCGATACCGGAGAACTCCTGCGCTTCGCCGGAGCCGCATTGCCCGGCCATATGGTGCCGTCGGCGATCGTCGTGCTCGAGGCGATCCCCTTGTCCGCCAACGGAAAGCTCGATCGACAGGCGTTGCCCGAGCCGGTGTTCGAGGCGGCGGTGTCGCGTGCCCCCGTCGGCGCCGTCGAATCCCGGCTCGCCGAGTTGTATGCACAAGTGCTCGGTGTGCGGGTCGGGGCGGAGGACTCGTTCTTCGCCGCCGGTGGAGACAGCATCCTATCGATCCAGCTGGTCTCACGGGCCCGCGCGGCGGGGATAGTGTTCACCCCCCAGGATGTGTTCGAGCAGCGCACCGTGGCCGGGTTGGCGCGGGTCGCGGTTGTCGGTGCCGAACCCACGCCGAGGCTCGCGGAATTACCCGGCGGCGGTGTCGGGGAGATTCCGCTGACACCGGTGCTGGCCGCCCACCTCGTCGGGGGGAGGTCGTTCGGCCGGTTCACCCAGCACATGATGCTTGCGCTACCCGAGCACATCGACCGAGCGGGTTTGGTTGCCACGCTCGCCGCGGTGCTGGACCACCACGACATGCTGCGCGCACGGTTGCGGTCCGACGACGGGCGATGGCAGCTACACACGCTGCCGCCGGGTGCGGTGGACGTGGACGCCCTGCTCACTCGTGTCGACGTGCCGGTGGGACTGGACATCGATGAGTTATGCGGAACTGCCAGTGCGGCAATGGATTCCGCCCTCGATACGCTCGACCCGGCGGCGGCCAGGATGATCGCCTGCACCTGGCTGACTCGACCGGACGGCCGGGACGCGCTGATCATCGCCGCGCATCACTACGTGATCGATGGCGTGTCGTGGCGCATTCTGATCTCGGACTTGGTGACCGCGTGGGCGCAACGCGACGGTGGCCACCGGATCGCCCTGCCCGACGTCGGCACGTCGTTCCGGCGGTGGGCGCACGGTCTGGTCGAGGCGGCGACCGCCGCGGACCGTGCCGGCGAACTGCCGTACTGGCGGCAGGTTCTGACCGTCGCTGATCCGCTATTGGGCGCGCGGGCACTCGACCCGGTCGTCGACACAGCGGCAACGGTGCGGCATTTCACCATCACGGTGCCGGCCGAGATCACCCATGCGGTCTTGACCGAATTGCCGAGGCTGTATCGCAGCGGAGTCAACGACGGTCTACTCGCGGCGTTGACGCTCGCAGTGCGCTCGTGGCGGGCGAAAAGAGGGGTCGATGCCGCGACCACGCGAATCCGGCTCGAGGGACACGGTCGCGAGGAAACCACCGTCGCCGGTGCCGACCTGAACCGCACTGTCGGCTGGTTCACCAGCATGTATCCGGTGGTGCTCGATCTGTCCGGCATCGACGCCGATGCCGCGTGGAACACCGCCGACGCGACCGCGGCGATGCTCAAGACGGTGAAGGAACAGCTGCTCGCGGTGCCGGACAAAGGCATCGGTTTCGGCATGCTGCGTTATCTCGACACCGATATCGCGGGCGAGCTCGACGGTGCGCTCGGCCAGATCGGTTTCAATTATCTCGGTCGGATTTCCGCAGGCGACTTGCCGGAAGGGCTGACGGATCTCAGTTGGCTGCCGACCGCCGACTGGGGCGCCCCGGAAGCCGACCAGGATCGGGCGATGCCCGCGGCCGCCGTGGTGGATATCAACGCGATCGTTACCGATACCGACGCGGGCGCGCAGATGAGTGCGTCGTTCGCGTACGCGTCCGAGATCCTCGACGAGGCCTCCGTGCGAGAGCTGGCCGAGTACTGGGTGGCCGCATTGACCGTGCTCGCCGGACATGTACACGATCCGGCGGCCGGTGGCCTGACTCCGGCTGATGTCCCGCTAGTGCGGACCACCCAGGGTGAACTCGATATCTGGCAGCGGGAGCACCCGGGTCTGCTCGATGTCCTGCCGCTGTCGCCGCTGCAGCTCGGATTGCTTTTCCTGACACAGCTTTCCGACGATTCGGCAGATCCCTATCTGCTGCAGTTGGCGGTGGAGTTGTCCGGCGTGATCGATCTGGATCGCCTACGGCGGGCGGCGCAAGCGATGTTGGATCGGCATGCGATCCTGCGGGCCGCGTTCAGAACTTCGGTCGACGGCACCCCGGTCCAGATCGTCGCCGACGGTGTGACGGTCCCGTGGCGGATCGTCGACACCTCGGACACCGATCCGGCCTCGCTCCTGGCCGCCGAAGCACGCCTCGGGTTCGATCCGACAGTGGCGCCGCTGCTGCGATTCACGGTGTATCGCACGAACTCCGGCCGCGTACATCTGGTGCTGACCGCGCATCACATCCTGTTGGATGGCTGGTCGATGCCGTTGCTGATGAAGGAACTACTGGTTTCCTATGCGGCCGACGGTGATTCGACTCCGCTGCCGCGAGTCCAGCCGTATCGGGACTATCTCGCGTGGCTGGCGCGCTACGACCGCGACGCCACCGCTCAAACGTGGCGCGCGGCGCTGGCAGGTCTGACGCCGACTCGGCTGGCCACGACCCTGCCGCCGCCCGCGACGCCCGCCGACGGCCACGGGGTGTGCGCCGCCGACCTGTCACCTGCCGAGACAGCGGAGCTGCTGAGGTTCGCCGCGGCAACCGAAGTCACCGTCAATACGGTGGTCCAGGCGGCGTGGGGTCTGGTGCTCGCGGCCTGCGCCGGAAGCGATGATGTCGTGTTCGGCGCGGTGGTTTCCGGGCGGCCGCCGCAGGTCGACGGGGTCGACGAAATGGTCGGCCTGTTCGCGAATACCGTCCCGGTTCGGGTTCGGTTCGACTCCGATGCACCGGCACGGCAACTGCTGATTCGGCTACAGTCCGAACAGGTTTCGTTGCTCGACTCTCATCACATCGGGTTGGCCGATATTCAGCGCAGCGCTGGTGCGGGTGAGTTGTTCGATACTCTTGTGGCTTTCGAGTCGTATCCCATCGACACCGATGGTTTGCGGCAGGCCCACGCGACGATCGACGGGCTGGAAGTCGTCGATCTCCAAGGTCGCAACTTCACGCACTATCCGGTGGCTGTCGTGGTCGAGTTGGGCACTCGACTGCATATACAAGTGCAGTACCGGCGCGACATGATCACCACCGCCACCGCGCAGGCGCTCGCCGCGCGGTTGCGCGGGCTGATCGGCGAATTCGTTGCGACGCCGGAGCGCACGCCGGCGGAAATCAATCGGTTCTTCGATGATCGCGGCGATCTGATCGCGCAGACGCGCTACTGGCGCACCGCGCTCCAGGGGATGCCGGACGAGCTGAACCTGCCCATGGATCGCGCACGGCCTGCCGTCCCCTCTCATGCGGACTCGTGCGTCGAGTTCGAGATCGGTGCTGACCTGCAGCACCGGCTACATCAAGTCGCGCACGACACGACGGTGTTCACCGTTGTACACGCGACCTTCGCGGTACTGCTTGCGCGACTATCGGGGACCGATGACATCGCGATCGGCACCCCCGCCGAAACGGGCGGATCGGTCAACACGGTCGTACTGCGCACCAGGGTGCCGGGTGAAATCTCCTTCGACGATCTGCTCGCACAGGCGAAAGACATTGCCCTGCAGGCATTCACACGAGCAGACCTGCCCTTCGACGAGTTGGTTGCACTGCTGGATCCGGTTCGGTCGGACGCACGTCACCCGCTGGTGCAGGTGATGTTGTCCGCCGGTGACCGGACTCCCGTCGCACGCGGGCCATTCGATCTGTCCCTGCACGTCCGAGAGAACCGAGACAGCGCCCGCATCACCGCGAACCTGTCCTTCGCGCCCGATCTGTTCGACCGGCGCACCGTGGAGATTTTCGCCGAGCGATTCCTGCGGCTGCTGGCGGCCGCCGTGCACCGCCCCGCGGACCCGATCGGTGATCTGCCGTTGCTCGGCGACGACGAGCTGGCCCTGCTGACCCGGGTCCACGACGATGACATGCGGGCGCCCCGGTTGCTGCCTGATCTGCTGACCAGTGGACTTGCCTTGGGCCGGGACCGGGTGGCGGTGCGATACCAGGGCCGGTCGATCAGTTACGGCGAACTCGACGAACAGTCGTCGCGGTTGGCGAGAGTCCTGATCGATCGAGGTGTCGGTCCCGAACTGCCGGTCGCGGTGTCACTGCCCCGCTCCTACGAGATGGTGCTGGCAGCAGTCGCGATCGCCAAGGCCGGTGGTGCGCACCTGCCGGTCGACCCCGCTCACCCCGAGCATCGGGTGCGGCACATGCTGACCGATTCTGGTGCGGCCCTGGGCATTACCGGATCCGACTACGTCGATCGCCTACCCGATGCGGTGGATTGGCTGGTGCTCGATGCACCGGCGACGGCGGTGTTGTGCGCCGACAAGTCCGCCGACACGGTCACCGATGCCGAGCGGATTGCGCCGTTACGGACGCAACATCCGGCTTACGTGATCTACACCTCGGGCTCGACGGGCCTGCCCAAGGGGGTAGCCGTAACCCATGGCGGGTTGAGCGATCTGGTCGATCATTCGGTCGGCCAGTACTGTCTCGAGCCGCACCACCGGTACCTGCATATCTGTTCACCGAGTTTCGATCCGTCGGTGATGGAATGGATGTGCGCGTTCTCGGTGGGGGCGACGTTGGTGGTCGTGCCGTCGGATGTCATGGGCGGACCGGAACTCGGCGAGTTGCTGCGGACCGAGGAGGTGACGCACACGATCATCACGCCGGCGGTGCTCGGCACGGTCGATCCGGCCGGTGCGGACCGGATGGAAGTGCTGTTCGTGGGTGGGGATGTCCTGACCCCGGAGCTCTTGGCCAGGTGGCAGCCGGGCCGCCGGTTGTTCAACGCGTACGGTCCGACCGAGGCGACCGTCATGTCGTCGAATGTGGAACTGGTTGCGGGGCAGCACATCACGATCGGCAAGCCGATTCTGGGCAGCTCGGCGTTCGTGCTGGATTCGCGGTTGAATCCGGTACCACCCGGTGTTACGGGTGAGCTGTATCTGGCCGGCGCCGCGTTGGCTCGTGGCTACTGGAACCGTGCCGGGTTGTCCGCGGAACGGTTTGTCGCCAATCCCTGGGGTGGGCCGGGTTCGCGGATGTATCGCACCGGCGACCTCGTGCGCTGGTACGCGGCACCGGAGCAGCGGGCAGGGAATCTCGCCGTTCCGTCGACGGATTGGCAGCTCGACTATGTCGGTCGCGCTGATTTCCAGGTGAAGGTCCGTGGTTTCCGTATCGAGCTAGGCGAGATCGACACCGTGCTCGGCCGACATTCCGATATCGATTTCGCGGTCACGCTGGGGCGTGAAAGGCCCGGTGGTGCAACGGCATTGGTGTCATATGTGCTGGCGGCGCCGGGGCGGGTGGTGGATCCGGCGGTGCTGCGCGAGTATGCGGCGGGGATCCTGCCGTCGCATATGGTGCCCGCGGCGATTGTGGTGCTGGACCGGGTCCCGTTGACTTCGAATGGAAAGCTGGACCGTCGAGCGTTGCCGGAGCCGGTGTTCCCGACGGCGGTGTCGCGTGCTCCGGTCGGCGCGGTGGAGTCGCGGCTTGCCGAACTCTTCGCGCAGGTGCTGGGCGTGGCGCGGGTCGGGGTGGACGATTCGTTCTTCGCGGTCGGTGGTGACAGCATCATGTCGATCCAGTTGGTGTCGCGGGCCAAGGCGGCGGGGATGGTGTTCACCACGCGGGATGTGTTCGAGCAGAAGACAGCCGCGAGGTTGGCTCGGATTGCCGTGGTCGGCTCGGAGTCGGCGGCGGCGGTTTTGGCGGAGTTGCCCGGCGGTGGCGTCGGCGCGGTTCCGTTGACTCCGGTACTTGCCTGGTTCCTCGCCAACGGTTCGTTCGGTCGGTTCGCCCAGAGCATGGTGCTCGGATTGCCGGAGGGGATCGATCGCGCGGGTGTGGTGGCCACTGTCGGCGCGGCGCTCGACCATCATGATGTGCTGCGCTCGCGCGTGTGGCAGGCGGACGGCTCATGGCGGTTCGAGGTGTTGGGGCGTGGCGCCGTCGAGGCCGACGCGCTGGTCGCCGAGGTCGAGGTGGCCGCCGGTGTCGACGAGGCCGAGCTGAACCGAATTGCCAACGCGGCCATGGATTCCGCGTTGGCCACATTGGATCCCGCTGCGGGCCGGATGATCACCTTGACGTGGCTGCGCAGACCCGATGCGCGCGATGCTGTCGCCGTCGCGGTCCATCACTATGCGATCGATGGTGTGTCGTGGCGCATCCTTATCCCGGATCTGGTGCTGGCGTGGGCGCAGCGCAGCGCCGGGCAGCCGGTGGCTTTGCCCACCGTCGGCACCTCCTTCCGGCGCTGGGCGCACGCCTTGGTGGAAGCGGCTGCCACACCGGACCGTGTCGAGGAACTCGGCTATTGGCAGCGGGTGTTGGCCACGCCGGATCCGCTGTTAGGCGCGCGTGCCCTGGACCCGGTCGCCGATACCTTCCAGACCAGGGGCGTATTCGATATCCGGGTTCCGGTCGAGGTCGCCGACGCGGTACTCGCCAAGGTTCCCGCGCTGTACCAGGGCGGTGCCAACGACAGTCTGCTCGCCGCGCTCGCGATGGCGGTGCGTTCCTGGCGGGCGCGGCGCGGCGTCGATGCTCCGGTCACTCGGCTGCGGCTCGAGGGGCACGGTCGCGAGGAAGACGCGGTGCCCGGCGCTGATCTGACCCGCACCGTGGGTTGGTTCACCAGCATCAGTCCGGTGGCCATCGACCTGTCCGGAATCGACACCGAAGCCGCCCACGCCGGTGGCGAGGCAACCGGGGCGGTGCTGAAATCGGTGAAGGAGCAACTGCTTTCCGTGCCGGATCGAGGCATCGGTTTCGGCCTGCTGCGGCATCTGAATCCGGATACCGCCGACGCGCTGGCCGGTGATCTCGGGCAGATCAGCTTCAACTACCTCGGCCGTGTCTCGACGGGTGCGGTGCCCGATGGCCTCTCGGACTGGTTGCCGACCGGAGAACTGGGAGCTATTGCCGCAGAGCCGAATCCGGACCTCCCATTGTCCGCGGTGATCGACATCAACACGATCGTCAGCGATACCGCGGATGGCCCGCGGATGGTGGCGTCGTTCGCCTTTGCCGCCGCGATTCTCGACGAGGCGGCGGTACGGGAGTTGGCCGAGGACTGGCTGGCCGCGCTCACCGCGATTGCCGACCACTCGACGGATCCGGCTGCCGGTGGTCTGACTCCGTCGGATGTGCCGCTTGTGCGGGTCTCTCAGGTCGAGTTGGACCAGTGGCGGCGGAATCATCCTGGACTGTCGGATGTGCTGCCGCTGTCACCGCTGCAGAATTCGCTGCGGGTGCTCATCGAGCTGCTGGACGGTTCGGTCGACGCCTACATAATCCAGCTGGCGGCACGGCTGACGGGCGAGCTGGATATGGGCCGGTTGCGCCGAGCCGCGCAGACCATTCTGGACCGGCACGCGAACCTGCGGTCGGCCTTCGTACCCACGGTCGACGGGACATCGGTGCAGCTGGTGCTGGACGGGGTCGAGGTGCCGTGGCAGGTTGTCGACGGCGTGTCCGAGGCCGAGCTGCCCGAACTGCTGGTCGCCGAGCGGCGACGCGGATTCGATCCGGCGGTGGCGCCGCTGCTGCGATTCACGGTGTACACCAACGACTCCGGGCACCATGAACACACGGGGATGGCAGCCGACGGAGCTTGCGGAGTCGGCGGGGCGGGTAAACACAGCCACCTCGTGTTGACCGGACACCACATCCTGCTCGACGGCTGGTCGATGCCGCTGTTGATGAAGGAGCTCCTCGTCCTGTACGCGACCGGCGGCGACACGTCACTGCTCGCACCGGTCCGGCCCTACCGCGACTACCTGCGGTGGCTCGCGCAACAGGACCGGGAAGCCGCGGTACGCGCGTGGTCGGACGTGTTGACCGGCGCCACCGCGACCATGCTCGCCCCTGAACTGGTCTGGCCCACGGCGACCGGCGACGGGTTCGGCGTCTGTGAATTCGATCTGCCGACCGCACAGACCTCGGCGCTCACGGCGTTCGCGGCAACGGCCGAAGTCACCGCCAATACGGTGATACAGGCGGCATGGGGTCTGGTCATCGCCGGTAGCACCGGACGCGACGATGTCGTCTTCGGCGCGACCGTCTCCGGCAGACCGCCGCAACTCGACGGTATCGGCGACATGATCGGCCTGTTCGTGGATGCCATCCCGGTGCGGATCCGGTTCGATCGCGGCACAACGGTGCGGGCTCTGCTGGAGGGTTTGCAGGGCGAGCAAGCATCACTGTTGGACCATCACCACCTCGGACTCGGCGCCATCCAACGCGTCGCTGCCCGGCAGTGCCCACCCACCCCGCCGACTCCGCAAGCTCCGTCGGCTGCCATCCCCCAGTGCCCACCCACCCCGCCGACTCCGCAAGCTCCGTCGGCTGCCATCCCCCAGTGCCCACCCACCCCGCCGACTCCGCAAGCTCCGTCGGGTGCCATCCCCCGTGACGACCTCTTCGACACGATGCTGGTCTTCGAGTCCTACCCGGTCGACGCCGAGGGGCTGCAGCAGGCCGGCGGCGCCATCGACGGGTTGCGGATCGAGCAAATGCGCGGGGCCGACTTCACGCACTATCCGATCACGGTTGTGGTCTTCCTGGATACCCGGACGCTGGTGCAGGTGAAGTATCGGCGCGATATCGTCGCCGACGAGACGGCGCAGGCCGTGGCCGATCGGCTGCGCCGCGTGCTCAGCGATCTGCTCGCGACACCGGAGCGTGCCGCGGCCGATATCGCGCTGCTGTGCGACACCGAATCGGATGACCCGATCACCAGGTCTCGGTACTGGCGCACCGCACTGGCGGGCTTGCCCGATCGGCTGGAGCTGCCCACGGACCGGCCGCGCACGGCGGTGCGGTCCGATGTCCGTGGGCAGGTGGAGTTCTCGGTACCGGGCGAGGTAGACCTGGGTCTCCGACAGCTTGCGCGCACGGCGGGCGTGACATGGACCGCGGTGGTGCGCACGGCATTGGCGGTAGTGCTCGCGCGGCTGTCAGGCTCCGACGACATCGCGATCGGCACTCCGACGCCAGGCGGCCGCGGCGCCGAGCTGGTGCTGCGTACCCGCGTGGATCGGGCCGCGCGCTTCGCCGACCTTCTACCGGAGGCACACCGGTGTGAACTGCAAGGGTTCACGCACGCGGGCATTCCGTTCGACGAGTTGGTCGATCTGTTGGGAGCGCGACGTTCGCCGGATCGGCATCCCCTGTTCCAGGTGGCTCTGTCGTTCCAGAGTCCGCCGGGCGAGGTCGGGGATCTGGCGCTGGCGATGTCGGCCGCGGATGGCGACTCGGACCGGGTGCGCGGCGAGATGTCTTTCACGCGTGATCTTTTCGATGACGGTACGGCGGAGATGTTTGCCCGCCGGTTCGTCCGGGTGCTGGCGGCGGTCGTGGACGAGCCCGCGACGCGGGTGCGCGATCTGCCGCTGTTGGTCGACGACGAGTACGAGCGGCTGACCCGGATGGGCGGCGGCGCCCCCGCTACCGTCGGGATGCTGCCGGATCTGCTGGCCCGGGGCGTCGGTTTCGGGCGTGATCGAGTCGCGGTGCGCGACGCGGGGCGGACGTATACCTACGGTGAGCTCGACGAGCTGTCGTCGCGTGTGGCGCGCGAACTGATCGATCGAGGTGTCGCGCCGGAGACGGTGGTGGCGCTGGCGATGCGACGTTCGTACGAGATGATCGCCGCGGTATGGGCGGTCGCCAAGGCCGGTGGCGCGTATCTGCCGGTCGATCCGAGCTATCCGGTGGACCGGGTGCGGCACATGGTGGCCGATTCCGGTGCGGTGGTGGGCATTACGGTCGCTCAGCACGCGGATCTACCCGACACGGTGGATTGGCTGGTGTTCGACGATCCCGCGGTGCTCGCACGCTGCGCCGCCCACTCGGCTGCCGCCGTGACCGACGCAGACCGTCGTGCGCCGCTGCGCATGTCGCATCCGGCCTATGTCATCTACACGTCAGGGTCTACGGGATTGCCCAAGGGGGTCGCCGTCACCCACGCCGGGCTCGGTGGGCTCGTCGGCCACACTGTCGACATGCTCGGACTCGGGCCGCAACATCGGATGCTGCATGTGTGTTCGCCGAGTTTCGACCAATCGGTCGAGGAGTTCTCCAGCGCGTTCTACACCGGTGCCACCCTGGTGATCGCCGCACCGGATATCGTCGGCGGCACCGAACTGCACGACCTGCTGCGCGGCGAACGGGTTACACATACGATCATCACCCCTGCGCTGCTCGGCACCGTCGATCCCGCTGCCCTGGACGACTTGGCGGTGGTCTCCGCAGGGGGCGAAGCCACCACTCCCGAACTGCTTGCCAGGTGGCAGCCGGGTCGCCGCTTCATCAACGGATACGGCCCGACCGAGGCAACGATCGGCGCCACCTACACGACTCTGCTTGCGGGACAACGGATAACGATCGGCCGTCCGGTACCAGGCGGATGGGCGGCGGTGCTCGATGAGCGATTGCACCCGGTGCCCGCGGGTGTCACCGGTGAGCTGTATCTGGCGGGCCCGGCACTCGCCCGCGGCTATCACGGACGTTCCGGCTCGACGTCGGAACGTTTCGTCGCGAATCCGTGGGGTCCGCCGGGCGACCGGATGTACCGGACCGGCGATCTGGTCCGCTGGGTCGGGGTACCGAATGCCACGGCCACCGGTTGGGAGTTGGAGTACCTGGGCCGCACGGACTTCCAGGTGAAGATCCGTGGCTTCCGCATCGAGCTCGGGGAGATCGACGCGGTGCTCGCCGCGCACCCCGACGTGGACTACGCGGTAACCATCGGGCGCGAAAACCCCAGCGGGGCCACGATTCTGGTGTCGTATGTGCTGGGCCGGTCGCTGGATCCGGATCAACTGGCGCGGTGGGCTGCGCGAAGCCTGCCGTCGCATATGGTTCCCGCGTCGGTTGTGGTGCTCGACGAGATTCCATTGACCGCGGTCGGCAAACTCGACCGAAATGCCCTCCCCGAACCGCAGTTCGCGGCGCGCACCTACCGGGAACCGTCGACGGTAGCGGAACGCGCCGTAGCCCGTGTGTTCGCCGAGGTGCTCGGCATCGAGCGGATCGGCGCCGACGACAATTTCTTCGAGCTGGGCGGCAATTCGCTGCTCGCCACGCGGGTGACCGCTCGCCTCGGCATGGCACTGGATGCCCGGGTTCCGGTGCGTGTGCTGTTCGCCGCGCCCACCGTCGCGGGTTGTGCGCGGGAGGTGGCGAAGCTCACCGGTACCGGGAGTCGCCGCGCCCTGGTCGCGGGCCCACGGCCGGAGCGTATTCCGCTGTCGCCCGCACAGCAACGGATGTGGTTTCTCAACAGATTCGATACCGAGTCGACCGCATACAACATTCCTGTCGCGATCGGTTTGACCGGCGATCTGGATATCGCCGCGTTGGGGCAGGCCTTCACCGATGTCGTTGTGCGCCATGAGATCTTGCGAACCATATATCCGCAGCCAGGGGATCCAGCGGATCCGGTGCAGGTCATCCTGCCTCCCGGTCACTCCGAGGTGCCGCGGCTGGAGGTCCGGACCATCGGTGCCGCCGAGGTGGAATCGGCTGTGCTGGAACTGATTTCGACGACTTTCGACGTGACTTCCGAAGTGCCCGTCCGCGCCGTGCTGCTCCGGATCTCGGACGGCGAATTCGTGCTGGCCATGGTCGTCGACCACATCGCGGGTGACGGCTACTCCGGTGGCCCCCTAACTCGTGATCTGGCGTCGGCATACGCGGCTCGCGCGCTGGGCCGGGCACCGGATTGGTCGCCGCTGGCCGTGCAGTACGCGGATTACACGCTGTGGCAACGTGCGTTGCTCGGCAATGCGGACCAGCCCGGGTCGATGGCGGCCGAGCAGATCGCCTACTGGCGACGAGCCCTTGCCGACCTGCCGGATCAGTTGGAGTTGCCGAGAGATCGGCCGCGGCCGGCGGTGCAGTCCTTCGCAGGCGGCCGAGTGGAGTTGCACATCGATGCGCGTGCGCATGCGGCGTTGGCGGGGCTGGCACGGGCCGAGGGCGCGACACTGTTCATGGTTGTGCATACCGCACTGGCAGTGTTGCTGGCTCGCTTGTCGGGCACCGACGATATTGCGATCGGTACACCGATAGCGGGCCGGGGTGAGGCGGTGCTGGACGATCTGATCGGCATGTTCGTCAACACCCTGGTGTTCCGTACCCGGGTGGATGCGGGTGCGAGTTTCACGGATTTGCTTGCGCGGCAACGCGATATCGACGTGCAAGCGTTCGCCCATGCCGATGTGCCGTTCGAGCAATTGGTCGAAGTGCTGAATCCGGTGCGCTCGACGGCGCGGCATCCACTGTTCCAGGTGGGGTTGTCGTTCCAGAATCTGGCCCCGGCCAGGATGGAGTTGCCGGGCTTGACCGTCACGGCGTTGGAAACGGATCGACAGCTGTCGCAGTTCGATCTGCATGTGATCATGGCCGACAGCTACGACGAGGACGGTGTGCCGACGGGTATCGGCGGCTTCTTCACCTACGCCGCGGATCTGTTCGACGAGTCGACGGTGCGGAGTTTCGTGGACCGGTTCGTGCGGGTGCTCGATGCCGTGATCGCGGATCCGCAGGTGCCGGTCGGTGCTATCGATCTGCTCGCGACCGAAGAACACACACGAATCCGCACGGCGTGGAACGACACCGCGCACCAGGTGAATACGGCCACCACATTGGTGTCGCTGCTCGACGAGACTGTCGCTGCCACACCGGAGTCCACGGCGCTGGTCGCTGCCGATGGCACTCGAATCACCTACGGTGAGCTGGATGGACGCGTGAACAAGGTTGCGCGGTACTTGATTTCGTCGGGTGTGGGCCCGGAGTCACGGGTGGCGTTGGCTATTCGGCGTTCGGTGGATCTGGTCGTGGCGATGTATGCGGTGAGCAAGGCCGGCGGTGTGTACGTGCCGGTCGATCCGGATCAACCCGCGCAGCGGACCGACTACATGCTGGAGACGGCGGCACCGGTTTGTGTGCTGACGAATGCCGATGCTGGTTTCGAGACCACCGCCGCGCCGGTGGTGCTGATCGATCGACTTGACCTGTCCGCGGTGGACGCCGCGCCGATCGCCGACGCAGAGCGGATCGCGCCGTTGCGCGCCGAGCACACGGCCTATGTGATCTTCACGTCGGGTTCCACGGGTCGCCCGAAGGGGGTCGCGGTCACACACGGCGCGATCGTCAACCAGTTGGTCTGGAAGACAGCGCAATTCGGATTGACCGTCGATGACGCGGTGTTGTTGAAGACAGCGGCGACGTTCGATTTGTCCGTTTGGGAATTCTGGTCGGCCCCGGCCTGCGGCGGCCGCCTGGTAATCGCAGCGCCGGATGGCCACCGCGACCCGGCATACCTCAACGAGCTGATGACACGTGCGGGCGTGACCACGCTGCACGCGGTGCCATCGATGCTCGACGCATTGCTGACGGGTCGGCTGCCGGACTCGTTGCGCCAGGTGCTGGCGATCGGTGAGACGCTGCCTGCCGCGCTGGCGCGCCGATTCGCGACGGCGGCGCCTGATACGTCGCTGTACAACCTGTACGGCCCGACCGAGGCGGCGGTGTCGATCACCAGCCATCAGGTGCGCAGGTCCGATGAACTGGCCGTGCCGATCGGCAGACCGGCGTGGAACAGTCAGGTATACGTACTGGATTCGCGGTTGCGCCCGGTTCCGGTCGGCGTCGCGGGTGAGTTGTACTTGGCCGGAGTGCAGTTGGCGCGGGGCTACTTCGGCCGCGCTGACCTGACGGCGGATCGTTTCGTCGCCAACCCGTTCCAGCCTGGTGCCCGGATGTATCGCACCGGTGATCTGGTGGCATGGAATGCCGAGGGCGAACTCGACTATCGAGGCCGTACCGATTTCCAGGTGAAGATCCGTGGCTTCCGAATCGAACTCGGCGAGATCGACGCGGTGCTGGCCGCCCATGCGGAAGTGGATTTCGCCGTCACGGTCGGCAGGGAGAATTCCGCTGGGGCAACGGTTCTGGTGTCGTACGTGGTGGCCGCCCAGGACCGGGTGATCGATCCGGATCGGCTGATCCGCTGGGCCGCACGGACCCTGCCGTCGCATATGGTTCCCGCGGCGATCGTGGTCCTCGACGACGTCCCGTTGACCCAGGTCGGCAAACTCGACCGCGCTGCACTGCCGGAACCGGAGCTCGGGACCCGCGTTTTCCGCGCACCGACGACAGCGCTCGAGACCATGGTCTGCGAGATTTTCGCGGATGTACTGTGCCTGGATCGTATCGGATTGGATGACAACTTCTTCGAACTCGGCGGCAATTCACTGATCGCGACCAAGCTGACGGCTCGGTTGAGCGAAGCGATGGCCGAAACGATTCCGGTGATGTGGGTGTTCACCGCCCCCACCCCCGCGGGCATCGTCGCGGAGCTGCGTGCGCGCGGCACAGAGGGCGCCGGTGCCGACGCGGCATTCGATGTGCTGTTGCCGCTGCGGGTTTCGGGCACCGCCGAGCCGCTGTTCTGTATCCATCCGATCGGGGGCATCGCGTGGTCGTTCGCCGGGCTGGCCGCCCATCTCGATGCGGATCGGCCCATCTACGGACTCCAGTCACCCGCGCTGAGTTCAGCGGACCCACTGCCGGATTCGATCGAGGATTGGGCGCGGCACTACGTCAAACACGTTCGTGAGGTGCAACCGGAGGGTCCCTACCACCTGCTCGGCTGGTCACTCGGCGGTGTGCTCGCGCATGCCATGGCCGTCCAACTCCAGGACGAAGGCGCGCAGGTGGCGCTGCTGGGCATGATGGACAGTCGACTACTCGACATCGGCGCCGGATCCAAACTCGCGGGGATCGAGGTGACGGTGCCAGAACTTCTCGGTGGACTGCTCGGCGCTCGAGCCGCGGAATTCGGCCTGGACGAAACGGTGGAATTGTCTGAGCTGGCACAGCGATTGAGCACGCTCCCCGAGCCGTTCGCATCCTTCGGGGCCGCGCGGATCGAACGGGTCGTGGCCGCGGCGATCGATTCGGCGGCTCTCGACGCGGCATATCGTGCGCGGTCCTTCGACGGAGACCTCGTCTACTTCACCGCTACCCTCGACGATCCGACGGGTTCCGTCGGCGCCGCGACCTGGACGCCCGCGGTGGCCGGTTCCGTGCACAACCATCCGGTGGCCACCACACACTGGCGGATGACCACCGATGCGGCGCTCCGGCGTATCGCGGAAGTCCTGCACGAGTGGTTGTGACACGCTGCTGCGGCGTGATCAGTGTGTGATGAGGGCGTCGAGTTCATCGGCGAACAGTAGGGCCGGGTCGAATTCCATTCCGGTGAAATGTCCGGCGAGTTCGAGGGAGAGGACACCGTGCAGCCGGGTCCAGAAGGACACCGCTCGGTGCAGAGCTGTGGTTGGTACCGAGCGGTCGGCGGCCCATCGGCGATGGCGTTCGAGGTGGGTGTCGAACGGTGTCGCCGGTAAGTCCGCGGGCAGCGCGGAGAATGCCTCGATCAGCATCGTCATGATCTCGTTCGAAATCTCGGTGGTGTCGTCGGGTGCGTGGTACCCGGGGACGGGCGTGCCGTAGATGAGGAAGTATCGCTGGGGGTCGGCCAAGGCCCACTCCCGTAGCGCGTAGGCCAGTCCGGCCAGGTCGGCGCCGGATTCTCGGGCCGCGCGCAAGGTGTCGGCGAGGCTGCGGTAGGCGTCGCGAATGAGTTCGGTGATCAGTTCGTCGCGGCTGGCGAAGTACCGGTACAGAGCGGGGCCGCTCATGCCCACCTGTTTGGCGATGGCGTTCAGCGACAGCGCGGACGCCCCCGCCGTGGCGATCTGCTGCCAGGCGCATTGCTTGATTTCCGCCCGCATCTGCACTCGATAGCGCTCCCGCGGGGTCTTCGCACCTGGGTTTGCCATGGGCCGCTCCCTTTCCGGCTGTGCGTCACGATCTTCGGTTAGAAGGTATCACTTTTGCTCTTGCCTCTCACCAAGAAAGCGTTATACCATCTCACCATTGCAATAGATGCTCACAAACTTTTGTGTGAGCCCGTAGATGAGGAGCAGAACCATGAACGACACTCGCCTGTCCGCCACACCGAAGGCGCACGCGGAGTCCGGCACCATCCATCGCCGCGGGCGGGCCGCTCTGCTCGGGATCGCGCTGACCGCCGCATTCCTGGGCGCCACGGTCACCTCTGCGCATGCCGACGGCCCAGCCGACTCGGCTCCGCCGACTTGCGAGGGTGCGGGCATCGACACCGCCGCCCCGATTCACTACCGGACCGAGGCCGTGATCAAAGCACCGCTGGATGCCGTCTGGAATCTGCAGACCGACGTTGAACGCTGGCCGTCCTGGCAGAAGCCCGTCACCAGCATCGAACGTCTGGATTCGGGGCCGCTGCAGGCTGGTTCGCAATTCCGGTGGACCACACCCGCCCCCGCCACCGCCACGACCCCCGCGACCACCCTGACAATCACCTCCACCGTCCAGCAGCTGCAGCCCGCCCGGTGCATCCGCTGGAGCGGACCGGCGATCGGTGATGGGATGGGCATCGACGGCGGAATTCATGTCTGGACCTTCACCCCGGTGGACGGCGGCGTCCTGGTGCGCACCGAGGAGAACTGGAACGGAGCCCAGGTCGAAGCGGACGTGCCGACCTCCACCCACTTTCTCGGTGCGGGCCTCGAGGCCTGGCTGGCCGACCTGCGGACCGCCGCCGAAACACAGCACTGACAGGTTATTTCGCTGAGCTCATCGCCGACGCCACGAGGCCACCTTGCCGGAACAGCAAGTTGGCGTGCCGGATCGTGGTGAGCGTGGCAAGACTGGGCGCGTGCCGACCACAGGAGGCTTGATGAGTACCACCACGCGCCGCAGACGCCGCGGCGACACCCCACCGCCCCGGACCGGAAGCAGCGAGACCGAAATCCTGCGCGGATTCCTCGATTACCTCCGGGCCTCGATCGCCGCGAAGGTGGACGGTGCCCCCGAACCGCAGGTGCGAACAGCCGCGGTGCCGTCGGGCACGAACCTGCTCGGACTGCTCGAGCACCTGACTTTCGTCGAACGCTCGATGTTCCTCGGGGACAACGTCACCGACTGGCAGGCGACGTTTCAGGCATCACCAGCCGACAGCGTGGCCGATGTGGTCGCCCGCTACCGAGATGCGGTCGAGCGTGCCAACGAAATACTCGACGGCTGTACCGATCTCGGCGCACCGGTCCCTCGATCGCGGCCGGACCGTCCCGCTCCCAGCCTCCGCTGGGCACTCACCCACATGATCGAGGAGACCGGCCGCCACGCCGGCCACGCGGACATCCTGCGCGAACTGATCGACGGCACCACCGGGCGCTGACTTCTTCACATCGCCTCCAGCGCGGTGGTCATCGCGGTGACGACGGACTCGACCGTCGATTGATCGAAAAGCTCGGCGGCGGAGACCATCGAGCCGCGCAGGTGCGGTGGAAAGCCCAGTGCGCCTGGCGAATCCGATACCTCGGACAAGTGCGCCGCCGCCGACTTCAGTACGGGATGGGTTTGTTCTCCTTGGCCCAGGTCTGCTCGATATCGCCGCCGATCGGCGGCGGGAAGAGACCAGCGATCATCCAGGTGTCACGGGCGACCTCGTTGATATTGAATTCGAGGTGCAGGCCACGGTCGTGCGTATAGGGGGCCATGAGCGTGTCGAGGCCGCGCGTCATGCGCTTTCGCATTTCAGGGTCGTCGAGTTGCCGGGCGAGGTGGTCGATGGTGATGCGCACCGAGGCGGCGGTGGGTTTACCACCCACGTAGAAGGAGTCGGCGGGCAGTTCGTGGAAGAGGGCTACGGCGTAGAACTCCGGGAGGCCGACGCGGGCGTAGTAGGCGGTGATGTCCCGGGCGAAGCTTTGCTTGTCCTCGGGGGTGTAGGTGTTCGCGGGGTGGTAGATGTGCCAGAGCGGCATGGCGAATTCCTTTGGGTGAAGCGGTGTCTCAGCGACGGAAGGGAAGGACGAGGTTTTCGACGGGACCGGAGAGGGACGCCTTCACCTGCCGGGTGAACTCATCGACAAGAACTTCGTGCACACCCTGTTCCAGGCCGTCGGCGACCGCGGCGGCGACCGCGGCGGGGCTGAGCTTGACGACATCCATCCCCTTCACCATGTCGGTCTCGGCGAAGCCGAGGTGGATACCGACGACCTGGGTACCCTGCGCCGCCAGTTCGATGCGCAGGGAGTTGGTCAGAGACCACAGGGCTGCCTTCGACGCACCGTAGGCCGCCGCCCCTGAGCTCCAGGACAGCACGGAGTGGATATCCACCAGGGCGCCACCACCGTTGGCGGCGAGAATGGGGGCGAAGGCCTGGGCGATGCGCAGGGGGCCGAAGACGTTGGTCTCGAATGTTTCGACCACATCGGCCATTTCGGCATGCAGTAGCGGCGCCGGGCGCAGTACACCCGCGTTGTTGATGACGATGTTCACATCAGTGGCCCGATCCGCCACGGCCGCAACCGAATCCGGGTCGGTAACCTCCAATTCGAGCGGGACGATGCGAGAGTCGTCGTCCGCCTCGGGCTTGCGGGCGGTGGCGTAGACCTTGGCCGCGCCACGCGCCAGGAGCTCCTCGGCGAATGCTCGGCCGAGGCCGCGTTGCCCGCCGGTCACCAGGGCGATAGCACCTTCGATTCTGGTCATGTCTGCCTTCCTGATTCGTTCGCGTCTCAGCTGACTATATAAAACTATAGCCACCATGCCGCCGGGCCGACAACTGCGGACCTCCAGCACGGCATTCGACGCGGCGGGTCAGCAGCAGCGGGTGGCGCGGTCGCAGCTGGAGCATCCCTTGCCACGCCCTGATATCGAGGTGCCGAACCGGCTGACATGTTCCAACCCGCAGCTGGGCGGAGCCAGTCGGCGAGCGGATCTCAGCGCTCGTTCGGGCCCAGTTCCGGAAATCGGTCGAGCAACTGATCCAAGCAGCGGCGCACCTCGCGCATGTCCCGATCCAGCAACCGGGCCTCGGTGGTCGCCCGCGGTGCCCCGCGCCGGGTCAGCTGGGTTCGCAGCATCGCATCCAGGGCAGCGGCCTCGGCTTCGAGCAATCCGTAGAAGACGCGCGCCTGGGCCACATCGGATTCGTCATGCACTCGATGCTCGCGTCAGGCCGTCCGTCCCGACAGGCATCGAGCAATTCGACATTCGTACATCCGACAGTCACCCATGATTCATCTTGTCCGGTGTCTGCTCGCTGGTCAATCGGTCGACTCATGGCCGGCGATCAGGATCCGTCGATGGTGCCGAGAAAATCCCTTAGCAGTACCGTGATCGCCGTCGGCTGTTCCAAACTGCTGGTGTGGCCACAATCGGCGATGGTGTGCAGTCGAGCGGCCGGGATCAACTCGGCGATACGCTCGGATCGTGCAGGCGGCGTCGCTGTGTCGTCGGCGCCGACGACGACGAGCGTCGGCATCGTGATGGCGGTGATCTCATGCTCGACCGACGCACGATCGGCAACGCCGAGGACCGCCTTGCGCACGGCCGCACGATCGCAGCGCCCTAGGCGGGCGGCCCACTTGTCGATCGCGGGTCTGTTGGCGGGGTTCGCGAGGAAACTCGGACCGAATAGGTGGGGTTCGATCTTGCCGAGGATCGGTCGGGCGCCGAACAGTCGCAATGCGAGCGCCAGCCGCTTGTATTCGCCGATCTTGTTCGAATCTTCTGGCTCGGCGCTGCTGTCCAGCAACGTCAGTGTGCGCAGTAGCGCTCCGTGACGCGCCGCGATTCGCTGCCCGATGAAACCGCCCATGGACAGACCGACCCAGTGCACCGGAGCGACTTCGAGGCGGCGGATCACCGCGGCGGCGTCACCGGTGAGGGTGTCCATGTCGTAGCCGCGGGTGGTTGCCGGACTCGCGCCCTGTCCCCGCCAGTCGATCGTGATGCAGCGGTAGTGCTCACGCAGGACCTCGATCTGTGGCTGGAACATCCAGCCGCCGAACAGCAGTCCGTGACCGAACATCACGGTAGCCGCCTCCGGCCGGCCGGCCGGGGCTCCGGTGTCGGTGTAGGCGATCGGTGCGCCATCGATCGTGATTGTCGGCATGCCTCTGTCCGTCTCCCGAAAAACTATGTGCTACACCGAGATCGACAGTTCGGCGGGGCCACGCACATTGATCCGGCCGTTCCAGCGCAGTTCCTCGATGCCGGCGTCGGGGAAGCGCTGCACGAAGCGCGAGAAGGCGACTCGGGCCTCGAGCCGAACCAGCGCCGCACCCAGGCAGTGATGGATACCCGCGCCGAACGAGAGGTTCTGCTGCGCGTTCGGCCGGTCGAGGCGCAATTCGTCGCCGTCGGCGCCCCAGAATTCCGGATCACGATTGGCGGCGGCGACACAGGCGATCACCAAATTGCCGGGCGGAATCTCCGCGCCGCCGATGGCAACGGGTTCGACGGTGATTCGGCGCATCAGTTGCACCGGAGTGTCATATCTGAGCAGTTCCGCGACGGCGTTGTCGGCCAGTCCCAGGTCTTCTCGTAGCCGACGAGCCTGTTCGGGATGGCGTAGCAGGGCGAGGATCCCGCCCGCGAGATGATTCACGGTCGTTTCGTGGCCCGCGATGTAGAGCAGCATGACCTGGGCGACCAGTTCGTCCTCGCTCAAGACATCGCCCTCGTGTTCCGCGGTGATGAGCCTGGTCAGTAGGTCGTCCCCGGGAGTGGCGCGTTTCCAGCGGACCAGTTCGCCGACCATGGCGAACAGTTCCTGGTTGGCCGATCGGACCTTGGCCTGCAGGGCAGGATCGGGAAGGGGTTCCAATGCCAGCACCAGAATCGCGGTGAGTTCGCGCAGCCGGGTGTGCTCCACTACCGGGACACCCAGCATCTCCGAGATGATCCCGAACGGCACCGGAAATGCCAGTTCCGCAACGACATCCGCGGTGCCCGCCTCGGCGATGCGGTCCAGGGCGGCGTCGACGAGTGCCTCGACCCTGGACTGCAACGCCTCGATCGCGCGGGCTGTGAACGCCTTGGCGACGAGGCGGCGCAGGCGGGTGTGATCGGGCGGATCCCGGTCCAGCATGGATAGTCCGCGCATCATGCGGTTTTCTTTGCCGAGCCTGCTGCTGTCACTCTTCCACGACGGCAGCCGGGTCAAGTACTGCTCGTCGACGGACTGCGCCGACCGCTGCAGCCCGGCGACATCCTCGTACTTCGACACGATCCAGAACCCGAGTGGATGCTCGTGAGTGGGTGCGGTGGTGCGCAGCCGGGCATAGTGGGGATAAGGATCCGCGGCGAAGCCCGCGGCGAACGGGTCGAAGACGAATGCGTCGGAGGTCATTGCCGCTCCTCCCGGTCCGATTTGAACAGCTTCACATTTCGCATGGTCACAAGCGCTGTGGCACAGAGTGTTTCGCCGTCGCCGTCGACCGAGTAGACATCTGCCGCGGCGATCGTGATGAGCGCGCCGGGCTTGATCACCCGGCCGCGGGCGACGACCTTCGGGCCCTTCGCCGGGGCGAGGATCTTCACCGTGTAGTCGATCGTCATGTTCACCCATCCCGGCTGCAGCAGGGTCCCGGCCGCGGAACCGGCGGCGAAATCCGCCAGGGAGCCGAGCACGCCGCCCTGGAAGAACCCGTCGTGCTGGGTGAGTTCCTTGCGATGCGGCTGGACTATCTCGACTTCGCCGGGAGCCACCCGCCCGAATTCGAAACCCAAATGTTGGGCAGCCGGCATGCTGAGCACCGCGCCTGTCACGGCCGCTTCGAAATCGGGGTTTGCCGCTTGCCAGATCTGCATGTGCTCAGCTCCTTGCTCGAAGTTCTGCGGGTTCTTCGCCGCGCGGTGACCAGGTCCCGAATCCGCCTGCCAGATACCGTTTTCTGGCTGCTGAACGCATGATCTTTCCACTGCTGGTCTTCTGCACCTGGCCGGCCGGGGTCAGCACCACCTCGCCGATGGCCAGTTCGTGCTCCTGTACGACCGCCGTCCTGATCGCGCCCACGATGTCGATGACATCGGCCTCCAGCGTGTCACGCTTGACCTCTTGCACCACGACGAGCTTCGCGCCGTCACGCCCGGGCACCGAGAACGCCGCACCACCGCCGATCCGTAGCGCGGGATGCGCGGCCTGAACGGTGTGTTCGATGTCGTGCGGGTAATAATTCCGCCCGCGAACGATGATGAGGTCCTCGAGCCGGCCCACCACATACAGCTCACCGTCCACCACTACACCGAGGTCGCCGGTGCGCAGGTAGGTTCGTGCGGAATCGTCGGCGCATCGCGCGTGGAAGGTCTCGGCAGTCGCCTCGGGATTCTCCCAATAGCCCTGTGCGACATGTTCTCCCGACACCCAGATCTCACCGATCCGACCCGGCGGACAGACCTGCCCGGTATCGGGATCCACGATGCGCAGTTCTTGCTTCGCAAGCACGCGCCCCGAGCCGACAAGGGTGCGGGCCCGGTTCGCTGCGGCATCGGCGTAGCGCCCGCAGCCGAGCGCGTCGGGATCCACGTCGAGCGTCAGCGGACCGCGCGCCTTCCGGCTGCCCGCGACGAGCAGACTGGCCTCGGCGAGTCCATAGCACGGATACAGCGCCCGAGCATCGAACCCGTACGGCGCGAAGGCTTTCGCGAACCGGGACAACGTCTCGGCGCGGATCGGCTCGGCCCCGTTGAACGCTACCTTCCAGCTGCTCAGATCCAACTCGGGCACCTCTCCCCCGGCGCGCGCGACACAGGCGTCGAAAGCGAAGTTGGGGCCACCGCTGGTGTGCGCGCGATACCGGGAGATGGTCTCCAGCCACAGCAGCGGTTTGCGAATGAACGTTGTCGGCGACATCAGGATGCTGGTCGCCCCCACATACAGCGGCTGCAGCACGTTGCCGATCAAACCCTGGTCGTGGAAGAAGGGCGCCCACCCGACCACCGTCGAATCCCGGTCGTGGCCGAACGCCTGCCGAATCATCTCCTCGTTCGCCATCAAGTTCCGATGCGTGACCATGACCCCTTTGGGAGCCGCGGTGGAGCCGGACGTGTACTGCAGGAACGCGACAGCATCGAGCTCGGCGACGGTGGGTGTGACGCCCGTCCCCGCCACGGGCAGGTCGTCAACGGCAAGCCAATGCCGGACCGCGCAGATCGGCGCCAGTGTCGGCCGCAACGTCGCGATCATCGCACCGAGCGTCAGCACCGCGACGGCCCCGCAGTCGACGGTGATGGCTCGTGTCGCCTCCTGCACCTTGTCGCGGCGCGGCGGATTCACCGGCACCGCGATGACGCCTGCGTAGAGGCAACCGAAGTACGCGACGATGAAATCCAGGCTCTGCGGGAACACCAGCAGCGCGCGGTCCCCCGGCGCGCAGCGGGATCCGAGCGCCACCGCCACTGCGAGCGCCCGGTCGTGCAATTCGCGGTAGGTCAGTGCGGTTGTCTCCGAACCGTTCTCGTCCAAGAACACGTAGGCGGCCCGGTCCGGCTCGTCGGCGGCGCGACGCTGGAGGATGTCGGGAAGCAGAATGGTGTGCGGCACGTCGGTCCTCACTGCAATGCGGCCGTCATCGCCGCCGCGATGGCCACTCGATGCCGATGGTGGAAGAGGTGGTCGCCGGACAGATCCTCCCGGCCGGGGAGCTGGACCCGGACCGCGGCGATGTCCGGCGGGAACAGGCCGAGCCAACGGTTGAAAGATGACGCGCCCGCACCAGCGTGCGGTATGCAGACCAGCGGCACGGGCGCCTCGGCGCGGTCCTGCCGCAGCCACGTCCTCGTCGATCGCAGGACGGTCATCGAACGCTCCGGAGTGTGACCGGTAGATTTTTCAACCCACGAACAATGAAACTGTGGTCCTGCCACTCCAACTCGCCATCCGGTAGCTCCAGGTCCTGCGAGTGCCGGTACAAGTATTCGAAGGCGATCTCCGCCTGCAGTTCGGCGAGCAGCCCACCCAGGCAACCGTGCATTCCGTGGCCGAAGGCCAGATGATCCCCGGCGGTGCGGGTCAGATCGAACTCGTCGGGTCGGTCGAAGACGGCGGGGTCACGGTTGGCGGCGCCCAGGCACACCAGGACTTGGTCGCCGGCCGATATCCGATTCCCGTCGATATCGGCATCGCGGGTGGCCAGGCGCTTGGTCAGCTGCAGCGGACAGTCGTAGCGCAGCGACTCCACGACCGCGGCTCTGACCAATGCAGGCCTGCGCCGCAGCAGCGTGGCCTGATCCGGATGCCGCAGCAGTGCCAGCACACCGTTACCGATCAAGGATTTCGTGGTCTCGTTGCCCGCGACGAAGCACATGATGCAGACGAAGATCAGCTCCTCGTCGCTGAGCATGTCGCCACCCGTCGTGCGCGCGGCGAGCAGCCGACTGATCAGGTCGGCGCCGGGCCGGGACCGGCGTTCGGCGAGCACCCCGTCCAGGGCGGTAGCGAACTCTTCGACCACCGCACACACGCGCGCGAAGTCCTCGGCCTTCATCAACCCTGGTTCCAGCAGGAACCGAATGTCGTGGGTCCATGGGCCGACCCGTTCGCGCAACTCGCCGGGGAGGGCCATCCATTCGCACAGCACCGTGACCGGCAAGGGCGCAGCCAACTCCGTGATCACGTCCAAACCGCCCGCGTTCCAGGCTCGCCGCATCAGATCCTCGGCGACCCGTATGACCAGGGGGCGCAGGTCGGCGACCGCCCGGGCGGTGAACACCCGATTCACCAGTCCTCGCAGCCGCGCATGGTCAGGGTTGTCGGTGAATACCAACGACTTCCGGCCCAGCCGCTCGATCCGCGCGACATTGTGCTGCCCGAGTCGCTCGGCCTGCTCGCCGACCAGCCGCGGAATCAGTCCAGCACCGAACGAGCGGTCGTGCAGGACCCCGCGCACATCGCTGTGCCGAGTGAGCACCCACATCCCCAGTGTCTTGTGCACCGGCTGCGCCTCACGAAGCTGCCGGTAGAGAGGGTAGGGGTCGCGGCGGAACTCCGCGCTGAAGGGGTTGAACCGGACTCGTGTCCGAATCGTCTCGACCTGATCGTATGGTCGCACCGTCATCCGGCCCGCACTCCTCGGCCCGCGAAGAATCCGTCGCCGTAGGGTGTCAGCACCAGCCGCAGCAGGCCGATCTTGCCCATCCGGAAGCCGAGCGCGGAGAGCTTGAGGTAGCGCTCATAGCGAGCGACCATCTCGGTGCCGACCAACTCGGCGGCTTCCGCACGGTTCGCCCGAAGTCTTCGCGCCCATTCCTCGCAGGTCCACGCATAGTCGAGACGCCCATTGGTTAGCGAGCGGATCTCGAAGAGGCCTTCGGCCGCGGCCGCGATCTCGGCGAGCGTCGGCAGGTCCGCGTCGGGGAAGATCTCCCGCTGCATGAACGTGCTCGCCTGCTCGCGCTCCATGTTGGCGTAGACGATCGTCTGCAGCGACAGCACGCCGTCGTTGTTCAGCCAGCTGCGGCAGCGGGTGAAGAACTCCCGGTACACCCGGATCTTCTCGGTGGGCGAATCATCCGGCCGGGCAAAGTGTTCGAAGGCGCCGATCGAGATGATGCCGTCGAAACGGATGTCCGGCTCGTAGTGCGCCCAGTTCTCCAGCCGCACTTCGACGCCTGAAAAATCGCGCGACCGCACGAACTCGGCCTGCTCGGCGCTGAGGGTGAGCCCGACCGACCGCGCGACCGCGTGCTGCTCCGACAGGCGTCGCAGGATCGCGCCCCACCCACACCCGATGTCCAGCACCGCCGTTGCGCTGTCGGCGCCGACCGCGTCCAGATGGAACCGCAATTTCCGTTCCTGAGCGGCTTCCAAGGTGTCGGCGCCGTTCTCGCGCAACGCACAGGAGTAACTCAACGACGCATCGAGCCACAGCCGATAGAAGTCGTTGCCCGCGTCGTAGTGGTGCCGGATCGCGGCCGCGGCCGCATCAGCCCGATCGGCGCCGATCGTTGCGGACACGGCTACGCCACGCTCCGCCGGCTCTGCTCGTGCAGATAGCCGGCCACCGCGTTGATATTGGGGTTCTCGAAGAGATCCTCGGGCGCCAGATCGACGCCATACCGCGCCTCGACTTCGATCAGCAACGCAACCGCGAGGGCGGAGTCGACTCCCATGCGGTCGAAGTCCGCGGCCGGGTCCACCGCTTCCGCCGGAATCTCGAGCAGGTTTCCGAGATATTCCCTGCACCACAGGACGATGGCGTCTCTACTCGTGTCCACTTGTGCATTCCTCACGCTGCGTTACCGACGGGTTCAAAGTTTCCGGAAATACGTTTGGCGGCCATCCGCGGGGCGGACGGCATTTTCAGATCCGAAGCCAGACCGAAGATTTCGAGCAATTTGATGAGCCAGAAACCGGGATCGAGCCGGTACCAGTCCAAACCGAATGACGGCGACTCCGGGAATGCGTGATGGTTGTTGTGCCATGATTCCCCCAAAGTCACCAGGGCGAATATTCCGCCGTTGTGGCTGTTCTCCCGCGACGCATAGCGGCGGGTACCGAACATGTGCAGGAATGAATTGATTGCCCAGACGATGTGCTCGAGTACGAATATCCGCACCAGACCGCCCCACAGCAGACCGCTCACCGCTCCGGTCCAGCTCAGCGAAACCAGCCCGCCGATCACCGTAGGGATGAGCAGCCCGAGCCCCACCCAGTAGTAATAGAGGCGGGCTATCCGCACCAAGCCGCGATCCTTGATGAGGTCGGGTGCGTAGTGCACGACGTTCGGGTACTCATGGCGGCGCATCCACAGGAAATGCGAATGCGCGAGGCCGCGCAGCGTACCGAGTAGACCACCGCCGAAAAGATTGGGCGAGTGCGGATCCCCTTCGCGATCACTGTATTCGTGATGCCGTCGATGCAGCGCCACCCAGGACACCACGCCGCCCTGTCCGGCCATCGAGCCGAATATCGCCAGCAGCCCGGCGACCCACGGCACCGCCTTGAACGTGCGATGGGTGAACAGCCGGTGATAGCCGACGGTCACGCCGAGCCCGGTGACCAGCCACATCGAGAACAGCAGCACGAATTCGGTTATGCCGAACGGATGTACCGCGAGAAACGCGAATGCGCCGACGGTGCCGAGAATCGGCAGAACATCGAACAAAAGGAAATGCCGACGCTGCAGCCGATGTATGTAAGGACTGCTGATCGTCTTCCTACGCGGCTCTGGCAAGTCGCCATTCGGGTTACTATCTTCGGCCATCACTCGACTACACACCTCATCGGTCCGAGACCCGTTTCCGCCAGCTGGACTCCTCGACCGTAACCTCGGCGACAGGACCGCCATCGGAGGACCGAGACCTGCCGATCGCAGGATCGAAATCGCTGATCGCGCCCCGGTGTCGGTACCGAACTACTCCGCAGGCAGATCAATGCCACGACTGCGCCACAATATTCGCGCAACTGACGCGGGCTTCAGCAACTGCCGGTCCGAATGCGCGCCTGAACGTTGGGACCGCCGCGGCCGTACGGCCGCACTGGCTTTCCACTCCTGTGGCACTGCTTCCACGTCAGATGGCCTCGGCGCCGATCACCGTCGCGTCACAATCAACTGCACGGTGTCCTGGCCGGGGTTGGTGGTGAGTTGAAGTAGCCGGGCATCGGGTGCGGACACGACGTCGGCGCCCTGGATTTCGATCTGGTAGCCGTCGGGGTAGCCGCTCTGCGGCAGATACACCTCGGTGCGGGCTCCAGGTGCGAACGGCTGACCGGAATCTGCGCGGCGGGCGCTGAATTGGATGGTGAAGGTCCCGGTCGCGCTGTCGTAGTGCCACTGCTGCGGGGTGCCTGCGATTGCACGCGGATATGGCCGGACGAGCGCCGGGTCCATCAGGTTGGGGCCGGTCGGCGGCTCCTGGGTATGACCGGGTGTCTGGTCCTGCGGTTGGGACCAGAACAGCCAGGAAGCCATGTTGTCGTCGAATGTATCGGCGAGACGAGTCAGCTTCGCCCGATCTTTGGTCGCGCCGAACTCGGTCACCAGCCCGACAACGCCGTCGGCATCGGCGCGATCCAATCCGTTGCGCACGCAGGTGTCGATCGGGCCGAAACAGTAGTCGTGAAAGCTCAACCCCGCGTTCGGATCGCCGGTGGGATTCGGCATCCAGTCCGGCGTACCGAGGTCGTTGGTGACGGACGGTTCGTAGAACAGCAGGTGCTTCGGGTCGACTCGGCGGATGGCGTTCATCGCTTTTGCTTCGAGCGTCGCGAGCGCACCGCGCTCGAACTGGGGGCAGCCCTGCGGAAAGCAAGTCGGGTATTCCCAACCGGGCCACGGCTCGTTGATCAGGTCGTAGCCCAGCACGTACGGCTCGTCTGCGAAGTGTTGCGCGACATGCGCCCACATGGCCGCATAGTGGTCCTGCAGTCCGACACCATCGGGCGCGGCGCGGTTGTGCCAGAAGTTCGCCCACGTTTGGTTTTGCGCGGGGCTCGTGAAGTAGACCAACGGAAAGCCGGGATCGGGCTGCAATGGAAACCCGTCGGTGATCGTCGCCCACTCGGGGAACCCGCTCCAACTCGCGCCGACCGATTGGTTGAACGCATCCTGATGGGAATCGACAAGGCTGTAGATGTTGTACCGGGCCAGCAATTGCTGGGTCTGCTCGAGCTGCGCGATGTAGTCATCGTCGTAAACTCCGGGCTGCGGCTCGACCGCGTTCCATGCGAAACCCAGCCGCACCGCGTTGAAACCGTTCTCCGCCAGGAACTGGGCGTCGTTCTCGCCGAAACCTCCCGCTGCGGGGAAGTACGGCGGGTACTTGTAGACCAGATTCACGCCGTGCAAGGTGACCACCCGGCCCTGGTCGTCGGTGAGCCAGCGGCCCGAGTGCCCCAGTTCGGGAGCCGTCGGCAGCGCCGCGGCCGGTGCAGTTGGTCCCAGCAGCAACATCACCAACCCGAGACACCGCGCAGTCGAGGACATGATGGTCATCACGCAAACCTTTCGACGAGTGTGCGCCTACGTAGTGCAGGCCGAATCCTGGTTCGGCTTTGCACCGGAGGCGGTATCGGGGTCGTGATCGCCTCGGCGGGAGCGTCGCGATGCTGATCCGCCGAGCCGGTTCAGCTAAGTTATGCTGAGAATTCGCGGGCTATCATCTCGGCGTCTTATCGACTCCTTGGCAGTAACTGACCACATCGTGATGGCAAACGAATGGGGTTCAGATTAGCTGGTGATCGGGTTTTACACGGCAGCGCGCCTGCCGAGCTCCGAAACCCGTTCGAGCATAGCCACAAGTTTGCGAAACGGCCGATACCGGCCGATCAAGGACGCAATGTGAGCAAGAACCCGGATGGCAATCGCTAGGCAACGTCTTCGCGCTCGGCGCTTTGCTATCCGGGGACGCACCCCGGCACTAGATCGTCAACCTCACAACCATTAGGAGACCATCCATGCTGCTGTCCAGTTTTCGCCGCGCGTTCACCATTCCGGTGACTTGCGTCCTCGCAGCGACCGGCACTTACCTGGCTGCCGGCTGTGGCAACCAGCCCGGCACCGACAGCACAGCAGACAACCACGCTTCGGCTTCGACACCTGCGTCGCCGCAACGGCAGGCCTTCACCTTCGGCGCCGGCTACGGGACAACCGTTCCTGCCGACCAGGCCGGACATCAATGGGCGCCCGCCGCCTCCGCCGCAATCACCCCCGGGATACAGACCTACACCCACGGCGCGGTCCAATGCACGGCGAATTACGTCTTCGTCGATGACACCGGCCATGTATACATCGGCCAGGCGGCCCACTGTGCCACCACGGGACAGGTCACCGATACCGATGGGTGCACCGCCAGTAGCCTTCCCCTGGGAACCGCCGTGAGTCTCAACCGCAACGGCTCGCTGGTTTCCGGCGCGACGACCACCGCCGCCGGGCAGCTCGCGTACAGCAGCTGGCTGACCATGCAGGAAACCGGCGAGAAGGATCAAAATACCTGCGCCTACAATGACTTTGCGCTGGTGAAGCTCGCCCCGGAGGACATCGGGAAAGTCAATCCGAGCCTGCCGTACTGGGGCGGCCCGGTCGGCATCAACACCAGCGGCACAAATGCCGGCGACCGCCTCTACAGCTACTGGAACTCCATTCTCCGTGGCGGAATCGCCACCCTGTCCCCCCAGGTCGGTGAAAGCAAGATCGACGATATCGCTGCCAGTGGCTGGACCCACGCATTCGTCGCGCCCATCCCCGGCATCCCGGGCGACAGTGGCAGCGCCTTCCTCGATCGTGATGGCTATGCGCTCGGCACTCTGTCAACGCTCGCCATTGCGCTTCCCATCGTCAACAACGTCGGTGACATCGGTCGCGAACTTGCCTACGCCCGAACGCATTCCGGTATCTCGGGTCTGCGCCTGGTGCTCGGGACCGAACCGTTCACGCCGAACCGTTGACAGCTGTGCCGGAGAAGCCCGGGCATCGTCGACGTCGTGTGTGGCGCGTAGCGGGCGCACTCTTCGGCAACGGTGACCTTCGGCGGAGTTCGTCGAATTCACTCGGATCGGCCTACCGGCATATCCTGCCGCGGAATTCGCTCTAGAATTGCTGAATATTCGACCCGCCTACCTGTTCGAAGGCGATGTGCACCCGTTGTTTCGAGGGTGCCGCGATCGTGCGCTGGTCGTACGGCGGCCGTGCGCAGAACTGCGATACGAGGACGGCTCGCCATGACAGATGTCGACTATTGCGTAATCGGCGCAGGCTTCGCAGGATTGACGGCCGCGCTGCGGCTGAAACAGGCCGGTCGATCAGTAGCGGTGCTCGAAGCCCGCGACCGGCTTGGCGGGCGCACGTTCACCGAAGTGCGTGCCGACGGGTCGTGGATCGATCGCGGTGGCGCGTGGGTAGGACCGGGGCAGGACCGGATCCACGCACTGATGGACGAGTTCGGGGTACCGAGTTACCAGCAGTACACCGATGGTGAGGCCATGATGGTGGTCGACGGCAAGCAGCACCGCTACACGGGCACGATTCCGTGGACGATGAGCCCGTGGGCGGCGTTGAACCTCGGTGCGGCACTGTTCGAGCTGGGACATATGTGCGAATCGGTTCCCCTCGATGCGCCGTGGGCATCGAAGCATGCCGGCCGATTGGACCAGCTCAGCCTCGCGCAGTGGCTGGATGACAACGTGTTGTCCAGGCCCGCCCATGATCTGCTCGAGACCGCCGTCGCCGGCTGCTACACCTCGGCTGCCTCGGAGGTGTCATTACTGTTCGTGCTGTACCAGATGGCATCGGCGGGAGGGCCGAACTTCGTCCTCGGTGTCAAGGACGGCGCGCAGGATGCTCGGCCGGTCGGCGGTATGGGTGCGATCTACCGGCCGATGGCGGCCGAGATCGGCGACTCGATCCACCTGTCGCAGCCGGTTCGTCGGATAGAGCAGGACACCGCCGGTGTCACGGTGCGCACGGAGCAGCTGACGGTGCGCGCACGTCGGGCGATCGTGGCGGTTCCCCTGGCCATCGCGAGTCACATTCTGTACGAGCCCATGCTGCCGGTCGATCGATCGTTTCTCCATCAGCGGATGCCGAGCGGCTCGATCATCAAGATTGCCGCCGTATACGACGAGCCGTTCTGGCGGCGCGACGGGCTGTCCGGGCAGTCGGCCGCACCGGGGTCACCCGCGACCATCACCATCGATGCCTGCACGGATACCGGGCGACCCGGGATCCTATGCGTCATCGTCGAGGGACCTATCGCGCGGCAGGTCGGACAACTCGACGAGGCCGAACGAAGGAAGACGGTTCTCGGTGCGCTGGTCGAGCGGTTCGGCGACACGGCCGGCTCCCCTGTCGACTACGTCGAGCACAACTGGACTGTCGAGCGCTACTCCGGCGGCGGGATGCTCAGTCACGCACCCACCGGTGTCCTCACCCAGTTCGGCCACGCTCTGCGTGAGCCGTGCGGCCGCATCCATTGGGCCGGCACCGAGAGCTCTGCCGTCATGTGCGGCTGGGTCGACGGAGCCGTTCGCTCGGGAGAACGAGCGGCAAGTGAAGTGCTCGAGCACGAGACCGCGACCGCGGTCTGAGGATGAGACGCGAAAGTCTCACTCCGGGTTGCCGTCGGCTGCCAGCGGACCCAGCGGTGGCGATCGGATCAGAGCGCAAACGCGATCCAGGGGTCAGTAGTAATGGCGTCGGCCGCCGACGGCGCGGCCCGTCGACCCCAACAGGAACAACACGAGCCCGATGATGAGAACCACGATCCCGATGGTCCAGAGGATCGGGATGCTGAATATGAACCCGACAACAAGAAGAATGACTCCGAGAACGATCATGGCCAGCTACCTCGTTTCGCTGCTGTAATCGAAGGGTTCATCGACGAAGGATCATGCGTCAGGGCGTGGAATATCACCACGCCACGCGCCCGTTTCATGCTGCCGGCCTTCGATGAAGTGCTTGAAGCGCTGCATGTCGCCATTGACGCGGTGTTTCAGCACGCCGAGCTTATCGGCGGCGCTCTCCACGAATCCCTCCGGATCGATCTCCATTTGCGCGGTGATCCGGGTGTGGGTGTCGTCCAGACGATGAAAAGTGATCACGCCCGCATGATCGGGACCGCTGTCGGACTTCCACGCGACACGTTCGTCGGGATGCTGCTCGGTGATGGTCGCGTCGAATTCCCGGGTCGCGGGTCCAACGTGGATACGCCAGTGGGTGTGCTTGTCGTCGAGCTGGTCTACCGCTTCCACACCGACCATGAACTCCGGGAATGTCTCGAACTGTGTCCACTGGTTGTAGTCGGTGCGAACCGGTACTTCGACATCGACGGTCGCGGCCACGGTGCTCATATCAGCTCCTTTTCAGGCTCTTCCCGATGCCGCCGCGTATGCGAGCGGCCGGGGTCGAACGTGCGCTCATGGACAAGTCAGTCGCGAAAGGCGTCCCTATTCCTTGCCTTGTCTACAGCGCCCATGATTGCGACCCCTTTTGTTCGGTACCCGGCCTGCTGGTTCCTGCCGGTCTTCTGGCGGATAACCCGCATTCCGACAGTCAAACAGCGCTGCTGGAGAGACTTGTCGCGAGTCAGGACTAGCTGTCCTCATATGCGAGTACCGGACTATGCGACCGCACCAGTCCGATTACGGTTGGTCAGTCGGCACGGGGTCTGGCGGCAAATACCTCGTGTATTTCGGTTCCGATCAAACGGGGATCCTGCTGAGTCTGCGCGGACATGCCCTGCCGACCGAGCAGCTCGCAGACTTCTCCCAGGCGGCCGTCGCGATCATGGACTTCGGCGACGACGGCGTGGATTCCACGCCAGTCCGCTTCGGTAATGCCATGCAAGACATCCAATTCGGCACGCTCGACATCGACTTTGAGCAACCCGATCTCACTGTCGCGGCAGTGTTCGTCCAGTATCGCCGAAACAGTGGTGACCTCGACCTCCAGTGGTACGCCGTCGTGCAGGCCGGTGGTGATGAGCGCGATGGCCTTGTCGTCCAAGCCGCTGTTGCGCAGATAGATCTTGGTGGCTTCGTCGTCTGCCTCGCGATCGGCGAAGAAACCCGAGTTCGCCGATGCGCGCGGATACCAGGTGAACGGGCGCGTGCCCGGTGTGGCGCCGACGGCGATCTGGAGAGATATCCCGTTCGGAACGTGCGCTGCGATATTGCGGTTCAGGCAACGAAAGGTCATCGGTACGGGCTCGACCGCGATGACCTGAATTCCGGGGCAGGTGTCGGCGAACATCATCGCGGTGAGTCCGATGTTGGCGCCGATGTCGAGGGCAACGTCTCCAGGGCGAAGGCGCGCGGCGGCATGCCGGTAGAACCCGTGCGTCGCGGTCGTCTCGCCCCACAGCATCCGGGCTTCGGCCGGACTCGTGCAGGTCACCGTTCTGCCGTCGTCGAGACGCAGTTGCTGCAAAGTGGTCAGCATTTTTCCATGATCCTTTCGAGGGTAGGGCCGACGATGGCCAGCGCATGTGGATGGCTCAACTCGAGGTGGCGGGCGTCGACGACGACGTTGTGAATGTCGCCGCTCACATAAGGCCGCCACGTGCGCGCGAGCGCATCATGCTCGGCGTGGTCTTTTCCGGCGGTGAAGAAGACCAGGTCGCCGTCGAAGACATCCGGCCGATAACCGGCGGCGAGATCGCTCGCGGTTCGGAAGCTCTCCATCACCCGAGCCGTCTGTTCGGCGGTGAACATTCCGGTTGCGATCACCTGGTCCCGGATGACATTCCACGCTTGCTCGTGGGTGGTCGCCTGCAGTTCGTCGCCGAGGTCGAACAGCTCCCGCCAGCCACCGAGCAGATCGGCCATCAGCTGTCCCGGTGCGGGTTGGCCTGCGAGGGATGTGGCCGGTTGCGATGGTGCACCTGCTGCGCTGTCCAGCAGGGCCACGATGCCGACCCGACCACCGTCGCGCTGCAGTTGTACCGCCATCGCGTGCGCTATCTGTCCGCCCAACGACCAGCCGAGCAGGTGATACGGACCTGTAGGCTGCACTCGGCGAATTTCGGCCACATAGCGTGCGGCCAGTTCGTCGATCGACTCGGCACGTGGTTCGCCGGACACGACGTGCGGATCCTGCAACCCGTACACCGGCCGATCCGGATGCAGATGTTCGATGATGCCGCCGTAGAACCACGCCAGACCGCCCGCGGGGTGCACGGCGAAGACCGCCGGCTCGGATCCGCTCGCGCGCAGCGCCAGCAGTACCTTCAGGCCGGAGTCGCCGTCCGAGTCGTCGGCCCTGCGCGCCAACGCCTGCGGAGTGGCATCCTCGAACATCCAGGGCAATTCGATCGTCACACCACGAGTCCGCAACTCTGTTATCGCCATGGTGGCCAGCAATGAGTTGCCCCCCAGGTCGAAGAATCCGTCGGTCACCCCGACCCGGGGGGTTCCCAAAACCTGCGCGTACACATCGCTGATCACTTTCTCGGCGTGAGTCCGTGGTGCGACGAACCGATACGCTGCTCCGTCGAAATCGGGAGCGGGCAATGCTTTTCGATCCAGCTTTCCGTTGATGGTCAACGGCAGATCGGGCAGAACCATGACCATCGAGGGCACCATGTAGCTCGTCAGCACCTCAGCGGCGGCCGCCCGGACCTGGCGCGGATCGATCCGCTGCCCATCGGTGCCGACGACGTAACCAATCAGCTGATCGATGTCGCGCTCGTGGCGGTGCACCGCCACGGCTGCCCGCGACACCGACGGATGCCGTAGCAGCGCCGACTCCACCTCGCCCAGCTCGATCCGGTACCCGCGCAACTGAACTTGTGCGTCGCCCCGGCCGGCGTAGGTCAACTCCAGCCCGCTGCCGGTCTTGCGCCAGCGGCCGACATCGCCCGTCCGATACAACCGGCCGCCGTTCGGATCCAACGGGTTCGCCACGAAGCGACCCGCCGTCAACGCCGGAGCCCACAGGTAACCACGCGCGAGTTGCCTTCCGGCGATATAGATCTCGCCGCGGACACCGATCGGCACCGGCTGTAGCCGGTCGTCGAGCACATACACCCGCAGCCCCGGCAGCGGTGATCCGATCCCGGCCGCGCCCGGGTCATCGACCTCGGCGAATGTCACATGCACGGTCGTCTCGGTGATCCCGTACATGTTGACCAATTGCGGCGATCCAGGTTCGTGCGCGGCGAACCAGCCGGTCAACCGCGCCGCATCCAATGCCTCGCCACCGAAGACGACATACCGGAGCACGAGATCGCCGCAGCCGCCACCGGATTCCTGATATCGGCGCTCCGCGTCGACGAATCCGTAGAAGGCCGAAGGGGTTTGGCTCAACACCGTGACGCGCTCGCGCGCCACCAGTTCCACCAACGCCTCCGGCGACCGGGAGGTGTCGTAGTCGACGACGACCAGCCTGCCTCCGGTCAGCAGAGCACCCCACATTTCCCACACCGCGAAATCGAAAGCGTACGAATGGAACATCGTCCACACGTCGTCGGGGTGGAAGTCGAATCGTTCGGCGGCGTGGGTCAACAATGTGACGGCTTCGCGATGGCTGACGGCCACGCCCTTCGGGGTGCCGGTCGACCCGGAGGTGTAGATCACGTAGGCGAGGTTGTCCGGTCGCGCGGCCGAGGGCACCGGACAGTCCGGGACCGCGGCCCGGGATTCTTCGATCAGTAACGTCGGTGCCGCGTATCCCGTTACGTCCTTCGCCATTTCGACAGAGGTCAACACAGCGGCCGGACGCGCGTCGTCCAGGATGAAGCGCAATCGCTGCGGCGGGTTCGCCATATCCAGCGGCAGATATCCGGCGCCTGCGCGCACGACCGCGAGCAGGCCGACGACCAGGTCGACCGAACGCGACAACGCCACTGCCACCAGGGTTTCCGGCCCCACACCGCGCTCGGTGAGCCGAGCGGCGAGCTCGGTGGCGCGCCGATCCAGCTCCGCATAGGTCAGCTGCGACACACCATCGGTCACCGCGACCGCATCCGGCTGCGCCGCGACGCGGGAGGTGAACAGGTCGGCCAGGGTCACATCCGCGACCGCGACACCGTCGACTCCGGCAGCGACCAGCACCTCGCGCCGCTGGTCGGGATCCACGATGTCGATATCGCCCACGGCGACAGCCGGATTCACGGTCCCCTGCTCCAGGATCCGGGTATACGCGTGCGCGAACCGAGCCATCGTCTGGTCGATGTACAGATCGGTGGCGAAGGTCAGTCGTCCGACCATGCCGTCCGGACGACCCCCTGTTCCGAACCGTTCGACGAGCTTGACGTTCAGATCCGCACGGGCCTGGTCGAAGCCGTTCTCGATCGGTTCGACGGTGAGCCCCGCCAGCTCCAACGCGGCGGCGCTGAGATCCTGGACGTCGAGCGTCACCTGATAGAGCGGCATGTGCGCGGTCGACCGCCGCGGATTGAGCGCCTCCACGACCTCCTCGAAGGGCACATCGGCATGGGCGAACGCGGCGAGATCCGTCTCGCGGGTGGCCGCGAGCAGGTCTGCGAACGGCTGCCGCGACGACACCCGCGACCGCAATACCAGCGTGTTGACGAACATGCCGATCAGATCGTCGAGTGCGCGGTCGCCGCGGCCGGCCACCGGTGTGCCGATCGCGACATCGTCGACGTCGGCCAGCCTGGACAGCAGCACGGTCAAGGCGGCGTGCAGGACCATGAAGACCGTCGCGTTGGCCTCGCGGGCGAGGGCAACGATGCGCGCGTGCAACTCGGCGGACAGCTCGAAATCGACCGCGCGGCCGCACATGGACGGCACCGGCGGCCGGGGCAGGTCGGTCGGCAGCTCGAGCAGTTCGGGCAGCCCGGTGAGGCTGTCGGTCCAGAATCGCAGCTGCCGGGAGACGAGCGAGTCCGGATCGTGTTCGTCGCCGAGCACCTCACGCTGCCACAGCGCGTAGTCGGCGTACTGGATCGGAAGGGGAGGCCAGTTCGGTTGTGTCCCTTGCCTACTCGCCTCGTAGGCCACCGCAACGTCCCGCGCGAGCGGCATCATCGACTGTCCGTCGGCGCAGATGTGATGCACGCAGATCACCAGCACGTGATCACGGTCGCCGAGGGTGAACAATTCGGCTCGCACCGGAGATACTCGGGTCACATCGAAGCCCGCGGAGACCACCGCCGTCGCCCGCTCCAGCACATGTTCTTCGTCGACCCGGATCGGAATCAGAGCCGGTACGACCTCGTCGACGCCGACCATGACCTGACATGGCGTCCCGTTGCTCAACGGGAACTTGGTTCGCAGCGACTCGTGCCGGTCGATGACCAGCTCGCACGCGTGTCGCAGCGCATCGATATCGAGCTCGCCACGCAGCCGGATCACCAGCGGAATGTTGTACGCGCCGACCGAGGTGTCGAATTGATTGAGGAACCACATCCGCTGCTGTGCTGGGGACAGCGGTACGAGGGCCGGGCGGGTTCGCGGTGCCAGCGGCACCCGGACGTTCCGATCGGCAGTAACCGAACGCGCGGCCAGCTCGGCGACAGTCGATGCTTCGAACAGGTCCTGGATACCCACGCTCACTCCGAGTGTCGTGCGCAATCGCGCGACCACCCGTGTTGCCGACAGCGAATTGCCGCCGAGGTCGAAGAAGCTGTCCGTTGCCCCCACGCTGCCGACGTCCAAGACGGCGCCGAATACCTCCGCCACACACCGTTCGGTGTCGGTTCGCGGGGCGACCCATTCCCGATCGTCCGCGAATTCCGGCGCGGGTAGCGCCGCCCGATCGAGCTTGCCGGTTGCGGTGAGCGGGAGTTCGGCGAGCGGCACCAGCACGTCGGGCACCATGTGCGCCGGCAGGCGCCGCCGGGCTGCAGACCTGACGGCGCTCGGATCTGTGCGCCCGTCGCCGAGCAGGTAGCCGACGAGACGGTCGGTGCCACGCTCGTCTTTCCGCAACACGACAGCCGCGCGGTCGATCCCGGGGTGCTCGGACAGCACGGTTTCGATCTCACCGAGTTCGATGCGTTGACCGCGGATCTTGACCTGGAAATCGCGGCGTCCGAGGTACTCCACGGTGTGTTCCGATGTCCAGCGGGCCAGATCGCCGGTGCGGTACATGCGCGAGCCCGCCACGCCGAAGGGATTCGCCACGAATGCACCCGCGGTGGCAGCGGCCCGGCTCACATACCCGCGTGCCAGCTGCATTCCCGCGAGATACAGCTCCCCCACCACCCCGACTGGCACCGGCCGCAACCACCCATCCAGCACAACGGCCTCGACGCCACGGTTCGGTCCGCCGATCGTCACCGCGTCGCCTGGGCACAGCGAACCGCTTATCCCGGACAAAATCGTCGTTTCGGTCGGTCCGTACCCGTTGAACAGCTGCCTGCCGGGCGCCCACACCGAAACCGTTTCCGGTGACACCGCCTCTCCGCCGGCGATCAGCACCTGCAACGAATCCAAACCGGTCGGTGACATGGTGGCCAGCACACTCGGTGTGAGGAACGCATGCGAAACCCGCTGCGTCCGAATCAAATCCGCCAGCTCGTCACCGGCGAACACATCCGGTGCCGGCACCACCAGCAACGCGCCGTTCGTGTGCGCCAGCAGCACTTCGAGAACCATCGCATCGAAACCGGGAGCGGCGGCCTGCAGCACTCGCGCCCCAGCGTCCACGTCGAAGCGGTCACGCTCTACAGCGGCGAAATTCGCCAGCCCCTCATGGGTGACCGCGACGCCCTTCGGGAGCCCGGTCGACCCCGAGGTGTAGATCACGTATGCCACATCCCGGACCTGTGGCGTATGTATGCGAACGGCGTCGGTGACGGCGGCCGTGGACTTCGCCGCGATAGCGGACAAGATTTCCGGATCGTCGAGTACCAGCGGGCGCACCGCGTCGGGAAGCAGATCCCGTGATGCCTCGACGGTGACCGCCACCCGCACATCGGAGTCCGCGACCATGTGTGCCACGCGCTCGGCCGGATTGCGTGGATCGACCGGTACGAACGCCGCGCCCGTCTTGGTCACCGCCCACAGACCGATAACGAACTCCACTGACCGCGGCATCGCCAGCGCGACCTGATCGCCGGGGCCGATACCCCACTCGATCAACTGCCGCGCCAGTTGGTTCGACCGGGCATCCAACTCGGCGTAGGAGACGTTGCGCAGGCCTGAAGCCAACGCTGCCGCATCGGGATTCACGACGACGCCCGCGGCCAGCAACTCCGCCAACAGGTGTGGCGCCGCGGCGCTGCCACCCGTGGCAGGTACCAACCCGTCCCGCTCTGCTGTCGACAGCAGATCCAGCGAATCGAGCCGCGCGTGTGGATCGGTTGTGATTGCGCGCAACACGATTTCGAGCCGGGCGGCGAGACCCGCCGCCATCTCGTCCTCGATGCGGGCCCGCTGGTAGCGCACTCGGACGTGCAACTCGTCGGTGTGGTGCGCCTGAACGGTGATCGGGTAATGCGCGGCGTCGCGGCCTTGCGCCGAGACCACCCGCATACCGTCGATGTCGGCGTCGCCGAGGCCGCTGCCGTCGACCGGGTACGACTCGAACACCACCAGCGTGTCGAACAAGGAAACGGTGCCCGTGGCCGCCGAGATCTGTGGCAGTTCGAGGTAGTGATGGTCGAGCAGACGGGTGTTGGCCGCCTGCAGCCGATTCAGCGCGTCCTCGATGGTCCGGTCCCGGCGAGTATCGACCGCGACCGGAATCGTATTGATGAACAGGCCGATCATCGACTCGACGCCGGGCACTTCGGCGGGACGGCCGGAGACCGTGCTGCCGAAAACCACGCGGTCGACGTCGAGTAGGTTGCTCAGTACCATCGCCCAGGCGAACTGGACGATCGTCGCCATCGTCACCGCGTATGCGCGGGCGAATTCCACCAACTCCGCGGTCGCGGCACGATCGAGGACGATAGGACAATCGATCGGAATCTCCGCGCTCGTAGCCGTGTGTGATCCGGCGGCCAACGTGGGCTCGGTGATATCGCGCAGCGCGTCTCGCCATACCTCGATGCTTCTGCCGCGGTCGCGGCGGTCCAGCCATTCCAAGTAATCGCGGTAGGACGCGGCAGCGGGCAACAGCTCTGGCTGTGCGTCCGCCGCGTACAAGCCGATCAGTTCACGCCACAGCAGCGGCAGCGACCAGCCGTCGAGCAGAAGGTGATGGGCCGTCAATATCAGCCGGAAGTCTTGCGGTCCCACTGTAACGAGCACGAACCGCAGCAGCGGCGGATCGGCCGGATCGAATCCGGCCGCCCGCTCTGCGTCGATCACCTGGTTGAGGTCCGGTGTGTCGCCGGATAGCGTGATACTGCGCCACGGCACCGCGGTATTCGTTGAAATCACTTGCACAGCAACGCCTTCCGCGGTTCGAGTGAAGGCAGCCCGCAAGTTGGGGTGGCGGGCGAGCAGGGCCTGCGCGGCGCGCTCGAGCCGGTCCTCGTCCACCACACCGGTCAGGGTGAGCGCCGATTGCGCGAGGTAGACGTCGAGCCCGCCCGCGGCGATCTCGGCGTGGAACAGCAGCCCAGCCTGCAGCGGTGCCAACGGCCACACCTCGCTCAGCGGTCCGTACCGGTCGGCGAACTCGTCCAGATTGCGCTGGGTGAGGTCGACGAGCGGAACGTCGGCCCGCGACAGCCCCCAGTCCTCGGTCGGGAGGGCCGCGATCGCGGTCAGGGCATCGACCCATTCGTCGGCTAGTTCGGCCACGTCATCGTGGTCGAGCAGCCGTGAGGCGTAGCCGAGGTAGGCCGAGAGCTGCGGTCCGGCCGCGGCGTCGAAGATGTTCACATCGATCGTGAGCACCGCCGCCGCCGGCATATCCGGATCGAAGGGGGCCCGGCGGTCGAAGGGGTCGCCGGTGGGTACCCACGGCAGATCCGACAGTGTCGCGAGATCGACGCCCACACCGCCGAGATAGTTGACACTGATCTGCGGCTCGGGCAGCGCGGCGAGCGGGTCGGCCGTGCCGGGGTTCAGATAGCGCAGCAGGCCGTAGCCGATGCCCTTGTCCGGGATGGCGCGCAGCTGGTCCTTGACCGACTTCACCGCTGCGCGCAGGTCCGCTGGATCGATGCCGCTCAGATCGAGCGCAGCCGGATAGCGGCTGGTGAACCAGCCGACGGTTCGGGAGATGTCGGCGCCCGCGGCGATCTGCTCCTCGCGGCCGTGCCCTTCTATGAGAACCTTCATGCCCGCGTGCGCGACGCCGCGACGCCTGCGCCAGCGAGTCAGCGCCACGGTGAGCGCGGCCAGCAGCACATCGTCGACGCTGCCGTGCACGGCGTGGGGCACCTGGTCGAGCAACGCCGAGGTCACCTCGGCCGGGAGCGACACGGTCAGCTCACGCACAGTCGCCTGGGTGTCCCGCGCGGGATCCAGCTCGGCACGCCCGAGCAGCGGATCCGGTGCCGAACCGATCCGCTGCCACAGCTCGACTTCCCCAGCGCGCTCGGCTGCCGCGCCGACCAACGCGTGCGCCCACCGACGCATGGAGGTGCCCGATGCGGCCAGCTCGACTGCTCGGCCGCTGATGACCTGCTGCCAGGCAGTCACGAAGTCCGGCACCAGAATTCGCCACGACACCGCATCGACGGCCAAGTGATGGATCACGATCAGTCCCCGGCCCTCGGCGTCTACACCGGATTCGGGCAGCAGGCACACGACATGCACCAGCCTGGCCGCGGCCGGATCGAGCCGGTCGTACGCCGCGGCGGACGCCGCTTCCACCACGGCAGTGAAACCGGCGCTGCCCGGAGTCTCGTCGGCGCCGAAGGTCCGCACGGAGACCGAACCGGTGGCTTCGGCGGCGGTCGGTGGCAAGACCTCCCAGCGTTGCCTGTCGAGCCGCGAGCGCAGCACGTCATGGTGTTCGACGATCGCCCGCACGGTCGAGACCACGTCGTCGACGCGCGCGTCACGCGGCAAACGCACCAGCATCGACTGCGCGAACCGAGCCGGAGCCCCTAGTCGCTCGACGAACCAGGACACGATCGGCGTGCCCGGAATCTCGCCAACACCACCGTTGGGCAGCTCGGCAAGCGTGGCCCGTTCGCCGGCCTGCGCGATCTGCGCCAGGCCGCGAACCGTTTTGTGCTCGAAGATGTC
>NZ_BAGN01000205.1 GCF_000308835.1 Nocardia vinacea NBRC 16497 | reverse complement strand
GGATGTCCCGGTCGCGCTCGGTATGCGGCGCTCGCTCGACCTGATGATCGCGATCCACGCGGTGCTCGAGGCCGGTGGCACCTATGTGCCGCTCGATCTCGATCAGCCTGCCGAACGCATCGCCCATGTGCTCGATACCGCGGCGCCGGCCTATGTGCTGACCACGTCGCGGGACCGGTTCGCGCCGGATGGCCTGGAGTCGCTCGTTGTCGACGAGCTCGATCTGTCCGGGATCTCCGATGCCCCGGTGACCGATGCCGAGCGCGTCTCGCCGTTGCGCCCGGAGCATTTGGCATACGCGATCTTCACCTCGGGCTCCACCGGTCGCCCGAAGGGCGTCGGGGTGTCGCATGCCGCGCTGGTACACCAGATGCGCTGGCTCATCAGCGAATTCGGGATCGGCGCCGACGACGTCGCGCTGTACAAGACCCCCGCCACCTTCGACGCGTCGGTGTGGGAGCCGCTGGCGCCCTTGCTGACCGGTGGCCGGACCGTGATCGCCACCCACGACGGCTACCGCGACACCCAATATCTGACCGAGGTCATCGCGGCCGAACAGGTCACCGTGACCTCGTTCGTGCCGTCGCTGCTGACCGTATTCGCCGGCACCGTCGATTCGGCGGCACTGAGCTCGGTGCGCATGCTGCTGGTCGGCGGTGAGGCGTTCACCGGTGAGGCGGTGGAGGCGTTCCGCAAGCTCGGCCGCCCCGATATCACGCTGATAAACCTTTACGGCCCAACCGAATTCACCGTCAACGCCACCCATGCGGCCGTCGGCGAGGTGGTGCGCGGCGCGGTGCCGATCGGTGCGCCGGTCTGGAACACCCAGGCCTATGTGCTCGACGCGCGCCTGCATCCGGTGCCGCCGGGTGTCGCAGGTGAGCTGTATCTGTCGGGCGCCCAGCTGGCGCGCGGTTATCTCACCCGGCCGGATATGACGGCCGACCGCTTCGTCGCGAATCCGTTCGGCCCCAGCGGTTCTCGCATGTACCGCACCGGTGACCTGGTGACCCGCGATGCCGCGGGACAGATCGTCTACAGCGGTCGTACCGACTTCCAGGTGAAACTGCGCGGTGTCCGGATCGAGCTCGGCGAGATCGAATCCGCTTTGCGCGCCCATCCTGCCGTGGCGCAGGCGGTCGCGCTGGTCCGTTCCGACAGCAGGCTCGGTGACCAATTGGTCGCCTATGTGGTGCCGACCGAGGCCGAGCCGGAGGCGGGATTCGATACCGCGCTGCGCACGCATCTGTCCGCCATGGTGCCCACCTACATGGTGCCCGCGGCCTTCGTGACGCTGGAGGCCATGCCGCTCAATGCGAACGGCAAGCTCGATCGGCGCGCCCTGCCCAAGCCGGTCTTCGAGGTGCACACCTTCCGTGCGCCGAGCACGCCCATCGAGGAGATCGTCGCCCAGATCTTCGGCGAGGTGCTCGACCTGCCCCGGGTCGGCGTGGACGACGACTTCTTCGACCTCGGCGGCAACTCGCTGATCGCCACCCAGGTGGCCTCGCGCATCGGCACCGCACTCGATACCCGGGTGCCGGTGCGGATGGTGTTCGAGGCATCCACCGTGGCCGCGCTGGCGGCCCGGGTGGAGTCGCATGCCGGTGCCGGCGCCCGCAGTGCACTGGTCCCCCGGGAGCGCCCGGAGGAGGTGCCGCTGTCACTCGCGCAGCAGCGCATGTGGTTCCTCAACCGCTTCGATACCGCCTCGGCGGTCAACAACATTCCGGTCGCGATCCGGCTCTCCGGTGATCTCGATGTCGCCGCGCTGCAGGTCGCGGTCATCGACGTGATCGACCGGCACGAATCGCTGCGCACCGTCTTCCCGGAGACCAAGAGCGGTCCGGTTCAGGTCGTGCTCGACGCGGCGCAGATCGTGCCCGACCTGACTCCGTACCGGGTCACCGAGGAGACACTGGTCGAGCATCTGATCGACCTGGCCTCCATGGCCTTCGACGTCACCGACGAAGTGCCTTTGCACGCAAGGCTTTTCGAGATCAGCGAGTCCGAGTTCGTACTCGGCATGGTGGTGCACCACATTTCGGCCGACGGTTGGTCGATGGGGCCGCTGGCGCGTGACGTCATGGTGGCGTACGCGGCGCGCACCTCGTGGGAGTCGCCCGCCTGGTCCGCGCTGCCGGTGCAGTACGCGGACTACGCGCTGTGGCAGCGCGAGGTGCTCGGCTCCGAGGGTGATCCGACTTCGCTGATCTCCAGCCAGATCCGGTACTGGACCGAACAACTCGCCGATCTGCCCGACGAATTGGTGCTGCCTTCGGACCGCCCACGTCCGGCGATCGCCTCCTACCGCGGCGGCACCTACGCGTTCGTGATCTCCGCCGAGACCCAGCGCGCGCTGATAGATCTGGGTCGCAAGCACAATTCGTCGCTGTTCATGGTCATGCACAGTGCGCTCGCCGTGCTGCTGGCGCGGGCCAGCGGTACCAGCGATATCGCCATCGGTACCCCGGCCGCCGGTCGTGGTGAGGCCGCGCTGGACGACCTGATCGGCATGTTCGTCAATACGCTCGTATTGCGCACCGATGTCGCGGGCTCGGCGAGCTTCGCGGATCTGCTCGCCCTGGCAAGGGAAACCGACCTGCAGGCGTTCGCGCACGCGGATCTGCCGTTCGAGCGCCTGGTCGAAATTCTCAACCCGGCCCGCTCGCAGGCGCGCAATCCGCTGTTCCAGGTGATGCTGGCGTTCCAGAACGTCAAGCAGGCCAACCTCGAACTGCCCGGACTGTCGGTCAACGGCATCGATTACGACGCGCGACTGGCCAAATTCGATCTGCAGCTGACCCTGCAGGAGACCCAGGAATCGGGCGAGGCCGCCGGTATGTCGGCCGAAATCTCCTATGCCCTCGATCTTTTCGACGAGGACACGGTGGCGGCCTTCGCGCGGCGCCTCGATCGGATCCTGGCGGCCATCATCGCCGATCCGACCGTGCCGATCGGCGATATCCAGCTGCTCGACGATCAGGAAACCGCACTCGCGGTGGTCGGCTGGAACGACACCGAGCACGATTTGCTGCCGCGTCGTCAGCCCGGCCGCACCCCGCGTCGTTCCGGTGTTCGCAAGGGTGGCGGGCTCACCTTGGTCGGCGAGTTCGCCGCGCAGGCCGCCGCTACACCGGATGCGGTCGCGATCGTGGATCCGGCGACCGGAGCCTCGTTGGCCCACCCGTCGCCCGACCACCACCCCCCATCGAGTCGCTCCGCGACGCTGACATATGCCGAATTCGGTGCGCGAGTGCACCGGTTGGCGCGGCGTTTGATCGAGGCCGGTGTCGGCCCGGAAAAGCTTGTCGCCCTTGGTCTGCGGCGTTCGGTCGATTTCGTGGTCGCGGCGTACGCGGTGCAGGAAGCCGGCGGCGGCTATGTGCCGCTGGACCTGGATCAGCCGACCGAGCGGATCAGCTATGTGCTCGAGTCGGCGGCACCGGTCTGTGTGCTGACGACCTCGCGGGACAACTTCGAAAGCGGCGGGCTGCCCACGCTTTCCATCGATGAGCTCGAGCTGTCCGAGTACTCGGATGCGCCGGTCACCGATGCGGAGCGGGTCGCACCGCTGCGCCCGGAGAACACCGCGTACGTGATCTTCACGTCCGGTTCGACCGGTCGGCCCAAGGGTGTGGCGCTGCCGCATGCGGCGGTGGTGAACCAGATCCGTTGGATCACCGGTGAATACGGCATCGGTGCCGATGACGTCGTGTTGTTCAAGACCCCTGCAACGTTCGACGTGTCGGTGTGGGAGCTGTTCGGCCCGCTGAGCACCGGCGGCCGGATTGTCGTCGCGAGCCCGGACGGGCATCGCGATCCGCAGTATCTGGCGGAAGTCATTGCGGCCGAGCGGGTCACCATGACCTCGTTCGTGCCCTCGATGCTGACCGTCTTCGCGGGCAGTGTGGATGCCGCCGGTGGTGCGGCGCTCGAGTCGTTGCGCGCATTGCTGGTCGCGGGTGAGGCCTTTACCGGTGACACCGTCGCCGCCATCCGCAAGGTCAGCTCCGCCGAGCTCTACAACCTCTACGGCCCGACCGAATTCGCGGTGCACGCGACGCACGGTCCGGTGGCACAGGGGCTGGTCGGCGCGGTGCCGATCGGTCTGCCGGTCTGGAATGCACAGGCGTATGTGCTCGATGCCCGCCTGCACCCGGTCGCACCGGGTGTCGCGGGTGAGTTGTATCTGGCCGGTGCGCAGTTGGCGCGCGGCTACTTCGGGCGTACCGATCTGACCGCGGATCGCTTCGTGGCCAACCCGTTCGGCGCCTCCGGATCCCGGATGTACCGCACTGGCGACCTGGTGACCCGCAATGCCGACGGTGCCATCGTCTACCTCGGCCGTACCGACTTCCAGGTGAAGCTGCGCGGTCTGCGCATCGAGCTCGGTGAGATCGAAACCGCCCTCACCGCACACGATTCGGTGGCTCAGGCGGTGGCGCTGGTGCGTGCGGATGCGCGGACCGGCGATCAGCTGGTGGCCTATGTGGTGCCCGCCAACGGCGGCACGGTCGACCTCGACGAGCTGCGCGCGCACCTGAGCGAGCAGCTGCCGTCGTACATGGTCCCCGCCGCCATCGTGGTGCTCGACGCCATGCCGTTGAACCCCAACGGCAAGCTCGATCGGCGCGCGCTGCCCGAACCCGTCTTCGAGGCCAAGGAATTCCGCGCACCGTCGACCCCGATCGAGGAGATCGTGGTCGACATTTTCAGCGATGTGCTGAGCCACGAGCGCATCGGCATCGACGACAACTTCTTCGATCTCGGCGGCAACTCGCTGGTCGCCACCCAGGTGGTGGCGCGGCTCGGCGCGGCACTGGATACCCAGGTTCCGGTGCGACTGCTGTTCGAGGCGCCGACCGTCGCCGCGCTCGCCGCGCGCATGGAGGCCAGCGCCGGGGCCGGCGCCCGCCAGGCGCTGACTGTGCGCCCGCGGCCGGAGTACCCGCCGCTGTCGCTCGCACAGCAGCGGATGTGGTTCCTCAACCGCTTCGACGCCGATTCGGCCGCCGACAATATTCCGGCGGCGGTGCGGCTGCACGGGCATCTCGATCTGCCCGCGCTGCGCGGCGCGATCGCCGATGTGATCACCCGGCACGAGTCGCTGCGCACGATCTACCCGTCGCATGAGGGCGTGGCCTACCAGCAGGTGCTCCCGGCCGCGCGGGCGATTCCGGAGCTGGAGATCGTCCCGGTCGCCGAAAGCGAATTGGGCAGTGCCCTCTACGAATTCATCGGCCGCGGTTTCGATATCACGACCGAATCCCCGGTGCGGATTCGGCTCTACCAGGTCGAGCGCGCGCCGCTGAGCAGCAAGAAGTGGCGCGACAACACCCAGAACCACGTGCTCTCGGTCGTGGTGCATCACATTGCGGCGGACGGCTTCTCGATGCGTCCGCTGGTCCGCGATCTGATGTCGGCCTACATCGCGCGCAGTTCGGAATCCGCGCCGGTCTGGCCGCCGCTGGCGGTGCAGTACGTGGATTACGCACTGTGGCAACGCGAAACGCTCGGCTCCGAGGACGATCCGACCTCGCTGATCTCCGAACAACTCGGCTACTGGCGGGAAACCCTGGCCGGACTGCCGGAGGAACTGCGTCTCTCGCCCAAGCCGCGGCCGGTCGTCGCGTCGTATGAGGCGCGCACGCACCGATTCCAGCTGCCCGGCGTACTCGTGGAGGCGCTGAACCGCGTCGCGCACGAGCACAACACCACGCTGTTCATGGTGGTGCACAGCGCTTTCGCGACCCTGCTCGCGCGGCTGAGCGGTTCGGATGACATCGCCATCGGCATCCCGGTGGCCGGTCGTGGTGAGCAGGTCCTCGACGACCTGGTCGGCATGTTCGTCAACACCCTGGTGCTGCGCACCCAGGTCGATCCGACCGAAGCGTTCACCGATCTACTCGCCCAGGTGCGCGAACGCGATCTGCAGGCCTTCGCGCACGCCGACGTACCGTTCGAGCGTTTGGTCGAGGTGCTCAACCCGGCTCGCTCGCAGGCGCGGCATCCGCTGTTCCAGGTGATGCTCTCGTTCCAGAACCTCGGACGCACCTCGCTGGAGCTGCCCGGACTGGCGGTTTCCGAACTCGGCATCGATCCGCCGACCGCCAAGGTCGACCTGCAGCTCACGCTGAGCGAGGGCGCGGAATCGGAGATGGCCGCTGAACTCGTCTATGCCACCGACCTTTTCGACGATCGGTTCGCGGACGCCTTCGCCGAGCGCTTCGTCCGGGTGCTGCGCGGCATCACCGCCGCACCGGCGATCGTGGTGGGCGATATCGACCTGCTCGACGACACCGAGCGGGTCCAGGTGCTCGACCGGTGGAACGACACCGAATTCCCGGTGGATGCGGCGCTGACCTCACCCGTCGGCGATGCGGCCGCCACGCTGGTCTCGCTGTTCGAGGCACAGGTCGCGCGTACGCCGGACGCGGACGCGGTCACCTACGAGGGGACAAGTCTGTCGTATGCCGAGTTCGCCGCCCGGGTGCACCGGTTGGCGCGCTGGCTCAAGCAGAACGGCGTCGGGCCGGAATCGTATGTGGCTCTCGGCATGCGGCGTTCGATCGATCTGGTCGTCGGCATGTACGCGATCAATGCCGCCGGCGGTGCGTACGTGCCGCTGGATCCGGATCATCCGGCCGAGCGCATCGACTACATCCTGGAGACCGCGCGACCGGTCTGCGTGCTGACCTCCGGCACCGATCTGGAGACCACGGCATCGCGCCAGGTCCGCATCGATGAACTCGACCTCTCCGATTTCTCGGATGAACCGCTGACCGACGCGGATCGGCATCGCCCGCTGCGTCCGGGCAATACCGCGTACGTGATCTTCACCTCGGGTTCGACCGGTCGTCCCAAGGGTGTCGCGGTCTCGCACGCCGCGATCGTCAACCGCCTGGTGTGGATGCACGCCGAATACGGTCTGTCCGCCGAAGACGTTGTGCTGCAGAAGACTCCGGCGACCTTCGACGTGTCGGTGTGGGAGTTCTTCTGGCCGCTTCAGGTCGGCGCCCGCCTGGTCGTCGCCAAGCCGGACGGCCACCGCGATCCGGCCTATATGGCGCGCCTGATCGTCGACGAGCAGGTGACCACGGTGCACTTCGTGCCGTCCATGCTCTCGGTCTTCGTCGCCGAGGACCGCGCGGCCGAATGCACCAGTCTGCGTAATGTCTTCGCCTCCGGTGAGGCGCTGCCCGCCGTGGCCGCGCAGCGCCTGCGCCAGCTGACCGGCGCGCGACTGCACAACCTGTACGGCCCCACCGAGGCCGCGGTCGATGTCACCTTCCACGAGGTCACCGATGCCGATATCAGCTCGGTGCCGATCGGTGCCCCGGTGTTCAACACTCAGGTGTACGTGCTGGATTCGCGCTTGCGTCCGGTGCCAGCGGGCGTCCCGGGTGAGCTGTATCTGGCGGGTGCGCAGTTGGCGCACGGCTATGTCGGCCGCCCGGACCTGACCACCGAGCGTTTCGTCGCGAACCCGTTCGGTGCCGCCGAGCGCATGTACCGCACCGGTGACCTCGTCATGTGGACGCCGCGCGGT
>NZ_BAGN01000206.1 GCF_000308835.1 Nocardia vinacea NBRC 16497 | reverse complement strand
GGTGTGGGAGATCTTCGGTGCGCTGGTTACCGGCGGCCGGGTGGTCGTGGTGGACAGCCCTACCACGCGTTCACCCGACGACGTCGTGCGCCTGGTGGCGCGCGAGAAGGTGAGCGTCTTCAGCCAGACACCCTCGGCATTCCATCAATTCGCGACCGCGCGACAGCGATACGTGGACGCCGGGGAGCCCGACGGTGAGCTTTCCTCGAGACTGGTCGTTCTCTCGGGCGAAGCTCTCGATCCGGCGGGTTTGTCGGACTGGTACGAGCACAATCCGAACCTGCCCGTGCTGGCCAACAGCTACGGCATCACCGAAACCACCGTCTTCGTCACCTATCTCCGGTTGACACCCGACAGCGCTGTGCCGGGCGCACCGAGCACGATCGGCCCACCGCTACCCGGTTTGCGCGTGTACATCCTGGACGAACGATTGCGCCCGGCGCCGCTGGGCGCCTGGGGCCAGATCTATGTCGCGGGAACGCAACTCGCCCGCGGCTACCTCGGCCGCCCCGGGTTGACCGCGGGACGCTTCGTCGCCGACCCGTTCGGCGAGCCAGGCGAGCGCCTCTATCGCAGCGGCGACGTCGCTCGCCGAAACACTAAGGGCGAGTTGGAATATCGCGGACGCGCCGATCAGCAGGTGCAGCTTCGCGGGTTCCGGATCGAGCTGGACGAGATCCGCAGTGCGCTGTTGAGCCACGGCACGGTCTCGACGGCGGTCGTCATCGTGCACTTGCCGGGCACGGAAGCGGCTCGGCTGATCGCCTACGTCGTGCCCGCCGACGACGCGGTCTGCGAGCCCGAGGTGCTGCGTGTGCACGTCTGGTCGATGCTGCCGGAATACATGGTCCCGGCTCACATCGTCGTATTGCAGGCGTTGCCGCTGACCGTCAACGGCAAAGTCGACTATCGGGCGCTGCCCGAGCTGGCCGTCGGTCCGGCAGCGGCGTACGTAGCGCCGAGCACCGTCGTCGAGGAGACCATCGCCGACGTCTTCGCCGAGGTCCTGGACACTCCGCGGGTCGGTGTGCTGGACAGCTTCTTCGACCTGGGCGGCAATTCGCTCACCGCCACCAACGCTTCCGTGCGGATCGCCGAGCTGACCCGGTGCGAGGTATCGGTGCGCGATGTGTTCGGCATGCCGACCGCCGCCCAACTCGCCGCCCATATCGAAGCCGGTCGACACTCCAGCCGCCCCGCCCTGCGGGCACAGTCACGCGTCGAGCCGATTCCGCTGGCGCCCGCACAGAACCGGATCTGGCTGATCAATCAGGTCGACCCGGAGTCGGCGGCGTACAACATTCCGCTGGTGCTCCAGCTGACCGGACAACTCGACACCTCGGCACTGCGCTCGGCGCTGACCGACGTGATCGAACGGCACGAAACCTTGCGAACCGTCTATCCCGCCGTGAACGGTCAAGGGACGCAGGTGATCCTGTCGGCCGAGCAAGTCGCCGCCGATCTCGATTCGACCCCGCGGCTCACCGGTCCCGACGATTTCGAGAACCGGATCCGCGAGCTGGCTGCGACCGGGACCGACGTCCGCCGACGTCCGCCGATCCGGGTGGCACTGCTCGCATCCACCGACCAGCGCAGACACGTCTTGGTCGTCGTCCTGCACCACATCTGCTGCGACGGATCGTCGCTGGCACCGCTCGCCGCCGATTTCGCGGCGGCCTACCGAGCGAGGTCGCAGGGACACGCCCCGGATTGGCGACCACTGGCCGTGCAGTACGCCGACTACAGCATCTGGCATCGGGGTGTGCTCGGCGACGACAACGATCCGGACTCGCTCGCGGCACGCCAATTGCGTTACTGGACAGCACAATTAGCGGGGATGGCCCGGCTGCTGGAGCTCCCCGCCGATCGTCGGCGGCCGGCTCGCCAGTCCATGCTCACAGACGTCGTCGACACCGTGCTCCCCGCCGATACCCGCGCCGGGATCGAGCAGCTGGCGCACACGGTGAACGTCACGACCTTCATGGTCGTTCACGCCGCGTTGGCCGTGCTGCTCGCCCGGCTGTCGGATTCGGCGGACATCACCATCGCGACGCCGGTCGCGGGCCGCGGCGAGCGCGCGCTGGAACCGCTGATCGGCATGTTCGTCAACACGGTGCCACTGCGCACCCAGCTGCGCGGCGACGAATCGTTCACGGAGTTTCTGACGCGAGTCAAAGACATCGATATCGACGCTTTCGCCCACAGCGACCTGCCGTACGAACGCGTCGTCGAAGCGGTCGATCCGATGCCGTCGGCGGCGCGCGATCCGCTGTGCCAGGTGTACCTCGCCTTCGACAACATGGACCGCCCGAGCCTGAAGCTGTCCGAGCTCGCCGCCGAGATCCTGGATCCGGGACCGCAACCAGCGAAGGCCGACATCATTGTCACCGTCGCCGAGAACACCAGGGCGGCAGGCGATCTCGCACTGCGAATCAACTACGCGACCGATCTGTTCGATCGGGGGACGATCGAGGAATTCGCCGCGCGACTGAATCGGATCCTCGAGTCGGTCGTGTCGAATCCGCAGCAGCGAGTGGGTGCTGTCGATGTGCTGTCGACGACCGAGCGAGCCGCGTTGGTGCCCGCGTCGGGCGGCCGTGCCGCGGCGCCACGCGTGCTGGCGGAGTTGCTGACGGTCACGGAGCCGGATGCCGTGGCGATCGTGTCGGGAGAACGCACGGTGTCGTACGGGGAGTTGGATGCCTGGTCGAATCAGCTCGCTCGGTTGCTGATCGAGTGGGAGATAGGCCCGGATGATCAGGTCGCGCTGGTGATGGCGCGGTCGGTGGAACTCGTGGTGGGGATGTGGGCGGCGGCGAAGGCGGGGGCGGCATTTGTCCCGGTGGATCCGCGGAATCCGGCCGAGCGAGTCGCGCTCATGGTCGCGGATGTTCGGGTGGCGTTGACGGTGGAAGCGACCCAGGGCCTGCTCCCACCCACGGTCGAGCGGTTGATTCTCGACGATCCGGGCACCGAAGTCTGCATCGCGGCGCGATTTCCGGCCGCCGTGACGGAAGCGGATCGGATCCGCGCCTGCCGTACCTCGAACACGGCGTACGTGGTGTACACCTCGGGGTCGACGGGCGAGCCGAAGGGCGTCACTGTGACGCACGAGGGCTTGGCGAATTTCGCCGCCGAACAACGTGAACGCTATCGGATAGACAGTTCCGCGCGGGTGTTGCAGGTGGCGGCTCCGGGCTTTGACGCGGTCGTCCTGGAGTTGTTGATGGCGCACCCGAACGGAGCGGCCTTGGTGGTGTCGCCGCCGGATGTCTTCGCCGGCGATCGCTTGACGGAATTGATTCGCAAGCAACGGGTTTCGCATGCATTCATAACGCCGAGCGTGCTGGCGACGATGTCGCCTACCGATGTGGATTCATTGCAGGTGTTGGTCGCCGGTGGGGAGGCGGTGTCGGCGGAAACGGTCGCGGTGTGGAGTCCTGGTCGTCGGTTGTTCAACGGGTACGGGCCGACCGAGACCACGATCATGGTCGCGATCAGTGATCCGCTGTGCTCCGGTGTCCGCGTCACGATCGGTGGCCCGATCCGCGGTGTCGAGGCTCTGGTATTGGACGCGAATCTGCAGCCGGTACCGGTCGGGGTGACGGGACAGCTGTACATCTCCGGTATCCATCTCGCCCGCGGATATCTCGACCGATCCGCGGACACCGCGTCGGCATTCGTAGCCGATCCGTTCGGTGCGGTGGGGGCACGTATGTACCGCACCGGCGACCTGGCCTGCTGGACACCCGAGCGCACCCTCGAATACGTCGGGCGCACCGACTTCCAGGTGAAGATCCGCGGCCAGCGCATCGAACTCGGTGAAATCGAAGCCGTCCTCGCCGGGCACCCTGCGGTGGCGGCCGCGGTGACGGTCAGCGTTGCGATGGAGAGCGGACCGAGGCTTGCCGCCTATGTCACGTCGGCGACGGATGCCGTCGACGTCGCGGAGCTCACGGCCTACGCCGCGCAACGCCTGCCGTTGCACATGGTTCCGGACGCGGTGACGGTGCTCGACGCACTACCGCTGACATCGGTCGGCAAGATCGACCGTGCCGCGTTGCCCGCACCGGTGTTCGCCGCCGAGACCACCGAGTTCGTCGCGCCCCGCGACGCGGCCGAGCAGATCGTCGCCGATGTGTGCGGCGCGGTGCTGGGCATCGAACGCGTCGGCGTCCTCGACAACTTCTTCGATCTCGGCGGCAACTCGCTGTCGGCGACGCGGGTAGCCGCGCGGCTGAGCGCAGTGTTCGGTGTCGAAATTCCGCTGCACACCGTGTTCGACGCGCCGACCATCGCGGCGTTCGCGCAGAATCTGCGGGCCATCGACGCACCCGCGCGGGGACCGCTGATTCCGCAGCAACGTCCGGCGCGGATCCCGCTGTCGCCCGCCCAGGCCCGCATGTGGTTTCTCGATCAGTTCGACACGGGCTCGGCGCTGTACAACATCGCCCTCGTCGTGGACATGTCGGGACCCCTCGACGTGGCCGCCATGCACGCGACGATCGCTGATGTGCTCGACCGGCACGAAGCACTGCGGACCGTTTACCCGGACAGCGACAGCGGACCGCACCAGCTGATCGTGTCGGCGCAGGCGGCACTACCTCCGCTGGAGCCTGTTGAGGTGGTGGCGGCAGACGTCGAGGCGCACATCGCCGCGGCGGCCGCGGCCGGATTCGACGTCACCCGCGAGGTTCCGTTCCGAATCACTTTGCTGCGCAGTGCATCCGATCAACACACCCTGGTCCTCATCGTCCATCACATCAGCTTCGACGGATCCTCGCTCGCGCCGCTGGCCGCGGACCTGATGACCGCCTACAACGCCCGCACGCGGCACACGGCGCCGCAGTGGTCGCCGTTGCCGGTGCAGTACGCGGATTACGCTCTGTGGCAACGGAAATGGCTCGGAACCGAGGACGACCCGGACTGCCCGGCCGCAACCCAGATCGAGTATTGGCGGGCTTCGCTGGCCGATCTGCCCGAAGTGCTCGATCTGCCCACCGATCGCCCGCGCCCGGCGCGGCAATCGTTCCGTGGTGCGACCGTGTCGGCGACACTGCCCGCCGACCTCGGTCGTGACCTGGCCGCCCTGGCCCGCCGCCGCGACGTGACGGTCTTCATGGTGCTGCACGCGGTGTATGCCGCACTACTGGCCCGGCTTTCGGGAACCGGTGACATCGCTGTCGGCACGCCCCTCGCCGGTCGCGGCGAACCGGGACTCGAGCGCCTGATCGGAATGTTCGTCAACACCCTGGTGCTGCGGACGCGCATCGAACCCGGCGCGTCCTTCCTGGACATCCTGGAACAGGTCCGGGCTACCGATCTGGCCGCCTTCGACCACGCCGACGTCCCGTTCGAGCGCTTGGTCGAAGTGCTGAATCCACCACGCACGGCCGCACACGCGCCGTTGACGCAGGTGGGTTTCTCGTTCCACAACATCGAGATTCCCACGGTGCAGTTCGAGGGACTGACGGTGTCGGCCCGGACCGCCGATCCGGGTGTGGCCAAATACGATCTGCATCTGAATCTCGTCGACACCGCGGAGCGCGACGGTGAACCGGGTGGGATGGCAGTCGAATTCAGTTACGCCACAGATCTTTTCGACGAGGCAACGATCATTTCGATGGTCGACCGATTCGTGCTGCTGCTGCGTGCGATAGTCGCCGATCCCGCCCGCGCGGTCGGCGATATCGAGCTGCTGACCGCGCATGAGGCGCGCGAGCTGGCCGTGCGCGAAACCGGGGGGACGACGCCGCCGTCGTCTGCGACGATCGCGGACCTGTTCGCCGCGCAGGCGGCGACGACGCCGGACAGCACGGCCGTGCTCGACTCCGAAGACGGCGTACGACTCAGCTACCGAGAGTTCGCGGCGCGGGTGAATGCGCTGGCGCGTTCGTTGATCGGACGCGGAGTTGGCCCCGAAACCATTGTGGCCGTGGCGATGCGGCGCTCCATCGACTTGCTGACCACGCTGTATGCGATCCACGCGGCCGGCGGGGCCTACCTGCCCCTCGACCCGGATCACCCGCTCGATCGCGTGCGGGCCGTGCTCGCCGCCGCTCGGCCGCGGGCGGTGCTCACCCGTCCGCTCGACGAGGCGAATCTGCCCGACGACATCCCGGTATGGGCGCTCGCGGAACTCGACGCCGAGTACCGGGATGGGTCGCCGGTGACGGACGCCGACCGGCTCGAGCCGCTGCATCCCGAGAACCTGGCGTATGTCATCTATACCTCCGGCTCGACCGGGGTGCCGAAGGGTGTGGCGGTGCCGCATGCCGCCGTGGTCAATCAACTCCGCTGGATGCGCGAGCACTACCAGCTCGGCGACGACGTCATGCTGTTGCGGACTCCGGTCACCTTCGACCTGTCGGTCTGGGAGTTGTTCTGCCCCTTGATATGTGGTGCGAAGTTGGTTGTCGCGGGCCCGAACGGGAGCGGCGACCCGGATGCGGTGGCCCGGTTGACAGCCGAATATCACGTGACGACAGCGGATTTCGTGCCGTCGTTGCTCTCGGTGTTCCACGAGACGGCCGACGGGCACCGGTTCCCGGACCTGCGGCGCGTGCTGTGCATCGGCGAGGCGCTGCCGGCCGAAACCGTCCGCCGTTTCCGGGATCTCAGTGACGCCCGTATCGACAACCTGTACGGGCCGACGGAGGCCGCGGTCAGCGTGACCGCTTATCGCATCGACGGGATCGACGGCTCCGCGGTGCCGATCGGGGTTCCCGAGCCGAATGTCATAGTGCACGTGCTGGATTCGCGACTGCACCCCGTTCCGGTGGGGGTGACCGGTGAGCTGTATCTGGGCGGCATTCAGCTGGCCCGCGGATACCACCAACGTCCCGATCTGACGGCGGCGACGTTTGTCGCCGACCCGCTCGACGGCGCGCACGGATCTCGCCTGTACCGCACCGGTGACCTTGTTCACTGGGACAAAGGCGGCGCCCTGCGCTATATCGGACGCGCCGACGATCAGGTGAAGATTCGCGGGCTGCGGATCGAATTGGGCGATATCGAGGCAGCGCTGCTCGCGCACGAACAGGTGACCGCGGCCGTTGCACGGGTGCATTCCGACGGTGACGAGCAACGCTTGGTCGCCTACGTGGTCACTCCAGAGACATTGGACACCAAGCAGATTCGACGCCTTCTGCTGGATCGGCTGCCAGCCTATATGGTGCCGTCCGCGATCGTCCGGATCGACGCCGTCCCGCTCACGGCGAACGGCAAGGTCGACTACCGGGCACTGCCCGCTCCGGATCCGAGCGACCACGCGGAATACCGGGCGCCGCGAGGGCTCGTGGAGCAGGCCGTCGCCGAGGTTTTCGCCGAGCTGCTCAGCGTGCCGACGGTCGGCGCGGACGACGACTTCTTCGACCTGGGTGGGAATTCGCTCCTCGCCACGCGCGCGCTGAGCCGGATCGGCGATACGGTCGACGCGACCGTACCGGTGCGAATGATGTTCGAGGCGCCCACCGTCGCCGAGTTGGCCGAGCGCATCGCACAGCTGCGGGGGGTGCCCGGTCTGCCCGCCCCGACGCCGAAACCGAGACCGGACCGTCTTCCGTTGTCGACGGCGCAGGCCCGGATGTGGTTCCTCAACCAGTTCGATCCGGATTCGCCGGGATACATTGTGCCGCTTGCGTTTCGCCTCGACGGAGTGCTCGATATCGACGCGCTCGCGGCGGCAGTCGGGGATGTCGTCGAGCGGCACGAGAGCTTGCGCACCGTGTATCCGGCGGTCGACGGCACGCCCACGCAGGTGGTGCTGGACGCGGCCGATGTCGTCGCGGGCTGGGACTTCAGCCCGCAGCGGATCGATGAGCGCGAGCTGGCAGGTCGGCTTGCCGCGTTTTCGAGCACCGGATTCGATGTGTCGAAGGGCGTGCCGGTGCGGGTCGTGCTGTACCAGCTGTCGGGCACAGCCTGGGTGGTCGCGGTGGCCGTCCACCACATCAGTTGCGACGGGTATTCAGTGGCGCCGCTGGCCGCCGATATCGTGACGGCCTATCGGGCGCGGTCCAGCGGAAATCTGCCGGACTGGGCGCCGCTCACCGTCCAATTCGCCGATTACGCCCTGTGGCAGCGCGAGGTGCTCGGCTCGCCCGACGACCCGGATTCGCCCGTGTCCCGCGATATCGCTTACTGGCGAACCCGACTCGCGGGCATACCCGAACTGCTCGAGCTGCCTACCGATCGACCGCGCCCGGTGGAGCAGACCCACTGCGGCGCGGTGATCCACATCGAGATTCCGGCGGACCTGCAGAGCCGGTTGGAATCCCTGGCCCAGCGAGCCCGGGCGACGACGTTCATGGTGGTGCACACGGCGCTCGCGGTGCTGCTGTCACGGCTGTCCGGCAGCGACGACATCACGATCGGCGTGCCACACGCGGGTCGTGGCCACCGGGTGCTCGACCACCTCGTCGGGATGTTCGTCAACACCTTGGTACTGCGCACCCGCGTCACGCTCGATCAGATCTTCACCGACCTGCTGGATGCGGTGCGGCACAACGACATCGAGGCATTCGACCATGTCACCGCGCCGTTCGAGCAGCTGGTGGAGGAGCTGAATCCGGCACGGTCGACGGCACACACGCCGTTGTTCCAGGTGATGCTCGCCTACCAGAACATGGAGCGTGCTCGCGTCGAACTTCCGGGTCTCACCGTCGAGAGTGTGGATCCGGGCGACAATGCCGCGATCTACGACCTGCTGCTCGTGATGGCCGAAGGCCATGGCAGGCAGAACGAGCCGACGGGCATGACGTTGCGGCTGACATATGCCACCGACCTGTTCGTCGAGGAGACGATGGCTCGGTTCGCACAGGCATATGTGCGGATCCTGGAGGATGTGACCGCGAACCCGGCGGTCGCCGTCGGCGATGTCGACCTGGTGGGTCCGGCGCATCGGCGCGAATTGCTCGACGCGTCCGGCAACGATGGCGTGCCAGTCGCAGAGACGACGCTCGCGGAGCTGTTCGCCGCCCAGGCCGCCGCCCAGCCGGATGCTGTTGCGGTGACCGACGGCCGGGCGCAGCTGACCTACGCGGAGTTGGATCGGCGCGCCGACGCGGTGGCGGCTCGGCTCATCGAATACGGCGTAGGGCCGGAATCGCTGGTGGCCGTCGCGTTGCCGCGCTCGATCGAGCTGATCGTGGGCCTGCTCGGCGTCGTGCGAGCGGGTGCCGGATACCTGCCGCTGGATGTGGAGTATCCGCCGGAGCGATTGCGGTTCATGGTCGATGACGCGGGTCCGGCGGCGGTGTTGACGTCGGCCGAGATGGTATCGGTGATGCCAGAGTGTGCGGCGGGGGTCGTGCTCGTCGAGGATTGCGGTGACCGCCTCGCAGGCGTTCCCGCTCCGGCGATGGTGTCGGGTGTGCGACCGGACAACATCGCGTACGTGATCTACACCTCGGGGTCGACGGGCCGGCCTAAAGGGGTGACGGTCAGCCATCGGGAAGTGGTGACGTTGTTCACCAATGCGGCCGAGCGGTTCGATATCGGACCCGACGATGTGTGGACGATGTTCCATTCGTACGCTTTCGATTTCGCGGTGTGGGAATTCTGGGGCGCGTTGCTGTCCGGCGGCAAGGTGGTTGTCGTCGACTACGACACGTCCAGGTCGCCGGAGGCGTTCGTAGAGGTCGTGGCGCGCGAGCGCGTGACAGTGTTGAGCCAGACCCCCTCGGCGTTCTACGGCTTCGTCGACGCGGAGCGCAGGTATCGGGAATCCGGTTGCCCTGCTGGTGATCTCGCATTGCGTTATGTCGTCTTCGGTGGCGAAGCGCTGGACCGGTCGCGGTTGAGCGGCTGGTTCGCGGCGCACGCGCCGGGGGCGCCGCGGTTGGTGAACATGTATGGAATCACCGAGACGACAGTGCATGTGACCTTCGCCGAGATAGATGCGGTGGATGTGGCCGGGATCGGATCGCCGCTACCAGGGTTGCGGATGTATGTCCTCGACGCCCGGCTGCGGCCGGTGCCGATCGGAGCCGCCGGAGAGATCTATGTGGCTGGTGGGCAACTTTCGCGTGGTTATCTCGGGGCCCCGGCGCTGACAGCGGGCCGTTTCGTGGCGAACCCGTTCGACCCGAAGGGCACCCGGTTGTATCGGTCCGGAGACGTGGGCCGGTGGCGGAAGTCCGCGAAGGGGCTGGAGTTGCTGTACGCGGGCCGTGCCGATGCCCAGGTACAGCTACGCGGCTTCCGGATCGAGCTGGGTGAGGTGGAGTCGGCGCTGCTCCGTCATCCGCGCGTCACACGGGCCGCGGCCACCGTCCACCGCCCCGACAGCGCCGTGGATCAGCTGATCGGATACGTGGTGAGCGCCGACGGACAGCCCATCGATGCGGACGAGGTCCGGGGTGCCGCTGCGGGGATACTGACGAGCTACATGGTGCCGGCGGCGATCATGGTGTTGCCCGAACTGCCGCTGACGGTCAACGGCAAGCTCGACCGAAATGCACTGCCGAAGCCGGTATTCGACACCGGACAGACCTTCGTCTCGCCTCGAACCGATCGCGAGGCGGTGCTGGCGCGTCTGGTCGCCCAGCTCACCAGCGCAGAGCGGGTGAGCGTGACCGCGAACGTCTTCGAGATCGGTGTCAACTCGCTCTCGGCCGTCCAGATCGCGGCGCGGGCCGAGGCGGCTCTCGGCATCGAGGTCGGCATCCACGATATTTTCGACGAGCCGACGATTGCCGGATTGGCTGAACGGATCGGGAAGCGAACCCGTTCTACGGTGATTCCACTCGCCCCGCGGCCACGCCCGGCAGTGGTTCCATTGGCGGCGGCGCAACGGCGGATGTGGTTCCTCAACCAGTTCGACACCGCCTCGGCGGCATACAACATCTGTTTCGCGGCCCGGCTGACCGGCCCGCTGGATGTCGATGCGTTGCAGGCGGCATTTCTCGACGTGGTGGCCAGGCACGAGCCGTTGCGGACGGTGTATCCCGCCATCGACGGCGAACCATGCCAAGTGGTGCGGGATGTCGCGGCCGTAGCCGAGGACCTGGAGCCGGAGACAGAGTTGGTCGTCGACGCGGCGGAGCTGGCCGACCGGATCCAGAAGGCTGTCGGAACGGGATTCGACATCACGGAATCGGTGCCCGTGCGGGCGCGGCTGTATCGGACCGGCACCGACGAGCATGTTCTCGTGCTCGTCGTCCATCACATTGCTGCCGACGGCTCGTCGATGGCGCCGCTGGCCGGCGACGTGTTCGCCGCCTACAGCGCGCGGGTGAACGGCCGAGCGCCGCAATGGAAACCGCTGCAGGTCCAGTACGCCGACTACGCGATGTGGCAGCGCGAGATGCTCGGCACCGAGGACGATCCGGCGTCGCTGATCGCGCGACAGGTCACCTACTGGACCGATGTTCTCGGTGATGCCCCTGAGCTGCTCGACCTGCCGACCGATCGGCCCCGGCCCGCCGCGATGTCGATGGCCGGTAGCAGCATTCGCTTCGGCATACCGCAGCGGCTGCACGACGATGTCGTGCGGCTGGCACGCCGAGAGGGAGTCACCGTATTCGTCGTGCTGCATGCGGCACTGGCAATCGTTTTGGCACGTACCGCGCACACCGAGGACGTGTCGGTCGGCACGCCGGTCGCGGGCCGGGGCACCCCGGCGCTGGACGATCTGGTCGGCATGTTCGTCAACACCGTGGTTTTGCGTACGCGGGTCCGCGACGACAGGTCGTTCCGGCAGCTTGTGGCCGAGGTGCGCGGCGTCGACCTCGAGGCGCTCACGCACGCGGATTTGCCCTACGAACGGCTGGTCGACCTCCTCGACCGACCCCGGTCGACGGCGTATACGCCGTTGTATCAGGTGCTGTTCGGGTTGCAGAACACCACCGCTGCCCGGTTCCAGCTGCCTGACGTCGATGTCGAACTACTCGATCCCGGTGTCGCCCAAGCCGAGACCGACCTCATGGTGTTGCTGACCGAAACGTTCGACGGTGCTCGACCGGCCGGGATCGAGGGTGAAATCGTCTATGCGAC
>NZ_BAGN01000207.1 GCF_000308835.1 Nocardia vinacea NBRC 16497 | reverse complement strand
CCGAACATGGCGCGCCACATCGCGATAGCTGCCATCGGCATGCCGACTGGAATTGCCGCGGAGCCCGGCGACCAGATCTTCCGCACCCCACATGGCCCCGATCGCATTGCGCGCCAGTACCGCTCGCCCGACCGCCATGGCGCCGAGCGGCGATTCGATCAGCGCGATCACCTCGTAGTCGGTGAGGGAGCCGAGCTGTTCGGCGGATTCGGCCTTCGGCAGCATGATCCGCCGATACTCGGTCCGCGCCAACGCCGCGAGATCGGGCTCGTGCTCGTCGGTTCCGACGGCATTGATCCGCACGACGGTGGTCTCGGGATCCAGCGGTGTTTCGACGAGCGCCTTGCGCGCGAACGCCTTATCGCCGGCCGCGACCCCGTCCTCGAGATCGATGATCACCACATCGGCTGCCGCGGCGGCCTTCTCGAAGCGCTCTGGGCGGTCGGCGGGGCAGAACAGCCAGGCTGGTCCGGGCAATTGCCAACTCATGCGGGCTCCTTGCGTACCAATGTCTTTCGTACCGCCGTCGCCACGATATCGCCATGCTGGTTGCGCGCGGTGTGCGCGAAGGTGAGGATGCCCTCGCCCGGTCGGCTCTTGGATTCGCGCTTATCGGTGACCACCGTCTCGGCATACATGGTGTCGCCGTGGAACAGCGGCTTCGGGAAGGCGACCTCGGAGAAGCCCAGGTTGGCGACGATCGTGCCCTGGGTCAGCTGTGCGACCGAGAGGCCGATCAGCGTGGACAGGGTGAACATCGAATTCACCAGGCGCTGGTGGAACGGCGGCAGCTGCTCGCTGAACGCCGCGTCCAAGTGCAATGCCTGGGTATTCATGGTCAGCGTGGTGAACAGGACATTGTCGGCCTCGGTAATGGTCCGGCCCGGCCGGTGCTCGTACACCACACCGATCTCGAACTCCTCGAACCACAGGCCGCGCTGCACCACCCGGCGTGGAGCGTCCGTCTCGGTCACAGGCCCAGCTCCCGTCCGATCAGCATCAACTGCACCTCCGTCGTGCCCTCGCCGATCTCCAGGATCTTGCTATCGCGATAGTGCCTGGCCACAGCGTATTCGTTCATGAAGCCGTAGCCGCCGAAAATCTGGGTGGCGTCCCGGGCGTTGTCCATGGCCGCCTCGCTGGCCACCAGCTTCGCGATGGAGGCTTCCTTCTTGAAGGGCTTACCCGCCAGCATGAGTGCGGCGGCGTCGTAGTATGCGGTCCGCGCGGCGTGCGCGCGCGCCGCCATGCGGGCGATCTTGAAGGCAATGGCCTGATTGCGGCCGATGGCCTGGCCGAAGGCCTCGCGTTCCTTGGCGTAGCGCACGCTCTCGTCGACACAGCCCTGAGCCGCTCCCACCGACAGCGCCGCGATGGCGATGCGGCCCTCGTCGAGAATGCGCAGGAAGTTGGCGTAGCCGCGACCGCGCTCGCCGAGCAGATTCTCCTCCGGCACCCGGACGTCGGTGAAGCTCAGCGGATGCGTATCCGAGGCATTCCAGCCGACCTTGTTGTAGGCGGGTTCGGCCACGAACCCGGGGGTGTCGGTGGGCACGAGGATGGTCGAGATCTCCTTCTTGCCGCCCGACTGTCCCGTCACCGCGGTCACCGTCACCAGTTTGGTGATATCGGTACCGGAGTTGGTGATGAACTGCTTGCTGCCATTGATGACCCATTCGCCGCTGTCGGCGACCGCGGTGGTCCTGGTGCCGCCCGCATCGCTGCCCGCACCGGGTTCGGTGAGGCCGAAGGCGGCGAGATTGCGGCCACTTGTCAACTGCGGCAGCCATTCCTGCTTCTGCTTATCGTTGCCGAAGCGGTAGATGGGCATGGCGCCCAGCGAGACACCGGCCTCCAGGGTGATCGCCACACTCTGATCGACCTTGCCGAGTTCCTCCAGCGCCAGGCACAGCGCAAAGTAGTCGCCGCCCATACCGCCGTACTCCTCCGGGAACGGCAGGCCGAACAGACCCATATCGGCCATGCCCGCGACGACCTCGTACGGAAACGTATGGTTCGCATCGTGTTCGGCGGCTACCGGGGCGACCACTGACTTGGCGAAATCGCGCACCGTCAGCGCTAGATCGCGATAGTCCTCGGGCAGTGTGCCGGTGGACAGAAATTCGGTCATGCGGAAGTTCCTTCTCGCTCGGCGGTTTCGGGTTCGGTGGGAGCCGCGGCGATGCGCACCAGCGGCTGGTCGAGGCGGACCTGGGCACCCGGCGCGACCAGGACTTCGACGGTGCCCGCGACCGGTGCCGTGAGCGTGTGCTCCATCTTCATGGCCTCGACCACGACGACGGGGGCCCCCACCGCAACAGTGGCACCGTCGGCAACCGGTACCGCGATCACCGAACCCGGCATGGGACTGCGGATTTCGGCGTCACCGACGTGTTCGGCGCCGCCGCGGACATTCAGCTCGGCCACCTCGCGCAGCACCGCGACACCGGACGGTCCGGCCACCCAGAGCTGACCGTCGTGCTCCGCGACGCGGAACTCCCGGCGCAGACCGTCCAATGTCAGGACCAGCCTTCCGTCGGTGAAATCAGCAGTGAGCGAGACCGATTCGCTGCTGTTGAGATGCACCTGCGCGGCATCGGGAGCGCCGGTCAGGTAAACGTGCTCGGTGCGGTCACCGCCGGCGAGCCTGATGGTGGTCGGCGCGGGTGTGCCGATGCGCCACCCGGACGGGATATCCCATGGATCGCTCGGCCCGACAGGCCAGCGTCGCACCCAGTGATAGGCAGCGGCAGCGATGAATTCGTCATCCCCGACCGCGGCGGGTCGGAAGTCGCCGACGCGGCGATCCAGCAGTCCGGTATCGAGCTTTCCAGCGGCCACATCCTGGTCGGCCAGCAGAAAGCGCAGGAACTCGATATTGCTGGTGACGCCGAGCAGGACGGTATCGCTCAGTGCCCGATCGAGTTTCGCGAGTGCGGTCTGGCGATCGGCGGCGTGCACGATGACCTTCGACAGCATCGGGTCGTAGTCGCTGCCGACGACAGTGTCGATGCGCAGTCCCGAATCCACCCGCACGCCGGCGCCTTCGGGCTCGGACAGGTCGAGTACCGTGCCGCCGGTGGGCAGGAAGCCGCGACCGGGATCCTCGGCGTAGACGCGGGCCTCGATCGCATGCCCGACGAGCCGCAGCGCATCCTGCTCGAGCGCCAGCTTCTGCCCGGCCGCGACGCGCACCTGGCACTCCACCAGGTCGATCCCGGTGACCAGCTCGGTGACCGGATGTTCCACCTGCAGCCGAGTATTCATCTCCATGAAGAAGAATTCGTCCGGCCGATCGGCGGAGACGATGAATTCGACCGTGCCCGCACCCACATAGTCGACGCTGCGTGCGGTATTGCATGCGGCCGCGCCGATGCGCGCCCTGGTCGCGGTGTCCAGCAGCGGGGACGGTGCCTCTTCGATGACCTTCTGATGCCGCCGCTGCAGGCTGCATTCGCGTTCACCGAGGTGGATCACGTGACCGAATTGGTCGGCCAGGATCTGCACCTCGATATGGCGTGGCCGGGTGACGAATCGCTCCAGGAACAGGGTGTCGTCACCGAATGCCGCGGCCGCCTCACGCCGGGCACTGGCCAGCGCAGCGGGCAATGCCGACGGTTCCTCGACCAGTCGCATACCCTTACCGCCGCCACCGGCCGAGGGCTTCACCAGGACCGGATAGCCGATATCGGTTGCGGCGTCGATCAATTCGGCATCGGTGAGTCCCGGGCGGGCGATACCCGGGACGACGGGCACATCGAAGGAGGCGACAGTGTTCTTCGCCGCGATCTTGTCGCCCATGATCTCGATTGCCTTGGCGGGCGGCCCGAGGAAGACAATGCCCGCCTCGGCCAGCGCGGATGCGAAAGCCGCATTCTCGGAAAGGAATCCGTAGCCCGGATGTACGGCCTTGGCGCCCGTGCGCACCGCCGCGGCGACGACCTTCTCGATATCGAGATAACTTTCCCGGGCCGGAGCCGGACCGAGGCGCACCGCGGTATCGGCCGCACGCACATGCCTGGCCTGCGCATCCGCATCGCTGTAGACCGCGACCGAGCGAATTCCCATGGCGCGCAACGTGCGGATGACCCGGACCGCGATCTCGCCGCGATTGGCGACGAGCACGGTGTCGAAATCGATGGGATGGGACTTGTTCATCATCGCGCTCACATCCGGAAGACGCCGTAGGAAACGGGTTCGAGCGGTGCTTGCGCACACACCGAAAGGGCAAGTCCGAGCACGGTTCTGGTATCGGCGGGGTCGATGACGCCGTCGTCCCAGAGCCGCGCGGTCGAGTAGTACGGATTGCCCTGATGTTCGTACTGTTCCCGAATCGGCGCCTTGAATGCCTCCTCGTCCGCCGCCGACCACGGCTGTCCGCTGCTGTCGAGTTGATCCCCACGCACCGTCGACAGCACCGAGGCGGCCTGCTCGCCACCCATTACCGAAATTCGCGCATTGGGCCACATCCACAGGAAGCGCGGTGAATACGCGCGCCCACACATCGAATAGTTGCCGGCGCCATACGATCCGCCGATCACCACCGTGAGCTTCGGCACCCGCGCACACGCCACCGCGGTGACCATCTTCGCGCCGTGCTTGGCGATACCACCCGCCTCGTAATCGCGCCCGACCATGAAACCGGTGATGTTCTGCAGGAACAGCAGGGGAATCTTGCGCTTATCGCACAGTTCGATGAAATGCGCGCCCTTCATGGCGGATTCGCTGAACAGCACGCCGTTATTGGCGATGATGCCGACCGGATGGCCGTGGATGCGGGCGAATCCGGTGACGAGCGTCTTACCGTATTCGGCCTTGAATTCGTGGAATCCGTTTTCGCCGTCGACCAGCCGGTGAATGACCTCGCGGACGTCATACGGCGTGCGTAGATCGACCGGGACCACGTCGTACAGTTCGGACTCCGGCTTCGCGGTCGCGACGGTCGGCGTCACCTCCCACGGGCTGGCCGGGCGCGGGCCGAGCGTGGCCACGATGCGGCGCACGATGCGCAGCGCGTCTTGGTCGTCCTCGGCCAGATGATCGGTGACTCCCGAAGTGCGCGAATGCAATTCGCCGCCGCCCAACTCCTCGGCGGTGACCACCTCACCGGTCGCGGCCTTCACCAGCGGCGGTCCACCGAGGAAGATCGTGCCCTGATTGCGCACGATCACCGCCTCGTCACTCATCGCTGGTACGTACGCACCACCTGCGGTGCACGAACCGAGTACCGCGGCGATCTGCGGAATTCCCTTGGCGCTCATGGTCGCCTGGTTGAAGAAGATGCGCCCGAAATGCTCCCGATCCGGGAAGACCTCGTCCTGGCGCGGCAGGAACGCGCCGCCGGAGTCGACGAGATACACGCAGGGCAACTGGTTCTGCAATGCGACCTCTTGGGCGCGCAGATGCTTCTTCACCGTCATCGGGTAGTAGGTGCCGCCCTTGACCGTGGCGTCGTTGGCCACGATCACGCATTCCCGCCCGGAGATCCGGCCGATGCCGGTGATGATCCCGGCGCCGGGACATTCATCGTCGTACATGCCCGTCGCGGCCAGCGGCGAGAGCTCGAGGAACGGGCTGCCCGGATCGAGCAGCTGATCCACCCGCTGCCGGGGCAGCAGCTTGCCGCGGGCCACGTGCCGCTCACGCGCCTTCGCGGGCCCGCCGAGCGCCGCGGCGGCCAGTCGGGCGCGCAGATCCTCCAGTAGCGCCCCGTGTGCCGTGCGGTTGTCGACCCCGACCTGTTCGGTCACCGTCATCACGCTGTCCTGCCATCCAGTTAGTCGCCGATAACTGGAATTCAGGTTAATGTTGATTAACCGAGATGTCCAGGTGTGCTGAAAGGAGTGCGTGTGACCAGCACCGACCCCGTCGCGCCCACCCGCAGGGAACAACTGAAGCTGCAGCGTAGGGCGCAGTTGCTGGATGCGGGTGCCCGGCTCATCGCCGATCGTGGGTTCCTCGGCATGCGCCTGGACGACCTCGGCGCGGCCGTCGGGATCAGCGGCCCGGCGGTCTACCGGCACTTCCCGAATAAGGAGGCGCTGCTGGTCGAACTGCTCATCGGGGTCAGTCAGCGGCTGCTCGCCGGTGGGAAAGCGGTGGTTGCGCGGACCGGGTCGGCCCGGGAGGCGCTGGACGGGCTGGTCGATTTCCATCTGGACTTCGCGCTCGGCGAGCCCGAACTCATCCGGATCCAGGACCGCGACCTCGAGAACGTACCGGTCGGGCCCAGACGCGAACTGCGGCGCACCCAGCGTCAGTACGTCGAGATCTGGGTGGCGGTGCTGCGGGAGTTGCATCCGGAACTGCCGGAGGAGACCGCACGGGTGCAGGCCCACGCGGGCTTCGGCTTGATGAACTCCACGCCGCACAGCGCGACCAATGCCACCGCCACCCGGGCCCGGCCGATACTGCGTCGCATGGCGCTGTCCGCAATGGGTCAGGCTGCGCTGGGTTGATCGCTCGCTCGCCCCTTTCAAGCCTCTCCCAGCCCCGGCGGAGCGAGTCTTACGAGCGACCGTTCGTGGCCCGTCTCGCGTCCGCGCCGAAGGCGCGGCCATCGAACACAGCCGAGTCGTCGAAGCGCGTGCGGCGTAGTCGCGAGTCTCGACCATCCGACGCGCACATCGGGTGCCGAACGATCCAGCATCAGCACCCGCCACGGAGCGAGTCTTACGAGCGACCGTTCGTGGCCCGTCTCGCG
>NZ_BAGN01000208.1 GCF_000308835.1 Nocardia vinacea NBRC 16497 | reverse complement strand
TGAAGTGACCGATACCGATACCCTCTCGGTGCCGATCGGCGCGCCGGTCTTCAACACCCGGCTCTACGTGCTCGATTCGCGGCTGCGGCCGGTACCGGTCGGGGCTGCGGGCGAGCTGTATCTGTCGGGGGTACAGCTCGCCCGTGGTTATATCGGCCGCCCCGGGCTCACCGCAGATCGGTTCGTCGCGGATCCGTTCGGGTCGGCCAGCCGGATGTATCGCACCGGTGACCTGGTGCGCTGGACCTCCCACGGTGAGCTGGAGTACCTGGGCCGCACCGATTTTCAGGTGAAGTTGCGCGGGTTGCGGATCGAGCTCGGCGAGATCGAAGCCGTGCTCGGGGCCGTCGATTCGGTGGTGCGCGCGGTGGTCGTGGTGCGCGATGACGCCGGGGTGGGCGAGCAGTTGGTCGCCTATGTGGTCGAAGCCGAGAGCGGCGCGGTGGCTCCCGCCGAACTGCGTACTGCGGCGCTGCGCGCGCTGCCCGCGTATATGGTGCCTGCCGCGTTCGTGGTGATGGACGCGTTGCCGGTCAATGCCTCCGGCAAATTGGATCGTGCCGCGCTGCCCGCACCCGAGCGGATCTCGACCGACTACACCGAGGTCGCGACGCCGGTGGAGGCCACGGTCGCGCGGGTGTTCGGTGCGGTGCTCGGATGCGATCGGGTCGGGCGCGACGACGATTTCTTCGCGCTCGGCGGCAATAGTTTGGTGGCCACCCAGGTCGCGGCGCGTTTGGGCGCCGAACTGGGCTGTCGGCTCGGGGTTCGCGAATTGTTCACCGCTACCACGGTGTCCGCACTCGCCGAACTCATCGAGCGGACGGGTGGATCCAGTGGCGGGCCGGTGCTCGCGCAGCTGCGGGCGCGACACCGGCCGCCGCTGGTTCCGCTATCTCCGGCGCAGCGGCGGATCTGGTTCCTCAACCGGTTCGAGACTGCCGGCGCCGGGTACAACATGCCGTTCGTGGTGCGGTTGCGCGGTGCGGTCGATATTTCCGCGCTGCGGCTGGCCTTGGCCGATCTGGTCGACAGGCATGAGGTACTGCGCACGATCTTTCCCGCGGTATCGGCTGGAGTGGCGGCCCAGCAGGTCGTGTTGTCCGCGGACGAGGTTGTCGTCGTGGGCGAGCCGGAGTCGATCGGTGCGGACGAACTGGACGACGAGCTGGCTCGGTTCGCGGCGCTCGGATTCGACCTGGAGCGTGAAATACCCATTCGGGCCCGGATTTTCCTGGTCGATGACGACAGCTGCGCGCTGGCGCTGGTGCTGCACCACATTGCCGCGGATGGTGTGTCGCTGCGGGTGCTGGCACGAGATGTGATGTCCGCGTACGGATCTCGACACGCAGGCGAGGTGCCGAAATGGCTGCCGCTTTCGGTGCAGTACGCGGATTACAGCCTTTGGCAGCATGAATTGCTCGGCTCAGCCGAGGATCCCGATGCTGCGTCGGCCCGGCAGCTGGAGTTCTGGACGGCCACGCTCGCCGGTGCACCCGATCTGATCGAGTTGCCCGCCGATCGGTCCCGGCCCGCGGTCGCATCCGGCCGGGGTGCGGTGTTCGGTTTCGAAATTCCGGGCGACGTGCACGTCGAGGTCGTGAAACTTGCGCGTGCCCAGGGTGTTTCGAACTTCATGGTGCTGCATGCCGCGCTCGCCGTGCTGCTGTCGCGGCTGTCCGGAAGCGACGACATCGTGATCGGCACGCCGGTGGCCGGCCGTGGTGAACGAGCGCTGGACGATCTCGTCGGCATGTTCGTCAACACCTTGGTGCTGCGAACCGTGGTCGATGCCGCCGCCCCCTTCTCGTCACTGCTGGCACGGGTGCGCGAGACCGATCTCGCCGCCTTCGGCCATGCCGAATTGCCATTCGAGCAGCTGGTCGATGCCATCAACCCGCCGCGCTCACAAGCGCGGCACCCGCTGTTCCAGGTATTGCTCGCTTTCGACAATGCCGCGGACATCGCCTTCGAACTCCCCGATTTGTCGGTCTGCACCAGTACCCTGGACACCGGAGTGACCAAGTTCGATCTCCAGCTCACGGTCACCGAAGGCTTCGCCGGTGCCGGACTCGGGGAAGGTCCGGCACCGGCGGGGATCTGTGCGGAATTCACCTACGCCACCGATCTATTCGACGAATCCACCATCGCGGACTACGCGGAGTGGTTGGTTCGGTTGCTGCGCGCGATCGTGGCCGATGCCGAGCTGGCGGTGGGGGATCTGCCGCTGCTGGATGTCGCGGGTCGGCAGCGTGCGATCGAGCGCGGAATCGCGGAGTCGTCGAGCCGTGTCGCGACGCTGCTGGCCGCGTTCGAGACGCAGGTGCGGCGGACGCCCGATGCTGTCGCACTGGTCGATGGACATTGTGCGCTCACGTATTCGGAGTTCTCGGGGCGGGTGAATCGGCTTGCTCGTCGGCTGATCGCCGCCGGTGTCGGACCCGAGACGCTGGTTGTGCTGGGTATGCGGCGGTCGGTGGAGTTCGTTGTCGCGGCCTATGCCGTATTGACCGCGGGCGGTGGGTATGTGCCGGTGGACCCGGATCAGCCGGCGGCGCGGCGTGCGCAGGTCGTTGCCTCGGCTCGGCCGGTATGTGTGCTGACTCGGGCGGGTGACGGGTGGTCGGCAGGACCTTCGGTTCTGGTGGTCGACGCACTGGACTGCTCGGGTTATTCGGATGCGCCGGTGGTGGATTCGGATCGGCTGCGTCCGTTGCGGGCGATCAATACGGCGTACGTCATTTTCACCTCCGGATCCACGGGGCTGCCGAAAGGTGTTGCGGTACAGCATGCCTCGGTGGTGAATCAGATCGACTGGATTGCCGACGAATACCGCATCGGGGCCGACGATGTGGTTCTGTTCAAGACTCCCGCGACCTTCGATGTGTCGGTGTGGGAGCTGTTCGCGCCGTTGGCGCGCGGTGCGCGCATGGTGGTCGCCCAGCATGACGGGCATCGGGACAGCGCCTATCTGTCCGCGACCATCGCGGCGCACCGGGTGACGATGACCTCGTTCGTGCCGTCGATGCTGACGGTGTTCGCCGATGCCACCGGTATTGCCGAGATCGCTTCGTTGCGTGCCGTTTTCGTTGCCGGTGAGGCGATGACCGGTGAAGCTGCGGCCCGTTTCGCCGTTGTGTGCCGAGCCGCCCTGCACAATCTGTACGGCCCAACGGAATTCACGGTGCACGCCACCTATGCGCCCGTCGATGCGGCGCTGCCGGGGGCGGCGCCGATCGGTCGGCCGGTGCGTTCGAGTCAGGTGCTGGTGCTCGACGCGCGGTTGCGGCCGGTACCGGACCTGGTCGTTGGCGAGCTCTACCTTTCCGGCGTTCAGACGGCGCGCGGGTACCACGGGCGGGCGGAATTGACCGCCGAGCGGTTCGTAGCCAATCCGTATGGACCGGCGGGAGCCCGGATGTACCGGACCGGTGATCTGGTGCGGCGCAATCGGGCAGGCGATCTGGAATATCTGGGGCGCAGTGACTTTCAGGTCAAGCTGCGGGGGCAGCGGATCGAGCTCGGTGAGATCGAGGCGGCTCTGGTCGCTGCCGACGATGTGCGTGCCGCGGCTGTTCGGGTGTTCGCGCACGCGGCGGGTGAGCTGCTGGTCGCCTATGTGGTCGCGGACATGCCAGAGGCGGAGCTGGCCGATGTGCTGAGGCAGCGGCTGCGCGCTGTACTGCCTTCATACATGGTGCCGACAGCCTATGTCGGACTGGCGGAGATGCCGCTGACCAGCTCGGGCAAGTTGGATCGCAAGGTATTGCCCGACCCGGTGCTGACCGCTGGGACATTTCGTGCACCTGTCACGTCCGCCGAGCACGCGGTTGCCGAGGTGTTCGCGGCGGTGCTCGGTCTCGATCGGGTCGGGCTGGACGACGACTTCTTCGCACTCGGCGGAAACTCCCTGGTGGCCACGCAGATTGCCGCGCGAATCGGCGCGGTCGTCGATGCCGATATTCCGGTGCGGCTGCTGTTCGAGCATTCGACGGTGGCGGCGTTGGCCGCGCATCTGCCCGTTTCGGGGACTGCGCGACGGGCATTGATCGCGCAAGCCCGGCCCGATGTGGTGCCGCTTTCCTATGCGCAGCAGCGGATGTGGTTTCTCAATCAGTTCGATGCCGCCTCCGTCGCGAATAATCTGACGGCCGCGGTGCGACTGGTCGGCGCGCTCGATCTCGGCGCACTGACGGCTGCGGTCGCCGATGTCATTGCCAGGCATGAGGCGCTGCGCACCAGATATCCAGCGGTCGACGGTGTGCCGCAGCAGGAAGTGCTGCCGGCGGCTGCGGTGTTGCTGGTGCCGGAGCCGGTCGATGCGACGGAGTTGGCCGATCGGATTCGAGCCCTGGCGGCAATACCTTTCGCGGTGGACCGGGAGGCACCGGTTCGACTCACACTGCTGCGCACTGGGACCGAGCATGTGCTTGTTGTTTCCATCCATCACATCAGTGCGGACGGTTGGTCCATCGCGCCGCTCACCCGGGATCTGATGGTCGCATACGCCGCACGTTGCGCGGGCTCGGAGCCGAACTGGGTGTCGCTGCCGGTGCAGTATGCCGACTACACGCTGTGGCAGCGGGAAACGCTCGGCGCGGAGGACGATCCGGAATCGTTGATCGCCGCGCAGATCCGCTATTGGTCGGCCGAATTGGCCGATCTGCCGGATGTGCTTTCACTGCGGGGGGATCGGTCGCGTCCGGCGGTCGCGTCGGGTCGTGGTGCGCGCTATGCCTTCACCATCGATGCCGCGACCCATCGTCGGCTGTGTGATGTGGCGGAGGGCGCGAATGCCTCCCTGTTCATGGTGCTGCACGCGGCATTCGCCACGCTGCTGGCGAAACTCGCTGGGCAGCAGGATATTGCGATCGGAACCCCCGTCGCCGGTCGCGGCGCCGCGGAGCTGGACGGGCTCGTCGGAATGTTCGTCAACACCCTTGTACTGCGGACCGATGTGCGGCCCGAACTGACTTTTGCCGACTTGATCGCGATGGCCCGCGACGGTGATCTGCGTGCTCTCGCACATGCCGATGTGCCATTCGAGCGGCTCGTCGAGGTATTGAATCCGGAGCGTTCCACGGCACGACATCCGCTGTTCCAGGTCATGCTCGACTTCCAGAACACCGCGCAGACCAATCTGGAACTGGCCGGGCTCGCGGCCTCGATGCTCGATATCGACACGCGGACGGCGAAATTCGATCTGCAACTGACGCTGACCGAGACTGTCGGCGCAGCCGGTATGGCAGCGACGTTCGAGTACGCCACCGATCTGTTCGACGAGCGGACGGTCGCTTCGTTCGCGACTCGGCTGCAGCGCGTGCTCGATGCGGTCGTGGATCCGCATGTGCGGATCGGCGATATCGATCTGCTCGCTGACAACGAGCGGGCGCTGATTCTCGACGCCTGGAATGCGACAGCGCATCCGGTGGATGCCGGTGCGACGCTGGTATCGCTGTTCGAGGCGCAGGTCGCGCGGACGCCGGATGCCACTGCGGTCACCTTCGAGGGCGAGTCGCTGGCCCACCCGTCGCCCGACCACCACCCCGCATCGAGTCGCTACGCGACGCTGGCCCACCCGTCGCCCGACCGCCACCCCGCATCGAGTCGCTACGCGACGCTGACATATGGGGAATTCGCGGGTCGGGTGAACAGGCTTGCGCGGCTGCTGGTGTCGATCGGGGTGGGTCCGGATGTCACCGTGGCCATCGGCATGCGGCGTTCGGTGGATCTGGTCGTGGCCATGTACGCCGTGCTCACGGCGGGCGGTGCGTACGTTCCCGTGGAACCGGAGCATCCGGCCGCGCGGATCGCCCAGACGCTGCGGCTGGCGCGTCCGGTGTGCGTGCTGACCCGCTCGGAGGATGGGCTGGATCTCGACACCGACGAGCGATCGGGTCCGTGGGCGGTGCTCGATGTGGATCTGTTCGATACCGCCGACTATTCGGACGCCCCGGTCACCGATGACGATCGGCTCGGCCCCTTGGTCCCGGGCAATGCCGCGTACGTGATCTTCACCTCCGGCTCGACCGGGCGGCCGAAGGGCGTCGCTGTTTCGCACGCGGCGATCGTCAATCGTCTGGTGTGGATGCAGGCCACCTACGCGCTCACCGCCGCAGATGTGGTGCTGCAGAAGACGCCTGCCACCTTCGATGTGTCGGTGTGGGAGTTCTTCTGGCCGTTGCAGGTCGGGGCGCGTTTGGTGATGGCGCGGCCGGATGGCCATCGTGATCCGGCGTATTTGGCGCGGGTTATTCGTCGCGAGCGCGTCAGCGTCGCGCATTTCGTGCCGTCGATGTTGGTGGTGTTCGTCGCGGAACCGGCAGCGGCTGACTGTGATTCGCTGCGGATGGTATTTGCGTCAGGGGAGGCGTTGGCGCCCAAGCCTGCTCATCGGTTGCGTGAGCTGACCGGTGCGGCAGTGCACAATCTGTACGGCCCGACCGAGGCGGCTGTGGATGTCACCAGCCACGAGGCCACCGATGCAGATGTGGATACCGTGCCGATCGGTGGGCCGGTATTCAACACCCAGGTCTATGTGCTCGATGCGCGGTTGCGTCCGGTGCCGGTGGGAGTTGCGGGCGAATTGTATTTGGCCGGTGTGCAATTGGCGCGCGGATATATCGGACGGCCGGATCTGACGAGTGATCGGTTTGTCGCGAATCCGTTCGGCGATGGTGCGCGGATGTATCGGACCGGGGATCTCGTGACCTGGCGTGCGGATGGGGCGCTCGAGTATTCGGGGCGCACCGATTTCCAGGTCAAGCTGCGTGGTCTGCGGATCGAGCTCGGTGATATCGAAACCGCGATCACCGGCTTGGATTCGATTGCGCAGGCGGTGGTTGTGCTGCTGGACGGGCAGCAACTGGTCGCTTATGTCATCGCAGAGCCCGATGTCGATACCGATGCCATGAAATCCGCTCTGAGCAGGCAACTGCCCGCATATATGGTGCCGTCCGCGTTCGTCGTGCTCGATGAATTTCCGCTCAATGCGTCCGGCAAACTGGATCGGAAGGCGCTGCCTGCGCCCGTATTCGAGGCCGCTGTTTTCCGGGCTCCCGTCACGGCGACCCAGGAAATCGTTGCGCGGACCTTTGCCGAGGTGCTGAATGTCGAGCCGGTCGGCCTCGACGATGATTTCTTCGCTCTGGGTGGAAATTCACTGAACGCCACCCAGGTCGTTGCCCGATTGGGGGCGGCGCTGGATATGCGGCTGCCGGTGCGGATGCTGTTCGATGCTGCCACGGTCGGGGAGTTGGCGGCCGCGACGGAGGCGCATCAGGGGCGCGGGTATGTCGCGTTGAGCGCGCGCCCGCGCCCGGCACGGATTCCGCTCTCACCGGCTCAACAGCGCATGTGGTTCCTCAACCGGTTCCTTGCCGACGATTCCGCCGGTCCGGGCGCTGCCGTCGACAACATTCCGGTGGCGCTGCGGCTGACCGGCGATCTGGATGTGGAGGCATTGTCCGCCGCGCTGGCGGATGTGGTCGCCCGGCACGAGACACTGCGGACGGTCTATCCCGACGGAACCGATGGCGCGGAGCAGGTGATCATCGCTGCGGCTGTTCCGTCGTTGCAACCGGAGCTGATCACCGAAGCGGAACTCGAGCCGCACCTGTCCGCATTCGCGGCGATGACATTCGATCTGACCACAGACGTGCCACTGCGGGCACGACTGTTCACCGATGGCCACGAACACGTGCTAGCACTTGTGCTGCACCATATTTCGGCCGATGGCTTCTCGCTCGGACCGCTCGCGCGCGATCTCATGACCGCCTACAGCGCTCGTCGAGATGGCATCGCGCCCGCATGGGCGGCATTGCCCGTGCAGTACGCCGACTACACGATCTGGCAGGCCGAAACACTTGGCGACGACGCGGATCCGGAGTCGCAAGCGCACCGGCAGCTCGCCTTCTGGCGGCGTGCGCTGGCGGGTCTGCCCGAACAACTGGAGCTCCCCACGGACCGGCCGCGCCCCGCCGACTCGTCGTATCGCGGTGACACCCACCGGCTCCGCATCGACTCCGATCTGCACAGTGAACTGCGCGAACTGGCCCGCAAGCGGGAAACAACGTTGTTCAGCACGATGCATGCGGCGCTGGCCGTCTTGTTGTCTCGCTTGTCGGTGAGTGAGGACATCGCAATCGGCACGCCGGTCGCGGGTCGCGGTGATGCCGCGCTGGATGGGCTCGTCGGGATGTTCGTCAACACCCTGGTATTGCGCACCCATATCGACACCAGGGCGCGCTTCGAGACGGTGCTGGATACTGTGCGCGCACAGGATATCGAGGCGCTGTCGCATGCGGACGTGCCGTTCGAGCGGCTCGTCGAGGTCATCGCGCCGACGCGGGCGCAGAATCGGAATCCGCTGTTCCAGGTCGCGCTGACTTTCCAGAACTTCACGCTGCCACCGCTCGAACTCGCCGATCTCGTGGTGCGTCCGGTCGAATTCGACACCACGGCAGCCAAATTCGATCTGCAGTTCACGGTGGTCGAATCCGATGATGCCGATGGCCGTGCCGATGGCATGGAAATCGAGATCACCTATGCGACAGATCTTTTCGATGCGGGCACGATCGCGGTGCTCGGCCGCCGGTTCACCCAGGTGCTGGCCGCCATCGCCGCCGATGCCACGGTCGTGGTCGGGGATATCCAATTGCTCAGCGCCGAGGAACAGCACCGCGCGCTGCACGAATGGTCGACTCCGACAAGGACTTATGTCACCGAGACGGCCACGCTGGCCGACCGGTTCGCGCTGGCCGCCGCGATCGATCCGACATCCGTCGCGGTCCGCGCAGGCACCCGATCGCTGACCTACGCCGAGCTCGACAGTTGGTCGAATCGGCTGGCCCGGCGGTTGATCGCGGCGGGGGTCGGGCCGGAAGCGCTGGTTGCGGTGGCGTTGCCGCGGTCGGTGGAACTGGTCGTCGCATTGGTCGCGGTGATCAAGGCCGGCGGCGGATATCTGCCGATCGATCCGAATTATCCGGCGGATCGGATCGAATACGTACTCGATGACGCCCGTCCGATCTGCGCGATAACCAGCGCCGGAACCGAATTGGCAGCTGGCTGGTTCGGCGGGCCGGTGATCGATATCGCTGCCACGAATCAGTGTTCGACCGCGATCACCCAGGCGGAGCGACGCAGGCCGCTGAATCCGGCGCATACGGCTTACGTCATCTACACCTCCGGATCCACCGGGAACCCGAAGGGCGTGGTCATTCCGCACCGCAATGTGCTGCGCCTGCTGGACAACACCCAGTGTCACTTCGGGTTCGGGCCTTCGGATGTCTGGACCCTGTTCCACTCCTACGCCTTCGACTTCTCGGTCTGGGAGCTCTGGGGTGCGCTGCTGTACGGCGGCACGCTCGTGGTGGTCGACTACTACACCTCGCGTTCACCAGAGCAGTTCTTGGAACTGCTGGCCGCGGAACGGGTGACGGTTCTGAACCAGACGCCGTCGGCCTTCTATCAACTGATTGCCGCGGAGCCTGCCGAACTCGCCCTGCGCTATGTGATTTTCGGTGGCGAGGCATTGGAACCGCAGCGGCTGGTCGGCTGGTTCGCTCGGCATCCGCGGTCGCCTCGACTGGTGAATATGTACGGCATCACCGAGACCACCGTGCATGTGTCCTACCGGCCGATCGAGGCGGGTACCGGCTCGGCGAGTGTGATCGGTGGGGCCATACCCGGATTGGTCGTGCGGGTGCTCGATGCGCGGCTGCGGCCGGTGCCGGTCGGGGTACCCGGCGAGATCTACGTCTCCGGTGCTCAGTTGGCGCGTGGCTATCTCGGACGGCCCGCGCTCACCGCGAGCCGGTTCGTGGCCGATCCGTACGCGGGTGATGGTGCGCTGGCCTATCGGTCCGGTGACCTCGCACGGTGGACGGCCGACGGCGAGTTGGAGTATCTGGGCCGGGCCGACCAGCAGGTGAACCTGCGTGGGTTCCGCATCGAGTTGGGGGAGATCGAGGCGGCGCTACTGGATGTGAGCGCAGCGGTGCGCGAGGTGGCGGTGGTCGTGCGCAGCGATCTGGTGGATGAGCCGCGGATCGTCGCGTATGTGGTCGGCTTCGACGCGGTCGATACGGCGGAGCTGCGACAACAGCTCGCGTGCCGGTTGCCTGAGCACATGGTGCCCGCCGCGATCGTGGTGGTGGATCGAATTCCATTGACCGTCAACGGGAAGCTGGATCGGGCGGCGTTGCCCGCGCCGGAGTTCGAGGCGACGACTTATCGCAAGCCCAGGACGGTCGTCGAGGAGATTGTCGCCGGAGTCTTCGCGGATGTGCTCGGCATGGACGGTCTGATCGGCGCGGATGACGACTTCTTCGCCCTCGGCGGTTCCTCCCTGCTGGCCGCGAAAGCCGTGGCTCGCATCGGGGCCGCGCTCGGGCACACCGTCGGAATCCGCACATTGTTCGAATCGCCGCGGGTCGCCGACCTCGCCGCAGCGGTCAGCGCGAGCGATACGGCTGCGACCAGGCCCGCGCTGGTGGCAGGCGCGCGTCCGGACCGGATTCCGCTCTCCCCGGCACAGCAGCGGATGTGGTTCCTCAACCAGTTCGACCAGCGCTCCGTTGCGTACAACATTCCGGTGGCGCTGCGGCTCACCGGCGCATTGAATATCGCGGCGCTACGAGCCGCGGTCGCGGATCTGATCGGCAGACATGAGTCGCTGCGGACGCGGTATCCGGAAGTGGACGGTGCGGCGACCCAGCTGATCGTGCCGGTCGTGCAGGCGATCCCGTCGCTGTATCCGATTGATATCTCCGAAGCCGAACTGCCGGGCCGAATTCGGGAACTGGCCGCCACCACGTTCGACGTGACCGTCGATATCCCGGTGCGGATGCGGCTGTTCCGGATCGCGGGGCGCGCGGAGTTCGTATTGGCGGCGGTGCTGCATCACATCGCGGCGGACGGATCCTCGCTCGCGCCATTCGTCCGCGATCTGATGCTGGCCTACAGCGCGCGCCTGGATGACAGTGCGCCCGGCTGGACACCGCCCGCCATGCAGTACGCGGATTTCGCACTGTGGCAGCGGAAGCTACTCGGCAGCGAGGATGAGACCGAATCGCTTTCGGCACAGCAGATCGCGTACTGGACCCGGACGCTGGACGGACTGCCGGATCAGCTGGCGCTGCCGACCGATCACCCGCGGCCCGCGCGGCAGAGTTTGCGCGGTGCGAAAGCGGAGTTCGCGATCGACGCACGGTTGCACAGTGCGCTCGTCGCGCTCGGACGACGCAGTGGCGCAACGCTGTTCATGGTTGTACACGCGGCATTCGCCGCACTTCTCGCTCGGCTGTCGGGCAGTTCGGATATCGCGGTCGGTACGCCGATCGCGGGCCGGGGCGATGCGGAACTCGACGATGTCATCGGCATGTTCGTGAACACACTGGTGCTGCGTACTGGGGTCGATGGCGGTGAAAGCTTCGATGCGCTGCTCGAACGGGTCAGGGCGGCCGATATTGCCGCCTTCTCGCATGCGGATGTGCCGTTCGAGCGCCTGGTGGAGGTGTTGAATCCGGAACGATCGACGGCGCGGCATCCGCTGTTCCAGGTCGGGCTTTCGTTCCAGAATCACGAGCGCGGCGAACTGCGTCTGCCCGGGCTCGAAGTGCGGGAGCTCGAATTCGACAGTGGGGTCGCCCAATTCGATCTGCACTTGTTCGCTATCGATCACTACGGTGCGGACGGTGCGCCTGAGGGCATCGATCTCGCGCTCGGGTTCGCGACGGACTTGTTCGAGCCCGCTAGTGCACAGCGGTTCCGTGAGCAGCTGCTGCGCGTGTTCGAATCCATTGTTGCCCACTCGGATACGGCTGTCGGAGAGTTGGACCTGCTCGGTGCGGCAGAGCGTGCGCGGTTGCTCGAGGAGTGGAATAGGACTGCGCATCCGGTGGCCTCGGCGACGTTGGCCGATCTCATCGATGCTCAGGTGGCGCTGACATCTGAGGGGGTCGCGTTGATCGATGCGAGCTCCGAATCGGTGCTCACCTATGCCGAATTCGATGCTGCGGTCAACAGGTTGGCGCGCAAGTTGATTGCCGACGGGGTTGGCCCGGAGCAGACCGTGGTGCTCGCTATGCGGCGCTCGGTCGAATTGGTTGTCGCCATGTACGCGGTGGTGCGAGCCGGTGGTGCGTATGTGCCCATCGATCCGGATCATCCGGTCGACCGCATCGCGTACGTCATCGAGACGGCCGCGCCTGTGTGTGTGCTCACCACGTCACGCGATGGTTTGCCCATCGAAACATCCCTTGCCGCAATGGAAGTGGATCGACTCGAGTTGGCTGACTACGCGGCGACTGCGATTTCGGATGACGAACGGACGCGACCCTTGCGGCCCGAGCACCCGGCATATGTGATCTTCACATCCGGTTCGACCGGAGTGCCCAAGGGCGTCACCGTTTCGCACGCGGCGATCGTCAACCAATTGACCTGGCTGCGTGACCGATTCGCACTCGGGCCACAGGCGAGTGCGCTGCTCAAGACCCCGGCAACCTTCGACCTGTCGGTGTGGGAATTCTGGTCGGTTCTGACGACTGGTGGTCGCCTGGTGGTGACCGAGCCCGGCGCCGAACGCGATCCGGACCGGCTGCTGGCCCTGATCGAACGCCATGTGGTGACGGTGCTGCACGCCGTACCGTCGCTGGTCGGCATGCTGCTCGCGGTATCGGATGCGCCGCTGCCGAATTCACTGCGGCAGGTGCTTGCCATCGGTGAGGCGCTGCCGCCCGCCACCGCGATCGAATTCCGTCGTCGAGCCGGACATTCCGGCGCGCGACTGTTCAACCTGTACGGCCCGACCGAGGCAGCCGTTTCGATCACCGCCTTCGAAGTCGATGCGGACCCGACCCATATCGTGCCGATCGGCGCGCCCGCCTGGAACAGTCGCGTTTACGTGCTCGATGCACGGCTACAGCCGGTCGCGGTGGGTGTGCCCGGTGAGTTGTATTTGGCCGGTGCGCAATTGGCGCGCTGCTATCAACGCAGGCCCGCGCTGACGGCTGGCCGTTTCGTCGCGGATCCCTTCGCCGGCGCCGTCGGCGCGACGATGTACCGGACCGGCGATATCGTCCGCTGGCGTCCGGAGGGCACGCTGGAATACCTGGAGCGTGCCGACTTCCAGGTCAAGATCGGCGGTTTCCGGATCGAGCTCGGCGAGGTGGAGGCCGCGCTGCTGCGGTTGCCCGACGTGCGCGCCGCGGTCGCGGTGGCGCACGCCGGCGCTCGGCTCATCGCCTATGTTGCCGTGCCGGACTCGACGGCTCCTGCCGAATCGGCCGGTGCGTTGCGTGCGGCGGTCGCCAGAGAGCTGCCCACCTACATGGTGCCCACCGCGATCGTTGTGCTGGAGTCGTTGCCGCTCAATGCCAATGGCAAGGTGGATCGGGCCGCACTGCCCGCGCCGGCGCTCACTACGGCTACTTTCCGCGCACCGACCAGTCAACTGGAGCGCTTGGTCGCCGCCACCTTCGTCGAGGTGATCGCGGCCGAGGAAACGGTCGGGCTGGATACCGATTTCTTCGCGCTCGGGGGCAATTCTCTGCTGGCGACCCGGCTGGCGGCGCAGCTGGGCTCGACACTCGGAGTCCGGGTCCCGGTGGCCGCGGTATTCGACGCACCGACCGTCGGGCTGCTCGCCGCGCGACTGGCCGAACTCGGGGAAACCGATACCAGGCCCGCGCTGACCCGACGTTCCGGCACCGCGCCCGCCCCGCTATCGCCGGTACAGCAACGGATGTGGGTGCTCAACCGGCTGGCCCCAGACGCCTCGGCCTATAACATCCCCGCAGCGTTGCGTCTGACCGGCGCATTGGATATCGCCGCCCTCGGCGCGGCAATCCTGGACGTGATCGAACGCCACGAAACCCTGCGCACCCGATATCCGGATGCCGAGCCCGAACCGGTGCAGCAAGTACTGGACGACGCCGAGGTCGATCTGGAACCGATCCTGTTGGCACAGGGTGATATCGACGCGCGTATCGCTGAATTCGTCGCCGCCGGTTTCGATATCACCGCAGCACCACCGGTCCGCGCGGCATTGTTCCGCACCGACGTCGACGAGCACGTCCTCGTGGTGGTGCTGCACCACATCAGCGCCGACGGCTATTCGGTCGCCCCGATGACGCGGGATCTCATGCGTGCCTACCTCAGCCGGATCGCGGGCGATGCGCCCGACTGGGAGCCATTGCCGATCCAGTACGCCGATTACAGCGTGTGGCAACGCGCGTTGCTCGGCTCCGACCGTGATCCGAACGGCCTGCTGTCCCGGCAACTCGACTATTGGACAGCGGAATTGGCGGGCCTGCCCGAAGTACTTCCATTGCCGAGCGATCGACCGCGGCCGGCGCGCAGGGATATGCGCGGTGACACAGTCGGTTTCGAGGTGGACATGGTACTCACCGCGCGGTTGGAGGCGGTTGCCCGTGCGCACGACACCACACTGTTCACCCTGATCCACAGTGCATTCGCGGTCCTGCTGGCCAAACTGTCCGGCACCCCGGATATCGCTATCGGCGCACCGGTCGCGGGGCGTGGCGAACGTGAACTAGACGACCTGATCGGCATGTTCGTCAATACCGTGGTGCTGCGCACCGAGATCGACGCGCGCACCGGTTTCGCGGATCTGCTTCGGCAGGCCAGGAATCGCGATATCGCGGCGCTGTCACATGCCGACGTGCCGTTCGAGCGGGTGGTCGATGCCGTCGGCCGGACCAGGTCCAGTGCCTATACGCCGCTGTTCCAGGTGATGTTCACCTTCCAGAACATGCCGCCCGGCCGCGTCGCGCTGCCCGGACTCGAGGTCGAGGTGCTCGATCTCGCGCTGGCAGAGGCCAAATACGACCTGCAGCTCACCGGCATCGAGTTGTTCGACGCCGCAGGAGATCTGGTCGGGCTGGATATGCGATTCGGCTACGCGACCGACATTTTCGATACCGCGACGGTCCGGCTGTTCGCCGAGCGACTACTTCGGATATTCGAGGTAGTCGCGGATGATCCGGCTATCGCGATTCGCGCCATCGATATTCGCGGCGAACAGTCTCGTGGCGAACGGTCGGACAACCCGGCGGACCTGCCCGCGCTGATCGCCGCTGCCGCCGAAATCGATCCCGGTGCTGTCGCTTTCACTCACGATGCGCACACGGTGACCTTCGGCGAGCTGGCCGCCAAGGTCGCGACGGTCGCCAAGGCCATGGGGACGACCGCGAAACCCGAAGCGCTCATCAATGTCGCCCTCGCCGGGCTGGTGCCCGGCCTCTTGGCCGCCCTCGGCGGCAGTGGTCTCGCGGCAGTCCTACGGTCCCTGCGCACCGAGGCGCGGGCTGTGCTCTCCAACTCGGATTCGGAAGTCGATTCGGAAGGAATTTACTGATGTCCCAGGCAGAATCGGTCGCATCCAGCAAACTCGGCAATCGTATTGCCACATACGATCATTCGGCACTGCGCCGGGCGTACGGACTCGACGATCTACCCATCCTGATCGATAAGGTCGCCGAATTGGATCCGGAGCGGGTCGCGCTGCGGTACGACGGGACCACCATCACCTACGGTGTGCTGGCCACCGAGATCATGGTGCTGGACGAGGCGATGGGCGGCGGTCTCGGTGCCGACGCACTGGTATCGGTCGTGGTCTCCAGCCAACTGCCCGCCCTGCTCGAGTCCGGGGACGGCGCACTCGGCGCCGTGCTGGAGCGACTGCTCGATGACGCCCTGACGGCGGCGGCCCATGTGCTGCCGTCGATATTCGCACCGATCGAAACCCTGGTCAGCGAATTCGAGGCACAGGTGCGCCGGACACCGGACGCGGTAGCCCTGGAGTACGCGGGTGCGACGCTTGCCCACCCGTCACCCGCCTCATCGAGTCGCTACGCGACGCTTACATATGCGGAGTTCGACGGCCGGGTGAACGCCCTCGCGCGGCGATTGATCGACCTGGGTGTCGGCCCGGACAGCCTGGTGGGGCTTGCCGTTCGACGCTCGTTCGACCTGCTGATCGGCATGTACGCGATCCTGAAGGCGGGCGGTGCGTATGTGCCGATCGATCCGGAGCATCCGGCCGAACGCGTCGGCTACGTGCTCGAGGTCGCCGCACCGGTCCTGGTACTCACCACGACCGACGACCAGCCCGAGCTCGGACCGGATATCCGGGTACTGCGGATCGACGAATTCGACACTGCCGAGGCAGGGGCGTCGATCGATGAGTGCCCGCGTCCGTCGGCGGACAATACGGCCTACGTCATCTTTACCTCCGGATCGACCGGACGCCCGAAAGGTGTTGCGGTATCGCACCGTTCGATCTTGGCCAACCTGCGGTGGCGACAGCGGCTGTATCGGCTACGCGGCGATGATGTGGTGCTGCAGAAGACACCGTTCACCTTCGATGTCTCGGTATGGGAGTTCTTCTGGCCGTTGCAGGTCGGTGCGCGACTGGTGATCGCGGCGCCGGATGGTCATCGCGATCCGGCGTATCTGGCGCGTACGATCGCCGAACGCGCTGTCACGGTCGCGCATTTCGTGCCTTCCATGCTCGCTGTCTTCGCGGCCGAACCGCAGATCGAAAGTGCGGCACGGACCCTGCGCCGGGTATTCGCCTCTGGCGAGGCGCTACCGGCCGCCACCGCGGCCGCCTTCCGCGATATCAGCGGCGCGACACTGTACAACCTGTACGGCCCCACCGAGGCCGCCGTCGATGTCACCGCGCACGAGGTCACCGCCGCCGATAGCACGACCGTTCCCATCGGCGCGCCCGCCGATGACACCGAATTGCTGGTGCTGGACGACAATCTGCGGCCGGTGGCCAGTGGCATCATCGGTGAGCTCTATCTCGCCGGCGTGCAGCTGGCTCGCGGCTATGTGGCCCGTCCTGGACTGACGGCTGACCGCTTCGTGGCCAATCCGGAAGGCGCGCCGGGCGACCGGATGTACCGCACCGGCGACCTGGTCCGCTGGCGCACCGATGGCGGCGGCGGCCCGGACGAACTGGAATATCTGGGCCGCATCGACTTCCAGGTCAAACTGCGCGGGCTGCGCATCGAACTCGGCGAGGTGGAGGCGGCGCTGCTGCGCAATGAGCAGGTCGCGCAGGCCGCCGTACTGCTGCATCGGCATGCGGGCGGCGATCATCTGGTCGCATATGTGGTGGCCCACCATGGCGCCACCATTGATTCGGCCACCGTGCTGGAATCCACACATCGGGACCTACCGGATTACATGGTGCCGTCGCTGGTGGTTGTTCTCGACGAAATGCCGGTCAATGCCAATGGCAAGCTCGATCGGCGAGCACTGCCGGAACCGGTATTCGGATCGGCCGCATACCGGGAACCATCGACCGAGGCAGAGGTGGCCGTCGCCGAGATCTTCGGCCAACTGCTGGCGACGGATCGGGTCGGCGCGGACGACGACTTCTTCGCGCTGGGCGGCAACTCGCTCATTGCCACCCGCGCCATTGCCCGAATCGGGGCCGCGCTCGGCATTACTGTCGATGTCCGCGATTTTTTCGACCGCCCGACGGTAGCGGCGCTGGCCGGGCTGGCACGGACCGGAGCCGCGCGACCTGCGCTCACGGCAGCCGCACGACCGCAGCGTATTCCACTGTCCCCGGCGCAGCGGCGCATGTGGTTTCTCAACCGGTTCGGCACGCACACCGAATCCGCCTACGTCTTCGATACGGCAGCGGTGGACAATATTCCGGTCGCACTGCGGCTACGCGGTCCACTCGAGGTCACCGCCCTGTCCGCGGCGATCACCGATCTCGTTGCCAGGCACGAGATACTGCGCACCGTCTACCCGCAGACGGCCGATGGTCCGGTCCAGGTGGTGCGGCCGGTGCACGCCGTATTCGACCTGTCGCCGAGCGATATTCCCGAGGCCGAACTCGCCGCCGCCGTATTGGCCGGTGCGGTACAGGGATTCGATGTCACCGAGGAGATCCCGGTCCGGGTGCGGTTGCTGCGCAGCGGACCCGAGGACCACACATTGGTCCTGGTGGTGCATCACATTGCCGTCGACGGTGTCTCGATGGGACCGCTGATGCGCGATCTCGTCACCGCCTATGCGGCACGTCGCGCCGGACGCCGACCGGACTGGGTGCCGTTGCCCGTGCAGTACGCGGACTACGCGCTGTGGCAGCAGCAGGTGCTCGGGAGCGAGGAAGATCCGGAATCGGTGGCCGCGCATCAGCTCGGGTTCTGGGCAGCCGAATTGGCCGATCTGCCCGCACAGCTGGATCTGCCAGCCGATCGGCCTCGCCCCGCGGTCGCGTCCTACCGCGGGGCGACCCATGAGTTCGCCATCGACGCGGAACTACGCCATGCGATCGACCGGATTGCCGCCCGCAGTCGGGCCACGCCCTTCATGGTGGTCCATGCGGCGCTCGCCGTCCTGCTCGCGCGCCTGTCCGGTACCGCCGATATCGCCATCGGCACACCGGTCGCGGGACGCGGCGAACGCGCCCTGGACGACCTCGTCGGCATGTTCGTCAATACCCTCGTGCTGCGTACCGAGGTCCGAGGTGAGCTGAGCTTCGCCGACCTCGTCGCCCATGCGCGCGAGCGCGATCTGAATGCATTCGCGCACAGCGATATACCCTTCGAACGTCTGGTCGAGGTGGTGAATCCAGCGCGGTCGCAGGGCAGGCATCCGCTGTTCCAGGTCGCGCTGTTCATGCAGAACATCGGGCCGATCGCATTGACGATGCCCGGCTTGGCCGCGGAGCTGGTCGATTTCGATCCCGGCTTCGCGAAATTCGATCTGCAGCTGACCCTTTCCGATACCGAGGCGGGCTACCGCGCCGAATTCACCTATGCCACCGACCTGTTCGATGCCGCGACCGTGCGCGAGTTCGGCATCAAATTTCTCCGGCTGCTGCGCGCGGCGGTTGCCGATCCGGATATCGCGGTCGGCGATATCGAACTCCTGGATGCGGGTGAACTCGATTACGTCACCGCCAGCTGGAATGCCAGCGGGCACAAGGTCGCCGATCGCTATCTGCACGAAGGTTTCGACAGCCAGGTTCGTCGCACACCGAATGCCGTTGCCCTGGTGTCCGATACCGCCGAACTCACCTACACCGAACTGTCCGAGCGGGCCAATCGCCTTGCGCGCCTGCTGATCAGCACGGGCGTCGGCCCGGAATCACTGGTCGTGCTCGCAATGCCGCGCTCGATCGAGCTGGTTGTCGCGATGTACGCCGTACTGCGCGCCGGCGGCGCGTATGTGCCGGTGGATCCAGGGCATCCGGCCGAACGCATCTGGCACATCCTCGATACCGCCCGGCCGCATTCGGTACTCACCACGCGCGGTACCGGCTTCGCCCTCCCCGCGACCGTGCCGCCGAGTGTGCACCTGCACCATATCGACGAAGTGGACCTGTCGGATTACTCCGCGGCGAGGATCGCCGATAGCGAGCGCCGTGCGGTGCTGCGGCCCGAGCACCCCGCCTACGTGATCTTCACCTCCGGCTCGACGGGCCGACCGAAGGGCGTATCGGTCGAGCACCGCGCCATCGCCAACCAACTCGCCTGGATGCACGCCGAATATCGGCCGCGCGCCGGCGATGTCTATCTGCAGAAGACCGCGACCACCTTCGACGTTTCGCTGTGGGGATACTTCCTGCCGCTGCGCGCGGGCGCGACCCTGCTCCTCGCCTCGCCCGACGGCCACCGCGATCCGCGCTACCTCGCGGAAACCATTGCCCGCCACGGCGTCACACTGACCGATTTCGTGCCATCGATGCTCGCGGTTTTCATCGCCCATGCCGAGGCGAACGAACTCGATTCGCTGCGCGATGTTTTCGTCATCGGGGAGGCATTGCCGCCGGAGACCGTCGCGGCCTTCCACGCGGTGAGCGATGCCGCGCTGCACAACCTGTACGGCCCGACCGAGGCGGCCGTATCCATTACCTATCGCGAGGTCACGGTCGACGACGAGCAGGTGCCGATCGGCGAGCCGCAGTGGAATTCCCAGGTGTACGTGCTGGATGCGCGACTGCATCCGGTACCGATCGGGGTACCCGGCGAATTGTATTTGGCCGGTGACCAGCTGGCCCGCGGCTATCACGGCCGGGTCGATCTGACCGCGGATCGCTTCGTGGCCAACCCTTTCGGCCGGGCGGGTGCGCGAATGTATCGCACCGGGGATCTGGTGCGCTGGAGCGCCGATGGGGAACTCGGCTACCTCGGCCGAATGGACTTCCAGGTGAAGTTCCGTGGTCAGCGCATCGAGCTCGCCGAGATCGAGACGGCATTACTCGCGGTGCCGGAGGTGAGTCAGGCCGCGGTACGGCTGATCGATGGCGACTATCTAGCGGGATACGTGATTCGCACGCCGGGCAGCGTTTTGGATCTTGATGCTGTCAAGGCCGGGCTGGCCCGTCGTCTTCCTGGATACATGGTGCCGACCGCGCTGGTCGAGCTGTCCGAATTCCCGCTCAACACCAGCGGCAAGCTGGACCGCAATGCGCTGCCGGTGCCGGTGCTGCGGCAACAGAACTTCCGAGGGCCGACCAATGCGGCACAACGGCTGGTCGCCGCGGTATTCGCCGAGGTACTGCGGGTGGAACGAGTCGGCCTCGATGACGATTTCTTCGCGCTCGGCGGCAGTTCGCTGGATGCCACCCAGGTCACCGCACGGGCGGGGGAGGCCACCGGCACGCGCATCCCGGTGCGCGCCCTTTTCGACGCCTCGACGGTCGAGGGATTCGCGGCCGCCGTCGACGAGCTCAGCAGAGCGGGTGCGTCCGCGCGTCCGCTGGTACGCCGCGAGCGTCCGGCCCGCATTCCGCTTTCGCCCGCCCAGCAGCGGCTGTGGTTTCTCAACCGGATCGAAACCCAGGACGGCGCCGCCAGCGTTTACAACCTCCCGGTCGTGCTCCGGCTCACCGGCAGGCTCGATGTCACCGCGCTGGAGCGTGCGGTGCTCGATGTGCTGTCCAGGCACGAATCCCTGCGCACCATCTACCCGGACAGCGAATCCGGCCCGTACCAGTCGATTCTGACACCGGCCGACATCGGCGTGACCCTCAATCCAGTACCTGTCGAACGTGCCGATCTGACCGCCGCCATTACCGCGATCACGACCGCCGGATTCGATGTGACCAGCGAATTGCCCTCGCGCGTCGCGCTATTGATCGTCGATCGGGTGGACGACCGGCGCGGCATTGCTGGTGACGAATACGTGCTGGTCTTCGCCGTTCACCACATCGCGGCCGACGCACTTTCGATGACACCGCTGATCACCGATCTGGTGCACGCCTACCTGGCCAGGTTAGGTACTGCATCGCGCGGCGATTCGATGGGCGGGCCCAGCCGGATGCTGGATTGGCGTGAGCTGCCGGTGCAGTACGCGGATTACAGCCTCTGGCATCGTGAACTGCTGGGCGCCGAGGACCGGCCGGGTGATCTGGCATACCAGCAGTTGCGATTCTGGCGCGCCGTTCTCGATGGCATGCCGTCCCAACTCGCGCTGCCGACCGACCGGCCCCGCCCCGCGCTGCCATCGAATCGTGGTGCCGCAGTAGATTTCGAGATAGATCCCGAGTTGGCCGCCGCCCTGCGCGTACTCGCACATCGCAGCGGCGCAACGCTGTTCATGGTGGTGCACGCGGCCTTCGCGGCGACGATCGCGAGATCGAGCGGCACCGATGACGTGGTGATCGGCTCGCCCGTCGGCGGTCGCGGTGAGCGTCAACTCGACGCGCTCATAGGCATGTTCGTGAATACCGTGGTACTGCGGACTCCGGTCGATGCGGCAGCTACCTTCACCGAACTCCTCGCGGACGTGCGCGGTTGCGACCTTGCTGCCTTCGCGAATGCCGATCTGCCGTTCGAGCGGCTGGTCGATGCCATGGCCGTGGACCGGAGCACCGGCGCGCACCCGCTGTTCCAGGTGCTGTTCAGCTTCGGTGCGGCACCGCGCATTGTCGCGGGCAGTCGGGCGCTGGCAGTCCCGTGGCTCACTGTGGAACCGCTCGAATCGCCCGATCCCACCGCGAAATTCGATCTGCACCTGGTGGTGAACGAACGCGCCGGTGATCACGGGCTCACCGGCAGCCTGCGCTATGCCACCGATCTGTTCGATGCGGCGACCATCGCCGCGCTCGTCACCCGCTTTCGGCGCGTGCTCGCCACTGTGGCGGATGCGCCGAACACCCGGATCGGCGAGATCGAGCTGTTGGCTGCCGACGAGCGGTCTCAGCTGGACCGCTGCAATGACACCACGCACGCCCTCGACGAAACCGAGACGCTCGCATCGTTATTCGCCGCGCAAGTGGCGCGGACCCCGCGAGCGCCCGCGCTCACCTTCGAAGGCACAACGCTGTCCTATGCCGAATTCGCCGAACAGGTGAACCGGCTGGCGCGCTGGCTCATAGAGCAGGGCGTTGGTCCGGATTCGCTTGTCGCACTGGGTATGCGGCGCTCGATCGATCTCGTGGTGGGCATGTATGCCATCACCGCGGCGGGCGGCGGCTATGTACCGCTGGATCCGGATCATCCGGCCGAACGCACCGGCTACATCCTCGATACCGCCGCTCCGGTCTGCGTGCTGACCTCGGGCATGGGTCTGGGTGTCGCTGCCGCGCAGGTCCGTATCGATCGACTCGACCTTTCCAGGTATTCGGCCGCGCCGGTTACCGATGCGGATCGGCGCGCGCCGCTGCGGGCCGCCAATACCGCCTACGTCATCTTCACATCGGGCTCCACAGGTCGGCCCAAGGGTGTTGCGATGAGCCACCGTGGCATCGTGAACCGGCTGCTGTGGATGCAGTCGGCGCATGTCCCGCTCGATGGCACCGATGCGCTGCTGCAGAAGACGCCGGTGACCTTCGACGTTTCGGTGCCGGAGTTCTTCTGGCCGCTGCAGGTCGGTGCCCGGCTGGTTTTGGCACGTCCGGATGGTCATCAGGATCCGGTGTATCTGGCGGATCTGATTCGGCGCGAATCGATTACGGTCGCGCACTTTGTACCGTCCATGCTTGCTGTCTTCGTCGCGGACGATATCGATGTGCCCACACTGCGGCACGTGTTCTGCTCAGGCGAGGCGCTACCTGTCACAATCGCGCAGCGGGCACGGGCGGTTACCGGCGCGCGGGTGCACAACATGTACGGGCCCACCGAAGCGGCGGTCGAGGTCAGTGCATACGAGGTGACCGATGTCGATAGCGGTCGGCTGCCGATGGGCGGGCCGATCTGGAATACCCGTGCGTATGTGCTCGATGCGCGGCTGCGGCAGGTGCCTGTCGGTGTGCCAGGTGAGCTGTATCTGGCCGGAACACAGTTGGCCCGCGGCTATCTCGGCCGGGCCGATCTGACCGGGGAGCGGTTCGTCGCCGATCCATTCGGTCCGGTCGGCACCCGGATGTATCGCACCGGCGATCTGGTCGTCTGGCGAGCGGCCGATCAGCGGGCTGTGCTGGAATTCCTCGGCCGCACCGACTTCCAGGTGAAGGTCCGCGGCCTGCGGATCGAACTCGGTGAGATCGAGTCGGCGTTGCTGTCGGTTGCCGGGATCGCGCAGGCCATCGTCCTGGTTCGCGACGACCACGGCGACCAACTGGTCGCCTACCTGGTGGCCGACGGTGAACTCGATACCGACCGTGTTCGAGCCGAACTCGCTCGGCGGTTACCCGCATATATGGTTCCGTCGGCCTTTGTGGTCCTCGACGGCTTTCCCGTCACGGCCTCCGGCAAGCTGGACCGAAAGGCATTGCCCGCGCCAGCTTTTGCGGCTGTCGAATTCCGCGCGCCGAGCGATCTCGCGGAAACCGTTGTCGCCGAAACGTTCACCGCGTTGCTCGGTGTCGACCTGGTCGGTGCGGATGACGATTTCTTCGCCCTTGGCGGCAATTCGCTCATCGCCACGCAACTCGCGGCCCGGCTGTCCAAAGCGACCGGCGCGGATGTACCCGTGCGCACCATCTTCGACGCATCGACAGTGCGCGAGCTGGCGCGTCGAATCACCCTCGAACAGGACGCGGCACCTCCGGCCTTGCCGCCGTTGACGGTTCAGGATCGCAATGAGCCGATTCCGCTATCGATCGCCCAGCAGCGCATGTGGTTTCTGAACCGATTCGACTCCGCGAGTGGCGGATACAACATCCCGTTCGCGCTGCGCCTCACGGGTGTGCTGAATGTGCCTGCATTGGAACGTGCGATTGCCGACGTCATCGCCAAGCACGAGACACTGCGCACCATCTATCCCGAACACGATGGCGCCGCGACGCAGGTGGTGCTGCCCGCCGGGACCAAGTTGGTGGAACTCGTCGCTCGTGCGGCGACGCCAGCCGAGTTACCCGAACTCATCGCCACTGCCGCCCAGACCGGATTCGACGTCACGACCGAAGTTCCGCTGCGCGTCCGGCTACTGCGAATCGACGACGGCGAATCCGGCAGCAGGTCCCGCCAACAGGTGTACGTACTGCTGTTCGTCGTGCACCACATCGCCGCCGACGGCTGGTCTTTTGCACCGCTGACCAGGGATCTGGCTACCGCGTATGTGGCCCGCTGCGCGGACGTCGCACCGTCGTGGAGTCCGCTCACCCTGCAGTACGCGGACTTCGCGATCTGGCAGCGCGTTGCGCTGGGCCGGGCCGATGACAGGGGTTCGCTGCTGGCCCATCAACTGCGGTACTGGACCGGTCGGCTCGCGGGCGTTCCCGAGGTATTGCCGCTGCCCACGGACCGGCCGCGCCCTGCGGTCGCCTCGAACCGAGGCGGTGCCATTACCGGTCGGCTCGACCGGGTATTGCACCAGGGCATCCAGGATGTGGCGGCCGCCCATCGGGTCACCCCGTTCATGGTGCTGCACGCCGCGCTCGCGGTACTACTGAGCCGTCTGAGCGCCACCGACGACATCGTCATCGGCACGCCGGTCGCGGGACGCGGTGACGAAGCCCTGGATGAGCTCGTCGGCATGTTCGTCAATACGTTGGTACTGCGTACCGAAGTGCGCGCCGATACCACGCTCGGTGAGCTCTTGGCCACCGTCCGCACCGCCGATCTGGCGGCCTTCGATCACGCCGCTGTGCCCTTCGAGCAGCTCGTCGATGTGGTGAATCCCGTTCGCTCGCAGGCACATGCGCCGCTGTATCAGGTGGCGATGACATTGCAGAACCAGTCCAAGCCGGACTTCCAACTGCACCGTTTGAATATTGCCGCGCTCGATATCGGGCCCGCACCGATCCAACTGGATCTGGACTGGACGCTGACCGACCGCTACGACACCGACGGCGCGGCCGACGGCATCGATGTGCATCTGCACTACGCACTGGATCTTTTCGACAAGGCAACCGTTGACGGGTTCCTGGCAGGTTTCGAGCGGGTAGTACGCGCCATGGTGCGTGACGTGCGAACCCTCGTCGGCAATGTCGAGTTGATGTCGGTGGCCGAACGCGGACTGCTGCTTTCGGATCGCAATGCCACCGCGCGGTCACTGCCTTCCGAGACCCTCGACGATCTGCTGACAGCCCGCGTGACCGCGACACCCGATGCCGTGGCGGTGATCTTCGAGGACACCTCGGTGACCTACGCGGAACTCGAAACCAAGGTGAATCGCCTGGCGCATTGGCTCATTTCGGCAGGTGTCTGTCCGGAGACGATCGTCGGACTCGCCGCGCTGCGATCTGTCGACATGCTCGTGGCCATATTCGCGATCGTGCGCGCGGGCGGTGCTTATCTGCCATTGGATCCGACCCATCCGGCCGACCGGATCGCGCAGGTGATCGACAGTGCCGCACCGGCCCTGGTGTTGGCCGTCGGCGGCGCGAAACTGCCTGACCTCGATGACGTCCGTGTTGTCGATCTCGCCGACCTGAGCGGTTTCGACGCCGCGCTGAGCGCCAGAGCACCACTACACCGCGACAATACGGCGTACGTGCTGTTCACGTCCGGCTCGACCGGACGACCGAAGGGCGTCGCGGTCACCCACCGCGCCATCATGAACCAGCTGCGCTGGCTCGAATTCCGCTACGGCGTCACCGCCGCCGACCGCATTCTGCAACGTGCCCCGCTCACCTTCGATGTCTCGGTGTGGGAGTGTTTCCTGCCGATCGCGGTCGGTGCACCACTGGTGATCGCCCGTCCGAGCGGCCACCTCGACCTGGCGTATTTCGCCGGACTGCTGCGCGAACACGGCATCACCATCGCCGAATACGTGCCATCGGTACTCGCGGCGCTCATCGGTGAAGGCATGGGTGATGCGCTGCGCTCCTTTCGCCATCTGCACTGCGGCGGTGAGGCGCTCACCCCGGACCTGCTCGCCGCAATTCGCGAACACGCCGACGGTGCGGTGCACAACGCTTACGGCCCGACCGAGGCGGCGATCTCGGCGATCTATCACGAATTCACCGACGCCGATTCCGGCCGCGATGTCGCCATCGGCCGTCCGTGCTGGAACACCCGCGCCTATGTGCTGGACGCACGGTTGCGGCCGGTCCCGGTCGGTGTCACGGGCGAGCTGTATCTCGCAGGCCACCAACTGGCCCGCGGCTACCACGGCCGCGCCGGACTGACCGCCGAGCGTTTCGTGGCCGATCCGTTCGGTGTGCCCGGGAAGCTGATGTACCGCACCGGCGATCTGGTGCGCTGGAATCGCGGCGGCGATCTGATCTATCTGGGCCGCAATGATTTCCAGATCAAGTTGCGCGGTCAACGGATCGAACTCGGGGAGATCGAGTCGGCGCTGGCCGGGGTGGCCGGCGTGACGAATGCGGCCGTGATATCGACGCGCGACACCTCCGGCTACGACTGCCTGGTCGGCTATATCAGTGGGGCGGAGCTGTCCTCGGACGCGGTACTCGCGCAGGTGCGTGCGCAGCTGCCCGCATACATGGTGCCCGCGCATTTGGTTGTGCTCGACGAGATGCCGCTGACCACGGTCGGCAAGCTCGATCGCGCGGCGCTTCCCGCAGTCGAAGTCGCTGGTACCGCAATGGAATTCCGCGCACCGCAGGAAGGCACCGAATCGGTACTGGCCGCGCTGATGGCCGACCTGATCGGTGGTGTGCGGATCGGCGCGGATGACGACTTCTTCGCGCGCGGTGGCAATTCACTATTGGCCATGCGTCTCGTGGCACGAGCGAACGCGGCCTTCGGCAGCGCGTTGACCGTGCGCGAGATCTTCGGCGCACCGACCGTGGCCGAATTGGCTCTGCGGGTGACGCACGCCGATGTCGTGCGGCCTGCGCTGGTGGCGCGGGATCGTCCGGAGCGTATTCCGTTGTCGCTGGCCCAAACTCGGATGTGGCTGTTGAACCGGCTCGATCCCGAATCGGCCGTCTACAACATTCCGATCACCATCCGCCTGACCGGTGCATTGGACGAATCCGCCTTGCGTGCCGCGCTGGGCGATGTTGTCGCCCGGCACGAGTCGCTGCGCACCGTGTTCCCCGCGGACAGCATCGGTCCCGCGCAGGTGGTGACCGGATCGACCGAATTGGAGCTGCGGCCGGTCGATATCACCGAAGCCGACCTCGCCGCGGCGGTTGTCGGCTTCGCGGGCGTCGGGTTCGATCTGCGTACCCGGATGCCAGTGCGTGCCACGCTGTTCCGGGTCGCGTCCGACGATCATGTGCTCGTCGTGGTGGTGCACCACATCGCCGCCGACGGTGTCTCGACCGCCCCGCTGGCGCGGGATCTGATGGTGGCATACAGCGCTCGCACCGAAGGTTCGGCACCGCAGTGGCAGCCGCTGCCGGTCCAATACGCGGACTTCACACTGTGGCAGCACGAACTGCTCGGCTCGGCCGACGATCCGGACTCCGTACTGGCGCGCCAGATCGCGTATTGGCGCACCGAACTCGACGGACTCGCCCCGGTGCTCGAATTGCCCGCCGATCGGCCGCGTCCCGCCCTGGCCTCCGGTCGCGGTGCCGCGGTCGAGTTCGCCATCACTTCGGAACTGACCGCCGCGATCGCGGAGCTGGCGCGTAACCATGGGGTGTCGTCGTTCATGGTGGTGCACGCCGCCTACGCGGTATTGCTGGCCCGCTCGGCCCGCGTGGAAGATATCGCTATCGGAACCCCCGTCGCGGGCCGGGCTGAGGCGGCGCTGGACGATCTGGTCGGCATGTTCGTCAACACCCTGGTATTGCGCACCGAGGTGGCGGCCGGAGCGACCTTCGCCGAACTGCTCGGGCGGGTGCGCGCCACCGATGTCCGGGCCTTCGCACATGCCGACCTGCCATTCGAGCGGCTGGTCGATGAGTTGAATCCGGTTCGTTCACAAGCGCATTCACCGATCGTGCAGGCATTGCTCACCTTCGAGCACCGTGACGATACGGTGTTGCGCCTACCCGGACTCGAGGTCGCCGGGTATCCCATCGACAATCAGGTCGCCCAGTTCGACCTCGCGCTGGAACTCGCGGAGGGCGACGGTACCGCGCTGCGTGCCGTCATGCGCTACGCGACGGATCTATTCGACCGGGCGACGGTCGAATCGTTCGCGGCCCGCTTCGTGCGGATACTCGAGGCGGTGGTCGCCGATTCCGCCGTACGTGTCGGCGATATCGAGCTACTGGACAGGAATGAGCTGTCCCTGCTCAATCGATGGAACGACACTTCGTTCGCGATAAACCGGTCACAGACCCTGGTTTCGCTGTTCGAGGAACAGGTACTGCGGACACCCGACGCGGCCGCGGTGACGTTCGAGGGGCGGAGTCTGGCCCACCCGTCACCCGACCACCACCCCCCATCGAGTCGCTACGCGACGCTGACATATTCCGAGTTCGCGGGCCGGGTCCATCGGCTGGCGCGATGGCTCGTCGCGCATGGCGTAGGCCCGGATTCGGTTGTCGCGCTCGGCATGCGGCGCTCGCTCGACTTGGTGGTCGGCATGTACGCGGTCACGGTCGCGGGTGGCGCGTACCTGCCGCTCGATCCCGACCATCCGGCCGACCGGATCGCATATGTGCTCGAGACAGCGCGCCCGGTGTGGGTGCTGACCGCGGGTGTTGATCTGGAAACGGTTGCGGCACGCCAGGTTCGGATCGATCGTCTCGAGCTGACGAGATATTCACCCGCGCCGCTGACCACGATGGATCGGCTCGGCGTGCTGTTGCCGGACCACCCCGCATACGTAATCTTCACCTCCGGCTCTACCGGCCGTCCGAAGGGCGTCGCGGTATCGCATGCCGCGATCGTCAACCGGCTGACATGGATGCAGGCCGAGTACCGGCTCAATGCCGACGACGCGGTATTGCAGAAGACACCGGCGACCTTCGATGTCTCGGTCTGGGAGTTCTTCTGGCCGTTGCAGATCGGCGCGCGGCTGGTGGTCGCACGGCCCGACGGTCATCGGGATCCGGCCTATCTTGCGCGGTTGATCAGCGATGAAGGAATTACCGTCGCGCATTTCGTGCCTTCGATGCTCGCGGTATACCTGGCGGAACCACGTGCGCGCGAATGCGTCACGCTGCGCGCGCTGTTCGCCTCAGGTGAGGCGCTGCCCGCACCGACCGCGCAGCGGGCCCGTGAGCTGACCGGTGCCCGCGTGCACAATCTGTACGGGCCGACCGAGGCAGCGGTCGATGTCACCTTCCACGAGGTGACCGATGCCGACGCGGAGTCGGTGCCGATCGGCACGCCGGTATTCAACACCCGATTGCTGGTGCTGGATGCGCGGATGCGGCTGGTGCCGGTGGGTGTGCCCGGTGAGTTGTACCTCGCGGGTGCGCAGTTGGCGCTCGGCTATGTACGTCGGGCGCCGCTGACCGCTGAACGTTTCGTCGCGAATCCCCATGGCGGCGTGGGGGAGCGGATGTATCGCACCGGCGACCTCGTCAGATGGGTCCCTGCATCGCGAAGCGATTCGATGGGGGGTCGCCGGGTGACGGGTGGGCCTGCGAACGGTGAGCTGGAGTACCTGGGCCGCACCGACTTCCAGGTCAAGCTGCGCGGGTTGCGCATCGAACTCGGCGAGATCGAATCCGCGCTCACCGCACTGGATGTTGTCGATCAGGCCGTCGTCGTGGTGCGTAGCGACGAGCGGCTCGGCGATCAGTTGGTCGCCTACCTGGTGGCAGACCCCGCAGTCGACATCGACGACGTGCGCGCGGAACTGGACGTCGCACTGCCCGCCTATATGGTGCCGTCGGCCTTCGTCGTGCTCGATGCTCTCCCGCTCAATACCTCCGGCAAGCTCGATCGCGCCGCGCTGCCCGCTCCCGTATTCGAGACCGCCACCTACCGAGCTCCCGCGACCGAGACCGAACAGACCGTCGCCGAGATCATGGGCGAACTGCTCGGCATCGAGCGAATCGGCGCCGACGACAACTTCTTCGCACTCGGCGGCAATTCACTGATCGCGACCCAGTTGGCCGCCCGGCTGGGTACCGCGCTGGATGCCGAAGTCCCCGCGCGGATGGTGTTCGAGGCACCTACCGTTGCCGGAATAGCCGCCCGCGCCGCCCTCCTCGCCGGTACCGCCGGTCGTCCGAAGCTCACCGCGCGCCAGCGCCCCGACCTGATTCCGCTCTCGCCCGCACAGCAGCGGATGTGGTTCCTCAACCGATTCGATCCCGGCGAGACGGTGAACAATATTCCGGTCGCGATCCGCCTCACCGGAGATCTCGACACCGATGCGCTCGCCGCCGCGCTGGCCGATGTCGTCGCCCGGCATGAAACCCTGCGCACCGTATATCCGGATATCGATGGCACCGGATACCAGCGGATTCTGGATTCGACGCAGGTGCCCGAAATCGTCGAGCTGGATCCGTCGGCACTGGTGGACCTGGTTGCCACACCTTTCGATGTCACAACTGAAGTACCGCTGCGCATCGGCTTGGCCACCCTGTCGGATCGCGAGCACCTACTCGCTCTCGTGGTGCATCACATTGCGGCGGACGGCTTCTCGATGGCCCCGCTGGCCCGCGATATCACGACCGCATACGTGGCACGCGCCACCGGCACCGCACCGATGTGGACGGACCTGCGTGTGCAGTACGCGGATTACGCCCTCTGGCAACGCGAGATCCTCGGAGTCGAGGGCGATCCGGAATCGGTGGCCGCACAGCAATTGCGCTACTGGAGCCGCGTACTCGGCGGGTTGCCCGCTCAGCTCGATCTGCCCTCGGATCGGCCACGTCCCGCCATTGCCAGTCACGCCGCCGCGAGCACCATCATCGGGCTCGATGCCGCGATCCGCGACGGTATAGCCGCCATTGCCGGACGATACGACCTCAGCCCGTTCATGGTCGTCCATGCCGCGCTGGCCACCTTGCTCGCGCGACTGTCCGGCATGGGTGACATCGCCATCGGCGCGCCGATCGCGGGCCGCGGTGCCGCCGCCCTCGACGACCTCGTCGGCATGTTCGTCAACACACTGGTGCTGCGCACCGAGGTGGCGGGCTCGGACTCCTTCGCCGCCGTACTGCGTCGGGTCCGCGATGGTGACCTGGATGCCTTCGCCAATGCCGATGTGCCGTTCGAGCGGCTGGTCGAGGTGCTGGATTCGCCGCGCTCCGAGGCACGGCATCCGCTGTTCCAGGTCGCGCTGTTCTTCCAGAATCTCGCTCCCGTAGCGGTGGAGCTGGCGGGCGTCACCGTCGCCGACTACGAGATCGACTACGAGACCACACGATTCGATCTGCAATTGACCGTTGCCGACGACGCGCTTCGCTTCACCTACGCCACCGACCTCTTCGACGAGTCGACCATCGCGACGTTCGGCGCTCGCTTCATCCGGCTGCTCGGTGCGGTGGTCGACCATCCGGAACAGGTGGTCGGCGATATCGATCTGTTCGAGACCGGTGAGCTGGAACGAGTTGTGACCGCATGGAACGACTCCGCGCACACCGCATTCGTCGCGGAAATGCTGCTCGACGAATTCGAGCAGCAGGCGGCCGCGACACCGGACGATATTGCCTTGGTCTTCGACGAAACCACCATGACCTACGGCGAACTGGACGGCAGGACCAACCAACTGGCGCGATATCTGATTGCGACCGGCGTCGGCCCGGAGTCATTGGTGGCAGTGGCTATTCGGCGTTCGACCGATCTGGTGGTCGCCATATACGCGGTGCTCAAGGCGGGCGGCGCCTATGTCCCGATCGACCCGGATCATCCGGCCCAGCGCATCGTGCACATCATCGACACCGCCGCACCTATTGCACTGCTCACCACCGAGAGCGATCGTCAGGATTTCGGATATGCCGGGGCGGCAGTGTGTGTCGACACCGTTGCGCTGGACGGCTATGCCGATGACCCGATCGCGGCGAGCGAGCGGACCGCGCCGATTCACCCCCAGAACCCTGCCTACGTGATCTTCACTTCGGGTTCGACCGGAAAACCCAAGGGCGTCAGCGTTTCCCACGCCGCGATCGTCAACCAGATGACGTGGATGCAGTCCGAGTACCAGTTGACCGCCGAAGACGTATACCTGCAGAAGACGGCGACCACCTTCGATGTCTCACTGTGGGGCTACTTCCTGCCGCTGCGCATCGGCGCGACGCTGGTGCTGGCCGCCCCGGATGGCCACCGCGATCCCGGCTACCTCGCCGAAGTGATCACCGAATACGGCGTGACCGTCACCGATTTCGTGCCAACGATGTTGACCGAGTTCGCGAGATATGTCGAAACCGCTGCCGATCTCGGCACATTGCGCACGGTATTCGTCATCGGCGAAGCACTGCCCGCCGAGACCGTCCGTACCTTCGGCGCGGCGAGTTCCGCGCGCCTGCACAACCTGTACGGCCCGACCGAGGCCGCGGTGAGCATCACCTACCGCGACGTCACCGGTGAAATCGACCGCACCGTCATGCCGATCGGCAATCCGGAATGGAACAGCCGCGTGTACGTGCTGGATTCCCGGCTACGACCGACGCTGCCCGGGGTCGCGGGGGAGTTGTATCTCGCAGGCACTCAACTCGCCCGCGGCTATCACGGCAGGCCCGATCTGACGGCGGACCGGTTCGTAGCGAATCCATTCGGACCGGCGGGCGAGCGCATGTACCGCACCGGCGACCTGGTGCGCTGGGACACGAGTGGCGTCACCCCGGAACTCGTATACCTGGGCCGCACCGACTTCCAAGTGAAGTTCCGCGGCCAGCGCATCGAGCTCGGCGAGATCGAGGCCGTACTCGCGACGGTGCCCGGTGTTTCGCAGGCCGCAGCCGGGGTGGTCGGCGACCGGCTCGTCGGCTACGTGGTGAGTGATGCACAAGATGTGCGGGCGGCCGTTCTGGCGGCCGCGGTGGATGCGTTGCCGTCGTATATGGTCCCATCGACGATCGTTGTACTGGCCGCCTTCCCACTCAACATCTCTGGCAAGTTGGCCCGAAAGGCGCTGCCGGAGCCGGTATTCGACGGCGTCGCCTACCGGGCGCCGGTCACCCCGGCCGAACGGTTGGTGGCCGAGGCATTCGAGTCCGTACTCGCGCGGTCGCCGATCGGTGCCGACGACAACTTCTTCGATCTCGGCGGCAACTCACTCATCGCCACCCGAGTTCTGGCCCGGCTCGGCGAGCGGCTCGGTCGTGTGCCCGTGCGATTGCTGTTCGAGGCACCGACCGTGCACGCCTTCGCGGCACGCCTGGCCGCTCTAGCACGTGACCAGGTGGTACCACTGATCGCCGGGCCACGCCCCGAGCGCATTCCGCTCGCACCGGTACAGCGCGGCATGTGGTTCCTCAACCGGCTGGACCCGGACTCGGCCGTCCACAATATCCCGGTCGCGGTACGCATCGGCGGCGAGTTGGACCAGGCTGCGCTGTGTGCCGCGTTCACGGATGTGATCACCCGCCACGAGGCACTGCGCACGGTATACCCGGCCGATGCGAACGGCATCGGACACCAGGTGATCCTGCCCGCCGAACCGGCACCGGTATCCCTCGTCGTCGAGACCGCCGGCTCGGTCGACGGGCGCATCGCCGATTTCCTCGGCACCGGCTTCGATATCACCGCCGAGGTGCCGGTGCGCGCGATACTGCTGCGGGAGCACGCGACCAGCCATGTGCTCGTCGCCGTGCTGCACCACATCGCGGCGGACGGCTATTCGATGGGCCCACTGCTGCGAGACCTGTTGTCGGCCTATCTGTCCCGAGTTGTCGGCGGCACCCCGGTCTGGCCGGAACTCGCCGCACAGTACGCCGATTACGCGCTCTGGCAGACGGTCGAGCTGGATTCGGTTGCAGCCGAACAACTCACCTACTGGACCGAAGCGCTGCGGGATCTGCCGGAAGAACTGGCATTGCCCACCGATCGGCCACGCCCAGCTGTCGCGTCCAAGCGTGGCGGCACGGTGCGCGCCCGCATCGGCGGTGGTGTCGGCGCCCGCATCCACGAACTTGCCGCGCGTCACAACGCAACCCCCTTCATGGTGGTGCATGCCGCACTTGCCGTGTTGCTGGCTCGGCTGTCGGGATCCGGCGATATCGCCATCGGCACCCCGGTCGCGGGCCGCGGCGCGGCGGCGCTGGACGACCTGGTCGGCATGTTCGTGAACACCCTGGTGCTGCGCACATATCCGGACGCGGCGCGTTCGTTCACCGATCTGCTCGACGAGACCAGAACAAACGATCTGGCCGCGTTCGCCCATGCGACCGTGCCGTTCGAGCGCGTCGTCGATGAACTCGGCATCGAGCGCTCGCAATCCAAGCATCCGCTGTTCACCGTGGCGCTGAGCTATCTGAATATCGGCACGGAAGAACTCACACTGCCGGGCCTGGAGTTGGCGGCTGTCGAATTCGATGAACCGGTGGCGCGCTTCGATCTCCAGTTCACCGTCGCGTCGAAACTCGACGCCGAGGGGAACCTGGCAATCGAACTCGACTACACGACAGACCTTTTCGACGCAGCGACCGCCACCGGACTGCTCCGACGGTTCGGTCGGGTCCTCGGCGCACTCGCCGCGAATCCGTCCGCGCCGATCGGCACCATCGATGTGCTCACTCCGGCCGAACGCACCGAACTGCTGGCCAGGCGGGGCGATGACCCGGTGCCGCCGCATACCCTCGCCGAACTGATGGCCGCAGCCGTCGCGATGAATCCCGATGCCCTCGCGCTGATTTCGGACGACCGTGAGCTGACCTATCGTGCACTGGACGAGCACTCGTCCCGCCTGGCCAGAATGCTGATCGGCCACGGCATCGGCGCCGAGGACTTCGTCGCCGTGGCCATCCCGCGCTCCGCCGAATCCATGCTCGCGGTCTGGGCGGTGGCCAAGACCGGTGCGGCCTTCGTCCCCGTCGACCCGACGTATCCGGCAGATCGAATCGCACACATGCTGTCGGATTCCGGTGCCGCCGTGGGGCTTACGCTCACCGCATGCCGCCCGGCGCTGCCCGGCACCACCGAATGGCTGGTACTCGACGCACCGGCTACGGCGGCCCGCATGCGGCATTCGAGCGCGGCGCCCCTTGCTCCCGATGAGCTGATCCGTCCGGTGTGCGTGGCCAATCCCGCGTGGATGATCTACACCTCGGGGTCGACCGGCACCCCGAAGGGCGTACTCGCCACCCACGGCGGCCTCGCGGGAGTGGCGCGTGCACAGCGGGATCGCTACCAGGTCACCGCGACATCCCGCGTCCTGCACGTGGCGTCGCCCAGTTTCGACGCCGCCATGCTCGAGCTCTTGCTGGTCCTGCCCGCTGCCGCCGCCCTGGTGATCGCTCCCGCCACTGTCTACGGCGGCTCGGAGTTGACCGCGTTCGTCCGGGATCAACGGGTGACCCATGCCTTCATCACCCCGGCGGTGCTGCGCACAATGGATCCCAACGAAGTCCCCGAACTCACCCACCTGACCGTCGGCGGCGAATCGTACGGCCCCGATCTGGTGCGACGCTGGGGAACTGGGCGTGCGTTCCACAACACCTACGGTCCGACCGAGACCACGATCATCACCAATATCAGCGCACCGCTGCGGCCCGGCGAATTCGATATGGGCACCACCATTCACGGCATGTCCGCGGTGGTGCTCGATACTCGATTGCAACCCGTCCCGGATGGGGTGACCGGCGAACTGTACTTGCGCGGGCCGGGTCTGGCTCGCGGATATCACGCGCGGCCGGGACTTACGGCCGATCGTTTTGTCGCCGATCCCTACGGTCCAGCGGGCGGGCGGCTGTACCGGACAGGTGATCTGGTGCGCTGGATCGCATCCGGCGCTATCCAGTACGTCGGACGTGCCGACCATCAGGTGAAGGTGCGCGGTCTGCGCATCGAACTCGGTGAGATCGACGCGGTGCTCTCGGCCCATGAGAGCGTCGAATTCGCGGTGACGATCGGGCACACCGACGCCGCTGGTTCGGTTTCGCTGGTCGCGTATGTGGTAGCGGACCGAGCGATCGACACCGCGGAGCTCACCGCCTTCGCCGCACAATCGCTGGCCGCCTATATGGTGCCCGCCGCCATCATGGTCCTCGACGAGATCCCGCTGACCCCGGTCGGCAAGCTGGACCGCAAGGCACTGCCCGCACCCGAGTTCCGCACCGCGACCTTCCGCGCACCGGAGACGGCCGCCGAGCGGATCGTGGCCGAGGTCTTCGCCGAGGTGCTCGGCCTGGCAGCGGTCGGTCTCGATGACGACTTCTTCGCCATCGGTGGAAACTCGCTGACCGCGACACAATTGGCCGCACGACTGGGCGCTCGATCGGACACCTCGGTCGGCGTGCGACTTGTCTTCGAGAACTCGACCGTATCGGCCTTGGCCGCCGCTCTCGACACCACTGCGATGCGTGCTCGTCCGGCACTGACCCGGCGTACCGGCACCGGTCCGATCCCGCTTTCGCTGGCACAGCAGCGCATGTGGTTCCTCAACCGCCTCGACCGCCAGTCCACCGCCTACAACATCCCACTGGCAGTGCGACTCACCGGTGACCTCGATATCACCGCACTCAATGCGGCCATCATCGACGTGGTCGAACGCCACGAAGTTCTGCGCACCGTATACCCGCAGCACGAAAGCGGCGCGGTACAGGTTGTTTTGCCGATGGCCGATGCGGGAGCGCCGGTGCTGGCCGCAATTCCGGTGCCCGTCGACGATCTGACCTCCGCGGTCGCGGATTTCGTCGGTGGGGGATTCGATGTCAGCGACTCGGTTCCGTTGCGCACCAGGCTATTCCGTCCGGTGGCAGGCGCGACCGCCCTCAGTGAGCACGTGCTGGTCGTGGTCGTGCACCACATCGCCGCGGACGGCTCGTCATTGGTACCGCTGGCACGTGACGTGATGACCGCCTACGCCGCGCGTAAGCACGGCATGCCGCCGGAATGGACCCCGCTGCCGGTGCAATACGCGGATTACAGCCGCTGGCAACGGGAACTGCTCGGCAGCGAAAGCGATCCGGATTCGCTGATCTCCCAGCAACTTGGCTTCTGGACCGAAACCCTCACCGGACTGCCCGCACAACTCACCCTCCCCACCGACCGCCCCCGACCCGCCATCGTCTCCACCCGCGGGCGACATGTCGATTTCACCATCGACGCCGATATGCAGGCGAGATTGATGGATTTGGGCCGGAGCACCGGAGCGACACTGTTCATGGTCCTGCACGCCGCCTTCGCGGTACTGTTGGCCCGCCTGTCCGGCACCGCCGATATCGCCGTCGGTACTCCCGTCGCGGGCCGTGGTGCGGCCGAACTCGACGATGTGGTCGGCATGTTCGTCAATACGCTCGTGCTCCGTACCCAGGTGGACGCGGCTACCGGCTTCACCGAACTCCTGGATCGGGTGCGCGCCGCGGATGTCGCGGCCTTCGCCAATGCCGATGTACCGTTCGAGCGGCTGGTCGAGGTGCTGAATCCGGAGCGCTCGACTGCGCGGCATCCGCTGTTCCAGGTCGGCTTCTCCTTCCACAACCAGGCCGAAGCGAAATTCGCACTGGATGGATTGACCGCCACCGCAGTTGATTTCGACTCCGAGGTATCGCAATTCGACCTGCATCTGGTCGTCACCGACCGCTACGGCCCGGATGGGAATGCGGCAGGTATGGCCGCATCGATCACCTATGCCACCGCGCTGTTCGACGAAGCCACGGTCGCCGGTTTCGCCGGACGACTGCATCGCCTGCTGGCCGCGGTCTGCGCCGAAGCGCTACTGCCGGTCGGAGATCTGGCGCTACTCGACACCGCCGAACGCGACCGGATGCTGGTGTCCTGGAATCGGATCGAACACGAATTCACTCCCGCCCCCCTCATCGCCGCCTTCGAGGCACAGGTCGCCGAGACGCCCGACGCGGTGGCGATTGTCGATGACGAAGTAACGGTCACCTACGGCCAGTTCGCCTCGCGGGTGAACAGACTCGCCCGCGCGCTCATCGGTCGCGGCATCGGCCCGGAATCGCTGGTGGCCCTGGCCATTCCACGCAGTGTCGACCTTTTGGTCGCAATGTACGCGGTGGTGACCGCGGGCGGTGCGTATATCCCGCTCGATCCGACCCACCCGCTGGACCGGACCGCGAGCGTACTCGCCGCCGCTGATCCGGCCTTGGTGCTGACCTCGGCCGAGCAGCCGATGCTGCCGGGGACGGTGGCGGATCACGATGTGGTGCTGGATATCTCGGTTGCGGCCGGTGTCCTCGACAACAGTCCGATTCGTGCTGAAGAGCGGCTGTCCGCGCTGACTGCCGCGCATACCGCCTATGTCATCTTCACCTCGGGATCGACCGGAACCCCGAAGGGCGTCGCCGTCCCCCATGCGGCGGTCACACACCAATTGGACTGGCTGCAAACGGAATACGCCCTCGAGCCGGAGGACGCCACGCTCCTGATGACCTCGGCGGCCTTCGATCTCTCGGTCTGGGAGTTCTGGTGGGCCCTGCGCACCGGTGCCCGAGTGGTACTTGCACCCCAAGGCGCACAACGTGATCCGGCGAGGGTGCTGGATCTGATCCGACGCGCTTCGGTCACCACGGTGACGCTGGTGCCGTCGCTGCTGGCCATGCTGGCCGAGGTCAGCGGCGATCAGCGACTGCCGAGATCACTGCGGCGACTGCTCGTCATCGGCGAGGCACTGCCCGCCGCGACCGTCGACCGGATCGGCGCGCTCACCGCCGCCAGGATCGATAACCTGTACGGCCCCACCGAGGCAGCCGTCTCGGTGACCCGGTTCCGCACCGGCGCCGGTCTCCGCCGGACGGTCGTCCCCATCGGCACGCCGGAATCCGGAAACCAGGTATATGTACTCGACGACCGGCTGCACCCGGTGCCGACAGGCGTGACCGGTGAGCTGTACCTGGGCGGCGCGCAGCTGGCCCGCGGCTATCACGGCAGATCCGACCTGAGCGCGGAACGGTTCGTGGCCAACCCATTCGGTACACCCGGCACCCGGATGTACCGAACCGGCGATATGGTCCGCTGGGATGCGGACGGAAACCTCGAATACGTGGAGCGCCGTGACTTCCAGGTGAAGGTGCGCGGTTACCGCATCGAACTCGCCGAAATCGAGCACGCGCTGCGCTCACGTCCGACGGTCGCCGAGGCCGTCGTCATCGCTCATCGCGGTGACCTGCTGGTCGGCTATTTCACCGCCACCTCGCCGATCGATCCGAACGCGCTGAAATCCGCACTGGCCGAAACCCTGCCGAGCTACATGGTTCCGACCGTGCTGATCCAACTAAGCGCCGTGCCGCTGAACGCCAACGGAAAAGTCGACAGGACCGCACTCCCCGAACCCGAGTTGGGCACCCGAGAATTCCGTGCTCCGGAAACGGAGTTGGAGCTGCTGGTCTGCATCGTCTTCGCCGAGTCGCTGGAGGTCGAGCGAATCGGCATGGACGACAACTTCTTCGAACGCGGTGGCAATTCACTGCTGGCCACCCGACTGGCAACCCAGCTGAGTACCGCACTCGCCGAGCAGATCCCGGTGGTATGGCTGTTTGCCGCGCCGACACCCGCGGACCTGATCACCCAACTGGAACTGCACCGCTGCGGCCGCGGCCGCGTCGACGCACAAGCCGCCTTCGATGTCCTATTGCCGTTGCGCCCCGGAGGTTCTCGCGAACCGCTGTTCTGCATCCACCCGGTCGGCGGTGTCGCCTGGTCGTTCGCGGGTCTGGCCGCACATATCGATCCGGAGCGCGGCATCTACGGCATCCAGTCCCCGGTACTGAATTCGGCGGCGGCGCTGCCGGATTCCATCGAGAACTGGGCCGGACGCTACGTCCGCGAAATCCGCGCGGTACAGCCCGAGGGACCCTACCACCTGCTCGGCTGGTCGTTCGGCGGTGTACTCGCACACGCCGTCGCGAACCAATTGGAGGACCAGGGTCAACATGTCGCGCTGCTGGCCATGATGGACAGTCCGCTGCACCTCACGGTGGACGAGACGGCGACGGTACCGGTGGCCGATCTGCTCGGCGGGCTACTCGGCGAACAGGCCGACGACACCGATACCGAACTCGATCGCACCCGACTCGCCCGGCGCATCGCCGAACTTCCGGAACCGTTCGCATCCTTCGGATTCGATCGGCTCGGCCGGCTCCTCGACGCGGGCACGCACTCCCTGGAGCTCATCACCCGGTACCGCCCTCGGCCCTATAAGGGCGATCTCGTCTACTTCACCGCCGCACTCGACGACCCCACCGGGGCTACCGGCGCGGCCAGTTGGTCCGACGCCGTCGACGGCACCGTGCACAACCACGCCGTCCAGGCCACGCACTGGCGCATGACCTCCGAATCCGCCCTCGCCCGCATCGGCCACGTCCTGACCAATGTCTTGGCACACGCCGACCGGGCCTGAACTCTCCCACCAGGAAGGCCGACCAGATGACCAACCCGTTCGACGACGATGACGCCCAGTTCTACGTCCTGACCAATGCCGAAGGACAGCACTCGCTGTGGCCGATCTTCGCCGCCGTCCCCGGCGGCTGGACCATCGCCTACGGCGCGGCCGCGCGTCGCTCCTGTCTGAAGTACGTCGAATCCCACTGGCTGGATATGCGTCCCAATTCACTCATTACCGCGATGCAGCCCGAGGCCAACTGAATAGGTAGGGTGCGCCGGTTCGTACATCCCCCCTGCCGACCGGTGCGCCCTACCCCCTCATGCCCGGGTACGCGGAGTATCGACGATCATCCGAGCCTGCTCACGCCAATCGGCGACGGCGCGACCCCGGAAACCCGACAGTGCGGTATCGAATTGTTTCGCCCGCTTGGTGACGGTGAGGCCGACGTAGGTGTGGCCATTGGTGATCGCGCGGGTCGCCACCGCACAGGCCTCGTCCACCTCGCCCGAGGCCAGCAACGCGGTGGCGTGTTCGAACCGGACCAGCGCGGGTTCCATGGTCTCGCTCGGGTCGTAGAGCCCGATAGCTCGCTCGGATGCCAGGGCGGTCTGCTCGGTGCGGCCCAATCGGGAATAGCCGATGGCCTGATAGAAGGCGAGCTTCTCCGGGCGGAAGGAAAAGATGCCGATCGAGAGTTGTTCCGCGGGAACATTTTCCAGTGCCTGCTCCGATCTCGCGATGCAGCGGGCGAAGCCGTCGGAATTGCCGAGGCTGGCGTGCGCTCGGGCCGCCATTCCCCACAACCAGGCCGCCGCCGGACCTTTGCCCGGATTTTCTTCGAGGCGTGGGCTGAGCAGGTTCAAAACTTCCTTCGGATTATCGCTATAGGTTGGTAAATACGACAATCCGGCGAGTGCGATGTCCTCGGAATAGCGGTCGCCGATGTCCTGGGCGGCGTGAATTGCGGTGGTGTACCACAATCGGGCCTGGCCGAAATGTCCCTCATTGAACAGAATTTCGCCGACGACATTCGCCAGGCGCCCGGCCGTACGGACCAGTCGGATTTGATGATGGGTCGCCTGCCGCTCCGCGAGACAGCCACGGACCGCGCGGAATTGATCGAGCGTGGCCGGCAGCAACTCGTACGGCGGCACCTGCACGACGCGAGCGCCGAGGGCCTCGACGGATTGTTCGAGCAGGCCGAGCCGCCGTTCGCTCATCGAGCCCGCGTCCAGGGTGGCGAGCATCTTCTCCGGTTCGCTCGTGACCATATCGGCCGCCTGACCGGCCAGGCCCGCACCGATGCAGGCCAATAGCAATCGCCTTCTCACGTCGTCATCCTCGACTTCCTTGTCGAGCCCGATGTCCCTACCGAGCTGTTTCCGATCGAGCGCCGGGCTCGTCTCTTCGGTATCGCGGGCCGTCGCCGGACTCGCGATCGCGCGCTCGAATCGCGCGACGACGACCGAGTCGGCCTCCGATAGCACTCGATCGAGCAAACGCCTGCTTGCGGCATGCATCCGGGTTGTCCGGCCGTTCTCCCACAAGATCACGGTGCGCGGGGTGACGCCCACCAGGCGTGCGAACTCATAGCGACTTCGCTTCATCGCCACGCGAAGAGCGAGTACGTCTTCGCCGGTCCAATCGACCTCAACCATAGGTCCCGCTCCCTCGTACCAGGCTGATTCAATCGGAAATTACTCGCATTTACCGCATTCGGCTCTGTTATCCACCGAATCGCAACGTGCACGCTGAAGCGGTACCCGGCACCGGGTTTGTACCCCAAACCCTTTCGGGGGTGCCGGCTCTCCGGAACCCGACGCACGGTCCCGACGCTGTTCCGATCCGCAGCGTTGACGGCGGGTTCCGGTGGCGCTGCCGGTGCCGGGTGCACTTATCTCTTCGATAGAGGTGAACAATGGACGTTTTGCATTCGGATATCCGGGAATTGTGGCTGGTACAGAGCCGCGATTGCAATCAAGAGCCGGTGGGCCTCAGTTATGACCGGGCTCGCTTCATCCTCTCCGTTCATGCTGGACACGGTGCCCGCTGCCGCCAATACCTGGCCGCCTCCGCGCACTGCTTCCGGCGTACTGCCGAGAGGTAACCCGAGACCCTGATGGGGGTTCCGGTGCGGCACTTATCCGCAGAAGTGCCGCACCGGGATGGGCCGTAAGGCCTCGGGGCAGGCGATATTGCCGCGGTGCCGAGGTGAATCGATCGGGCGTTACCTGTCGGCTGAGGTGCGTCAGTCGCCCGAGCGCTCCGCGAAAACCGTGCGTGCCACTGTGATTCCGTTGAGTGCTGCCGGGAATCCGGCGTAACCCGCCATCTGCGTGATGATTTCGACGACTTCGGTCTCGGTGCCGCCGACATTCAGCAGGCCGTGGATGTGCACGCCCAGTTGCGGCGCCGCCGTGCCGAGCGCGGTGCACATGGCGACGGTGACCATCTCACGGGTCTTCAGGTCCAGGCCGGTACGTGAGTAGATATCGCCGAAGCCGTACTCGATGATGTAGCGCCCCAGATCCGGTGCGATATCGCGCAGCGAGGCGATGACCTGTTCGCCTGCGTGCCCATCGATCTCGGCGAGCTTGGCGCTCCCGCGCTCGAACCGGTCACCCGTCGGTGCCGGTGCCGGTTCGGCCGGTGCGGGGAGATCGGTACGGGCGTCGAACACTTCGCGCGCCGCACCCAGCCCGTTGAGTGCCGCAGGGAACCCCGCGTACACGCTGACGTGGATCAGCGTCTCCACGATCTCCTCCCGCGTGCACCCCACATTCAGTGCCCCGTCGATGTGGAACCGCAACTGCGGCGCGGCATTTCCCATCGCCGCCAGCGCCGACACCGTCGCCAACTGCCGCTGCCGCAACGTCAGCCCCGGCCGCGACAGAATGTCGCCATACCCGAATTCGACGGTCAGCCGACCCAGGTCCGGCGCGATATCCGCGAGACTGTCCAGCACCGCGGGCCGCTCCTGCCCACCGACCCGTCGAAGCAGTTCCAGTCCGCGCTCGAAACGATCATTGCTGGTAGAGGCCTGTGTGTTGGTCATGCCCCGAACTCTAAAAGTTGGAGTGCGCTCCAACGCAAGCCTTGATTCGTGCGGCTGTCCGGAGTCTCGGGGTCGTGACGCATCGCGGTGTGTAGCCCCCAGTTCGGCAGGGCTGTCGCACAGCCGGTGACCTCCTCGCACAAGTTGCAAATCATGTGCTGTGTTCACTCGATGTGCGCGGCCTCGATCGAAAGTCATCGCACGATCCATGTCTGCGCATCAGATGATCACTCGGTGGTACTAGGGGGCCTCCCCGGGGCGATCTCCGGGGGCGCCCCTGATGTGCGGGACGGGGAATGTTCCTAGCGTCGAGGCATGCGCCTTGTGACGGTAGGTATTGCTGTTTGTGTGGTTGCTGCGCTTTCGGGATGTACCAAGGATCCCGATGCGCCGGTGGGGGTTTCGGCGAAGCGGATTCGGGTGGTGCAGGGCGATATCGATCGCGCGGTCGAGGGCGGGGTCACGGGGATGATCGCGACCTTGACCGAGAACGGGAAGACGGTCACCCTCACCAGTGGTGTAGCCGATATCGGTACTCGTGCGCCGATTCCGGCGGCGCCGCCGCAGCGGGTGCGAATCGGCAGTATCAGCAAGACGTTCACCAGTGCGGTGGTGTTGCAGTTGGTGGCGGAGGGCAAGATTCGGCTCGATGAGCCGGTGGATACGTATCTGCCGGGGCTGTTGCGGGGCGAGGGGATCGATGGGCGGGCGATCACCGTGCGTCAGATACTGCGGCACCAAAGCGGTCTGCCCGAGCTCACCGATGACCCGCGTGTCGACGAGTATCAGGCGGCGCTGGCCGGGCGGATCATGACGCCCGCCGAGCAGATCGCGATAATCCTCAGCAGACCAGCAGATTTCGCGCCCGGTGCGCGGTTCGAGTACAGCAACTCCAACTACATCGTGGCGGATGTACTGGTCGAACGGGTCACGGGTGCGGCGTATGTCGAGGAGTTGAATCGGCGGATCCTGAAGCCGCTGGGGCTCGACGACACCTACCTGCCCGCGCCAGGCGAGCTCGATATCCGGGGCCCACATCCCAAGGGGTACGCCGATATCGACGGCGTCGTCACCGATGTGTCACGCATCGAACCTTCGGTGCCGTGGGGTGCGGGCGCAATGGTCTCCACCGGCGACGATCTGAATCGCTTCTACCAGGCACTCCTGGCCGGACAGGTGGTGCCCGCGGCCGAGTTGCGGGAGATGCGCGACGGTGTGCCGATGGGGATGCTCGATATGTCCTACGGACTCGGCGTCGGATCCACGCACTTGCCGTGCGGCGCAGAGTATGTCGGGCACACCGGCGGCATCTATGGCTTTCTCACGGTCTCCGGCGCGACGCTGGACGGCCGGGCAGTGACCTACGCCTACACCAAGCCGCCGGAATCATTGCCCGATCAGACCGCCATGCTCGAACACGCCTTGTGTCCGTGAAGAGAATTAGTATCAACATGATTGTGGGCACACCTAGCCGTGCGCGGCCGATCTTGGACTATTTCGGCATGCTGTTTCGGTCGCATCTACATCTGAGAAACGCTCACAAAGCGTCAGAATAGTCAGTAACATCTTGCGACATCGCAGGCGCCTGTGCGCGGCTCACATGGACGTGGCAGGCCGGATGGTCGGGAGATTCAGCATGCGGACCAAGCAGTCGCGACGAACATTCATGAGGAACGCCGCCGTGGCCGGTGGTGTCGCCGCCATGACATTGGCGCCCACCGGCGGTCGGGCGAGCGCCCAGCCCGGTCGATCCGTGGCGATCTTCGGTGCGGGTCCCGCGGGCCTGACCGCCGCGCACGAACTGGCCGAACGCGGTTTCGCGGTCACGGTCTACGAGAAGCTCGGCGCTTTCGGCGGCAAGACCCGCAGCATCTACGCCGCCGACCTACCCGGCGAACACGGATTCCGCAGCTTCTTCGGCTTTTATCACAATCTGCCCGATACGCTGCGCCGAATCCCGTTCCCCGGCAATGTGAACGGGGTATGGGACAACCTGGTCCGACTCAATGCGGCCATGATCGCGGGCATGGACCGGCGCAATCTCACCGTTCCTCTGCCGTTCCCACTGCCGTTCTCGCAATTCCCGATGACCCCCAAGGGATTCATCGACTCCGTCGCATCGGTCTTCGAATCGCTGTTCCGGCTGCCGCTGCACGAAGCGGTCTTCGCCGCGGAGCGCTTGGCCGTCTATGTCTCCAGCAGCACCGAGCGCAAGTTGGGCCAGTGGGAGCGGATGACCTGGACCGATTTCGCGCGCCTGGACAACTCGTCCCCGGAATACAACCGCTTCCTCGGCGACGGCTTCATCCGTGAGCTCGTCGCCACCAAATCCCGTAACTGCAGCGCACATTCGATCGGGCTGGTCGGTGAGGAATACGTGTGGTCGGTGCTGAACCTCGACAATGACAGCGACGGCAAGGGCAATGACCGTGTGCTCAATGGCCCGACAAGCGAGGCGTGGATCAATCCGTGGATCGACTATCTGCGCTCGATCGGCGTGACTTTTCAACTCGGCCAGCGCCTTTCGGGTTTCGACAGCGATGGTGCGCACCTCACCTCGGCCACCGTGACCGACCAGGGCGGCGCGCGTCATCGGGTGGAAGCCGACTACTACCTCTCCGCAATCCCGCTCGACAAGTTCCCCGATGTACTCACCGACGATATGGCGGCGGCCGATCCGAATCTCGAGCGCATCCGAAACCTGCAGGCCGCCTGGATGGTCGGCATCCAATTCTTCCTGCGCAAACGTGCCGACCTGGCCAATGGTCACGTCGGCTACAACGACGCGCCATGGGGCCTGACCTCGATCAGCGAAGCCCAGTTCTGGCGACGGCCATTGACCACCTACGGCGACGGCAGTGTTCAGGACGTGCTGTCCGCCATCATTTCCGAATGGGAGGAGCCGGGCACCTTCAACCGCAAGACCGCCAAGCAGTGCACCCCCGAGGAGATCGCCCGCGAAACATGGGCCCAGATCAAGGCGCATGTCAATGACGACGGCGAAATCCAGCTCGCCGACGATATGCTGCACTCCTGGATGATCGACCCGGCCCTCACCGACGCGGGCACGTCCGAAATCGCCTACAGCGACGCTATTTTCATCCAGAATCCAGGCTCGTGGTCCGACCGTCCCGACGCCGCCACCGCGATCGATAACCTCTTCCTCGCGGGCGACTGGATCAAGACCGGCATGAATGTCGCCTGTATGGAGGGCGCGAACGAAGGCGGCCGCCTCGCCGCCAATGCCATCCTGCACGCCTCCGGCTCGTCAGCCGGACTGGCCACCATCACGCCGCGCTTCACCATGCCACTCTGGGAACCCCTGAAACTCGTCGACCGCGAACTCTACAAAGCGGGCCAACCCAATATGTTCGACATCATCGACCGTCGCTACCCGATCCGGTAGCCGACCAGGACCTTCCATAGGCTCGCGCCATGCGCGTACTTGTTACGGGAGCGGCGGGTTACCTGGGCACAGCTGTCGTTGCGGCCTTGACGGAGGCTGGGCACGATGCTGTCGCCATGGTGCATTCGGAGCGGCCGAACATCGTGCATGCCGCCGAGATTCGCGTTGCCGACTTGCTCGACCCCGTCGCGCTTCGACGCGCTGTCGACGGCGTAGATGCGGTGTGTCATCTGGCCGGGCTGACCCGGGTGCGGGAGTCGATGACCGACCCTCTCCGATACTTCGGGGTCAACACCGGCGGGACCATCGCCCTGCTCGATGCCATGGCGACCGCCGGGGTAGCCCGGCTCGTATTCGCCTCGACCGGTGCTGTCTACGGCGATGTGAGCGGCCGGCCGATCATCGAGGATCTGCCCGATAACCCGCCTCGCCCCTACGCAAACAGCAAACTGGCGGCAGAATCAGCCATCGAAGCCCACGATGCCGCCGCTGTTGTGCTTCGGCTGTTGAATGTGGCGGGCGGCTGCGATCCGGATCCCACTCGGCTCATCCCGCGGGTGCTCAGCGCTGCGGCGCGGAACGAGTCGTTGGAGGTCAACGGCGACGGCACGACGGTCCGTGACTATGTGCACGTTTCCGATGCCGCGAATGCTTTCGTTGCCGGGCTCGAACACCTGCCACCGCCGGGCCTGACCGAGCGGTATGTCATCGGTAGCGGCCGGGGCACGAGCGTCCGCCAGGTGGTTGCCGCTGTCGAAAGGGTGTCGGGACGACGTGTGGCGCTCACCCATCGCCCAGCGGTGCCGGAGCCGAGTTCCTCGGTCGGGGATTCGACGAAGGCAATGGGCCAATTAGGTTGGATACCAAAGCATTCCGACATCGAGGCGATCGTCCACCAGATGTGGCACGCCTACTCGGGCTAGCGGTTCGTCCGGCTCGGATCCGGTTCTTCTACTTGCGGATGCGGCAGCACGGATCGGCCGTCGGTCCGTTGCTGTCGTGATAGCCGCGTGGCTCGTCATCGGACGCTCCTGCCTTCGAACTGGCCCCCAGGAAGTCAGCGATTAGTTATGTTACTCGCTATTCTCATCATCATGTGCAGAGTCTAGCGGGCTGTACTGGGTTCTCTATCGAGATTCGCCGAACTAAGTGTTCTGAAGTTCTTCCGCAATCGAAGGAATAGTGCGTAACATACGCACCCATACCCGACCGATCGCAGCGTGATCGGCCGCACTCGCGCCGCAGCGATTCCTCGCCCCGGCGTGTGTCCGGCTGTGCTGCTCAGGCGGCGGGGGAAAGGACACAGGCGCATGCTCAAGAAGCTGGATCGAATATTCAGCTACGAGATGAAGGTCTCCGAATTCCTCGGCACCATCATCATTCTCGCCATTCCATACGGGCTCGTCGGCCTCATCTGGACGCTGACCCACACCAGCCATCTGCACCGCATGCACGGCATCGACGTGGTCATATCCTTCCTCGGCTCGATCGTGTGCTGGCCGGTGCTCACCTTCTCGAATGTGTGCATGACCTGATGATGATCTTGGTTTGGCTCATCGACATCTTGGTGATCGGCGTCAAGATCCTCGGGGGGCGTATGAAAGTCAATCCGGTGCTGCGGTTCGGGCTCTGGCTCGCCGTACTCAGCACTGCCGTCGCCGGTATAGCCGTGGTCGGCTATCTCCTCGTCTTGCTCCAGCATCAACTCAGCGAGTCGGCATGAGCACTCGACTCACCGAAAGACACACTGAGCCGACGGATCTAGAGCGCGCCCTCGAGGATCTGAAGGGCCTGTGGCAACGGCATCCGCAGCGGTCGCTGGAGACCTTGGGGCGCCAGGTTCGGCTCATGCGCGATGCCTTCGTCGAGATGCTGCGCGCGATGTTCGTGCGCCGCTTCCCATTCCACGAGTTCATCAAGCAGTGCGCGTTCATGGCGAGCGTCTCCGCCGCACCGACCGTATTCGTCGCGATCCCGGTCGCCGTTGTCGTGTCTATCCAGGTCGGTGCCCTGGTGAATCAGGTTGGTGCGACGACCTTTATCGGCGCGGTCAGTGGTCTCGGCATCATTCGGCAGGGTGCGCCGCTGGTCACTTCGCTGATGATCGCGGGCGCGGTCGGTTCGGCCATCTGCGCGGATCTCGGCTCCCGCACCATTCGTGAGGAGATCGACGCGATGATGGTGATGGGCGTCGACCCGGTGCGCCGACTGGTCGCGCCGCGACTGCTGGCAGCGATCCTGGTCAGCATTCTGCTGTGCGGATTCGTGGTGTTCGTCGGCTTCGCCACCGGCTATATGTTCAACGTGTACGCCCAGGGCGGCACGGCGGGTTCGTTCATCAGCACCTTCGCCTCCTTCGCGGTGGCGAACGATCTGGTGATCGCACTGATCAAGGCGGCCATCTTCGGGGCGCTGACCGCAATCATCGCCTGCGATATCGGACTGCACACCAAGGGCGGTCCGGGTGGGGTCGCCAACTCGGTGAACGCGGCGGTGGTCAATTCGGCGCTGATGCTGTTCGCGACCAACATCATCATCACCCAGATCTACAACACGCTCTTCCCGGCGAAGGTGATCTGAGATGGGCACCCGATACACCCCGCCCGCGCTGAAGCCATTTCGCGCGGTCTCTGCGGTCGCGAGCGTGCCGGTGCAGGCCAACCGGCGACTGGGCCACCAGGCGATCACCTTCTGCCAGGCGGTGGCGGCAATTCCGTTCGTGCTCAGGCACTATCGCAAGGAAGTGCTGCGGCTGACCGCCGATGTCGGCTGGGGCAATGGTTCATTGATTGTCGGCGGCGGCACGGTCGGGGTGGTCATCATCCTGTGCGGATTCGGCGGGATCACCGTCGGCATGGAGTCCTACACCGCGCTGAATCTGCTGACCATGAATCCGCTGACCGGCGCGATCTCCGGTTTCGCGACGACGCGTGAGATCGGCCCGATCCTTGCGACTCTGGCCTTCGCCATCCAGGCGGGCTGCCGATTCACCGCGCAGTTGGGTGCGATGCGGATCTCCGAGGAGATCGATGCGCTGGAATCCATTGCCATCCGGCCACTTCCGTATCTGGTGACCACGCGGATGATCGCCGCGACACTGACCATCGTCCCGCTCTACAGCGTGGGCCTCGCCGTTGCGTATCTGATGACGAAGCTGTCCGTACTGTTCCTCGGCGGCACTTCCGCCGGGACCTACGACCACTATTTCTTCCAGTTCCTCAATGGGATCGATGTCTTCTTCTCGGTCGTCAAAGTCGTGGTGTTCGTGCTTATTTCGACCTTTATCCAGTGCTACTACGGCTATATCGCCACCGGTGGCCCGGAAGGCGTCGGCCACGCGGCCGGCCGTGCGATCAAGATGGTGATCGTCGTCATGGTGTTCGTGAATCTGTTTCTGACCCTTGCGATCTGGGGTATCGACCCCGGATTCCGGATTTCGGGGTAGGTGGCGATGCTGCTCGATCCAAGTGGGTGCGGGCCCACCGCACGCCAGCTCACCCTGGCCGGAATTGCCATGGCCGCGGCGGCGGCATTGCTGCTGTACCTGCTCGGCCTGCGCTACACCGGCTATTTCCAGGACAAGATCTCGGTTGTCGCCGTGCTCACCAGCACCGGTGACGGGCTGCCGACTCATGCCGATGTGAAGTTCCGCGGCATGGTCGTCGGTTCGGTGACCGGTGTCGATGTAGTCGCGAAGGGCGAACGTCAAGACGCGGCTCTTGATCTGAAACCGGCTGTGGCGGGCCTGATTCCGGCGAATGTCACGGCGCGGGTGATTCCCGACAATATCTTCGGGGTGACCGCCATCGAACTCGTCGACAACGGGCACGCCACCGAAACCCTGCGGGCGGGCGCCCGAATTCCCGAGGACACCAGCGCAGGCACCGTGCAGTTGCAGACCACGCTCAGTGTGCTGCGCGATGTGCTCGACCATATCCAGCCGGAGAAGCTGGGCCGGGTGCTCGCAACCCTGGCCGACGCACTCGATCCCGCCGCGCGGGTGCCGGGTTCCACCATCGAACGCCTCGATACCTGGCTCACCCAGGTGCACGCGACTCCCGGTATCGGCGATCTGCTGGGCAACCTCGGCCGGGCCGTGACGGCGCTGAGCGTTTCGGCGCCGGAGCTGGTCGGTGTGCTGTCGGATTCGGTGACCACCGCACGCACGCTCACCGAGCGGCGCGACAATCTCGTCGCACTGCTTACCAATGCCGGCGGCGCGGTCGACTCGGTCAATTCACTGTTCGCACGGAATCCGGACGCCGGGAAGGATTTGGTCGTCGGACTCGACGGCCTGTTCGGTGGTCTGGCCAGGGATCCGCAGGCCATCCCGGATACCGCCGCCAACTTCAATGCCGCGCTGCAACGAGTGCGCACGACCTTCGGATTCGGACCCAGCCGACAGATGGTGTGGAAGATGGATGTCAGCTTCACGCCGTTCCAGCAGTACACGGCCGAGGACTGTCCGCACTACGGCACCATGGCCGGTCCGCGGTGTGGCGGCAGTACGGTGCCGGATGTCGCACCGCCGCAGGAGTTTCCGTCGCAGCTGATGCCGCAGCGGTTGGCAGCCGCGGGACCGGCGCCCATTGCTCCGGCGCGGGGGCTGCCGAGTATTCCCGGACTGCCGAGTATTCCGGGGCTGCCGACGATTCCGGGCATCACCGCGCCAGCCGCTGCGACGGATCATCCCGCCCAGCCGAATTCGGATCTGCGCGGACTCGATGCCGCCGCCGCGATTGTCGGCGGGCGACCGACCACCGCGCAGTACCTGCTCTTGGCTCCGGTACTGGCCGGTGGTTCGGTAACTGTGTACGGCACCGCACCGGATGAAGGGCGGTGAGTACATGAAATCAGGGAAAGCGATGGCGGGATTCAGTCTATTCGCCGTGGTCGCGGTGCTGTTGACGTACACGATCTGGTCGACGCTGCAGCGTTCGGTAACCGGCGATACCGACTCGTACTCGGCCACTTTCACCGATGTGCTCGGACTGCGTGTCGGCGATGACATCCGGATGGCGGGTGTGCGGGTCGGGCGGGTCGACGCGATCGATTTCGACGGCGACTACAAGGCGCGCGTCGACTTCCGTATCCAGAACGATCAGCGGCTGACCACGACGACGAAAGCCCTTGTGCGCTACCAGAATCTGATCGGGCAGCGCTATATCGCGTTGGTTCCGGGCAAGGACGAGGGCGCGGTGCTGACTGCCGGATCCGCGATTCCCGTCGAACGCACCGAACCGTCGTTCGATGTGTCATCGTTGCTGTCCGGTTTCGAACCGCTATTCAGCGTGCTGCAACCTGATCAGGTCAATTCGCTGTCGGAGACCTTGATTCAGGCCCTGCAAGGCAACAATGTCTCGCTCAGTGCGCTGATCACCCAGGCCGCCGAACTCGCGGGCACCTTCGGTCAGCGCGACAAAATTCTCGGCGATGTCATCGGCAATCTCAGCAGTGTGATCGCGGGCCTGGCCAATCGCAGCGGCGAATTGGAAACCCTGATCACGCAGGCACGTTCGCTGGTGGAATCGCTCTACGCACAGGGCGAATCGCTGAAGGCGTCGGTCGATACGGTGGCGAAATCCACCGATTCGCTGGCGGCTCTGATCAATCAGGTGAAGCCGAATCTGGCTCGGGCGCAGAACGATGCGACCAGCGGTGTCGCGCTGCTGATCCTCAATGGCGCGTCCTTGGATCAGGCGGCGGTCGAGCTGCCGACCGTCCTCAATGGCCTCGCTCGGTTCACCAGCTACGGCGCATACGCCAACGCCTACATCTGCTCGCTGGACGTCTCGCTGTGGGGCGTGCTGCTGCCACCCGGGCTGTTCTCACAGGTGGGCGGCAATTCTCATTCGGAGGTCTGCCGATGACGGCATTAGTGAGTCGGGTGCGCAATCGCTTGTTGTGGCTAGGACTGCTCGCCGCGGGTTCGGTCGTCGTGCTGCTGGTCGGCTCGAGTGCGTTATCGCAGGCGCATCTCGGCGATAAGACGATTCATGCCGAATTCGCGCAGGCAGCGGGGCTGCGATCGGGAGCATCGGTGGATGTCTCCGGCATCGAGGTCGGCTCGGTGAGTGCCGTGCGGCTCGATGGCGCGAAGGTTGTCGTGGATCTGAAGGTGCGCAAGGATCTTCGACTCGGTCCGGACGCCTCGGCCGCCATCAAGATGACGACCATCCTCGGCAAGCTGCACGTCGAGTTGGTGCCCGGTAATGGAAAAGGACTGCCGGACAACCGAATTCCGCTGAAGCAGACCTCGGTGCCGTACAACCTGGGCAAGGTCATCCGGGATCCGAACTACAAATCGTCCTTCGAGCGCATCGAACGCCTGGATCCGGCGAAACTGCGGCAGTCCCTGGATGTGCTCAGCCAGCAGATGGGTGACTCGCCGCAGCTCACCGTCGAGGCGCTGAACAGCATCGGCGCGCTGGCCAAGGTGATCAATGATCGCCGCGACGAGGTGGACACCCTCCTGAAGAGCATGGATCAGGTGGCCGAGCTGGCCTCCGACAACCGCAATAGCGTGCTGCTGCTGCTGACCCGCGGCGAGGCCATCGGCAATGCCGTCGCACTGCGGCAGAACCTGCTCAGACAATTGCTCGACAATGTCGCGATGCTGTCGCGGCTGCTGCAGGATATGGGCCTGGAGAACCAGGATCAGCTCGGTCCGCTCATCCAGAATCTGAACACCATGTCCGAGGGCCTGGAAAAGAACCGGGACAACCTCGATTCGCTCTACGAGATCATGCCGGTCGCATTGCGGCAGTTCAACAACGCCCTCGGCAACGGTCCGTACGGCGATGTGTGGGCGCCATGGGTGTTCCCGGACAACTGGCTGTGCTTCGCCCAAGCCGTACAGGGGTGCAATTGATGAAGATGGGTACCTTGCTGAAATCGACGGTGCTCGGCCTCGCCGTAACGGTGGCGGCCGGTTGTTCGCTGCTACCCGGCAGCCTCACCGCACTTCCCGATCGGTATCTCGGCGAACATCTGCAGATCAGTGCCGATTTCGAGAATGTCGCCGGTCTTTATGCGGGCAATGACGTTGCGGTGCTCGGTGTTCCGGTCGGCCGGGTCGATACCGTGACCCCCAAGGGCAGTTACGTCGAAGTCACCATGTCCATCGATAAGGGCGTGCGCATTCCGGCCGACGCCATGGCGGCGCTGGTTTCACCACAGCTGATCACCAATCGGCATGTGGAACTTGCCCCGGCATACGAAGGCAATGGTCCGGTGCTGACCGACGGTCAGCACATCCCGCTCGCCCGGACCCGTACCCCGGTCGAACTCGACCGCATCCTCGAAACCTTCGATCAACTCGGCGCGGCCTTGAAGGGCGATAACGAAACCGGACCGATGGCGAGCCGGGTGTTGTTTCCGCTGCTGAACGGCAATGGCGACAAGCTGCGCGAAACGCTGGATGATCTGTCCTCCGCATTCGAGGTCACCCTCGCCAATGGTGACCAGATCTCCGATACCATTGTCAAACTCAATGAGATCACCGAGATTATCGCCCAGAACGACCAGACGGTAAGGGATTTCAGCGGTCGGCTCACCGAACTCGTGCAACTGATGGGGCAGCAGGCGCCGGGTTTGCAGGCGGTGATCACCCAGCTCAACGACTTCGTCACCAATACCTCGACCGTGGTCGGCCAGAATCGCGAACAACTGCTCGGTGCGCTCACCCGATTCACGACATTGACCGCGCAGATGCGGGCCAATGCGCGCGGGCTCACCGAAATCACCGATGTAACGCCACTCTTCTTCGAGAACTTCTCGAATGCCGTGAGCCGTGAGAACCGGGCGCTGCGCCTACACGGTCTGCTGGACAAGGCGGTGCTGGACGGTGCGGCGCTTTCGTTGTTCTGTGAGCGCATCCAGCTGCGTCTCGACGGCTGCCGCACCGGGAAAATCCAGGACTTCGGCCCCGACTTCGGGTTGACCGCCGCACTGCTCGGAATCACCAAATGAGGGCGGCGCGTTCGGCTTTCGTCGCGGCGATGGTTGCTGTCGCCGCAGCGGGGTGTGCCGTGACGGTCGACAATGTGCCGCTGCCGAAGCCGGGCATCGGTGGGCCGGGCTATGAGTTGCACGCCGTTTTCAAGGACGCGCTCAACCTACCCGCGAATGCACATGTGAAGATCGGCGGCACCGAAATCGGCATGGTCTCCAAGATCAGCACCACCAATTTCCTCGCCGATGTGGAAATGCAGATCCGGCAGGATATTCAGCTGCCCCGCGGCACCACCGCCGAACTGCGCCAGGCCACTCCGCTCGGTGACATGTTCGTCGCGATGACCCTGCCCGCCAAGCAGCAGAGCGCCGAAATGCTGCGTCCCGGCGACACCATCGCGCCCGACCATACCGGCACCGGCGCGTCGGTCGAACAGTTGATGATGTCGATCTCCATGCTGCTCAACGGCGGTGGGCTCAATCAGGTGGCTCGGATAACCACCGAGATGAATTCGATGTTCGCCGGGCGCGCACCACAGCTCGCACATCTGATCACCGAAATGACCGATGTGCTCGCGGCACTCAACGCACGCACCGCAGACGTCGACAGCGTGCTCTCCGGACTGAACGTGCTCACCGGCGAATTGGCCAGGCGCAAGGCAGAATTGGGTGCCGCTGCGGATACATTCCCACCGTTGATCGGACTGGTCGCCGAAAACAGCAGGAGTATCGCCGAACTCGTCGCAAAGGTCTCGGTGACCATGTCCGCACTTGGTGATTTCACCGACACCACTGGCCCGGAGTTCCTGAGCCTGTTCGACAGTATCCAGCGGCTGATGTCCGGATTCACTCAGATGGGCGACAATCTGGCGGGCACGCTGGACGGGCTGCACGCCATCTATCCCAATGTCATGGCCAGCTATGACGGGCCGGTGCTTGCGGTCGCCGCCACGGTTTCCTATCTCGATATCGGTGCGCTCACCGATCCGAAGGGCAGCCGTTGGCCGGAAATCGGCGATGTACCCGCATTCATCGGCAGTTTGGCCGAGGTGATCCAGAAGGTCATCGGGCGGCTGCAAGGCGGTGGGCGATGAATATTCCGCTGTGGCACTGGCTGGTTCGACATCGGATCGCAGTGGCAAATATCGGGCTGATCGTCGTGCTGATTCTCGGCATGTCCTATCTCGGTGCGGCCGTGCTGCGGATCAATCCGCTGCCGAGCACCTACCGGGTCCGGGTCGAGCTCGAGAGCTCCGGCGGACTCGCGCCGAACAATGACGTCACCTTCCGCGGCAGTCGGGTCGGCAAGGTACTCGACGTTCATGTATCCGGCGACGGCGTTGCCGCTATCGCCCAAATCAATGACACCGCAAGGATTCCGGTGGGCGGCACTGTCGCCGTCGGCAGGCTCTCGGCGGCGGGGGAGCAGTACCTCGACTTCCGCCCCGATTCCGACAGTGGACCGTATCTGTCCGACGGCTCGATCGTCGATCGGTCGGCGACGAGCACACCGGTGACGGTGCAGTCGGTGCTCACGAATATGAGCGGGCTGATCGGCGGGATGAATCCGGCGCGACTCGATGTGATCATCGATGAACTCGACAAGGCGCTGGCCGGTGGTCCGGATCGGTTGCGCAATATGGTCGCCGGAATCAGCCGGGCCATGTCCGGACTGACCGATCTGCTCCCGCAAACCCAGCGACTCATCGAGAACCTACAGGTGATCGCCGAAACCACCACCCACGCCCAACCCGATCTGACCACGCTGACGACTGGCTCGAGCACACTGTTCCAGCAATTGACCGCGGCCGATCAGGAAGTGCGCAAATTCCTCGAACTCGGCCCCGGCCAATTGGCCAACCTCGGCGGCATCGTGCACGACACGCAGGACCCGATGACCAACCTGATCACCAACTTCGTCGCCATCACCAAGGCGGCCAAGTTGCGTCAACCAGCGATCGAAGCGCTGTTCCCGGCGCTGCGCGCGGGTTCGGAGGCCATCGGAATTCCGGCACACGACAACGCCTTCAACACCATGGTCGATCCGTGGCCGCGTCCGACCTGTGACTACGACACGATCCCCGTGGTGCCGACCGACAAGACCGTCGAAACCAGGGTGCGGCTCTACAACTACTGCATCACCACCAATCCCGCACTGCAGGTGCGTGGTTCGGCGAACGCACCACGACCGAATGTGCCGGACAACGGTTCCGGCCCGCCGCCCGGCGTCACCGGCAATGAACTCTCCCGCCCCGCACCCGGCAGATAGGAACGAGAAGCTATGAGCGAGCGAATTTCCGATACAGCCGACAAGGAGATCGAGAATGCGCAGGCCGATGCCGATGTGCCGGAGGTGACCGTCTCGCTCGGCAAGGATATCGACGCGGATGCCGCGCCGAGTGTGGACGCCACGCCAGATGTAGGCGCGAAAGCGACTGCGGTCCAGCGGTTTGCGCTCATCCGCAAGCCCAGCAAGCGCACCGCCATCGCCTCCCGCGCCGCCGCCGCACTGCTACTCGCCGCCGCAGTGGCCTCCACGGTGTTCTTCTACCTCCAGAACAAGGACAACAAGGCCATGGTCGCCGCCCACGAGGACGCCCGCCTCGCTGCCTGCCGATACGCACCAGTACTCGCCGACTACGACGCCAGGAATCTCGACAAATACTTCGCCGCAGTCCTCGACGGCGCCACCGGCGACTGGAAGAAGCAATTCGACAGCACCAGCAAGGAACTGCGCGATGTCCTCACCCAGGGCGAGGTGGTCTCCAAGGTCAACGACGTCCAGTGCGCGATCAAATCCGGCGACACCACCTCCGCCGAGGCCATCGTGGTAATCGGCCAAACCATCACCAGCATGGGCACCCAGGGCAAGCCGGCTCCCGGCCAACTGTCCATGGTCATGCGGCTCGAGAAGGTGGACGGCCGATGGCTGGTCAACAAGGTGAACTCCCCCCTCGCCACCCCGCCACGGTCCTAGCCCAGGGATGGCTCGGAGTGCTGTTCGGCCTGATGCCGCAGCCGAAGCCGAACAGTTTCATGCACGGGTAGCTCCGAAATGGAGCCGGATGCTCCCACCTGGGCAAATCAGACCGACCTAGACAGTTGGGGCGGTCCGAGGGTCGATACCATGGCCGCATGAGTGTCGACAATCGCCGTACGGCGCGCAAGGCGGTCAGCGGCGACTCGGCACCGCGGGAGATTCGGCGCAGGCCGAAGAATCGGCGGGCCCAGATCGCGGCGGCCTCGGCGGCCGCGTTCGGTGCGCTGGGCTATCACGGCGTGAGCATGGAGGATATCGCGTCCGGGCTGGGGATCAGTTCGGCGGCACTGTATCGGCACTATCCGAGCAAGTACGCGCTGTTCCGCGAGGAATTGCTGCGGGTGGGCCGGGCAATGACCGAATCGGTCGAGCTGCCGGAAGCGGCGCGGGGCGGGGGGATGGCAGCCGACGGAGTCGGCGGGGTGGGTAAACCCTGGACGCCGGAGCGGCGGCTGCGCCAAGTGCTCGACGCCCTCATCGGCGTGACAATCGAGAATCGGCCGACCGTCACCCTGGTGCGCTGGGAGGGCCGCTATCTCGAACCGGAGGATCTGACGGTCCTGACCGACCAGCAGCTTGCCGTCGTCGGCGCGATCGGTGTGCAATTGGCCGCATTGCGACCGGAGCTCGCGGAGGATGAGCTGCGAGTGCTGCGCGCCGCCCTGCTGAGCGCGATCACCAGTATCGCCGATCACCATGCCAGTCTGCCCGCGAAATCCCTTGCCCGGCTGTTGAGTTCGGCCTGCTGGTCGATTGTGCCCGCCGAGCTGCCCGCACTGGAAGCGGATGCCGAACTGCCGGTGGCAGCCGAGATTCCGGATTCGTTCAAACATGAGCTGTTGCTGCGCAAGGCCGTCGAACTCTTCCACGATCGCGGCTATCCGAATGTCAGCGTCGAGGAAATCGCCACTGCCGCAGGGCTTTCCGCCGCATCGGCGGTGTACCGGTTCTATCGGGGCAAGAGCGATCTGCTCGCGGCCGCGTTCAGACGGGCCGCCGACCGGGTTTCCGGTGCGATCGGCCCCGCGGTGGCAGCGGCGTCCGACTCGGAAGCGGCATTGACCACACTGATCGAACAGTACGTCGATGGTTCGTTCTCCGAACGCGCGCTCACCTTCGTGTATTACACGGAGTTCCAGCATGTTCCGAGCGACGAGCGCACCGTGCTGCGGAATATCCAGCGGCTCAGCGTCGAAGAGTGGGCGCGGCTGCTGCGCGATGTGCGACCGGAGCTTTCACCCGCCGAGGCTCGCTTCCTGATCCACGCGGCCTTCGCGTTGGTGGTCGATCTGGGGCGCAACTTCGGTGTCGAACCGATCGCCTCCCCGGCTCGGGTTCGATTGCTCATGCAGCTGGTCCTGTTCGGCCGCCCGGCCCGCTCGTAGTCCACACCCTCCGCTTCGCTACACCGCCCGTCGCCGTTCTGAGTATGTTAGTGAGTATTCCGTACGGATTGAGTGTAGACACTCCATGTAAGAGCGTGCTTTTGCGACCTTCCATTCATTGCGATTTCAGCCCTGGGAAGAGACGTCGAGCAAGCGTCCGGTTGGGCTAACATCGCGGGATGGATGCCGAGGATCGTCGCGCAGCGGAGGACGCGGCCGCAGGCCGCACCGCGCGATCGCGTGAGGTGCGCCGCCGCCCGCGCAACCGACGGGCGCAGATCGCCGCCGCCGCCGCGGAGGCCTTCGGCGCATTCGGCTACCACGGCGTGAGCATGGAGGACATCGCCTCACGCCTCGATATCAGCTCTACCGCACTGTATCGGCACTATCCGAGCAAATACGCGCTGTTCCGCGAGGAGGCGCTGCGGTTGGCCGGACTGAGCACCGAGGCCGTACGCCTGCCCGAGCGGCTGCGTGACCGGCCCGCCGCCGAACGCCTCGACCACATCCTCGATGCCCTCATCGCGGCCTCCATCGCGAATCGCCGCAGCGCCGCATTGCTGCGCTGGCAGAACCGCTACCTGGAGGATCCCGACCGCCAGATCCTCATCGATCATCTGATCACCACTGATTCGGTGGCCCGCGAATTGCTGGCCGAGACCCGACCCGAGCTGCCCGACGGGGATCGGGCGGTGCTCTCGGCTGCCGCGATGAGCGTAATCGGCAGCATCTCCGATCATCATGTCGCCGTGCCTGTGCGTGCGCTGACGGCCTTGCTGCGCTCGGCCTGTCATGCGGTGACCGCATGTGATCTGCCCGCGCCCGGCGATGACACCGAATCCCTTGGTGCGAAGGAGGTTCCGCTCACCTTCAAACACGAGCTGTTGCTGGTGCGGGCAATCGAGCTTTTTCATGAGCACGGGTATCCCAATGTGAGCGTGGAGGATATTGCCAATGCCGCGGGCCTGCCTGCCTCGTCAGCGGTGTACCGCTTCTACCGCAGCAAGGGCGACCTGCTCGCGGCCGCGTTTCGCCGTGCGGCGGACCGGGTTTCGGCGGCAATCGGACCCGCCATCGCCGCATCGGATGCCCCGGAACAGGCACTTGGCACCCTGATCGAGCTGTACGTGCAGGGCTCGTTCGCCGAGCGCAAGCTGACCTTCGTGTACTACGCGGAGATCAGCAATGTGCCGCCGGAGGATCGCACCGTACTGCGAAATATCCAGCGGCTCAACGTAGAAGAGTGGGCCAAGCTGCTCATCGGAGTCCGGCCGGAGCTCTCCGCGGCCGAGGCACGGGTGCTGGTGCACGCTGCCCTGGCGCTGGTGGTAGACCTCGGTCAGTGGCTCGGACCCGATAACCCATTGTGCTCGCAGCAGCGGGTCGCGCACCTGATGCGAGTCATCCTCTTCGGGACCATGCCGCCGAATACGATGTCGTGAAATAGTGTGATCGCCCGTCGCGTATTTCCGCATCATCGTGAGATAGGTCAGGACGTCCGGCCCGCCGATATCGAATGCACGATTGACGACCGGCCGAGCCGCGGTTTCAGCGGCCGTCAACCGAATCGATTTCCGAAGGAGACACTGGTGAGATCATTGTTCGGTCCGAGCACACGAACGTTGTGGAGAATTGTCCGAGCGATCGCCGCGATAACGGCGGCTCTGGCGGCGAGTACGGGGATCGCATCCGCGGGGCCGGTGGTCGGCGGGCAACCGTTGCAGCCGATTGCGGCTCTGGACGTGCAGCGTTACCTCGGAGATTGGAACCAGGTCGCGGCCGTGCCGCAACCCTACAACCTCGACTGTGCACGCGACACCGTGGCGAACTACCAGCTGATCGATGCGAGCAATATTCGTGTCGAGAACAGCTGCACCACTTGGACAGGGGCCACGAACCGCATCGTCGGCAATGCCCGGGTCAACGATCCGGCCAGCCGCGCACAGCTGCACGTGAGCTTTCCCCAGGTCCCGTTTCAGAATGCGCTCGACGGGCCCACCAATTACATCGTGACTTTTATCGCCGACGATTATTCCTGGGCAGTCGTGGGCGACCCGCTGCGTTTGTCCGGATTCGTGCTGTCGCGATCACCCGCCGTCGACGCGGCGCAATGGCTCGAGATCCGGGCGGTAGTGGCAGAGCGCGGATACGACCCCTGTCTCCTGCTGACCTCGCCGACCCCGGGCGGCGCAGCCGATATACGTCCTCTCTGCACGATATAGGCCAGCGGGGAGCTCTGGTGGAATGGACCGAGGATGTCGTCGATCCCGCCATCCACGGCTGAATGCGCCGGTTCAGTTTTCGGTATCGGGGCGGATAGCGGCGTACCAGTCGAGCAGGTCCGGGTTGTCCACGGCGCTGCGTTCGACGACGCGCGTCGGGTCGGCGCCCTGGAAAAGCTTTTTGATGGGGACCTCGAGCTTCTTGCCGGTGCGGGTGTGCGGAATGCCTGGGGCGACGATGATTTCGTCGGGGACGTGGCGGGGGGAGACCTCGGTGCGGATGGTGGTGTTGATGCGGGCTTTCAGGTCGTCGGTGAGGTCGGTTCCGGGGGTGAGGGTGACGAAGAGAGGCATCCAGTAGCCGCCGTCGGGTTGTTCGGCGCCGATGACGAGGGCCTCGGTGATTTCGGGGAGGCGCTCGACGGATTGGTAGATGTCGGCGCTGCCCATGCGGATGCCGTGGCGATTGAGGGTGGAGTCGGAGCGGCCGTGCACCACGATGCTGTTGCGTTCGGTGATGGTGATCCAGTCGCCGTGCCGCCAGATGCCGGGAAACATGTCGAAATACGCGTCGTGGTAACGGATTCCGTCCGGATCGTGCCAGAAACGCACCGGCATGGACGGCATCGGCTTGGTGATGACGAGTTCGCCGACCTCGTCGCGGACCGGCTTGCCGTCTGCGTCGAAGGCCTCCAGTGCGACACCCAGATAGGGCGCGGAAAGCTCACCCGGCCAGGTCGGTACGGTCCGCGCACCGCCGATAAAGGCAGAGACCACATCCGTTCCGCCGCTGATCGAGGCGACCTGGACGTGGTCACCGACATTCTCGCCCAACCAAACCGCCGATGCGGGCGGCAATGACGAACCGGTGATGCCGACCTGCCGCAGTGCGGTGAGGTCGTGGTCGGTGCGCGGTACCGCACCCGCCTTGATGCAGGCGAGCACGTAGCCCGGACTGGTGCCGAGCACGGTCGCGCCGACCTGAGATGCGATGTGCCACAGCGCATCCGGGGTTGGATAGGTGGGACTGCCGTCGTAGCAGACGATAGTCGCACCGACCAGCAGCCCGGCGACCTGGAAGTTCCACATCATCCAGCTCGGGCTGGTATACCAGAAGAAGGTGTCCTCGGGGCCGATATCTGCCTGCAGCGCAACGGCTTTGAGATGTTCCAGCACGACGCCACCGTGCCCGTGCACGATGCCCTTGGGCAGTCCGGTGGTGCCGGAGGAGAAGACGATCCACAACGGATGGTCGAAATCGACCGTCTCGGTTTCGATGACAACGGCCTCGGTATTGGCAGCCGCCTCGGTCCAGTCCAGTGCGTCCGGCACCGGCAGCCCGAGTTGGGATACCGCGACCGTCGTCTTCACGGTGTCGAGTCCGGCCCGCAATGCCGCGATATCGTCGCGCTTGTCATGCGTCTTACCGCCGAACCGGTAGCCGTCCGCGGTGATCAGCACGGTGGGTTCGAGCTGGCCCAGTCGGTCCAGCGCCGCCTTGGGCGAATAGTCCTGACCGCAGGCGCTCCACACCGCACCGATGCTCGCGGTGGCCAGAAAGGCGATCACCGACTCCGGAATATTCGGCAGGTATCCGGCCACCCGATCACCCGGCTGCACGCCGAGCGAGCGCAGTGTGCGCGCGAATGCCGCGGTGCTGTCGATCAATTCGCTCCAGGACACCTCGCGTACCGGAGCGTCCTCGGCCACGGCGATGATGGCGGGCCGATCGGTGCGGAACTGTCGTACGACCTGATCGACATAGTTCAGCCGGGTACCTGGAAACCACTGCGCGCCCGGCATTTCAGCGCTGGCCAGCACCTCGCCCGCGATCGGGCCGAGTTGGAAGTAATCCCACAGCGCACCCCAGAAGCCGGGCAGATCGTCGACCGACCACTGCCACAGTGTCCGGTAATCCGGCACGGACTGTCCGGTGCGCGCAGCCACGAACCCGGCGAAGTCGGTGATGCGCGCCTTCGCGATATCTGATTCGGTCGGCACCCATTGTGGTTGCACCGCATTACCTCCTGGCTGAGTGTTCGGAAATCAGGTGTGGTTTGCGCGCCGCACGATCTGCTCGGCATGCCGCAGCACCGGGGCATCGACCATGCGGCCTTCGAA
>NZ_BAGN01000209.1 GCF_000308835.1 Nocardia vinacea NBRC 16497 | reverse complement strand
ACTGGAGTACCTGGGCCGCACCGACTTCCAGGTGAAGCTGCGTGGTCTGCGTATCGAACTCGGTGAGATCGAGTCGGCGCTCACCGCGCAGGCCGCGGTGGCACAGGCGGTCGTGCTGGTGCATTCGGATGAGCGCACCGGCGATCAGCTGGTCGCCTACCTGGTCGCGAATCCGGACCGGGCCATCGAAATCGAGACCGTCAAGAACACGCTCGGCGAGCAGTTGCCCGCGTACATGGTGCCCGCGGCCTACATGGTGCTCGACGAGTTCCCGCTCAATGCCTCCGGCAAGCTGGATCGCAAGGCGCTGCCCGCACCGACGTTCGCGGCCAAGGTATTCCGCGCGCCGACCACCCCGGTGGAGGAGATCGTCGCGGGGACCTTCGCGGAGGTGCTCGGTCTGCAGGGCGTCGGACACGGCGTCGGTCTGGACGACGATTTCTTCGAACTCGGCGGCAACTCGCTGATCGCTACCCAGGTGGCCGCACGACTCGGCGCGGCACTGGACACCCAGATCCCGGTGCGCGCGCTGTTCGAAGCTTCGAATGTCGCGGCACTGGCCGCACTGGTGGAATCGGCGGCGGGCGAAGGCGGTCGCGCACCGCTGACTCCGCAACCGCGTCCCGAACTGGTTCCGCTATCGCTGGCCCAGCAGCGGATGTGGTTCCTGAACCGCTTCGACAACCGCACCGCGGTCAACAACATCCCGGTCGCGGTCCGGCTCACCGGCGATGTCGATATCGTCGCGCTGAACGCCGCCGTCGGCGATGTGCTGGCCCGCCACGAGGCGCTGCGCACCATTTACCCGGAGGTCGAAGGCACCGGTTACCAGCACGTACTGCACACCGACGAGGTGCGCTTCGAGCTGGGGACCGAGGCGATCGCGCCGGGCGCGGTGCCCGCGCGCATCGTCGAGCTGGCGAGCGTGCACTTCGATGTGACCAGTGAGGTGCCGTTCCGGGCCAACCTGCTCAGCATCGATGAGCAGAACCACGTCGCGGTGCTCGTCATGCACCACATCAGTGGTGACGGCTTCTCGCTGCGTCCGCTGCTGCGTGACGTGGTGCTGGCCTACACCGAGCGCAGTCGCGGTGAGGTGCCCGCCTGGGCGCCGCTGGATGTCCAGTACGCCGACTATGCGCTGTGGCAGCGCGCGGTGCTCGGCAGCGAGGACGATCCGGAATCCGTCGCGGCACAGCAGCTCGCGTACTGGACCGAGCAGCTGGCCGATCTGCCCGATCAGATCGAACTGCCCGCCGACCGTTCGCGGCCCGAGGTCGCGTCCAATGCCGGTGGCACCCATGGCTTCTCGATCGACGCCGAACTGCACGCCGCACTGGCCGAGCTTGCCCGCGCTCGCGGGGTCACGCTGTTCATGGTCATGCACGCGGCACTGGCGGCCTGGGCGGCCCGGCTGTCCAACAGCACCGATATCGCCATCGGCACCCCGATCGCCGGCCGCGGTGAACGTGCGCTCGACGATCTGGTCGGCATGTTCGTCAACACGCTGGTGCTGCGCAACGAGGTCGAGCCGAGCGTCAAGTTCGGCGATCTGCTCGCGCAGGTGCGCCGCACCGATCTCGCGGCCTTCGCCAATGCCGATGTGCCGTTCGAGCGGCTGGTGGATGTGCTCTGGGGACGGCAAGGCGGCGGAGCCGCCGGGGTGGGTAGACACAGCCCGGCTCGGTCGCAGGCGCACCACCCGCTGTTCCAGGTGGCGTTGACCTTCGAGGCCGCCTCGGCCGCGGATATGGGCACCGTCGCGCTGCCGGGTGTCGAGCTGTCGGTGGTCGAATTCGACCCTGGCACAGCCAAATTCGATGTGCAGCTGACCGTGGGCGAGACCGCCGACGGTGCGCTGGGCATGTCGTGGAACTACGCCACCGAGCTGTTCGATCCGGAGACGGTGGCATCGTTCGCCGATCGCCTGGTCCGGATTCTGCAGAGTGTGGTCGAGGATCCCGAGATCGTCATCGGCGATATCGATCTGCTCGGTGAGGCCGAGCGGCTCAATGTGTCGCAGCGCTGGGTGTCGTCCGGATTCGATAGCCTGGCGCGAGCGACGGGTCCGGAGGCGGCAGCCCGGGTAACCACGGAGGGCACCGGGAGCGCCCTGATACGACGCAGCACACCGCGATTCAGTGCACCGGGTATCACGCTGGTCGACCTGTTCGAGCAAGCGGTGGCCGCGCATCCGGACAATACGGCGGCCAAATTCGGCATCGAATCGCTCACCTACGCGGAACTGGATCGGCGCGCTAATGTGTTGGCGCGCAGGCTGATCGCTGACGGCGCGGGTCCCGAATCGCTGGTCGCGGTGATCCTGCCGCGTTCGCTCGATCTCGTGGTCGCACTGCTCGCGGTGGTGAAGACCGGTGCGGGCTATGTGCCGGTCGATCCGACCTACCCGGCCGACCGCATCGCCTACGTGCTCGCGGATTCGCGTCCGACCAGCGTGATCCTCGATTCCACGGTCCAGGTGACCGTGCCCGACGAACTGCCGACCGTGGTACTCGACGGATTCGCGGTGGAGACCGGCAATGTCGAGGACGCCGACGATGCCCCGATCACCGACGCCGATCGCCTCGCGGCGCTCACCCCGGACAATGTCGCGTACGTGATCTACACCTCCGGCTCGACCGGCCGCCCGAAGGGTGTGGCGGTCGCGCACCGGAATGTGGTGCGGCTTTTCGCCAATACCGATCGCGACTTCGGCTTCGGCCCCCGCGATGTGTGGACGCTGTTCCACTCCTACGCCTTCGACTTCTCGGTGTGGGAGCTGTGGGGTCCGCTGCTGTTCGGCGGCACCCTGGTGGTCGTCGACTACTACACCTCGCGCTCGCCCGAGCAGTTCCTGGAACTGCTGCGGGTGGAGCAGGTCACGGTGCTCAACCAGACGCCGTCCGCGTTCTACCAACTGGCCGAGGCGGATCGCAATGCCGCACCGGAAGCCGAACCGCTGGCCTTGCGCTACGTGGTGTTCGGCGGTGAAGCCCTCGAACTGCGCAGGCTCTCGGATTGGGTTGCCCGACACGGTGACGGCACCGACAAGCGCTCGGCGCATGTCGCTCCGCTGCTGGTCAATATGTACGGCATCACCGAGACCACGGTGCACGTGTCCTACCGTGCGCTGGACGCCGCGACCATCGCCGCCGCCTCCGGCAGCGTGGTCGGCCGCGCCATCGCGGGTCTGCGCGTGTACGTCCTCGACAACCGGCTGCGGCCGGTGCCGGTCGGCGTCGCGGGCGAAATGTATGTCGCGGGACCGCAATTGGCTCGCGGCTACCTCGGTCGCTCGGACCTGACCACCACCCGATTCGTCGCGAACCCCCTCGCCGACGCGGAGGCCGCGGGCACGCGCCTGTACCGCTCCGGCGACCTCGCGCGCTGGAACCGCTTCGGCGAACTCGAATACCTCGGCCGCGCCGACGATCAGGTCAAGGTGCGCGGCTTCCGCATCGAACTCGGTGAGATCGAATCCGCCATCCTGGCCCAGCCGGGCATCGCCCAGGCCGCGGTCATCGTGCGCGAGGACCAGCCGGGCGATCAGCGGATCGTGGCCTACGTGGTCGCCGAACCCGATGTGATCCCGGATCTCGACGTGGTGCGCAGCGGTGCGGCGGAACGACTTCCGTCGTACATGGTGCCTGCGGCGCTGGTGCGGCTCGAGTGGATTCCGTTGACCGTCAACGGCAAGCTGGACCGTCGCGCGCTGCCCGCGCCCGCGGTGCAGGCCAAGGCTTTCCGCGCCCCGGTGACGCCGGTGCAGGAGACCGTCGCCGCGGTCTTCGCCGATGTGCTCGACCTGCCCAGGGTCGGTGTCGACGACGACTTCTTCGACCTCGGCGGCAACTCGCTCATCGCGACCAGGGTGGTCGCCCGGATCGGCGCGGCGCTCGGCACCACCGTCCCGGTGCGCGCGCTGTTCGAGGCTTCCACCGTGGAAGCGCTCGCGGCCCGGGTGGAATCGCATGCCGACGGCGCCGCGCGCGCCCGGCTCGTGGCCCGTCCGCGCAAGGCCGACGAACTCGTGCCGCTGTCGTTCGCGCAGCAGCGCATGTGGTTCCTGAACAAGTACGACACCGCATCCGCGGCGTACAACCTCCCGGTCGCCATCCGGTTGACCGGTGCGCTCGATATCGAGGCGCTGCGGCTGGCGGTGGCGGATGTGGTGCGCAGGCACGAATCGCTGCGCACCCGCTATCCGGAGCACGGCGGCACCCCGGTCCAGGTCATCGTGCCCGCCGACGCGATCGCGCTCGACCTGCAGCCGGTTTCGGTCGATCCGGCCGAGCTGACCGCGGTGGTGACCGAATTCGTGACCACCGGATTCGATGTGTCCGAACAGGCTCCGCTGCGCACCAGGCTCTTCTCCGCCGGTGCCGACGAGCATGTGTTCGTCGTCGTGGTGCACCACATCGCGGCCGACGGCTTCTCCATCGGCCCGCTGACCCGCGACGTGATGCTCGCCTACACCGCGCGTGCCCAGGATGCCGCGCCCGGCTGGGCGCCACTGCCGGTGCAGTACGCGGACTTCGCCATCTGGCAGCGCGAAGTCCTCGGCGCCGAGGACGACCCGACCTCGCTGATGGCGCGTCAGGTGTCGCATTGGCGGCGCGCACTCGACGGCATCCCGGACGAACTGCCGCTGCCCACCGATCGGCCGCGTCCCGCGATCGCCTCGCATCGCGGCGCGACCCTGCAGACCGAACTGTCCGCCGAACTGATCGCGGCGCTGGAAGGTATTGCGCGCCAACGCGGTGCGTCGCTGTTCATGGTGATGCACAGTGCGCTCACGGTGCTGTTGGCCCGTTTGTCGGGCACCGACGATATCGCCGTCGGCTCGCCGATCGCGGGACGTGGTGAGCAGGCGCTCGACGATCTGGTCGGTATGTTCGTCAATACCCTTGTGCTGCGCACCGGTATCGATCAGTCGGAATCGTTCACGGCGCTGCTGGACCGGGTGCGCTCGACCGACCTGGATGCCTTCGGCAATGCCGACGTACCGTTCGAACGGCTGGTGGAACTGCTCGCGCCGGAACGCTCGCAGGCGCGCAATCCGCTGTTCCAGGTGATGCTCGCATTCCAGAACCTGGAGCGCACCGCACTCGAATTGCCGGGTCTCTCGGTGTCCGCACTGGACCTCGACGAGAATGTGGCCCGTTTCGACCTGCAGTTCACGCTGTCCGAAACCGGTTCCGCCGGAATGACTTTGGCGCTCACCTATGCCACCGAGCTGTTCGACGAGTCGACCGCCGAGCTGATCACGCAGCGTTGGCGGCGGGTGCTGGAGGCCATTGCCGCCGACCCGACCGTCACGGTGGGTGCCATCGATGTGCTCGACGCGCAGGAGCGGGCCGATCTGATCGCCCGCACCGGCGCGCCCGCGGTGCCCGCGCGCACCCTGCCCGAGCTGCTGGCCGAGGCCGCGGCGATGGATCCGAAGGCGCCCGCCGTGGTGTTCCAGGGGACACGTGTGTCCTATGGCGACCTCGATGAGCAGTCGAACCGGTTGGCGCGCTTGCTCATTGCCGAGGGCATCGGCACCGAGGATCTGGTCGCCGTCGGTGTGCCGCGGTCCGCGGATTCCGTCTTCGCCGCCTGGGCGGTATCGAAGACGGGTGCGGCATTCGTGCCCGTCGACCCGAACTACCCGGCCGAGCGCATCGCGCATATGGTCACCGATTCCGGTTCGCCGGTCGGCCTGACGGTCGCGACGGTTCGTGACGGCCTGCCGGATTCGGTGCGCTGGCTGGTGCTCGACGAGCTCGACCTGGACGGATTCGACGGCGGTCCGATCACCGACACCGACCGGATCCGCCCGCTGCGTCCGGCGCATCCGGCCTACGTCATTTACACGTCGGGCTCCACCGGTGTGCCCAAGGGTGTGGTGGTCACCCATGCCGGACTCGCGAACTTCAGCGTCGAGCAGATCGTGCGCTACGACCTCGATTCCGGTTCGCGCGCACTGCATTTCGCCTCGCCCAGCTTCGACGCCTCGATCCTGGAACTGCTGCTCGCGGTCGGCGCGGGCGGTGCGCTCGTGGTTACGCCGCCCGGTGTGTACGGCGGTGAGGAACTGTCCGAGCTGATCCGCACCGAGCGGGTCACGCACGCGTTCATCACACCCGCCGCGCTGGCCACCTTCGATCCGACCGGCCTGGACTCGCTGCGGGTACTGGTCGCCGGTGGTGAGGCGGTTCCGGCGGATCTGGTCGCGAAGTGGGCGGTGCCGCTGGAGAACGGGGCCGTCCGCAACTTCCACAATGGCTACGGTCCGACCGAGACCACCATCATGACCAATATCAGCGAGCCGCTGGTGGCCGGTGACACGGTGGTGATCGGTGCGCCGATCCGTGGCATGCAGTCGCTGATCCTGGACGCCCAGCTCCGGCCGGTGCCGGTGGGTGTCGCGGGTGAGCTGTATCTGTCGGGCATCCAGCTGGCGCGCGGTTATCACGCCCGCGCCGGTCTGAGCGCCGAACGCTTCGTCGCCAACCCGTATGTCGCGGGTGCGCGCATGTACCGCACCGGTGACGTGGTGCGCTGGACCCGTACCGGCGAGGTCGAATATGTGGGCCGCTCCGACTTCCAGGTGAAGGTGCGCGGCTTCCGTATCGAACTCGGTGAGATCGACGCGGCGCTGGCATCGCACGAGACCGTCGACTTCGCGGTCACCGTCGGCCACAAGGGCGCGGCGGGTGCCACCTCGCTGGTGTCGTATGTGGTTGCGGTGCCGGGTCATTCGATCGATGTCGCCGAGCTGACCGCGCACGTCGAGGAACGCCTGCCCGCGTACATGGTGCCGTCGTCGGTGATGGTGATCGACCACATTCCGCTGACCCCGGTCGGCAAGCTGGACCGTAGGGCCCTGCCGGAGCCGGTGTTCGCGACCGAGGTGGTCTTCCGCGCACCGCGCACGCCGATCGAGCACACCATTGCCGAGGTCTTCGCCGAGGTGCTCGGCGTCGAGCGCGTCGGTGTCGACGATTCGTTCTTCGCCCTCGGCGGCGACAGCATCGTGTCCATCCAGCTGGTTTCGCGAGCCAAGGCGCGCGGTGTGGTCTTCACCCCGCGCAATGTCTTCGAGCAGCGCACCGTGGCCGGACTGGCCGCGGTCGCCGAGACCGCCGACAGCACCGAGACCGCCGTCGAGGCGCTGGCCGAGCTGCCCGGTGGCGGCATCGGCGCCATGCCGCTGACCCCGGTGGTCCGGTTCATGGCGCAGCGGAACGGTTCGTTCGGCCGGTTCAACCAGACCATGGCACTCGAATTGCCGGTCGGCATCGATCGCGCGGGCATCGCGAAAACCGTTGCCGCGGTGGTCGACCGCCACGATATGCTGCGGGCCCGGCTGTACCGCGAGGGTGAGGACTGGACCCTCGAAACCGTCGACCCGGGCAGCGTCGACGTGGACGCGCTGATCGATCGCACCGAATTCGATGCCGGTATCGACGACGCCGGACTGTTCGAAATCGCTTCCGCCGCATTGGATGCCGCACTGGATCGACTCGATCCGGCGGCCGGCGTGGTGGTTCGGTTCGTCTGGCTGGAACCGTCGGACGGCAGCCGCGGCGGCCGCCTGATCGTGGCCGCGCATCACCTCGTGGTGGACGGTGTGTCCTGGCGCATCCTGGTGCCGGACTTCGTCGCCGCCTGGGGCCAGCTCACCGCGGGCCAGGAACCACAGCTCGTCGCGCCCGCGACCTCGATGCGGGCCTGGGCGGACGCACTGCGGCGCGAGGCCGAAAGTGCCGAGCGGGTGGCCGAACTCGACTACTGGCGCTCGGTGGTCGGCACGGCGGATCCGCTGCTGACCGAGCGTGCGCTGGACCCGACCGTGGATACCTCGGGTGCCATCGAGAAGCTACAGGTCGAGGTGTCGGCCGAGGTCACCAAGGCGCTGTTGACCACTGTGCCCGCGCTGTTCCACGGCGGTGTCAACGACGGTCTGCTCACCGCGCTCGCCCTGGCGACCGCGAAGTGGCGCGCGGGCCGCAGCACCGCTCGCGCCGACGACGCGCTGCTGATCCGCCTGGAGGGCCACGGCCGTGAAGAGGGCATCGTGCCCGGCGCGGACCTCTCGCGCACCGTCGGCTGGTTCACCGCGATCTTCCCGGTCCGTTTCGACCTGTCCGGCATTGATATCGATGCCGCGCTGACCGGCGGCCCCGCGCTCGGCAAGGCCGTCAAGGCGGTCAAGGAGCAGCTGCTCGCGGTGCCGGACAAGGGCATCGGCTACGGCCTGCTCCGCTACATGAATGCGGCCACCGCGACGGAACTGCCCGTCGAACAGCCGGGACAGGTGAGCTTCAACTACCTGGGCCGCGTCTCCGAGGGCGATGTGCCCGAGGCGCTGCGCGGCTTCGGCTGGATCCCGGCCGCCGAACTCGGTGCGCTCGGTGGCGCCTACGACGCGGATATGCCCGCGATGGCGCCGCTGGATATCAACGCCATCGTGGTCGGCGACAAGCTGACCGCCAATATCGGCTACCCGAGCACCCTGCTCGATGCCGCGCAGGTCCGGGAATTCGGCGAACTGTGGACCACCGCACTGGAAGCGGTTGCCCGGCATGCCAATTCGAACGGCGCGGGCGGGCACACACCGTCCGACTTCGCCCTGGTGCGCTCGACCCAGCGCGATATCGACAACTGGGAGCAGCGCTTCCCGGCACTGGCCGATATCTGGCCGCTGTCCGCGCTGCAGGCGGGTCTGCTGTTCCACGCGCGCCTGGCCGCCACCTCGGTGGACGTCTACACCGCGCAGGCCGTACTGACGCTCACCGGGCGGGTGGATCCGACCCGATTGCGTTCGGCCGCACAGGCTCTGGTGGATCGCTACGAGAACCTGCGCACCGCCTTCGTCACCGATAACGACGGCAACCCGGTGCAGGTCGTCCTCGACAGCGCCCGCGTCGCCTGGGCCGAGCACGACCGGATCGAATCCGGCGACGCCGCCGATCTCATCGCCGCCGACCGCACCCAGCGCTTCGATCTGACCGCGCCGCCGCTGATCCGCTTCACGCTGATCCAAACCGACGCCGACCGTTGGCAGTTCGTGGTCTCCAACCACCACATCCTGCTCGACGGCTGGTCCATGCCGCTGCTCATGCGGGATCTGCTGGTGCTCTACGCGGCGCACGCCGATGCCAATGTGCTGCCCGCGGTGCGCTCCTACCGGCACTTCCTGGAATGGACCAGGCAGCAGGATCATGCGGCCTCGGTGGCCGCGTGGACCGCCGCACTGCGCGGTGTCAGCGAACCGACGCTGCTCTCGCGCCCGGATGCGAGCCGCGAAATCACCACGCTGTCCGGCGAATACTTCTTCGAGCTGGACGAGCAGGCGACCGCGCGACTCACCGCACTGGCCGCCTCGCTCGGCGTCACGCCGAATACCGTGCTGCAGGTTGCCTGGGGCATCCTGATCGGCCGGATGACCAGCCGTGACGATGTGCTGTTCGGTACCACCGTGTCCGGTCGTCCGGCACAGCTGTCCGGCGTCGAATCGATGGTCGGCCTGTTCATCAACACCGTCCCGGTGCGGGTGCGCTTCGATCCGTCGGAATCGGTGGAGCAGTTGCTCACCCGGACCCAGGGCGAGCAGGCGGATCTGCTCGATCACCACTACGTCGGCCTGGCCGATATCCAGTCCGCCGCCGGTATCGGCGGGCTGTTCGACACGCTCGTGGTCTTCGAGTCCTATCCGGTCGATGCCGAGGGCATCCGGGCGCAGGCCGCCGATATCGATGGCATGGCCGTGGTCGATATGCAGGCCGCCGATGCCACGCACTATCCGCTGACCCTGATCGCGCAGCTGGACTCCCAGCTGCGGGTTCGCGCGGGCTACCTGCGCGACCTTTTCGACGAGCAGACAGTGCGTCGCATCGCCGACCGCCTGGTGCGGGTGCTCACCGCGATCACCACCGAACCCGCTGCAGCGGTGGGCGATATCGAACTGCTCGATACCGCCGAGCGTGAGCTCGTGGTGTCCGATTGGAACGACACCGCACACGACGTAGACGCTGTGTTGTCGGCTCGCTCAGCGGGCTCCGCTCACGGGTCCACGCTGGTCTCCATGTTCGAGGCCCAGCTCGCCGCGACTCCGGACGCGACCGCGCTGACGTTCGAGGGGACCAGTCTGACCTACGCCGAGTTCGGCGCCCGGGTCTACGGCCTGGCGCGCTGGCTCATCGAACGCGGTGTCGGCCCGGAATCGTATGTGGCCCTCGGTATGCGGCGCTCCATCGATCTGGTGGTCGGCATGTACGCGGTGGCCGTGGCCGGTGGCGCGTATGTGCCGCTTGATCCGGATCATCCGGCCGAGCGCACGGAATACATTCTCGCCACCGCCGATCCGGTCTGCGTGCTGACCTCCGGTGACGATCTGAAGATCGATACCGCTCAGGTGCGCATAGATCTGCTCGACCTGTTCGGGTTGTCGGACGAGCCGGTGACCGAGGCGGAACGGCGTGCGCCGCTGCGCCCGTCGAATACCGCGTACGTGATCTTCACCTCGGGTTCGACCGGTCGTCCGAAGGGTGTGGCGGTCAGCCATGCCGCGATCGTGAACCGCCTGGTGTGGATGCAGTCGGCCTACGGGCTGACCGGCGCCGACGCCGTACTGCAGAAGACGCCCGCCACCTTCGACGTTTCGGTGTGGGAGTTCTTCTGGCCGCTGCAGATCGGTGCACGGCTGGTCATCGCTAAGCCGGACGGGCATCGCGATCCGGCCTACCTCGCCGAGATCATTACCGCGGAGCGGGTCACCGTCACCCACTTCGTGCCGTCCATGCTGTCGGTCTTCGTGGCCGATGCCGCCGCGGCGCGGTGTGATTCGCTGCGACTGGTATTCGCCTCCGGTGAAGCGCTGCCGCCCAAGCCCGCGCATCGCCTGCGCGAGCTGACCGGTGCGGCGCTGCACAACCTGTACGGCCCGACCGAGGCCGCGGTCGACGTCACCTTCCACGAGGTGGTCGCGACCGATACCGACACCGTGCCGATCGGTGCGCCGGTCTTCAATACCCAGGTCTACGTGCTCGATTCGCGGCTGCGCCCGGTGCCGGTGGGTGTCGCGGGTGAGCTGTACCTCGCGGGCACCCAGTTGGCGCGCGGCTATGTCGCGCGTCCGGATCTGACCAGCGATCGGTTCGTCGCGAACCCGTTCGCCACCGATGGCGCGCGCATGTACCGCACCGGCGACCTGGTGGCCTGGACGGCCGACGGTGAGCTGGATTACCTGGGCCGCACCGACTTCCAGGTGAAGCTGCGCGGTCTGCGCATCGAACTCGGCGAGATCGAGCAGGCGCTCACCGCGCTGGACGAGATCGCCCAGGCCGTAGTCGTGGTGCGCGGTGATCAGCACACCGGCGACCAGCTCGTCGCGTATGTCATCGCGACGCCGAACCTTCGGTTGGATATCGAGACGGTGCGCGAGGATCTGGCGCGGCAGTTGCCCGCGTACATGGTCCCGTCGGTGGTCATCGTGCTCGACGCCTTCCCGCTCAACGCCTCCGGCAAGCTGGATCGAAAGGCACTGCCCGCGCCGGTGTTCGAGGCCGCGGTATTCCGCGCGCCGACCACACCGGTCGAGGAGATCATCGCGGCCACCTACGCCGATGTGCTCGGCCTGGAACGCGTCGGACTCGACGACGACTTCTTCGCACTCGGCGGCAACTCGCTGAGCGCCACCCAGGTCGCCGCCCGGCTCTCGGCCGCACTGGATACCGATCTCGGTGTCCGTGAACTGTTCGAGGCGTCCTCGGTGGCCGCGCTCGCGGCCCGCGCGGAGTCCCGGGCCGGTGCCGGTGGTCGGATGGCCCTGGTGCCGCAGCAGCGCCCCGAGCGGGTGCCGCTGTCGCTGGCCCAGCAGCGCATGTGGTTCCTCAACCGCTTCGATCCGGAATCGGCCGTGGACAATATCCCGGCCGCGGTGCGGCTGTCGGGTCTGCTCGACCGGCAGGCACTGCAGATCGCGGTCGCCGATGTGCTGGCCCGCCACGAATCGCTGCGCACCTTCTACCCGGAGTACGACGGCACCGCCTACCAGCAGACCGTCTCCACCGCCCGGGTGATCCCGGATCTGACGCCGATCGATGTCACCGAGGCCGAACTGCCGCAGCGCGTTGCGGAGGTTATCCTGACCGGCTTCGACGTCACCGCCGAAGTTCCGTTCCGGGCCAAGCTGTTCGAGATCAGCCCGACCGAACATGTGCTCGCCTTGGTGGTGCATCACATTTCGGCCGACGGCTTCTCGATGGGCCCGCTCACCCGCGACGTGATGACGGCCTACGCCGCGCGCGTCGAGGGCGGCGAGCCCGCCTGGCGGCCGCTCGAGGTGCAGTACGCCGATTTCGCGCTGTGGCAGCGCGCGGTGCTCGGCGCCGAATCCGATCCGGAATCGGTGATCTCGGCGCAGATCGAGTTCTGGTCCAAGACCCTGCGCGGCCTGCCCGAACAGCTCGACCTGCCCGCCGACCGGCCGCGTCCGGCGGTGGCATCGGGTCGCGGTGCGACGCACGTCTTCGAGATCGATGCCGAAACCCACGGCAAGCTCACCGAACTCGCGCGCACCAGGGGTACGACGCTGTTCATGGTCGCGCACACCGCGCTGGCCGTGCTGCTGTCGCGGCTGTCCGGCGAGGAAGACATCGCGATCGGTACGCCGATCGCCGGACGTGGTGAGCGTGCGCTCGACGATCTGATCGGCATGTTCGTCAACACCCTGGTGCTGCGGACCCCGATCGACGGCGAGGCCACCTTCACCGAGCTGCTGCGCAGCGTGCGCGCCATCGATATCGGTGCCTTCGGACATGCCGACCTGCCGTTCGAGCGGCTGGTGGAGATCCTGAACCCGGCCCG
>NZ_BAGN01000210.1 GCF_000308835.1 Nocardia vinacea NBRC 16497 | reverse complement strand
AGATCTTTTCGTGGAATCGTCCGCGGCGGCGTTGGCCGAGCGGTTCCTCCGCGTCCTCGTCGCGGTCGTCGCCGATCCGACCCAGCCGGTGGGTGACATCTCGCTGATCGGTGCGGAGGAGGCCGAACGGCTGCTCCCGGCGCGCGGCGGCGACGCCCCCGCGCCGCGTCTGCTGCCCGATCTGCTGGCCTCGGCCGTGGCAACGACCCCCGAGGCGATCGCCCTGATCGACGGTGCCCACACCCTCAGCTACGGTGAGCTCGACCGCCGCGCCAATCAGCTTGCGGCGCAGTTGCTTTCCTGGGGTGCGGGGCCCGGTATGTGCGCCGCGCTGGTCGTGCCGCGCTCGGCCGACTATCACGTCGCCATGTGGGCGATCACGAAGACCGGGGCCACGTTCGTGCCGGTGGACCTGCGTTATCCGCCGGAGCGGATCGCATATATGCTGCGCGATTCCGGTGCCGAGGTCGGCGTCACGGTCGCGGCCGCGCGGCCGTCCCTCCCGGACGGTGTCCGCTGGCTGGTGCTCGACGACCTGCGCACAGCCGCCGAGATCGCCGCACGTCCCGGCTGTGCCGTGTCGGACGCGAATCGTCCTCGCGCCCTTCGGATTCAGGATGCGGCGTATGTGATCTACACGTCGGGTTCGACCGGCACGCCGAAGGGCGTGATGGTCACCCACGAGGGGCTGGCGGCCTTCGCGGCCGAGCAGCGTGAGCGTTACCGGGTCGAGGCCACCTCGCGCGTGCTGCAAGCCGCGGCACCTGCGTTCGACGCGGTGCTGCTCGAAGCCTTGATGGCGCATGCGGCAGGAGCGGCGTTGGTGGTGTCGCCGCCGGAGGTGTTCGGTGGCTCGGACCAGTCCGACCTGATCCGGACCCATCAGGTGACACATGCGTTCCTGACACCGAGTGTGCTGGCGACGATGTCGCCCGGCGAGGTGGATTCGCTGCGGATGCTGGCGGTTGGCGGCGAAAAGGTGGCGGAGGATCTGATCGCCGCCTGGGCGGCCGGGCGGCGGCTGCATCACATCTACGGCCCGACCGAGACGACGATCGTGATCACGATCAGCGACCCGGTGCGGCCGGGGGAGGTGCTTACCATCGGCGGACCGATCCGCGGTGCGGAGGCGGTGGTGCTGGACGCGCGGCTGCGGCCGGCGCCGATCGGAGTGCCGGGGGAGCTGTACTTCTCCGGGTCCGCGCTGGCCCGCGGGTATCTGAATCGTCCTGGGACAACGGCACGTTCGTTCGTGGCGAACCCGTACGGTTCGCCGGGCTCGCGGATGTATCGCACCGGCGATATCGTCCGCTGGACCGCGCAGGGAACGTTGCAGTACGTCGGCCGCCTCGATTTCCAGATCAAGATTCGCGGCCAGCGCGTCGAGCTGGGCGAGATCGATGCCGCGCTGCTGACCCATCCGGTGGTCGCGACCGCGGTCACCGTAAGTCGCCGAGGCCCCGGCGGGCACCCGGTGCTCGCCGCGTACATCACGGCCGAACCGGTAACCGCCGTCGAACCGAGCGCGGTGCTCGATCACGTGGCTACCGCTCTGCCCGCACACATGGTGCCGGCGACGATCACGCTACTCGACCACCTGCCGCTCACCTCGTCCGGCAAGGTGGATCGAGAAGCGCTGCCGGAGCCTGTTTTCGAGACCGCCGAAGACACCGCCGCCGCGGCATCGACCGACCTGGAACGCACCATCGCGGCCGCCTTCGCCGACGTCCTCGGCATCGCCACGGTGGGCGCGAGGACTTCCTTCTTCGCACTCGGCGGCGACTCCATCATGTCGATTCAGCTGGCCGCGCGCCTGAAGTTGGCGGGGGTC
>NZ_BAGN01000211.1 GCF_000308835.1 Nocardia vinacea NBRC 16497 | reverse complement strand
CGTTGCGAGTGACTTGATCGGTCCTCCAAGCGCGCACATCTTGTAAGCGGGCACACCTTGGGTATGGATTCGCTCACCCTCGGAGTGCTCCCACCAGCGCTTGGGTAGCTGTCGCCAACCCCTCCCGTCAGCGAGATTAGAAGCACACCGAGAAACAAGACGGATCCTTTGAGGGGACAGCACAATGAGCACTCTGGTCGAATCGCCCGCCACCAACGTCATCCAGCTGCAGCCGCGCCTGCGCAACGCGGATCTGGTCGCCGGCAATCCCGGTGCGCTCGTCGACGTCGAGCTGGATCGCTGGGCGAACCGCCTGGCCCGGCTGCTGATCGCCCGCGGCGGCACCGCGCACACCCGGATCGCCCTGGCGATCGAGCCGCAGATCGAGGCCACCGTGGCTGCATCCGCCGTGCGTAAGCTCCACGCGACACCTGCCAAGCTGGCCGATGCCGCCACCGCAGTCCCGGGTGCGGCCATCGGCATCACTACCAAGGCTCGCCGCCCGGAACTCTCCGACTCCATCGACTGGCTGATCCTGGACGACCGCTCGACGCTGCAGGGCTACCTGGTCAGCTCCGACGCCCCGATCACCGATACCGATCGCCTGACCGAGCGGAAGTCCGCCTGACCTCCTATTCAGCCTGCGCGCCCGAACCCCACGGAGTTCGGGCGCGCTGCGGCGAGTATGCCGAGCCCGGAGGCGGCAGCGCCGCGCGACCACTCGAGCCCTGGGGACGCCGCCGATCGAACACAGTGTTGTCAATACGCCTTCGGTCGGCTCGGCGCCGGTCCAAAATGAACTTGCTACTACGCGACGGTCGGGACCAGCGGTGGACAACCGCTCCAGACGTCAGAACGCAGGTGTGCTTATGCAACAGCCATCGTCCTCGAACGGAAAAATAGGCACCGCACCGCCCGACAGCGCGTTTCCGCTGTCGGCAGCCCAGCGCGGCATCTGGTTCGCCCAGCACATCGCGGGCGATACGCCTATCTCGATCGCGCAGTACGTCGAACTGATCGGCGAACTCGATCTCGACGCACTCGCCGCGGCCGCCAAGCAGACCGGACGCGAATTCGGGACCGGATATGTCCGGCTGCTCGATGTCGAGGGTCAGCCGTACCAGTTCGTCGACACCACCATTGTCGACGAACTCAACGTCATCGACCTGCGCGATAAGCCCGATCCCGAGGCAGCGGCACATGCCTGGATGCGCGCGGAGTACTCCACGCCGCTGGATCTGATGCACGACCGATTGGTCGCGGTGGCCATGCTGCGGCTGGCCGATGACCGCTGGTTCTGGTACTCGCGCATGCACCACATAGTGCTGGACGGTATGGGTGCGCTCGCACTGGTACAGCGCACCGGCGAGATCTACAACGCCATCATCGAGGGCAGCGAGGCGCCGCCCGCCAAGGCCGAACCACTGAAGAAGATCGTCGACGCCGATCTGGCCTACCGCGGCTCGGACCGATTCGACTCCGACCGCGAGTACTGGCGCGAGCATCTGGCCGGGATGGCCGACCCGGTCAACCTCGCGGGGCGCGAGGCCGATGTCGACGCGCCGCCGAGCCGGGTCTCGGGCGCACTGCCTGCCGCGACGGCCGAATTGCTCGATACCGTAGCGAAGGCGGCCGGCTCGAACGCCGCGCCGACCATCGTCGCCGCCTTCGGCGCCTATCTCGCCGCGATGACCGGTGCGCCCGAAGTGGTGCTGAGTCTGCCGGTTTCGGGACGCACCACGGCGGCACTGCGCCGATCCGGCGGTATGGTCGCCAATGTCGTTCCGATGCGCCTGATGTTGTCACCGACCACCACGGTCGGCGACGTGATCCGGGCAGCGCAGAGTGAGCTGACCGGGGCGCTGCGCAGACAGCGTTACCGGCAGGAGGACATCGTCCGTGATCTCGGCTGGTCGATGGACGAGGCGTCGTCGTTCGGTCCGGCCGTCAATTTGATGATGGTGGATACCAGGATTCAGCTCGGCTCGGTCACCGGACGACTGCATGTGCTGACATCCGGGTTGATCGATGACGTGTTTTTCAACCTGTATCCGGGCGTCGGCGGGGAGAGCACCCACATCGATCTGCAGGGCAACGGAAACCTGTACAGCACCGATGAATTGGCGGCACACCATGCCCGCTTCTTGATGTTCCTGCACGCGTTCCTGGCCGCCGGACCGGATGCGCCGCTGTGTACCGTCCGGGTCGTCTCCCCGCAGGAGCAGGATCGGCTGGTGCCCGCGCGTGGACCCGAGGCGGTCGCACCGCGCACCCTCCCCGAAATCATCACTGCTGGTGCGGCACTCGACCCGGAGGCGGTGGCGCTGCGCAGCGGCGACGCCAGCATGACCTATCGTCAGGTCGACGAGTACACCAACCGCCTGGCCCGCGCGCTGATCGCGGCGGGCGCCGGACCCGAACGCACCGTCGCGATTTCGATTCCGCGTTCGGCCGAATCCGTCCTCGCCACGCTCGCGGTGGCGAAATCCGGTGCGGCATTCGTACCCATCGACCCGACCTATCCCGCCGACCGGATCGAGCATATGGTCGGCGACAGCGGGGTCGTCGCGGGCTTGACCGTGCACCCGGCGCGAAAGTCCTTGCCGGACCACGTGGACTGGCTGCTGCTCGACGACGACGCAACGGCCGAAACGGTGCACGCGCAAGATTCGGCGGCGATCGCCGATGCCGAACGCCGCGCACCGGTACACCTGGATCAGATCGCCTACATCATCTACACCTCAGGATCGACGGGACTGCCCAAGGGTGTGCTGGTGTCGCATCGCGGCCTGGCGAATTTGGTCACCGGTTCCGGCGCCGGATTCGGTGTCAACGCCGATTCGGTAGTGGCACACGCGGTTTCGCCGAGTTTCGATATTTCCGTCGAGGAGATCCTGGTCACCTTCGCTGCGGGTGCGACGCTCGCCGTCGTGCCACCGTCGGCGTATGCGGGCGAGGAGATGGCCGAAGTTCTGCGCGCGCACCGGGTCACCCATCTCAATGTCACCCCGACAGTGGTGGGCTCGCTGGACCCGGCGACGCTGCCGGATCTGCAGACGATCGTCGTCGGTGGTGACGCGTGTCCGCCGGAGTTGGTGACCACCTGGTCCGGGCGGACGCTGTTGAACGGCTACGGGCCCACCGAAACCACCGTCACCGTGACCTTGAGCGGGCCACTGCGCCCCGGCGGGCCGGTAACCATCGGCAGCATCGTTCTCGGTGTCACCGCTGTCGTGCTCGACCCGTGGTTGCGGCCGGTGGCTCGCGGCTCGGTCGGTGAGCTGTATCTGGCAGGCGCGGGCGTCGCGCGCGGCTATCACCAGCGCAACGGGCTGACCGCCAGCCGTTTCGTCGCCAACCCGTACGCGCCGGGTGAGCGGATGTACCGCACCGGCGATCTCGTGCGGTGGACCGCAGACGACGAACTGGAGTACCAGGGCCGCAGCGACTTCCAGGTCAAGGTGCGCGGGTTCCGCATCGAGCTCGGCGAGATCGATGCCGCGCTGCAACGGCAGCCCGACGTCGACTTCGCACTCACCATCGGCGCGAAGACTCCCACCGGAGTGACCGCACTGGTGGCGTACGTTCTCGGCAAGCCCGGCACCGAGATTCACCCGGAGGCGCTGAAAGCGGCTGCCGGTGAGACGCTTCCGGCATATATGATCCCCTCGGTCATCATGGTGCTCGACAGCATTCCGCTGACACCGCTCGGCAAGGTGGACCGCAGGGCCCTGCCCGCACCGGATTTCAGTGTCCGAGCCGTTGTGAGCCGGGCGCCGTCGACGCCGCGCGAAGCGGCACTGGCCGACTTGTTCGCCGATGTCCTCGGACTCGAAACGGTCGGTATCGACGACAGCTTCTTCGCACTCGGCGGTGACAGCATCGTCTCGATCCAGCTGGTATCGCGCGCGAAGGCGGCCGGGATCGGCTTCAGTGCACGAGATGTGTTCGAGCGCAAGACCGTTGCCGCGCTGGCCGCGATCGCGACCGACGTGCTCGCGCAGACGGTCACCGAACTGCCAGGCGGCGGGGTCGGCGCCGTGGAGCTCACGCCGATCGTGCACGCCATGGTGGAGCAGGGACCGGCCTGGAACCGCTTCGGTCAGGCCGTCTTGATCGGTCTCCCGGAGGGTTTCGGCCGCGACCAGCTCAGCGCCGCGGTCCGAGCGCTCATCGACCATCACGATGTGCTTCGCTCCACACTGCGGCACACCGAGCAAGGCTGGGAATGGGTTGTCGCCGAGCGTGATTCGATAGCAGCCGATGATTTGATCGAGGTAGTCGCGGCCGACGGGGACCCCGACGACAGCTACGAGCGCGAATTACAACGGGCGGCGGATCTGCTCGAACCCGAGGCAGGTGTCGTCGCGCGCTTCGTGCTGATCGAGCGGGCGGGGGCCGATCCACTGTGCTGGCTGGTGCTGCACCATCTGGTGACCGACGGTATCTCCTGGCGAATCCTGCTGCCGGACCTGGCGATCGCGGCGGCGGGCGGCGCACTCGTGCCCGTCGGCACGTCCTTCCGTCGGTGGGCATACGGTCAAGCCGAACAGGCACCCGAGCGGGTGGCCGAACTGCCACTGTGGCAACAGATGCTGGCCACCCCGGATCCGGTCATCGGCTCGGCGACACTGGATCCAGCTGTCGACGTCGTCGCCACGATGGGCCAGTGCCGGACCACCGTCGACCCGGATATCGCCAACACCGTACTTGCCACTCTGCCCGACCAATTCCATTGCGGCGCAGACGATGTGCTGCTCACCGGACTCGCCCTCGCGATGAGCCGCTGGCGCGATCGCAAAACCGCGCTGCTCACCCTGGAAGGCCACGGCCGCTCCGAGACGCTGCTGCCCGGCGCCGATATCGCCCGCACGGTCGGCTGGTTCACCAGCATCTACCCGCTGGCCATCGATGTGACCGGCATCGATCTCGACGACGCGTTCGCCGGTGGCGACGCGGCGGGCACCGCGATCAAGAAGGTCAAGGAACAGCTGCGCGCGGTGCCGGATAAGGGCATCGGCTACGGCATGCTGCGCTATCAGCATCCGGAGTCCGCCGCCGCCCTCGCGGACGCGCCGATCCCGCAGCTCAGCTTCAACTATCTCGGCCGTGCGCTCACCGGCGGGCACGCGGGAGCGTGGCTGCCACAGCGTTTCGCGGCGACGCACAACGAGTCGGCGCCGCTGGCCGCAGTCGTCGATATCAATGCCGTGCTCACCGATGTCGGCCTGGAGGTCACCTGGGCCTACGCTGCACGGCTGCTCGACGAGGCGGATGTCGCTCAACTCGCCGAGCTGTGGTCGCAGGCGCTGCGGGCGCTGGCAGCGCACGCCGGCTCGCCGGGCGCGGGCGGACGCACCCCGTCCGACTTCGAACTCGTCGCAGTGACACAACAGCAGATCGAGAGCTGGGAACGCACCTACCCGAGCCTCACCGATGTCTGGCCGCTTTCGCCGCTGCAGTTCGGTCTGCTTTTCCACGCGCTCTACGACACCGATACCGCCGACGACTACACCGTCCAATCACTGCTCACCCTCGCGGGCACCGTCGATGCCGCCCGCTTGCGCAGTGCGGCACAGGCCTTGCTCGAGCGGCACGAGAACCTGCGCGTCGCCTTCGCCGAAACCGACGACGGTCCGCGCCAGCTCGTCCTCGCCGATGCCGAAATCCGCTGGCACGATATCGATCTCACCGATATCGCCGATGCCGACGAACGCGACCGCGAAGTCGACCGGCTCATCGCCCTCGATGCCCGCACCCGATTCGAACTCGACCGCCCACCGCTGATCCGCTTCACCCTGATCCGCACCGGGGCCGATATCTATCGGCTGGTCATGACCAATCACCATCTGGTGCTGGACGGCTGGTCGACGCCATTGCTGGTGCGCGAGCTGCTGACGCTCTACGTCACGAGGGGCGACACCTCCGCGCTGCCGCCCGCGCACTCGTACCGGGAGTTCTTGGCGTGGCTCGATGAGCAGGACAACGAGGCCTCGCTCGCAGCCTGGACGCAATCGCTGGCCGGCGTGGATACGCCGACGCGCGCGATCCCGACACTGGCCGGGATCGAATCGACCGAGACCGGAATGATCTCTCGCGACCTGACCCGCACCACGGTCGAGCTGCTGGAGACCACCGCACGCGAATCCGGTGCGACGGTCAATACGATGGTGCAGGCCGCATGGGCGATGCTGCTCGCCATGATGACCGGGCGCACGGACGTGCTGTTCGGCGGCACCGTATCCGGTAGGCCACCGGAACTGTCCGGTGTCGAAGAGATGGTCGGGCTGTTCATCAATACGCTCCCGGTACGGGTCCAGCTCGATCCCGCGGAGAAGGTCGCCGACCTGGTGACCCGCATCCAGGCCGAGCAGGCGCGCCTGCTGGACCACCAGCATGTGGGGCTGGCCGCCATCCACCGTGCCGTCGGTCTCGCCGAACTCTTCGACACGCTCACCGTATTCGAGTCGTATCCGATCGACCGGGAGGCGCTGTCGCAGGCGCTCGATATCGCGGGTATGCGGGTGCTCGATATCGCGGGCACCGACGCGACGCCCTACCCGTTGGGTCTCATGGTCATTCCGGTGCACGGCGAAGACGGGCACGACACGCTGCGCATCAACCTGAAATTCATGGCCGACCAGCTCGATATCACGGCGGCACAACCACTGCTGGATCGCTTCGTCCGGCTACTGACCCAACTCGCCGACGACCCGAATGCCCTCGTCTCCCAACTGCAATACTGCGACGACGCCGAACTGGCCACCCTGGTGCCGGTGCGCGGCGCGGAACCGGTTCCGCCGCAGACACTTCCGGATATCCTGGCGGCGGGCGCGCGCATCGATCCCGATGCCATCGCGATCACCGCGGGCGATCTCAGGATGAGCTATGGCGAACTCGACGCCTGGTCCAACCGCTACGCGCGGGTACTGCTCGGCCGCGGTGTCGGTCGGGAGATATTCGTCATCCTCGCACTCACTCGATCACTGGAATCCGTGGTGGCCGTCTGGGCACTCGCGAAGACCGGTGCGGCCTTCCTACCGCTGGATCCGAGCTATCCGGTGGAGCGCATCGAGCACATGCTCACCGATTCGAAGGCCCCGATCGGGGTGACCGTCACGGCGACCGGTGAGACACTGCCGGGCACCATCGACTGGCTGCTGCTCGACGACCTGAACACGATTCGACGGGTCATGCTGGTCTCCGACGCGCCCATCACCGACGAAGAACGCGGCGGCCCCATCAATATCGATCAGACCGCCTACCTGATCTACACCTCGGGCTCCACCGGTAAGCCCAAGGCGGTCCTGGTCAGCCATCGTGGCCTCGCGAATATGGCCACCGCACAACGAGAGGGCCTCGAACTCGATCCCTCTATCAGTTCGCTACAGGTCGCTTCGCCGAGTTTCGACGCATCGGTCATGGAGCTGCTGATGGCGCATTCGACGGGTGGCCGCCTGGTGGTAGCGCCACCGGAGGTCTACGGCGGCAGCGATCTCGAACATCTGCTGCGCACCGAGCGGATCACCCACGCTGCGATCACGCCGTCAGCGCTGGCCACCATGGAACCGGCCGATCTGGCCGACCTGCGGGTGCTCGGGGTCGGCGGCGAGGCCGCCGCACCCGAACTGATCGACCGGTGGGCGGTCGGGCGGCGGATGGTGAATCTATACGGCCCCACCGAATTCAGCGTATGTGCGACCAGCCCTGCCGAACTGCTACCGGGCAAACCGATCACCATCGGCGGCCCGATCCGCGGCGCGTCCAATCTGGTGCTCGATACCTGGCTGCGCCCGGTACCGGTGGGCATCGCGGGCGAGCTGTACCTGGCTGGTCCGGCGCTGGCACGTGGTTACTTCAATCGGTTCGGGATGACCGCGGCGCGCTTCATCGCGAATCCGTATGGCGCGGCCGGGGAAAGGATGTATCGAACCGGCGATATGGTCCGATGGGTCATCGGTGCCGATGACGCACTCGTGCTCGAGTATCTGGGCCGCAGCGACTTCCAGGTCAAGATCCGTGGCCTGCGGATCGAACTCGGCGAAATCGATGCCGTGCTCTCACGCGACGAACAGGTCGAATACGCGGTGACCATCGGCCAGACCGGACCGGCGGGCGCAACCGTGCTGGTTTCGTATGTCCTGCCCACCCCGGGTACCGAACTCGATCCCGAGCGCCTGCGGGAGCAGGTGGCGGCCGAACTGCCCAGCTATATGGTGCCCGGATACCTGGTCGTGCTCGATGACATCCCGCTGACCCCGGTCGGCAAATTGGATCGCAAAGCCCTTCCGGTGCCGGACTTCTCGGCCACACAGCGGCCGTATCTCGCACCGCGGACGCCGGTCGAACAGGCCGTCGCCGAGGTATTCGGCGAGGTGCTCGGCAACGAGCAGGTGAGCGTCGACCAGTCGTTCTTCGAACTCGGCGGCAATTCACTCAGCGCGACCAAGGTTGTCGCCCGGATCAATTCGTCCCTCGGCTCGACCATCGCGCTGCGCGATCTGTTCGACGCGCCGACCATCGCCCAACTGTCCGCGCGGGTCATCCCGGCCACCGATGGCAAGCCGGGCCGGTTCGCGCTCGCACCGCGCATCCGTCCGGACCGAATTCCGTTGTCCCCGGCCCAGCAGCGCATGTGGGTACTCAATCGGATGGATCCGGCCTCGCCCGCGTACAACATCGCGGTCGCCTTGCGGCTCACCGGAAACCTCGATGTGGCGGCGATGCGACAGGCGCTCGCCGATGTGGTCGAGCGGCACGAGAGTCTGCGCACCATCTACCCCGCCGATGCGGAGGGACCCCGTCAGGTGGTGATCGGTACGGCGGCCGCCGCGCCGGAGTTGACCGTGATCGACGCCGGAGACACTGCGGCCCTGCGTCATCGGATCAATGCCTTGGCGGGCACCGGATTCGATATCACCAAGGAGCCGCCGCTGCGGGTCGGCATCTTCCGGATCGGCGACGGCACCGGTGCGAACGGTAAGGGATCGGTGCCGGTGTCCTCCGGTGCCGGCGCGGGCATTCCGCCGGTGTCGTCGCACGCTTCGATGGATGTTCCGCCGGTGTCGTCGAGTCCCCTCGTAGCCGAGGCACCAGTGGTGATCGAACCACCCTCGGTGCATGTCGTCGTGCTCGTGGTCCATCACATCAGCGCCGACGGCGCCTCGATGGCGCCATTGGCGGCCGATCTGGTCGCCGCATACTCGGAGCGGACCAGCGGTGTCGACACGACCCGCGTGCCGCTCGGCGTGCAGTACGCCGATTTCGCGCTGTGGCATCGGGAGTTGCTCGGTAGCGAGTCGGATCCGGAATCGCTTGCGGCACGGCAGATCCGGTATTGGTCCGATATCCTCGCCGGCGCGCCGGATGTGCTGGAGCTGCCCTCCGATCGCCCGCGCCCTGCAGTGCAGTCGATGCGCAGCGCCGACGTCGATTTCACGCTGGACTCACCATTGCACGGCGCCATAATCGAATTCGCGGCCGCGAACAATGTCAGCGTATTCATGGTCGTGCACGCCGCTCTCGCGGCACTGCTGGCACGGCTCGGCGGTACCGACGATGTCGTGATCGGCACGCCCGTCGCGGGCCGTGGCGAAGCGGCGCTCGACGAACTCGTCGGCATGTTCGTCAATACGCTCGCCCTGCGCACGCCGGTCGATCCGGGAACCGGATTCCGGCAGTTCCTCGCGACCGTGCGGGCTGCGGATCTGGATGCCTTCGGCAATACCGATGTGCCGTTCGAACGGCTCGTCCAGGTGCTCAACCCGACCAGATCGACCGCACACCATCCGTTATTCCAGGTGTCGCTGTCACTGCAGAACTTCGTCGAACCGGTCCTGGAACTGCCCGGATTGCGGTTCGAGGTAGAGGATTTCGATCGCGGCGCCTCGCAATTCGATCTGACACTCGACCTGCGTGAACGTTTCACCGCCGACGGTCCGGACGGCATCGAGGGTGTACTGACCTACGCGACGGACCTTTTCGACGAAGCCACGGTGGCGACCTTCGTCGATCGATGGCGTCGCGTGCTCGCCGCGATCGTCGCGGATATCGATATCCGCCTGGCCGATATCGATATCCTCGCCGAATCCGAACGCACCGAGCTGGTTCCGGTACGCGGTCCCGAGACCGCCGGGACCACGACGCTCACCGCGGCGCTCACCGCATCCGCCGCATCCCATCCGGACCGCCCGGCTTTGGTCGCTGACGGACGCACGACGACCTACCGTGAACTCGACGCCGCGTCGAACCAGTTGGCCAGACTCCTGCTCGAAGCGGGTATCGGCACGGAAACCGTCGTGGCGCTGGGTCTCCCCCGGTCCGCCGAATTGTTGATCGGCATGTGGGCGGCCGCGAAGGCCGGTGCCGCCTTCCTGCCGGTCGATCCGAAACATCCGGTGGATCGGATCGATCACATGCTCACCGATTCCGGTGCTCGGGTCGGCCTCACCCTCGCCGCCTATCGGCGACTGCTGCCCGACAGCACCGAATGGCTGGTGCTCGACGACGCCGAGTTCAGCGGTCGCCAACGGGCGGTAAGTGACGCAGCGTTGTCGTCGGAGTCGATCCGTCCGGACAACCCCGCCTGGATGATCTACACCTCGGGTTCGACCGGAACACCCAAGGGCGTCTCCGTCTCCCATCGCGGTATCGCCGACCTCATTGCGGCACAACGGGAATCGCTCGGCGTCGACGAGAATTCCCGGGTATTGCAGGTCGCCTCACCGAGTTTCGATGCATCGATCTTCGAGGCGCTGATGGCCTTCGGGTCCGGCGGCGCGTCGGTGGTGGCGCCGCCAGAGGTCTTCGGCGGTAGCGCACTCGCCGAATTGATTGCCGCCGAACAGGTCACGCATATGGTGATCACGCCATCGGCACTGGCCACCATCGATCCCGACGAGGTGTCGAGTGTGCGGATGCTCGCGGTGGCGGGCGAGGCGGTCGGCGCCGAATTGGCCGAACGCTGGTGTGCAGGCCGGAGCATGCTGAATCTGTACGGTCCGACCGAATTCACCATCTGGGCAACGGGTTCCGCGCCGCTCGTCGCGGGCACACCGGTCACCATCGGTGCGCCCCTTCGCGGTGCTGCCGTATTGGTCCTGGATGATCGGCTGCGTCCGGTGCCGGTCGGTGTCGCGGGCGAGCTCTATCTCGCGGGCTCCGCACTGGCCCGCTGCTATCACGCCCGACCGAGTCTGACCGCCGCGCGCTTCATCGCGAACCCCTTCGGCGGTCCCGGCGAACTCATGTACCGCACAGGTGACCTGGTGCGGTGGACTCGCGCGGCCGGGTTGGAGCTGGAGTACATCGGCCGCACCGACTTCCAGGTCAAGGTGCGCGGTCAGCGCATCGAGCTGGGTGAAATCGACGCGGTTCTCGGTCGCGCGGACGGGGTCGACTTCGCGGTCACCCTCGGCGTTCCCGGCCCGACCGGATCCACGGCGCTCGCGGCCTATCTCGTGCGCAAGCCCGGTGTCGAACTCGATATCGCCCGCGTGCGCGCGTTCGCCGCCGATACCTTGCCCGCGTATATGGTGCCCGCCGCATTCGTGGTCATGGATGCCATCCCGCTCAATGCCGTGGGCAAACTCGACCGAAAAGCACTGCCGGAACCGGAATTCGTCGTCGAGCAGACCGAGTACCGCGCTCCGTCGACTCCCACCGAGGAAATCCTGGCGCAGATCTACGCTGAACTGCTCGACCGCAAGGTCGGCGTCGACGATTCGTTCTTCGCGCTCGGCGGCGACAGCATCATGGCGATCAAACTGGTCTCCCGCGCGAAAATGCACGGCATCCAGTGCACGCCGCTGCAGGTCTTCGAACATCGCACGGTTGCCGCATTGGCCGCCGTGGTGGCGGGGCCGGCGGTGACGCTCGACGAACTGCCCGGCGGCGGGATCGGCGAGTTGCCACTCACCCCGAGCGTGCACGAGCTGGTCGAGCGTGGCGGCGATATCGACCGCTGCGCGCAGTCCGTGGTGTTGGAACTTCCGGTCGGCGTCGAGCGTGCGCAAATCGTCGCGACACTCGCCGCGGTGGTCGACCGGCACGACATACTGCGCTCGCGGCTCTGGCGGACCGAGGACGGCTGGCAGTGGCGGGTCGACGAGCCCGGCTCGGTCGATGTCGACGCGCTGGTGCACCGCATCGAATACGATGCCGCCGCCGACGCGCTCGATCTGCGCGAATACGCGGCCACCGAGCTGGATTCCGCGGCAAGCCGGCTTTCCCCGGCGAATGGCATTGTGCTGCAAGCCGTCTGGCTGGATCCGATCGGCGATGCCGGAGCCAGGACGCGATCCGGCCGCCTGATCGTGGTGGCACACCGACTCGCCGTCGACAGTGCGTCGTGGCGAATTCTGGTGGCGGACTCGATCGCCGCGTGGGCGCAGGTTTCGGTCGGGAACACACCTGTTCTCGCCGACGTCGGTACGTCGATGCGTCGGTGGTCGCATGCGCTCGTCGAGGAAGCGCGGACCGAACGGCGCAGCGCCGAACTCGAGTATTGGCAGGACATGATCGCCGGTCCCGATCCGCTGATCGGCTCCCAAGAGCTCGATCCGGCGATCGATCAGGCGCACACACTGCGCACGGTCGAATTCGAGGTATCCGAGGAGGTCACCACCGCGCTGCTGACCACACTGCCGGAACTGTTCCGGGGCGCGGTCACCGATGCCCTGCTCACCACGCTGACATTGGCGCTGGTGCGGTGGCGGAATGTGGACGAGTCGACGGCACTGCTGCGCTTGGCGGGCGATGGCAGGCGGGATGTGATCCCGGGTGCGGATCTGAATCGGACACTCGGCTGGTTCACGAGTACCTACCCGGCGCGGCTGGATCTGTCCGCGATCGATATCGATGACGCCTGCGTGGGCGGTGCGGCGATGGGTGCGGCGATCCGTGCGATCAAACACCAGCTGCTCGCGGTGCCGGACCACGGCATCGGATATGGAATGCTGCGCTACCTCAATCCTGCTGCGGCAGAACAACTTCCGTCGCGAATTCCGGGCCGGATCAGCTTCGAATACCGCGGTCGGCACTCGGACGTCGACATTCCCGCCGGACTCGAAGGGCTCGGCTGGTCCCCCACCGATGAATTCGGCGATCTGCACGCCGATGAGCATCCCGAACTCACGGTCGCATCCGCGATAGCGGTCAGCGCAGTCGTCATCGACGATCGGTTGCACGCGGAACTTCGCTTCCCGGAAGCACTCGTGGACCGCTCCGAGATTGCCGAGTTGTCCCGCCGGTGGTTCGAGACGCTCAGTGCGGCAGCCCATTTCGTTCACACTCCGGCAGCACAGCGCGCTGCCGACGAAGAGGCCGCGACGATCGCCGCCCAGGTTGCGGCACGCGAAACCGCCGCCGCACCAGGTGGACTCGGTCTCGATGTGCTGCTGCCCATCCGGCTCGGCGGGACCGAACCTGCACTGTTCTGCATTCACTCGTCGTCCGGAATGTCCTGGAGCTACTTGGGATTCGCCGAGCGACTGCGGCCCGGCCGCCCGATCTACGGTCTACAGGCCCCGGAACTCAGCGGTCGCGAACCGGCGGCGCGCACCATCGAGGAGTCCGCCGACCGGTACATCCGCGAAATCCGCGCCGTTCAGCCGACCGGGCCGTACCACCTGCTCGGCTGGTCCTTCGGTGGCCTCATCGCACACGCCATGGCGGCGAAACTGCAGGCTGCGGGCGAAACCGTCGGCGTCGTAGCACTTCTGGACACCGACCATGCCGATATCGACAGCGACACCATCGAACAGCTTTCCGCGGGCGCATTCGTCAATACCTTCGGCGCGATCTTCGGCATCGACGATGTCCCCGCCGAGGCGACCGCCCAGGAGGCCGCCGAACTCATCGAGGCCCGGCTCGGTATGGAACTCATCGACGCCGAGATCATCGAGCGAATGGCGGCTTCCTACAACGCGGCCGCGCGCACCCGCACCGGCTACCACCGCCCGGTCTACCAGGGCGACCTGCTCTACTTCAGCGCCACCGTCGACAGCTCCGATATGGTCGGGCCGGACGGTTGGCGACCCTATGCCTCCGGCCGGGTCGTCAACCACGATATCGACCTCGCCCACAATGATCTGACCTCGCCGCACGCACTCTCGATCATCGCGCCGGTACTCGATCAACAGCTCGCGGCAGTGCCGAAGCCGGAACTCGGCACATGACCCGAGTCGCCTATTCCCATCAGCGCGGAGCGCCCGTCGCGGTGGCACACTACCGTCCATGCGGGTCGAGGTCGTAACGGCGGTACACAGCAGCTACGCACGCTACCTACCCGCAGCCTGGCGGTCATTGTGTGCGCAGACCCACCAGGACTGGCGTTGGCTGATCCAGGTCGACGACGAATCACCGGCGTCGGTACTCGCCGCCCTCGGCGACTGCGGCGCCGCGGACGATCCGCGAATCAGCCTCGCGGTCAACGGTTCCCACGAAAGTCCGGCCATCACCCGCAATGTGGCCCTCGGCCGCGCCACCGCCCCCCTGATCCAGAATCTCGACGCCGACGACGAATTGGCGCCCACCGCACTCGCCGCGCTTTCCGCCGCGCTGCTCGCGCATCCGACCGCGGGATTCGCCGTCGGACCGACCCAGGATCTGCTGAGTTCCGGTGAGCTGGTGGAGTTTCCGCTGCCGTTCGAACCCGGACTACTTCCCCGGGGCGTGCTGGTGCGGGCGTGGTCGGCCGACCATCGTCTACCGGTGCATCCCGCGGGAGTGATGTGGCGCCGCGAACTATTGCTCATCACCGGCGGCTGGGCCGCGATGCGCGGAATGGAGGACACGGGATTGTTGATCTCCGCATCCGCGATCGCACCGGGCGTGGTCGTCGATACGATCACGCTGCGCTATCGCAAACATCGCCAGCAACTGTCCAGCCGAACCATATTCTTCGAAGGGCAGGGCGATCAGATCCCGCTGATCGAGCAGCGCGCCGAAACGCTGCTCGCCAGACCGGGCTGGTAGCGGGCGGCGCTCGCGCACGACAGCGCCTCGCCGGCGCTCGCTCACAGCTGGTTCCCAGCCTTAGCCCACATACCGCCTAGCCTGCGTCCATAGCGTCACGGTCGACAGCTGACCGCGACGACGGAAGGACAACGCAGTGAGCGCACAGCCCGCGCACCGCCACGACGGCGATGTACACGAGCACGATCTCGGACTCGCCCACGATATGAAGGTGATGTCACGCCGCCGGGCCCTGGCCTTCTTCGGCGCGGCCGGGGCGGCGACGGTGACGGCCGGTTGCGCATCGGCGACGACCACCAGCGCGACCTCCTCCACCACCGCCGCCCCCGGCACGACCACCAGCACCGGAACGGTCACTGCCGCACCGCAGGAGACCGCGGGCCCGTACCCGGGCGACGGCTCCAACGGACCCAATGTGCTCATCGAATCCGGTGTCGTCCGATCCGACATCACGACCAGCTTCGGCGCGTATTCCGGTGTCGCACAGGGCGTTCCGATGACACTGCGTTTGAAGCTGCAGGACTTGGCCAAGAGCGGCGCCGCGGGCACGGGCATGGCCGTCTACGTTTGGCATTGCGACCGTTCCGGTGAATACTCGCTCTACGGCAAGAGCATTACCGCCCAGAACTATCTGCGCGGCGTCCAGGTCGCGGATGCCAATGGCGAGGTGAGCTTCACCTCGATCTTCCCCGCCTGCTACTCCGGTCGCTGGCCGCATATCCATTTCGAGGTCTACGACTCGCTCAGCACCGCCGTCGCGGGCGAGAACGCCCGCCTCACCTCGCAGATCGCGCTGCCGCAGGACGTCTGCAGCACCGTCTTCGCCGCGGACTCCGGATACGCGCAGAGCATCAGCAACCTTTCTCAGATCTCACTCGCCTCGGACAATGTCTTCGGCGATGGCTGGGATGCCGAAATGGCCACGGTCACCGGCACTCCGAGTTCGGGTATGACCGTCTCGATCACCGTTGGCGTCGCCGAGAAATCGCAGAACACCCAGTCCGGCAATGGCGGCACGCCACCGGGACAGGGCGGGCCCGGCGGACAGGGTGGCCCGGGTGGTCCCGGCGGGCAGGGCGGGCCGCCGCCGCGCACCAAGTAGGCAGACAACTCGGCCCCCGACCCGTACTCGACGGGCCGGGGGCCGGTAACGCGAAACCTATCGCGCGACTCCGCTTCCAGCGCCGATCTGCCGCGACAGCGCCCAGATCACCAGCACGTCGAGTGCGATCATCACCAACGACCAGAACGGGTACATCGGCGCGAACAGGAAGTTGTCCAGCAGGCTGATCGAGGCCATCACGATGCCCGCGAGATAACCCCAGGTCTGTCCGGTGATAATGCCGATGCCCGCGATAATGATCAGCACCGCGATCACCAGGTGAACCCAGCCCCAGGCCGAGACATTCACCTGGAAGACCTGATCCTCGGTCAATACGAATAAGTCACGCTTGGCGATTGCCGCGATGGCAGCGAGCAGATGCAGTATGCCGGTGATCAGAATCAATACGCCCGCGAAGATCGTCATGTCATTGAGCGCGGGTCCGGTTCGGGTCGGGCCGGGACTGGTCATAACACACCCTCCTTGGCGAAACGCGTGGTAATCGACGGCCACAACGTAACCCCTCGCCGCGCCCGAAATGCGGCAGCGCGACGGCGGGTCACCGGAGACGTAGCGCGGATGCCCGTCCTTCAGGCGGGAGAGGATTCAATTACTGAGACTGATCTCTTCTGCCCGGCCAGGGGGTTCGGGATCCACCACCGGGCGTGGCCGGGCCAGCGCACTGGGCCACCAGATCCGGTCGCCGATATCCAGGGTCAGGGCGGTGACCAGGATCGAACGCACGATCACGGTGTCGAGCAGCACGCCGATGGCGATGACAATGCCCATTTGGGCGAAGGTCACCACCGGCATGGTCGCGAATACCGCGAATGTGCCTGCCAGGACCAGTCCGGCCGAGGTGATCACGCCGCCCGTTGCGGCCAAGCCGATGAGTGCGCCCGCCTTGGTGCGATGCTTGATCGCCTCCTCGTGCACCCGCGACATCAAGAAGATGTTGTAGTCGATGCCGAGCGCCACCAGGAAGACGAAGGTCAGCAGCGGCAGTCCGGCGTCGGCGCCCCGGAAACCGGCCAGATCGAAGATCCAGCGGCTCATCCCGAGCGCGGCGAAATAGGACAGCACCACGGTCGCCGTGAGCAGAATCGGCGCGGCCACCGCGCGCAGCAGCACCATCAGGATCGCCATCACAATGGCGAGCACCACCGGCACGATAACCCGATTGTCATGTGCCACAGCGCGTTTGATGTCCAGCACGACGGCGGTCTGGCCGCCGACCCTGGCCTGCGGATCCACCGCGCGCACGGCCGCACGCACCCGGTCGATGGTGGCCTCGGCGGCCCGACTGTCCGGCGGATCGGTGAGCGTGCCCTCGAGATAGGCCAGATCATCCTTGACGATCGGTCGTGACGGCGCGGTAATTCCGGGTGTCGAGCTCAAGGCGGTGGCGACCGCGTCGACGCGCGCGGACGAGGCGACGACCATCACCGGCTGACCGGTACCCGCCTCGAAATGCCGTTCCAGTACCTCGGTTCCGGTGACCGCGGCGGATGAGCCGACGAAGGCGTCCTTATTCGCGATGCCCTCGGCCTCCAGCCCGCCGGCCCCGAGCGCGAGGGCGCCGAGTGCCAGCGCGGTGCCGATCCAGACGGTGCGCGGCCGCCGGGCAATCGCGAACCCGACGCGCGCCCAGATGCCGGATTCGGTCTCGTTGACGGTGCCGAAATTCGGATGTCGCGGCCAGAAGATCCACCGGCCGACGATCACCAGCAGCGCCGGCAGCAGCGTCAACATCGCCAGCAGCGCCACCGTGATTCCGATGGCGCAGACCGGCCCGATGCCCTTGGTCGAGTTCATTTCCGCCACCAGCAGCGCCAACATCGAGACGATCACGGTGCAACCGCTGGCCAGCACCGCAGGCCCGGCGCGATGCAGTGCGACCGCCATCGCCTCGTGTTTATCGGGATGGCGGCGCAGTTCCTCGCGATAGCGCGCAACCAGCAGCAGCGCATAGTCGGTGCCCGCGCCGAAGACCAGGACGGTGAGGATGGCCTGGCTCTGCGCGTTGACGGTCAGCCCCACCTTGGTCGCGCCGAATACCGCGGCCTGCGATATCACCAGCGCGAAACCGACGGTGATCAGCGGAAACGCCCACAGCATCGGACCATATGTGAGCAGCAGAATGACGATGACGACCGCGGCAGCCGAGTACAGCAGCAGACCGTCGATCCCCTTGAACACCTCGCCGAATTCGGCCGCGTACCCGGCCGGTCCGGTGGCATAGTAGGACAATCCGTCGGGTCGCTCCCCGGCCACGTCATTGATCGCACCGACCACATTCGTCAGGCGGTTCCAGCCCTCGGATCCCATCGAGATCGGCACCAGGATTTCCAACGCCTGACCATCGCCGGACTGGATCGGGCCGAACACCTTATCGGGCACCACATGCTCGACCTGCCGGAACCGGTTGGCATCGGCGCCGACGGCCAGCCGATCGGCGGCAGTGATCCCGTCACGGCGCTCGTACACCAGCACAACCGGAACATCGTCGCTATTGCCGAATTTCTCGGCCAGCTTGAATGCCTGGGTGGATTCGGCGCTGTCCGGCAGCCAGGTGACATTGTCGTTCTTCTGTGCGCCGGTGAGGTTTCCGGCGAAGGTACCGAGTGCCAGCAGGGCGATGATCCATACGCCGAGCACCACCCATTTGCTCCGGCGGCCGCTCGGCACACGCGAGAGTCGGCCGAGCAGGTCGGACATATCCGGATCGGTCGGTGCGGACATCGAACCCCCTCGGTAGCCGCCACACAGTCGGACCGATGCTACTGCGGGCTTCGACATCCGCGAGTGAAAATGTGATGCTGCGCCCACTTCGGTGCGGCCGACCAGGCCCGGTGCACCATCGGCTGCCACCGAGCGATCGCAGCAATCTCGGTGCCGACATCAGAACCACGTGTCCCCAGTGCGCCGGGCCCACGACCCGCCGGTCCGCAAACCGCAGGCGACCGCGACGACAGCGTCGGTATCGATGCACGGATTTCGCGTCGCGTGCCGCACAATGGGTGCCGCACGCGGTGGTCACCGGCGCATCTGCGCCATCGCGAAAGACGCCGCTGCGACACAAGGTCTTGTGCT
>NZ_BAGN01000212.1 GCF_000308835.1 Nocardia vinacea NBRC 16497 | reverse complement strand
CGAAGCGCATGCGACGTAGTCGCGAGTCTCGACGGCTCGGACGCGAGACACAGGGGGCCGCGAACACGCCGCGCCGAAGGCGCGGCCATCAAACACAGCATCACCTTGCGGTCCACCCGCCGTCCATGGTGTAGGACGCGCCGGTGACCATGCCCGCGTTCGGCGAGGCGAGCCAACCCACCAGTGACGCAACCTCTTCCGGCTCCACGAGGCGCTTGATCGCGCTCTCGGTGAGCAGCACCCGCTCCAGCACCTCCTGCTCGTCGATGCCGTGCGCCTTGGCCTGATCGGCAATCTGCTTGTCCACCAGCGGTGTTCGGACATAGCCGGGATTGACGCAATTGCTGGTGACACCGTGGCGGCCGCCCTCGAGCGCGGTCACCTTGGACAGGCCCTCGAGTGCGTGCTTGGCCGTCACATACGCGACCTTGTATTCGGACGCGCGCAATCCGTGCACCGAGGACAGGTTGATGATCCGGCCGAAGCCCCGCCGATACATCTGCGGCAGTGCCGCGCGGATGAGCAGGAACGGCGCTTCGACCATGAGGGTCATCAGGTTCCGGAATCGCTCCGGCGGGAAGTCTTCGATCGGGTTGATGCTCTGTACACCGGCGTTGTTCACCAGGATGTCCACGTCCAGGGTGAGTTGTTCCAATGCGTGGATATCGAGCAGGTCTACGGCCCAAGCCCTTCCATTCACCTCGCTCGCAAGTGCCTTCGCGCCCACGTCGTCGATATCGGCGATGGTGACGGTGGCGCCGCGTGCCGCGAGTTCTCTGGCGCAGGCAGCGCCGATACCGCTGGCGCCGCCGGTGATCAGGGCGGAACGTCCGTTCAAGTCACTCATGACCGCACCTCGCCGGCCTCGGTTCCGTCGTGACCGAGCGATGCTCGGCTGTGCCTATCATTCGCTCGCTCATGTGAGCTCCGCGCGTAGGGTTTCGGCCTGCGCGACCCGCGCTGCCGGGCTCTGTGCGGCAAGGGTTTCCGCGTCGGCGGTGTCGATGCTCTCCAGGGTTATGCCCTTCGTTTCGCGGGCGAACAGGACGGCGATCGCGGTAATCGCCGCGGCCGCGGCCAAATACACGGCGATCGGCACCGCGGACTCGTAGGTATTGAGCAAGCGCACGGCGATGATCGGGGCGAGCGATCCGGCCACGATCGAGGTGACCTGATAACCGAGGGAGACACCGGAATACCGCATCCGGGTCGGGAACATCTCGGCCATGATCGCGGGCTGGCCCGCATACATGAAGGCGTGGAATACCAGGCCGATAATGATCGCGGACATAATGATCGCGTTGTGGCCGCTGTCCATCATCGGGAAAGCGAAGAAGCCCCAGGTGCCCGCAGTGAGCGCGCCGACCAGATACACCGGCCGCCTGCCGAAACGATCGGAGAGACTGCCCGCCAACGGAATCATGAAGAAGTGCACGGCATGTGCGGCCAGCAGCCACCAGAGGATGACCTTGGTGTCGACGTGCACATGCACCTTGAGATAGGTGATGGTGAAGGTGACTACCAGGTAGTAGAGGATATTCTCGCCGAATCGCAGCCCCATGGCGGTGAACACGCCGCGCGGGTAGCGCCGCAGCACCTCGACGACACTGAGCGAATCGGCCTTGATCTGTTCGATTTCCTGCTGTGCCGCAACGAAAATGGGTGCGTCGGTGACCTTGGTGCGGATGTAGTACCCGACCAGCACCACCACCGCGGACAACCAGAATGCCACGCGCCAACCCCAGCTCAGGAAGGCGGCGTCGGACAGCGTCGAGGTCAATGCCAGCAAAGCGACCGTCGCCAGCATATTGCCCACCGGCACCCCGGCCTGTGGCCAGCTCGCCCAGAATCCGCGGCTCTTGTTCGGACTGTGTTCGGCCACGAGCAGTACCGCACCACCCCATTCGCCACCGACCGCGAAACCCTGGATGAATCGCAGGACCACCAGCAATGTCGGTGCCCAATAACCGATTTGGGCGAAGGTCGGCAGACAGCCCATGAGGAAGGTCGCGGCACCGACCAGCACCAGACTGAACTGCAGTAGCTTCTTGCGGCCGTATTTGTCACCGAAATGCCCGAAGACGACGCCGCCCAACGGACGTGCGGCGAAGCCGACGGCGTAGGTGATGAAGGCGGCGAGGATCGCGTCGAGATCGCTGGTGCCCTTGGCGAAGAACACCTTGCTGAAGACGAGCGTCGCGGCCGTGCCGTAGAGGAAGAACTCGTACCACTCGACCACGGTGCCGGCCATGGACGCGGCCACCACCCGCCTCAGCCCGGCCGGTATCCCACCGGGATCGTTTCCCGTCGGCCGCATTGCATCGCGCACGCTCATCGAACATCTCCTTCATGACCGGGGCCACATCTGGCAACAAGATGTGACGGCCCCCACATTTCGTGGTCAGAACGAGTATTCGTGCACATATCTTCGGCCGCAATGACCAGTTGTGCAGTGCGTGTCTGCAAGAATGCAGAAATGAGTCCGCCCGCCTCGGGTCCCAACCGCCCCAGCGCGGATGATCTGCTGGTTCTGCTCGCCGTCGGGCGCTCCGGGCGCTTCGTCTCGGCCGCCGAGGAGCTCGGGATCAACCACACCACCATCTCGCGCCGCATTGCCGCACTCGAGCAGACGCTGGGCGGGCGGGTGCTCACCCGGGTGACCGGTGGTTGGGAGCTGACCGACCTCGGGCGGGAAGCGTTGGCGGCGGCGGAGGCGGTGGAATCCGCGGTCAAGTCGCTGGCTACCGACGCCGATGGCATGCGGGTATTGGAGGGGGTGGTTCGGATTTCGGCGACCGACGGATTCAGTGCCTATATGGCCGCACCGGCCGCCGCCGAGGTGCAGCGCCGGCATCCGAAGATCGCCGTCGAAATCGTGGCGGCGACCCGTCGCGCGTCCCAGCAGCGTTCGGGTCTGGATATCGAAGTGGTGGTGGGTGAGCCGCAAGTGCACCGCGCCAGGGCAATCCGGTTGGCCGATTACTGTCTCGGGCTCTACGGTTCGCGTGACTATCTCCGTGAACACGGAACACCAACGGCGATAGGAGATCTCGCGCGCCATTCGTTGGTCTACTTCATCGATTCCATGCTGCAAGTGGATGACTTGGACCTGGCCTCCAGTTTCGCGCCTGCGATGCGTGAATCGGTGACTTCCACCAATGTTTTCGTGCACGTCGAAGCGACCCGGGCGGCAGCGGGCCTCGGCTTACTGCCCTGCTTTATGGCCGATCGTCACGACGACCTGATCCGAGTGCTTCGAAAGGAAGTCTCCGTTCGGCTCACCTATTGGCTCGTCACTCGCACCGAGACATTGCGCAGGCCGGAGGTGGCAGCGGTCGTCGATGCGATTCAGGTTCGGGTCCGGGAACAGCGGACTGTTCTGCTCGGTTTATCGGGTCCTTCATGAGAAACGCCGACGCTGGGCATACCTGCACGTTAACCTCGATCTCGCCGTCGGCGTTGTAGGCCGGTGTCCAGTCACCTGGCGTCGGGTGGGTATCCAAGGCGTCGACGATTTCGTCGGTGAGAGTGAATCCGCCGCCGAGCCCGTGAATTCACCAGACCGGCGACGAGAAGCCGGTTTCACCCCAGGATGGTGAAGTCGGGGCCACCTAGTTGAGCGGCGGTGGGCTGCCCATCGGGTGTGACGTCGCCCGAGAGCCATGCTGCGAGGTAATCCGTGATGTCGCCGTCGAACCGCCAGTAGACGTCGCTACGGCTTCCGGTGATCACGGCCGCCGCCGTCCCGTCGGCCACGGCCCAGTAGTACGTGTCGCCAGATGTTGATGCCCCCCACGGAAGCAATCCGCCGGGCTGAGGATGTGGCGGATACTCCGCGACCCCATCGTCGTAGTTATCCTGCAGAATCCACAGATTGTCACGCACATCCTCGACGAAGGCGAGTTCGTGTCCGGGCCGCAGCCTGTAGATAGACATGAAGTCGTCGCACAACACGAACAGCGGATAGCTTTCGGAGATTTCCTTGTAGTCGGACGGGAATCGGAAGCCGAGCGTGTTCTCGACGACCTGCCAGTCGGGAACTTCCGGCACATCCCGGCGGTACTGCACCAGCCCGGGGAGGGCGCGCTCGAGGTTTTCGATAGTCATGATCAGTGCACCCAGCTCGGTGGAACGGTTCCCCGGGCACGGTAGTCGGCACACCACGACTGGCGCTTCCCATCGCTGGATGGCGACAACGGTAGCCGCTGACTGGAAAATTCCAGCGGGCGAGCAGGTTTCAGGGGATCGGGGTGAGGGTGCCGTCGACCATCCGGTAGACGGCATTCATCTGGTGGAGGTGGGTGTGGTCGTGGGTTACCAGGAGGGTGGCGGCGTTGTGGGTGCGGACTACGGTGAGGATCAGTTCGATTATGGCGGTGCCGCGTTCGGTGTCGAGGGCGCTGGTCGGTTCGTCGATGACCAGGAGGGCCGGATCGTTCATCAGGGCGCGGGCTATGTTGACGCGTTGGCGTTGGCCGCCGGAGAGTTGGGCGGGGCGTTTGGCGTGCTGGTCGGCGAGGCCGACGGCATCTAGTAATTCCATTGCCTTGGTACGGGTTTCGCGGCGTCGGGTGGGAGAGGTGAACAGGCGCCGGCCGAGGTGGGACATGGCCTCTAGTTGTTCGACGGCCGTCAAGGCGGGGATCAGGTTCGGCTGCTGGAAGACGATGCCGATCGACGAGCGGCGCAGGGCGGCGGCTTCGCGGCGGGTGAGGGTGGCGAGATCGACTGTGCCGTTGGAAGTTTCGAGAGCTATGCGACCGGAGTCGGGGCGGATCAGGGTGGAGACCACGGCGAGCAGGCTGGATTTTCCGGAGCCGGAGGGGCCGGTGATCGCGGCGATGGTGCCGCCGGTGACGTGCAGGTTCACCTGGTTCAGTGCGGTGAGGCGACCCGTGCCGTCCGGGTAGGTGAGGGTTGTTTCGCGCACGGTGAGCGCGGTTTTCGTCATGGTCGCGGTGGTCATGCGGAGCTCCGAATTATCAGCGGGCCGCACCGAGTGCGGTCAGCGGGTCGGTGGTGAACAGGAAGCGCAGGGCGAAGGCCGCGCCGAGCAGACCGAGGACGATCAGGGCCGCCGCGGGGTACAGGGTTGTCGAGAGGCTGAGTACGAAGGGCAGCGCGTCACCCATGAATGTTGCTGCGGCTATGGTGATTCCGAGTCCGACCGCGACACCCGCGGTCAGTACGATTGCCGCTTGGGCGAGGGCGTCGCGGACCAGTGCGCCGGATGTCGCGCCGAGCGCCTTCAAGGTCGCGATATCGGGCATGCGCTGCACCGTCCACACAGTGAAGAACGCGCCGATCACCAAGGCCGAGATGGCGAACAGCAGCACGGTCATCAGGGTCAGCGAACCGTTTTCGGCCTTGTAGGAACTCAATGCCGACATTGATCCGGAGACGCTGGTCGAGGTCGTATGCGCGGATGCGTTGACGGAGGCCGTATTCGGGATGCCGGATACCGCGAGCACCGTGGCGGCGCCACCGCGTGGGCTCACCGATTGCCAGTCGGCGACCGTCATCCAGACGACGGGGGTGTGGCTGTACCAGTCGGCGCCTTGGACCGCGGCCACCCGGAAGGTGCCCGCGCCGAGCGTGACGGTGTCACCGACGATGGCATCGAGGGCGTCGGCCGCGCCGGTGCTGAGCACGACGGTGCCGGAATCGGTTGCGACGCGGTTGCCGAATGCGGTTCCGGTAGTGCCGAACAGCGCGACCTGGGCGGGTTTGGTCGCACCCTGCCCCGACACCGCGCCCTCCGCCCGGCTGATGCCGATCGGATCCACGGAGCCCGCGGCCGCCTGCCAGGTCTCGACCTGCTGCTCGGTCAGTGCGGAGGCGTCGAAGGAGGGGTCCGCGCCGTTATCGGCGAAGACGATGGCATCTGCGTGGATCGCTTCGATGGCCGAGATGTTCTGGTGCGCGAGTCCGGCGGTGAGACCGCTGAGGAAACTCACCAGCAGCGCCACCAGGGTGACGACCAGCGTGATGAGCAGAAAACGGCCGCGTGCGGCCCGTAGATCCCGGAGTGCGACGAACATGTCATCACCCTGCCGCGCGCGGGCTCCCATGCCATCGCGCACGCGGAGGAATGCATCCCGATCGAAGGTTGGTCGGTGTTTTACGCCTTTCGATGGATGCCGCCCGGATAGCCGCACATAAGCTGGCAACGTGCATTCGTCGCCGTTCACGCCTGTCTTCACCGCGCTGCGGTTGGGGCTGCATGTCCTGGTGATGACGCTGGCCGTGGTGGTCGCGGTGCGCGCACTGCTGCCTGGCGCCGGACATCCGCTCGGCGTCGTCACGCTGACCGTGGCATTCCTGGTCGTGTACTTCGCCGGTGCGCTGGTCGGTCGCCGCCCGGCGGGCATCCGCATCTGGTTGGCGACGCTTACGGTGCTGTGGCTCGGCCTCGTGGTGCTCGCACCCGATGCCGGATACCTCGCATTCGGTGTGTTCTTCCTCTACCTGCACCTGCTGCCACGGCCGTGGAGTCTGCTCGCGGTCGATGCGGCCACGGTGGTGGCGGTGATCGGTTTCGGGGTGCATCGTGGCTGGTCGGTGGCAGGTGCGATCGGTCCGATTATCGGCGCGGCCGTCGCGGTGGGGATCGGGCTCGGCTACGAGGCGCTGTTCCGCGAATCCGCCGAACGTCAGCGCCTGATCGACGAATTGCTCAGTACCCGAGCGACTCTCGCGGAACAGGAGCGCACGGCGGGCAAATTGGCCGAGCGCGAACGGTTGGCGCAGGAGATCCACGACACCGTCGCGCAGGGGTTGAGCAGCATTCAGCTGCTGCTGCACGCCGCGGAGCAATCAGCGCCGAATCATCCTGCGCTGCAACAGATTCAGCTGGCTCGCGAAACGGCGGCGGAGAATCTGGCCGAAACCCGAAGGCTGATAGCGGAATTGACCCCGGCCGCCCTGGAGGGGCAGAGCCTCGCGCAGGCGCTCGAGCGCATCTGTCAACGCGCCGAGGATCCGGGACTGCTCACCCAGATGGTCGTCGAGGGCACGCCGGAGCGTCTGCCGATGCCCGTCGAGGCGGCACTGGTTCGGATCGCGCAGGGGGCGGTCTCGAACGTGGTGCGCCACGCGGGCGCGAGCCGGATGCGGTTGACCCTGACGTACTCCGATACCGATGTGTACCTCGACGTGGTCGACGACGGCACGGGCATCGATCCATCGGTGCTCGACCGCCCGCCGACGGGCACCTTCGGTCTGGCCGCCATGCGCAGTCGCGTCGAACAGCAGGGCGGCACAATGGCGGTCGAGTCCGAGCCGGGCCACACCGCGGTCACCGTCGCGTTTCCGCTGGAGCCCGGTTCCGGCGCAGTCGATTCCGGCCTGCGCGCAGCGGAATCCGGCTTGTCTGCGGCTGATTCGAACCCGCCCGCGGCCGATTCGGTCCTGTCCGCGACGGAAACGAACGCGGCGGATTCCGAGCCCATGCCGAATGCTCCCGACCTGCCCTCGTTGGCGCAGCGTGCGGCGGATTCCGAGCCTGTGCCGGACGACCCCGACCTGCCTGCGGTGGCGCAGAGCTCGACGAAGCCGAACGATCCCGGGACGGCCGCGGCACATGCCAGTTCGCGGGCGGCCGAATCCGCCCAGGGCATACCGAAGGCAACGAACCAGGAGGGCGGTCAATGATTCGCCTACTCCTGGTCGACGATCACGCCATCGTGCGCGCGGGCCTGCGCGCACTACTGGAAAGCAATGACGACATCATCGTCGCCGGCGACGCACCGACCGCCGAGGCCGCCGTCGCCTTCTGTACCACCACCCCGGTCGACCTGGTGCTGATGGATCTCAGCTTCGGCCCGGGCCGATCCGGTGTCGACGCGACGGCCGAATTGCGTGCGCTCGCTCAGCCGCCCAATGTCCTGGTGGTCACCAACTACGACACCGACGCTGACATTCTCAGCGCCATCGAGGCCGGAGCCTGCGGCTACATCCTCAAGGACACCCCACCGATGGAACTGCTCGCGGCGGTGCGCTCGGCGGCCGAGGGGGAGAGCGTGCTGTCGCCCGCGGTGGCATCCAAACTGATGATCCGCGTGCGCCGCGCCGACACCACGCTGAGCCCGCGCGAAATCGAGGTGCTGCGCCTGGTGGCCGACGGCAGTTCGAACCGGGAGATCGCCAAGGAACTCTTCCTCAGTGAAACCACCGTCAAATCCCACCTCGTGCACATCTACGCCAAGCTCGGCGTCCGCTCCCGCACCTCCGCCGTCGCCCGCGCCCGCGAACAAGGCACCCTCTGAGCGATCAAGATCAAGTGGACCTGGTGGCGGGGGCTTCTCGCGTTTTGCCGCCATGGTTTCCACGTGATCATCTGTCCAGCCGGGTGTGGGGGTTTTAGGGTTGGGGGATGGACTCACTTTCGGATTCCAAGGTGCGCGAGTTTTTGACCTACGCCAAGCGGACCGGGAAGGTGGCGTTCGTGGCTGCCGACGGTCGACCGGTGGTCAGTCCGGTGTGGTTTGTCCTCGAGGGGGACGAACTGGTCTTCAATACCGGCAAGGCCACGGCAAAGGGGAAGGCCTTCGCCCGCGATCCGCGGATCGCGCTGGTGGTCGACCTCGAGGAAGCGCCGTATTCGTCCGTTCAGATCCAGGGCACGGTGACCCTGTCCGAGGATCCCGATGAACTCCTGCGCACCGCCACCGAGATCGGCGGCCGCTATATGGGCGCGGACCGGGCCGAGGAATTCGGCAAGCGCAATGGCGTCCCGGGCGAACTGGTGGTCCGGGTGCACCCGACCAAGGTGATCGCCCACTTCGACGCGACGGCCTAGCCCTAGACTCACCCGCATGACCGTGCACTTCATCGGGGCCGGGCCGGGCGCCGCGGACCTGCTGACCGTCCGCGCGGTCGAGCTGCTGCGCACCGCCCCGGTCTGCCTCTACGCGGGCACCTACCTCGACCCCGAGGTGCTCGCGCACTGTGCCCCCGATACCGAACTGATCGACACCCAACACCTGGACATCGACCAGATCACCGAGCACCTGGTGCGCGCGCACCGCGCCGGTAAGGATGTCGCGCGCCTCTGCTCGGGCGACCCCTCCATATATTCGGCCCTCACCGAACAAACCCGCCGCCTCGACGCCGCGGACGTGCCGTGGGACATCACCCCCGGCGTCCCCGCCTACGCCGCCGCGGCCGCCCTGCTGGGCGCCGAGTTGACCGTCCCCGAAGTGGTCCAATCGGTGGTCCTCACCCGCACCCGGGCCCGTTCTACCGCCATGCCCGAGTCCGAGGCCCTCGCGAACTTCGCCCGGACACAGGCCACGCTGGTGCTGCATCTGGCCATCACCCGAATCCGCCCACTGGCAGCCGAGCTGATCCCGGCCTACGGCGCCGACTGCCCGGCCGCCGTGGTCTACCGAGCCAGCCAACCGGACCAGGTGGTCCTGCGCGGCACCCTTACCGATATCGTCGACCAGGTCGAATCCGCGGGTCTGCGCCAAGCCGCCGTTATTCTCGTCGGCCGCGCCCTCACCCCGAATCTGTCCTGTACCCAGTCCCATCTCTACGACCCGGCTCGCGACCGACATCGACCTTCGCAGGCAGTGTGAGATCGGTGACAGCCATCCAGCAAACTTGCGATGATCCCCCTGCCTGGGCTGATGTTTCTCAGCTATGAGAGCTGATTGGTCGGCTGGCGAGGGCGACGGTAGATTGTTTCGGTGATCTGCATTGAACTTCCCGGCGGAGCCGGTCGGTGGGCGGCAGGCATGGTCGCGCCCATGTAACAAGCCCGGCCTGACGGGCAGATAGTGCCAATGAACATTTTTGCTTGATTGATGAGAACTGAACGCGGGAACACAGGCGCCACGCTGTTATAGGTGCGCGTCGGCGTCCCGGTGTTCATCGGGGAGCGCTCGTGTGGTGTTCCGGAAGCGAGGTTACGGTTGGACCGGCTGGATTTCGGCGGAAACGGCGAAACTGGTGGCGAACGGGCGCACGCTGCTTCGAGGGAGTCGAGCGAGCCGTTCCCGTTGTCCCCGGCGCAGCTGGGTATCTGGTACGCCCAGCACGTCGACCCGCAGGTGCCGATCAATATCGCGCAGTACGTCGACCTGCACGGCGACCTCGACCTGAAGGTCCTGCGCGAGGCGCTGATCAGCTCCGGGCAGGAGCGCGGCTCCGGCATGCTCTGCATCACCGAGATCGACGGCCAGCCGTATCAGTGGATCGACTACACGATCCCGGACCGGGACAAGGTCTACTACGTCGACTTCCGCGGTGAGGCCGATCCCGAGGCCGCCGCCATGGCGTGGATGCGCGCCGAGTACAGCGCCCCGCTGAACCTGCTCGAGGATCGGCTGCTGCGCTTCGCGGGCCTGCAGGTGGGCGATCACCACTGGTACCTGTACCTGCGCGCGCACCACATCGTGCTGGACGGCTTCGGTGCGGTGACCAACCTTTCCAGGGTGGCCGAGTGGTATACCGCCCTGTTGAACGGCACCGAGCCCGCACCGGCCAATGCCGCGCACCTGCGCACGCTCCTCGAGCAGGAGATGACCTACCGCGACAGCTCCCGGTTCCAGTCGGACAAGAAGTACTGGGCCGAGCGGGTCGCCGGTGTGGAGGACGGCACCAGCCTGGCGGGCCGGTCCGCGGGCCCGGCGCCGATCAACACCCTCAGCAGTGTGCTGCTCTCGGACGAGCAGAACGCGGTGCTGGAAGCGGCTGTGGCGCGCCATGATTCGTCGCCGGCCGGGTTGCTGCTCGCCGCGTTCGCCGGATATCTGGCGCAGTGGACCAGTTCCGAAGACGTGATCCTGAGCCTGCCGGTGACCGCGCGGACCACCGCCGTGATGCGCCGCTCCGGCGGTGTCTCGTCGAATATCGTGCCGTTGCGGCTGCGGATCGGGCACGAGACCACCGTGACCGATGTGCTCAAGCAGGTCCAGGTCGAGGTGACCGGCGCGCTGCGGCACCAGCGCTACCGACACGAGGACATCCGCCGCGACGCGGCCGGTGAAGGCGTGGTGACCAGGGAGTTCTTCGGCCCCTGGATCAACATCATGCTGTTCCAGGACAAGATCAGCATGGGCTCGATGGTCGGCACCATGGTGGTGCTGTCCACCGGCAGCATCGAGGATCTCGGCGTCAACTTCTATCAGTCCGAGGGCGGTTCGCGCGCGCGCATCGACTTCGAGACGAACCCGAACCTGTACTCCGAGGCGGAGACGCAGCGTCAGCACGAACGCTTCCTCGAATTCTTCGAGCGCTTCCTGCGGGCCGAGGCGGATGCGCCGGTCTGGGGCCTCGAACTGACCACCGCGGCGGAGCGGGAGCTGACCGTCGCGGAGTGGAACGACTCCGAGCAGGACGTCCCGGAAACCACCCTGGCGGCCCTGCTGGATGCGCAGATTCAGCTGACCCCGGACAATGTGGCCCTCGATTTCGAGGGCGCTCAGCTGACCTATGCGCAGTTCGCCGCGCGGGTCAATCGCCTGGCCCGGTTCCTGATCGCCGACGGTGTCGGCCCGGAATCGCTTGTCGCACTTGGCATGCGACGTTCGCTGGATCTCGTCGTCGGCATGCACGCGGTGCTCAAGGCCGGTGGCGCGTATGTGCCGATCGATCCGGATCATCCGGCCGATCGCACCGCCTACATCCTCGAGTCCGCGGCACCGGTCTGCGTGCTGACGGTCTCCGGTGACGAACTCGAGCTGCCGGAATCGATGCGCCGGGTGGAAATCGACACCCTCGACGTATCTGCGTACGACGATGCGCCGGTGGCGGATTCGGAGCGGCGCGCGCCGCTGCGTCCGGACAACACCGCCTACGTGATCTACACCTCGGGTTCGACCGGACGCCCGAAAGGTGTTGCGGTAACCCATCATGCGATCGTCAACCAGCAGCTGTGGATGCTCGACGAGTACCGCCTGACTGCTGATGATGTGTACCTGCAGAAGACCGCGACCACCTTCGACGTATCGCTGTGGGGATACTTCCTGCCGCTGATGGTCGGCGCGAAACTTCTTGTCGCGACTCCGGACGGGCACCGCGATCCGCTGTATGTCGCCGAGATGATCGAGCGGCACGGGGTCACCGTCACCGACTTCGTGCCATCCATGCTGACGGTCTTCGTCGCCCATGCCACCGCCGCCCAATGTGCCACGCTGCGTGCGGTTTTCGTCATCGGTGAGGCGCTGCCGCCGGAGACGGCGGCGGGTTTCCGTGCGATCACCTCGGCCGGTTTGCACAACCTGTACGGTCCCACCGAGGCCGCGGTTTCGGTCACCTACTGGGAGGCCACCGCCGCCGACACCGTCACGGTGCCGATCGGTATTCCGGAGTGGAATGTCCAGGTCTACGTGCTGGATTCGCGGCTGCGCCCGGCGGCGGTCGGCGCACCGGGTGAGTTGTATCTGGGTGGACGTCAGCTCGCGCGCGGTTACCGCGGCCGCCCCGATCTGACCTCGGATCGGTTCGTCGCCAACCCGTTCGGCAGCAATGGCGAGCGCATGTACCGCACCGGTGACCTGGTGCGCTGGAATGTCGCGGGGACCCTGGAGTACATCGGCCGCACCGACTTCCAGGTCAAATTCCGCGGTCAGCGCATCGAACTCGGTGAGATCGAAACCGATCTGCTCGCCCATCCGGCGGTCAGCCAGGCCGCGGTGCTGGTGGTCGATACCGCCACCGGTCAGCAGTTGGTCGCCTATGTCGTGCCCGCGCCGGGCCAGTCGATCGCTCCGTCGAATGGCCACTCCGCAAGCTCCGTGGACGTGATCGACCTCACCCGGTTCGTCGCGGAAAAGCTGCCGAGCTACATGGTGCCCGCGGCGATCATGGTGCTGGACGCGTTCCCACTCAATACCTCCGGCAAGCTGGATCGAAAGGCGCTGCCGGAGCCGGTGTTCAGCGTGGACGCGGCCGGATTCCGGGCGCCGCGTACCCCGGCCGAGCAGATCGTGGCGGCGATCTTCGCCGATGTGCTCAGCCAGGAACGCGTCGGCATCGATGACAACTTCTTCGATCTGGGCGGCAACTCGCTGGTCGCCACCCAGGTGGTGGCGCGGATCGGCGCGGCGTTCGGCACCCGGATCGGCGTGCGTGCGCTGTTCGAGACCCCGACCGTGGCCGGTCTGGCCGCCCGCGCAGAATCGGCGCCGCGCACCGAGCGGCCACGACCGGCCCTGGTGGCCCAGGAACTGCCCGAGCGGGTGCCGCTGTCGCTGGCGCAGCAGCGGATGTGGTTCATCAACCAGTTCGACTCCACGGTGCCGACCTACAACCTGCCGTTCGTGGTGCGGTTGGGCGGTCGCGTCGATTTCGACGCGATGCGGGCCGCGCTCACCGATGTGCTGACCCGCCAGGAATCGCTGCGCACCATCTTCCCCAATTCGGGCGACGGCGCCTATCAGCAGGTGCTGCCGATCGAGGAGGTCGACCTCGGTGTCGACGTGCAGCCACTCGAGGCGTCCGAACTGCTCGACGTGCTCACCGAATTCGCCTCCGCCGGCTTCGATGTCTCGACCGAGCTGCCCATTCGGGTGCGCCTGTATCAGATCATCGGTGCGGCCTCAGATGACACGCCCGAGTACGCGCTCGCCTTCGTCGTGCACCACATCGCGGCGGACGGCTTCTCGTTCGGGCCGCTCGCGCGCGACGTCACGACCGCGTATCTCGCCCGCGCGGCCGGGGAAGCGCCCGCCTGGGCACCGCTGCCGGTGCAGTACCGCGACTACACCCTGTGGCAGCGCGAATTGCTCGGCGCCGAAAGCGATTCCGAGTCCATGGCCGCCCGCGAGATCGCCTACTGGCGGGACGCGCTGGCCGGACTGCCGGATCAGCTGGATCTGCCCACCGATCGGCAGCGTCCGCCGGTGCAGAGCTTCCGCGGCGCACAGTTCGCTTTCGATATCGATGCCGAACTGCACACCCGGCTGAGTGCGCTGGCTCGCGCCGAGGGCGCGACCCCGTTCATGGTGCTGCACGCCGCGCTCGCACTACTGCTGGCCCGGCTCTCCGGCACCACCGATATCGCCATCGGTACCCCGGTCGCCGGACGTGGCGAACAGGCCCTCGACGACCTGATCGGCATGTTCGTCAACACGCTCGTGCTGCGCTCGGAGGTCGATCCGGGACACTCCTTCACCGAATTCCTCACGCGCACCAGGGAAGTCGATCTCGCGGCGTTCGCATACAGCGACGTTCCGTTCGAACGTCTCGTCGAGGTGGTCAACCCGACTCGATCGCAGGCGCGGCATCCGCTGTTCCAGGTGATGCTGTCGTTCCAGGAGATGTCGCACGGCACGCTGGAACTGCCCGGACTGTCGGTGTCGGCCGCCGAACTCGAAGTCCACATCGCCAAATTCGACCTGCTCTGGACGCTGACCGAACAGCGCGGCAACCAGGGTGAGCCCGCGGGCGTTTCGGTTGTCGTCTCCTACGCCACCGACCTGTTCGACGAGGCGACCGTCTCGTCGTTCGCCGATCGACTGGTGCGGATTCTGCACGGCGTTACCGCGGATCCGGCGGCGATCGTCGGCGATATCGATCTGCTCGACGAACGCGAGGTCGAGCTGGCACGTGACGGCTGGCACGGCGCGCCGCGTGAGCTCGAGGCGGCCGGGACGGTGAGCGATCTGTTCACCCGTCAGGTGGCCGCGACACCGGACGCCATCGCCGTGGTCGACCGTTCCGTCGACGGCTTCACCCCGGCGGTCGGTGCGTCGCCGGCCCACCCGTCGCCCGACCACCATGCCTCATCGAGTCGCTCCGCGACGCTGGCCCACCCGTCGCCCGACCACCACCCCCCAACGAGTCGCTCCGCGACGCTGAC
>NZ_BAGN01000213.1 GCF_000308835.1 Nocardia vinacea NBRC 16497 | reverse complement strand
ACGCTCGCTCATGCCTGCGCCTCGCTGGCGCTCGGCTCCGGCATGACCGATATGTCGGCTGTGTCGATTGTTCGCTCGCTACGCTCGCTCATGCCTGCGCCTCGCTGGCGCTCGGCTCCGGCATGACCGATATGTCGGCTGTGTCGATTGTTCGCTCGCTCATCGGGTGACGCCCTTGCCGACCACATGCTCGTCGTATTGCGGGTGCTTCTCCAGGTAGGCCTTGATGAACGGGCACAGCGGCCGGATCACCCGGCCGCGGGCGACCGCATCCTCGACCGCGTGCTCAGCCAGAACGCTTCCGAGGCCCTTACCGGAGAACGCGCCATCGATCTCGGTGTGGATGAACACCGTCTCGTCGTCGCGCTCCTCGTATTCGGCGAATCCGGCCAGTTCGCCGCTGTAGAACACCTCGTAGCGCTTCTTCTCGTCGTTGCGAACGACGTTGCTCTCGGGGGTCGATTCGGTCATGGTCGACTTCTCCTTCGTCGGACGTACCGGGTGCTTGCTCAGGATCGACACGCGGTTGAACGCGCCGATCGTGGTGGCGACCCAGAGGATCGCCGAGACCTGCTCATCCGATAAATGCTCGCGTGCCAGAGCGTACTCACGGTCCATCGTCGCCTCGTCCGGCAGCGTGGCGGTGAGTTCGGCAAGTGCCAGCGCGGCCCGCTCCTGCGGCGTGAACAGCTCGGTCCGCTGCCATGCGGACAATACGGCGAGTTCGCGCTCGGTGGCCCCGGCCGCTACAGCGGCGCGATGGTGCACGTCCAGGCAGTAGGCGCAGCCGTTGATCTGCGAGACGCGCACGTTGATCAGTTCGATGAGCCTGCGGTCGAGTCCGGCCTCGGCACCGGCCGCGCGGACCGCGCTGGCCACGGTGTTCAGCGCTCGAAACGCCTCGGGGATCTGCTTATCGATGAACACGCGTCTGCCGGAGGACTCCATGGTCCGGATAGTAGAGCAGTACGGTGGCCGGACTGCGGTCCGGTTCACCCTGCTGCGCTGGGGATCAGGCGACCTCGTGGAACCGCCGGAGTTGGAACGGCTCGATCAGGATCTCGTTCAACACGACCGCGGCCTCCTCCAGATGCGGGGTTTCGAAATGCGCCGCGAGCGCCGCTTCGTCGACCCACTCCTCGAGCAGCACCACCCGGCTCGGGTCGCTCGGGTGCAGGTACAGCTCGTAGGCGATGCAGCCCGCCTCGGCGAGCGTCGGCGCGACCAAATCCTCGAGCGTCTCGCGCAGTTCGGTCTCGTGACCGGGCTTGGCGGTAAATCGGACATTGAGCGTCAGTGTGGACACCGATGCCTCCTGATCTGCTGCGTGGTCGGTCATTCCCAGGCATCGCTGATTCCCATGCAGCCCAGGCCTTGTGTGCCCACCTGGATGCCGCTCGCGCCCAGTGCTGCAGTCGGAAGTGAGGTCATATTTTGACCCCTTCGCATGGCTGCGTGAGTGCGGCCGGTTTGACGGCGGCGGTCTTGCCCTCGTACAGGTCGATCTTGTAATCGAGTACGGCCAGGGTCTGACGGAGTTCGTCGATCTTGGCGAGCACCTCCGCGCGGGTATTGCGGAACATCTGCAGCCGCTCGGGCACGGTGGATTCCCCCTCGCGCACCAATTCGGCGTAGCGGACCATGTCCGCCACCGACATCCCGGTGGTGCGCAACCTGCCGATCAATGCCAACCACTCCAGATCGCGATTGCTGAACCGTCGCTTCCCGGCGTGATCGCGCCCGATGTAGTTCATCAGCCCGATCCGCTCGTACCAGCGCAGCGTGTCGCGACTCAGTCCCGACCGATCGGCCGCCTCGCCGATCGAATACTGCGGCTTCTCCCGATCCGCTTCGACAACTTGCTGATCACCGACAACCTGACCTACGGCTCCACCCACTGCACTCGCCCTTCTCGATGAACACAACCGACGTTAGTCACTTGGAGCGCACTCCAAGCAAGTCCAATTCTGCCGAACATCGGATCCGCTTGCCGCCTGCCGTGTACTTTGCGTGGGACACTGGAGCCGACCAGGGGTGGGGCGAGCTGAGGAGCGAGGGTGACGGCACTTCCTGAGCCATGGCGGCGGCAGCTGACAATCGCTGAGTATGAAGCGCTCGGTGAGGATGATCTGTATCGCTGGGAGTTGCAGGAGGGGATCCTTGTGATGTCGCCATCACCGAAACCGCGCCACAACGTGGCGGGCGCTCGACTCTTCAGTCAGGTGGACGAGCAATTGCCGGCGGATCTCAGAGCGGCCCCGGATGTCGACATCGACTTGCAACTGGTTCCCGAGGACGGGCCTGCCACAGTCCGTCGGCCCGACCTGGTGGTAGTGGACAGCAGCGAGTATCAGCGGGTGGAGGACGAAGGCGGCATCCTTCGGTCGTCGCGTGTCCACGTTGTCGTCGAGATCGTGTCGCCCGGTTCCCGGCGGATGGATTACAAGATCAAGCGTGGCGAATACGCTGATGCCGGGATTCCGCACTATTGGGTGCTCGACTTGACCCCGCCGGTGAGCCTGCTGGCCTTCCGGTTTACAGACGAACTCGGCTACGTCGACAACGATGAGGTCACGGGCACTTTCACGACGAATTCGCCGTGTCCTCTCACGATTCGGCTGGATCAGCTGGGCTGACGCGCCCGAACGCGGTCATCGCCGCGCTTTCTGCTGCGCGGCGATGACCGACGAGAGCCGTATCGCAGGTTCAGTCGCGCTTGGGCAGCTCCTGCACGGCCCATTTGTTGCCATCGGGGTCGGTGAAGAAGGTGAACAGGCCCCAACCCATATCCACCACCGGGGACGCCTCCACACCCGCCGCGACCAGCTGCTGGTACGCGTCCTCGGCGCTCGCGACGACCACCTGCATGCCCTCGACGCTGCCCGGTGCGGCGTCGGTGAGGCCCTCACCGATGCAGATGGAACAGCCGGAGCCGGGTGGGGTCAGCTGGACGAAGCGCAGGCTCTCGTCGACGCGGTGGTCGTGGTCGGCGTTGAAGCCGATCTTGGTGTAGAAGTCCTTGGCGCGGTCCACATCGGTAACCGGAATTGCGACCAGTTCGATTTTCCAATCCATCTGCTGATTATTTCGAGTGACCTGCAAGCAGTCACCAGCGGAGGCATCTCACCCGCTCGACGGCGAGAACCGGTTTTCGCACCTACCCTGGTGACATGCCAGGTAAGGACATCGACCGGATCAGGGCCCGCTCGGCCTGGGCCACGGTCAAGGAAAGCCCGGTGATCACCGCCATCGCGGTGGCGCCGTTCGTGGTGGCGCTCGGCGTCGTGTGGTGGCTGCTCGGCGGATTCGCCGCGTTTGTGCTGCTCGTCGTCCTCGGCGTCGTCGTGGTCGTGGGCGGCAAACTACTGCACTGATGCCATCCGCGATCAGCGCGGAATGTGGAAGCGCACCAGATCGCCGGTGCCCTCGTCCACCTGCGCCCACGGCCGGTCGAATTCGAGTACTGCCAGCGCCGATGTGGGGAACTTCCGGCTGAGCTCGATCGCCGGTTCGGAGTCGCGATTGCTCGCCAACTCCCATGCCGTCCACGGCATTCCGGGCGCATGCCCGATGACCAGCAGCGTCGTGACATCGTCGTCGCTGAGCTGGACCAATTCGATGAGCGTGCGCGGCGACGCTTCGTAGATGCCCGCCTCGTAGACCACCGGCGCGGTAACTCCGGTGGCGGCGAGCGTTTCGCGCGTGCGTGTGGCGGTCGAGCACCGTACCGCATCGATCGGCGGCTGGGTCTCGCGTAACCACTGACCGGCAAGTCCGGCCTCGCGCTGACCACGCGGAGCGAGCGGACGCTCGTGATCGGAGATACCGTCGGGATAGGACGACTTACCGTGCCGCATGAGGATCAGAGTCCGCACCATGGAGATACCGTAAGCCCTCCGGAGGAGAGGCCTCGAACACACTCGAGGCAAACTGAAAGCGGCATCACATCACGGCGCCTCATGGAGCACCCTCCGCCGGCACCGCGACGATGACGCTCCCGACCACTCCCGACCCCCTTGGGTGGCTATAGCCCAGGTACATTTTCGAGGATCTGCACAATATGGCCTACGTAATCACGCAGCGTTGTTGCAACGACGCCAGCTGCGTCACTGAGTGCCCGGTCGATTGCATCCGTCCCACCCCGGACCAGCCGGAATTCGCGACGACCGAGATGCTCTACATCGACCCCGACACCTGTATCGACTGCGGTGCCTGCGTCGACGCGTGCCCGGTGGAGGCCATCTTCTCCGAGGATGATCTGACCGCGTCGCTGGCCAGGTTCCGTGACATCAACGCCGCCTACTTCCAACGGCATCCACTCGAATCGAACTTCGATCCGATCGTCACGCCCGCGCGTCCGCCCAAGGAACTCGGCACGCTGCGCGTCGCGATCGTCGGCGCGGGACCCGCGGCCTGTTACGCGGCCGACGAGCTGCTGCGCCGCTGCGATGTCGAGGTCGAGATGTTCGATCGGCTGCCCACGCCGTGGGGTCTGGTGCGCGCGGGCGTCGCCCCCGACCACCCGGGCACCAAGACGGTCTCCGGGCTGTTCGAGTCGGCCTTCCGGCGCGAGACGCTGCAGTACTACCTCAACGTGGAGGTCGGCTCGCACATCAGCCACGAGGAACTGCTCGCTCACCACCACGCGGTCATCTACGCCGTCGGCGCGTCCGCCGACCGCCGTTTGGGCGTGCCGGGCGAGGATCTGCCTGGCAGCCATTCGGCGACCGAATTCGTCGCCTGGTACAACGGCCATCCGGACTACGCGGATCGCAAGTTCGACCTGTCCGGTGAGCGCGCGGTGATCGTCGGCAACGGCAACGTCGCGCTGGATGTAGCCCGCGTGCTGACAGTGGACCCGGACGAACTCGCCAAGACCGATATCGCCGACCATGCCCTGGATGCGCTGCGCGGCAGCAATATCCGCGAGGTCGTCGTGCTCGGCCGGCGCGGTCCGCTGCAGGCGGCCTACACCTCGCCGGAATTCCTGGCACTGACCCATCTGAAGGGCGTCGATATCGTCGTCGAGGAGGCCGACCTGACGCTCGACCCGGGCAGTCAGGCGCTGCTGGACGATCCCGAGGTCGAGCCGTCGCTGGAGCTGAAGTACACCCTCGCCAAGGAATACGCGGCGGGGCGGCGTGATCCGGCCAATAAGCGGATCGTCTTCCGCTACCTGGTCTCGCCGACGGCATTGCACGGTGCCGATCACGTCGAGTCGGTGGAGTTCGCGCACAACGAATTGGTCAGCGAGAACGGCCAATTGGTGGCGCGCACGACCGATCGCAGCGAGACCCTGGACGCCGGACTGGTTTTGCGTTCCATCGGCTACAAGGGCGAACCGATCAAGGATCTGCCCTTCGACGAGCGCCGCGCCGTCGTCCCCAACGAGCACGGCCGCGTCATTGGCGAGGATGGTATTCCGTTGCCCGGTGTGTACGTGAGCGGCTGGATCAAGCGCGGTCCACGCGGTGTCATCGGCTCCAACCGCGTCGACTCCGAGGAGACCGTCGAGCTCCTTCTCGCCGACTTCACTGCGGGCAAACTCGGTGTGCCACAGGCCGATCGGGCCGCGCTGAAGGCGCTGATCGCACAACGGCAGGCCGATCTGGTCGACCGTGAGGGCTGGAAGGCGATCGATACGGCGGAGAAGTCCGCGGGTAAGGCGTCGGGCCGTCCGCGGGTCAAGCTCACTACCCGTGAGGATCTGCTCAAGGCCGCGCGCGACTGAACAGCGACCGGCTCCGTTCCCAGTGAACGGAGCCGGTTTTTCTTTACAGGGGCATGATGCGCACGACGGTCGTGGTCGTGCCGCCGACCACGAACCACAACCGCAGCACCGGCCGTCCGGAGCGGTCGCCCGGTTCGTAGCGGCTGCGCACGGTGACATGCTGACGAGCCAGCACCGGCGCGACGTACTCGATCACCGCGCGATGCGGCCCCGCGACCAGCTTGGGATATTCGACCAGGAACTGTTCCACCGCCTGCCAGTAACAGGCATTGTTGACGTGGTTGTACTGGTCGATATCGGTGGCCCGCACCGGGAACGGCATATCGGTATCCGATTCCGGCGGGGTGGAGTCGGTGAGATAGGGCCGCCAGCGCAGGCGGTGCTCATTGGTGGTCTGCGCCAGGTATGAGAGGCCCTCATCGCTGATCCTGGCGGGCATATTGTTGGACTCGCTGATATTGATCCAGAAGCCCTCGGTCTCGATCAATCCGCCGTTCGCGCTGGTGATGCGCACCCGCATATTCGTCCACCGGGTGGACATGCTCGAACACCACCGCAGCAGCCGTACCTCGTCGGGCCACAGGATCGGCCGGATGACGTCGATGACCGTACGACGCACGATCCAGCTCGGATCGGTCGTATGCAGATTCGTCTGTTGCAGTTGTTCCCAGGCAATATCCTGCAGATAACGTGCGACGGCGTCGAACCGCAAGCGGTTGTACGGATCTACATCGCCAGCCCGGATGGGCCACGCCGACGCAAACCCCATGCCCTCCTGGGGAAGCGGGGCGAGTGGCTGATCGAGTGACACTGGTGCTCCTCGCGCTGCACGGTGTGCCGCGTTCTCTTACGCTGCTGTTCTGAGACGACTTTACGGGGCGTACGTCACACACTCGCGTCGAGCCGCCTCTACTCACAGTTGTCGGACCCGCGGGGCAGTATGGGGCCATGCCCGACTCCGACCTCCCCGCAAAACTCGGCAAACCGGCCGAGCGCGCCCTGGCCGCCGCCGGAATCCACCGCCTGGCCGACCTGACCGCATGGACCGAACGTGATCTCGCCGCACTGCACGGCGTCGGTCCCACCGCCATCGCCAAACTCCGTACGGCCCTCACCGAACGCGGCCAGAGCTTCGCGCCGCGTCAGTAGCCGACGTAGCCGTTGCCCTGACTCATCGCCGCGATACCCGGGACATTCGAGAGCGAGCCGTATCGCTCGATCGCGTATCGGGTGCCGGCGATAATGTTGTCGACCGGATTCCAGATGTCGTCGTGGCCGTCCAGCTTGTAGGAGTTGAAGGTCGGGTCGATGGTCTGCATCAGGCCCTTGGATGGAATGCCCGCCGCGGCGTTGCTGTCCCAGAGGTTGATGGCGTTGGGGTTGCCGCCGGATTCCTTCTCGATGATGGTGGCGATGATCGCGGCGTCGCTGTCGCTGATGTTGTAGCCCTTTTCGCGCAGCGCCTTGATGGCTTCCTCGATCCACTTCTTCTGATCGCCGGTCGGCATGGTGGTGGGGACGTTGTATGACGTCGTGCTGCCCGAATGCGAACTGCCGGAGGAGGTTCCGGAGCCGCTGCCGTTGTGGTTGCTCGACACGTAGCTGGGCCTGCTCGCATTGGAGGCTGGCGTCGTGCTGGTGCTCTGCGTCTGTGACGCAGTGAAATTCGGGTCGCCGAGGCCGCTGAAGGCCTTCTCCAGATTCTGTACGGCGGTGTCCACCTTGACTTTTGCGTCGTTGGCGGCCTGCTCTGCTTCCTTCAGTTTGAATGTGATCTGGTTCGACCAGTTCGCGGCGTCGGTCTGGGCACGTATCGTGAGGTTTTGGGTGTCGGCGTTCTGGTTGTCCTGGCCGGACAACGGGCCGAGCAACTCGGCGATCCGGGCTGTGGGATCGATGGTTCCGTCGGAGTTCACCGTGAAGCCGGTGATGAGACCCTGGCCGTCCGCCGGAATCGGCGAGGCGGTCTGGATCATATTGCGCAGCTTTACGATCTCGTCCTTGAGGTGCTGCAGTCGACCCACCTCGGCCTGGAACGCCGTCTGGAGTTCGTGCAACCGCGTACTGACTTCGGAGGCACGGGTCTGCTCGGCTCCCATCCGCGTGTTGGCCGCAGCGGCTGCGGCACCGGACCAGACCTTGTCGGTTCCGAGCTTCGCGGTGTCTTCGGTTCCTTTGCGGATTGCGGCATCCAGATCCGTCGAGATCTTGAACGCGTTGTTTCCGGCGGTCGTGAGATGCTCCGGCTCCCACTTCGCGACATCGTCGAGACTGAGGGTCATGGCAGTTGCAGGCCGATCATCTTCAGGTTGTTTGTGAAGTCGGTTTCGGCGACTTCGAAGGCGCCCGCGGCGTTGTGAGTGATCGAGGCGATTTTCTCGAGGCGCTCGCCGATTCGGGTCAGGCTGCGGTTGACGGCATCGGTGGCCGGTGGCACCGCAGTTCCGAATTGGGTGCCGGGCAGTGCGTTTACCGCGATGCTGAAGCCATCACCGACATTGAGTCTCTTGATGCCATTCGCCTCATCGCCCAGACTCTTGGCGAATGTCTGCAGCGCGCCCGCATCGACCCGCAACATGCCCGGGTCTATTTGATCTACCACGAAAAACTCCCCCTTCGTCCCCACCTCAGGTCGCGGTCAGCATAGCAAAATCGGGTGGTGTGGACAGGGGGTCGACGGTGGGTGGTTAGGTTGGTCATGGCGTCGGTGATGATGTGGGTGTCGCCGAATGGACAGAGAGGTCGGCATATGCGTGCAGCCCAGGTCAGCAAGCTGGAGGGGCCGGAAGCGGTCGAGGTCGTCGAGATTCCGGAGCCGGCGGCATATCCCGGGGGTGTGGTCATCGACGTGCACGCGGCCGGGGTGGCGTTTCCCGATGTGCTGATGACGCGGGGTCTGTACCAGATAAAGCCAGAGCTGCCGTTCGTTGTCGGCGGCGAGGTGGCTGGGATCGTGCGCGAGGCTCCGGAGGGCGCGCACATAACGGCGGGGGATCGGGTGGTCGCGCTGACGATGCTCGGCAATGCCCTCGCCGAGGTGGCGGTCACGCCGACGCAGATGGTGTTCCGGTTGCCGGACAACGTATCTCTGCAGGCCGGGGCCGGAATCCTGTTCAACGATCTGACCGTGCACTTCTGCTTGCGCAACCGCGGCAGGCTGGCCGCGGGGGAGACCGTGCTGGTGCACGGCGCGGCGGGCGGCATCGGCACCTCGACACTGCGGATGGCGGTCGCGCTGGGTGCGAGCCGGGTCATCGCGGTGGTGAGCACCGAGGAGAAGGCGGCGGTCGCGCGTGCCAACGGCGCCACCGATGTGGTGCTGACCGACGGCTGGCTCGCGGCCGTCAAGGAGCTGACCGGTGGCCGCGGTGTGGATATCGTGCTCGATCCGGTCGGCGGCGACCGGTTCACCGACAGCATCCGCAGCCTCGCTCCGGCGGGCCGTCTGCTGGTGGTCGGCTTCACCGCCGGTGAGATCCCGACGGTCAAGGTGAATCGACTGCTGCTCAAGAACGTAGAGGTGATCGGCGCGGCCTGGGGCGAATGGGTGATGACCCACCCCGGCTACCTGACCGAGCAGTGGGCCGAAGTCGAGCCATTGCTGGCCTCCGGCAAGATCACCCCACCGAAGCCGGTGCTCTACCCATTGGAGCGGGCCGCCGATGCGGTCGCTTCCCTCGACAACCGCACCGCCACCGGCAAGGTCGTCGTCACCCTGCGCTGACCTCGAGCCGCGCCCGAATCGGTGCGCCGCTCTCGAATTCTCCGACCATTCGATGCACGGCGCGACAATTCGCGCCCGGCGGTACGGTGATCTGATCATGAAGCCGGCCCACCTCTCGCCCGACCACCACCCCTCATGGAATCGCTGCGCAGATGCTGTCTAATCGGGTACTGAACCGGACGTTGCTCGCACGCCAGCATCTGCTGGAGCGTTCGGCGCTGAATGTTTTCGAGATGTGCGAGCATCTGGTGGGCTTGCAGGCCCAGGATTCGCCGCCGCCGTTCGTCGGATTGTGGAGCCGCATAGCGGATTTCGATCCTGCGACCGTTTCGGCGGCCCTGGAGGATCGCACGCTGGTGCGAATCACCTTGATGCGCGGGACGATTCATATGGTCACGCCGTCGGATGCGCTGCGCATCGCACCGCATATCCAGCCCGAGCTCGAAAAGGTCCCCTTCCGAAAGGGTTTCAACTACGGCGCGATGGTCGGGTTGGATCCGGACGAGGTGCGTGAGCACGGCGAGGCCGCGCTCGGTGACGAGCCGATGTCTGCGGCTGACCTGCGCGCCAAGGCCGCGGCGATCTACCCGGATCGCGATGCCGGTGCGGTGCTGCAGACCTGGCTGTACCAACTGCCCGTATTGCAGACTCCGCCGCGCGGCAGGTGGAAGGACAACAGCAGGCCGGTCTGGTCCCGCGTCGAACCCTGGCTCGGGGCTCCGCTCGAACACGACTATCCGTTGGCGGAGTTGGTCTTTCGTTACCTGCGCGCCTTCGGTCCGGCCAGCACCATGGATATGCAGACCTGGTCGAAGCTGACCGGCATGAAGGCCGCCGTCGAACAGCTCGGCGACCGCCTGCGCACCTACACCGATGAACGCGGCCGCACCCTCTACGACATCGTCGACGGCGAACTCGCCGATCCCGACCTGCCCGCGCCGGTTCGCCTGCTCGGCTGGTACGACAATGCGATCCTCTCGCATCAGGATCGGACCCGAATCGTGCCCGACGGCATAGCGCCACCCCTGCGCGCATTCGCCGCCGCGGTATCGCCGGTGCTGGTCGACGGCTACCTCGCCGGGTTCTACAAGATCTTCATGGAGAGGGGCGTCGCTCGACTGCGCATCACTCCGACCCGGAAGTGGTCGGCCGCGGAGCGCACGGCGGTGGACGCCGAAGCCCATGCGCTTGTCGGGTTCCTGGAGGCCGATAAGCAGCGGCGCGTCGAAATCCTCGACGTGCACGCCGATCTGCGTCCCTGACCAGGTTTAACACCGCCGAAATACGGGGTCGTTAATCTGGCTCGCACGTCGTTCATGGCTGAAACGGACGACGGGGGCCGCCGAATCCGGGCGGGCGAACCAGCCGCATTTCCCAGGAGGAATGCCGCGTGGTGCGCAATCGACCCCATTCGTCTGTCATCGGCAATGTCACCGTCTATGCCCGTGTCGGCGCGGGTGCGCAATGGTTGTCGGGCCAGGACGTCGTCGTGGTGGACGGCGTCGTCACCGCGATCGGCACTGGCGCGGGGCGCGACCACCGTGCGCTGCCGTTCGTCGACGGCGACGGCGGTCATCTGATTCCCGGCTTCGTCAACACACACACCCACCTGCAGCAGGCCGTACTCCGCGGCATCGGCGAGGGCCTGCCGCTGCTGGAATGGCTGCACTGTGTCGGTGAGCGCACCGTCCTCGCCACCCCCGAGCAGACCTATCTCGCCGCCCTCGCCGGTGGCGCCGAATTGCTGCGCGGTGGCGTCACCACCGTGGTCGAACATCTGTGGCCGAATCGCTCGACGGCCGTGCACGACGCCATGATTCGCGCGCTGAATGAACTGGGTATCCGGGTCATCCTCGGTCGCGGCGTCGCCGACCGCGCCGATGTCACTCGCAAATGGGGTATCGATCCGCGACTGATGCAGCCGCTGCCGGAGGTTTTCGCACATCTCGACGACCTCGATGCCCGGCTGGCCGGTTCGCGCATCGACACCGCGCTCGCGATCCCCAATCCGCGGTGCCTGACTCCCGACGGCATGGCCGCTGCCCGCGAATATGCCCAGCGGACCGGCAAGACCGTGTCGATACATGTACTCGAAACCTCCACCGACGAGGACATGTGCCGATTACATGCAGGCCGTTCAGCGGTGGACTACCTCGACGCGGGCGGCCTGCTCTGGGACCGGACCCTGGCGGTGCATTGCGTCCACCTCGACGCCGAGGGCCTCGCGGTGTTCGCCGACCGTGGCGTGGCCGTCTCCTACAACCCGCTGAGCAATATGCGCCTCGGCAGCGGCGCCGCGCCCGTGCTGGAGATGCTGGCTGCCGGAATCGGTATCGGCCTGGGCGTGGACGGCGCCGCCAGCAACGACACTCAGGACATGCTGCTCGCGCTGCGCATGGGCTCCTATCTGCAGCGCGTCATCCGAAAACGGGCAGACATCCTGGGCTTCGACGACATGATGCGGCTGGCCACCTGCGGCGCCCAGCGCGCGCTCGGCCACCCGGTGACCGGTCCCGGCCTCGCGGTGGGGGACCGGGGTGACTGCGCGCTGATCCGCTTCGACCGGGATTTCGCCTGCCTGCCGGTGCTCGATCCCGGCGCCACCCTGCTGACCGTGGCCTCGCCGCGCGTGGTGGACACGGTCTGGGTGGACGGGGAACCGGTGATTCGCGACGGCGTCAGCACCCGGGTGGATACCGACACACTGGCGGACCGTCTTCGTAGCATGTGATCTTAGTTAATTAACTGGAAACGAGCCAGCAATTGCATGTAATCGAGATCAATAACACTGATTGCAAGCAATGGTTGCACGCAAGACCTGATGGTCGGTGAGAGAAGGTCAAGTGAGGCAGATACTGCACAACACGGTCCAGGACGCCGATGCGAGGACGCTGCTCTCGGGCATGGAGGTGTCGTTTGCCAACGCGCACAAGCGATTCGGCGACACCGTCGCACTCGCCGATATCAGCCTCGATATCCGGCAGGGCGAATTCGTTGCCGTCGTAGGCCCGTCCGGCTGCGGCAAGTCGACGCTGTTGCGCTTGGCGGCCGGGCTCGAGCCGGTCAGCTCGGGAGCCGTTGCGGTGCGTACGGATTCGATCGGGTTCATCTTCCAGGAGGCCACCCTGCTGCCGTGGCGCAAGGTGTCGCGCAACGTGGAGCTCTCCGCCGAACTGCGCGGAATCGACCGAAAGACTCGGCGCGCGCGGGCAACTCGCGCACTCGCCGCGGTCGGCCTTGCCGAATTCGCGAACAGCCTGCCCGGCCAGCTCTCCGGCGGCATGCGCATGCGCGTCTCGCTGGCCAGGGCGTTGTCACTGGAACCACGGCTGATGCTGCTGGACGAGCCGTTCGGTGCGCTGGACGAGATGACCCGCCTGAACATGCAAGAAGAACTGTTGCGGCTATACCGCGACAACGGTTTCACCGCGCTGTTCATCACGCATTCGGTATCCGAGGCGGTCTTCCTCGCCTCGCGCGTGGTCGTCATGTCCGCCCGACCCGGGTGTCTGCACGAGGTGATCGACGTCGATCTGCCCTACCCGCGCAGTCAGGAGCTGCGCTTCGAGCCCGCCTTCACCGAATTGGTCGGGCGGGCCTCCGATTCGCTGAAAGAGGCTTGCTGATGGTCAGTATCGTGGCACCGGTCGCCGCCTCCGCCGAACCGGCACAACGGCTTTCGCTGCGGGTGCGACCACGCGCCCTCGCCAAGGTCGCGACACCGGTGATATCGATCGGACTGGCAATGGCCGCCTGGTACCTGGTCTCCCTGGTGGTGCTGGCCCCGGATCGCCGATTCCTGCTCCCGCCACCGCATGTCGTCCTCACCGAATCGCTGGCGAATCCGGCGAAGCTGGAGGTGATGCTGCGCGCACTCGGCGTGACCGCGAAAGTCGCGGTCACCGGGCTCGCGGTGTCAGCCGTGCTCGGTGTCGCCATTGCCGTGCTGATGAGTCAGGCCAAGCCGATCGAGCAGGTGGTGTATCCATACGCCGTCGTCCTGCAGGCGATCCCGGTGCTCGCGGTGGTTCCATTGATCGGGCTCTGGTTCGGCTATGGCACCTCGGCCCGCACCATCGTCTGTGTGCTCATCGCGATCCACCCGATCATCGCGATGACGCTGTTCGGCATCCAATCCATCGATCAGAACCTGCGTGAACTGTTCACCCTCGGCCGGGCCGGTCGTTGGCGCAGGCTCATCGCACTCGAACTACCGGCCGCACTGCCCTCGATCATGACGAGTCTGCGTACCGCCGCCGGACTTTCGGTGACCGGCGCGATCATCGGCGACATGTTCTTCGCGCAGGGCCGCCCCGGCATCGGCACCCTGCTCGACAACTACCGCGCCCGACTGCAATCCGAGGACCTCATTGCCGCACTGGTGCTCGCGGCCCTGTTCGGCGTCCTCGTCTTCACGATCTTCACCGCCGCCCAGCGGCTCACCGTCGGCCGCTGGCACGGCTCGGGCCGCTAGCCCCATTCCAGGAGAACCCATGAAAATACCCTTGCGCCGCATCAGTATCGCGGCCATCGCCACCCTGGTGGTCGCCACCGGCGCCGCTTGCTCCGGTTCCGACACCGAAACCGCCGCCGTCGACCTCCCGGCCGCGCCCGCTGAACAGCAGCTGGCCGGGAAGTGTCCGAATACCGTTGTCGTGCAGCTGCAATGGGAACCCGAGACGGACTCCGGCCCGATCTTCGGACTGCTCGGCCCCGGCTATCGGGTCGATGCCGACAACAACAAGGTCACCGGCCCGCTGGTGGTCGACGGCAAGGACACCGGGGTCGACCTGGAGATCCGTGCGGGCGGACCGGCCATCGGCTTCCAGACCGTGCCCTCGCAGATGTATGTCGACCAGAGCATCACCCTCGGGCTGGCCCACTCCGAGCATTCGATAGCCGCGGCGGGCCAGCAGCCGATCGTCGCGGTGACGACGCTGTTGCGGAACAGCCCGCAGCTGCTGATGTGGGATCCCAAGACCCACCCCGACTGGCACGGAATCGCCGATATCGGGAAATCCGGAGCGCCGATCGTCGTTTCGCAGGGCCAGCTCTATCCGGACTGGCTGGCCGCGCGGGGACTCGTCGACCCGAAACAGATCGATGCCTCTTACGACAACTCGCCGTCCCGCTTCGTCGCGGGCCCGTCCTTCGCGCAGCAGGGCTTCGTGAACTCCGAGCCCTACGTCTACGAGCATGAGGTCCGCGCCTGGGGCAAGCCGGTCGGCTATCAGCTGCTGCGCGACGTCGGCTACGAAGGTTACGCCCGCACCGTCAACGTCCGCGCCGACCGACTGAACGAGCTGCGCCCCTGTCTGCAGCGGCTCGTCCCGATGATCCAGCGGGCGACCGCGCAGTTCCGTGCCGACCCGTCGCACGTGAATGATGTTGTCGTCGACGTGGTTTCGAAGAACCCCAAGTTCAGCCCCTACAGTGCCGAACTCGCCGCCTACGGCTCGAAGGCGCTCATCGATGGCGGCCTGATCGGCAACGACACCGACGGTGCGGTCGGCAGTTTCGATATCGCCAGGGTACAACGCGTGATCGACGAATTCGCCCCGATCCTGCGCCGTGGGGGCGCGAACGTGCCGAACAACCTGACCGCCGATGCCATCGTCACCAAGGAATTCCTGGACCCGACGATCGCCGTCGGCAGCTGAAACCCAACGCAGACAAGGACGGACACCATGACCGCCAGTTACGACCTGTCCGAAGTATCGCGTGAGCAGCAGATGGGCGGACTCGGTGCGGAGACCGACGCCCGCGAGATCCGCGTCATCGATCTGACCGACTTCGACGAGCGTCGCGCCGAGATCACCGAACAACTATGGGCCGCGGCTACCGAGATCGGCTTCTTCCAGCTCTCCGGCCACGGCATCCCGCAGGACCGGATCGATGACGTATTCGCCCGCACCGCAGAGTTTTTCGCGCTCCCGGAAGCGACCAAGGCGCAGTACCCCCTGGTCAAAGCGAACAATGCAGGCTGGGAGAGCCTGAGCCAGGTGCGCCCGTCCATCGGCGTGCCCGACCAGAAGGAGTCCTATCAGATCACCCGCCCGCATATGACCGAGCTGTGGCCGAGCGAGGCAGAAATGGCCGGATTCCGTAGCGAGATCTTGGATTTCGAGCATCGGGCATGGACCGTCGCAATGCGCGTGCTGTCCTGCTTCGCCGATCGCCTCGGCTTCGAGCGCGACCACTTCACCAAGGCGCACGATCCGAATTCCGCGCAGTATCAGAGCACGCTGCGGTTGCTGCACTACTTTCCGGTGCCAGCGGAACTGCAAGGCGTTCCCGGTCGCTGGCGCGCGGGTGCACACACCGACTTCGACTGTCTGACCCTGCTTTTCCAGCGCGACGGACAGGGCGGCCTGCAGGTGTGCCCCGGCAAGGAGATGCACGAGCAGCAGTGGACCTCGATCACCCCGTCATCCGCGCTGATCACCTGCAATATCGGCGATATGCTGACCCGCTGGAGCGATGACGAATTGCCCTCCAACTTCCACCGGGTGCGCAGCCCGGGCACGGGCGAATACCAAGGCGACCGCTACAGCATCGCCTACTTCGCCCAGGCCGACCGCGACGCCGTGATCCAGGGGCCACGGCGCACCTACCCGCCGGTCACCGCCGCCGACTTCCTCACCCAGCGTGTCCAGGCCAACTACCGGTCGCACGGGTAATTTCAGCAGCGAGACGAAAGGAAACACTGCGATGACCGACCCGGATGCGACGACCGCCTCCGCGCTGCTCGGCGCCTCCGTGCACCGGCAGGTCAGGCAGATGGTGCTGACGGGTGAGCTGGAGCCGAGCGCGCCGTTGAGCGTTCCGGCGCTGGCCACCCGGCTCGGCGTCAGCCGCAGTCCGGTGCGCGAGGCCGTCCAGCAGCTCATTTATGAGGGCCTGGCCGTCAATGTCCCGCACGCGGGCGCTCGGGTTGCCGCAATCGACGACGACCAGGTGCGCGATGTGCTCGCGGTGCGGGCCGTACTGGACGGCCTGGCCGCTGCCGAGGCAGCGGCGAAACTGACCGAGGCCGATCTGGCGAAGCTGGCGACGATCCTGGCCGAGCAAGAGGAGAACCTGCGCGGCGCCGCCGACACCGCCCGCGATACCGAACTCGACCTGGAGTTCCACACCTTCATCCGGGACCGGGCCGGCAATCGCCCGCTCGCCGACGAACTGGCCCGGCTCGAAGCCCAAGCGCATCTCTACCGCGGCGATCTCTGGCGCTCCGAACTCAACCGTCGCGTCGCCCTGCGCGAACATCGCCGCATCGTCGAAGCCCTCGAATCCGGGCACGCGCAGGACGCGCGCGCGGCGGCCGAGGCGCACGTCCGCGGACTCACCACCCGCCTCGGCCGACGCTGACCGGTATCGGGTTTGCCTGCGGCGGTAGCGGATTCGTGTCGCGGGGTCGCCACTCCTGCGCTACGTCGAACGTGGTCGACGTCCGACCCGTACCGCGGGCAACGGCTGACCGGGCCCGGCCACCAACTGCTCGACGATATCGGTCGTGATCAGCACACCTGCGGTGAGTCCCACCACGGCGATGGCGGGCAGCGTCGAAGACACCATGGCGACCACGATCAACGCGATGGCCGCGGCGAGGCGAGTCGTGGCCACATTGCGGAGCATCCGCCACCGATTCACCACCAGGGCGACGAGGAATAGCGCCGCACCACCCGGTGCCAGCGCGGCGGCGACCCCGTGCGCGGTGTGCACGGGATCGGCGACCGCATGCCCCAGCCCGACAGCCACCGCGACCAACCCGGACACCAGCCCTAAATGCCCATAGCTCAGCACATCTCGCACGATCAGCCCGGGTGTCGGCATCGTCGCCAGGGCGTGCTCGAGCAGTCGCGCCGAGCGGTGGAAATAGATCCACCACAGCCCGGCGCCGACGAGGAAGGCCAGCACCAACGTGGTCACCACCGCCGGATCGAGGCCGGTCGCGGTGGCCTGCGCGCCCGCGTCGACCACCGATTCGCCCAGCGCGATGATGATGAATAGACCGAACCGCTCCACCAGATGCGAGACCCCGATCGTCCGATCGCGCAAGGCCCGGGCGTACAGCAGCGGTGCTGCCAACTGCACGACGAGCGCGCAGGTCCAGGCCCATATCCGTGTGTGCTCAGGTAGCGGCGCGGTCGCGAATATCGCTATGCCGGTGACCAATCCGATGCTGAAGGGGTTGATGGTGGTCGCGAACCCATTGGTGCGGATGACGGCGACGAACAAGACGATCCGCAGCAATAGATGCGCACCCGCGAAAACCATTGCGGCCCCGCGTGGTTGGTCCAGCGCGGCGGGCGCGGCCACCGCCATCAGGAAGATGCACAGCCCGGACCCGAACAGCACCAAGCGCTGAGCGTTGTTCTCCTCCACCGTATTCACCAGGATGGTGACCCCGACCCACCCCCACCACAGCGGCGCCAACAGCACCAGCGCATGGCCGAGCGTGCCGATCGAGGTGTGGTGGCCGAGCACATGCGCGGTCTGCGTGACCGCGAAGACGAGGACCAGGTCGAAGAATAGTTCCGCCCAGGTGGCGCGGGCATGGGGTGTTGCGGTAGTGGATTCGGCAGGCTCGCTCATCGAAATCTCGTACTCGGTGACACAGGAAGTACGAGCTTAGATGGATTCAGCGCTCCGGGGTGTCCCGGTACGCGGGCGCTTTCGTCGTTCCGGTCGGTGTGAGCGTGCGCAACAGCGGCAGCGTCCGGTGCGCGACCACCGTCGACAGCACGATCACACTGTGCGAGCGCACCACCGAACTCGTCCGGTCGATGCTCAACAACACCGTCTGGAGTCCGGCATGTGAATCCGCGCCGATCCGGCACAGCACATCGCCGGAGCCGGTGGTCGCATATGCCTCCAGCACACCGGGAATCGCGTCGAGTTCGGTCGCCACCGCATCCAGCGCACCCTGTGCGATCTCCAAGGTGACGAAGGCCTGCACATCGAAACCCGCTGCGGTGACATCGATCTGCGGATCATAGGAGGAGATGACGCCCGACTCCTCCATCCGCCCGATGCGCGACTGGACGGTGGCCCTGGCGACCCGGGTGCGCCGGGACAGCTCGAGAATGCCCGCCTTCTGATACTCGTGCATCGCGGTGAGGATGGCGAGATCGAGTTCATCCAGTTTCGCGGGCGTGCGCGACATGACGGCCTCCGTTCGGGGCGCGACCGGCGTGGTGCGGGTCACTTGTGGTGCTATTCAAATTGTCCAGCATCAGGGGTGACTTGCTAGCCGATTTCGCCATAGTGTCTAACCGAAATCGATGATGTTGCCTATCCGAAGGGTCGGCGATTTCCTTGGATCATGACCATCGAGCATCTGCGGAACGCCCAGCGACAGAGCGGCCCGCTGCCCTCCGACGGTGAGTTGCGCCGGCTGGTCGGTCTGGTCGACCACGACGACAGCGTCGATCCGTTCCCGGTCATCGGCTGGGATGCACTGGTCTGGGTGGTCGGCAACGCGACCCAGACCGCGCACTTCCTGGAATCCGCCTTCGGCATGCGGCTGGAGGCCTACTCGGGGCCGGAGACCGGCAACCGAGATCACAAGGCCTATGTGCTGCGCAGCGGCGCGGCCAGATTCGTCGTCAGCGGCGCGGTCGCCCCGGACAGTCCGCTGGTCGCACACCACGATCGGCACGGCGACGGCATTGTCGATATCGCGCTCGAGGTTCCGGATGTGGACCGCTGCATCGAATGGGCACGCACGCACGGCGCGACGGTCCTGGTCGAACCACATGACGACACAGACGAATTCGGCACCGTCCGCTCGGCCGCCCTGGCCACCTACGGCGAGACCAGGCATACGCTGATCGACCGCTCCGAGTACTACGGGCCGTATCTGCCCGGATATGTCGCCCGCCGCTCCGGATATCAGCCCCGCGTCGGCACTCCGACCAGGCTGTTCCAGGCCATCGACCATGTCGTCGGCAATGTCGAGCTCGGCATGATGGACGAGTGGGTCGAGTTCTACCGCCGCGTCATGGGGTTCACGAATATGGCCGAATTCGTCGGCGACGATATCGCCACCGAATACTCGGCGCTGATGAGCAAGGTGGTGGCCAATGGCAATCACCGGGTGAAGTTCCCGCTCAACGAACCCGCGATGGGTAAGAAGCGTTCTCAGATCGACGAATACCTGGAGTTCTACCGCGGCCCGGGCGTGCAGCACATCGCGCTGGCCACCAGCGACATCCTCGAATGCGTCGATGTATTGCGCCGCGAGGGCGTCGAATTCCTCGAAACGCCGGACACCTACTATTCCGATCCCGAACTGCGCGCTCGCATCGGTCACGTCCGCGTCCCGGTGCGCGAGCTGCAGCGCCGCGGCATCCTGGTCGACCGCGACGAAGACGGCTACCTGCTGCAGATCTTCACCAAACCGCTCACCGACCGCCCGACCGTCTTCTTCGAACTCATCGAACGCCACGGCTCACTCGGCTTCGGCAAGGGCAACTTCAAGGCCCTGTTCCAAGCGATCGAACGCGAACAAGCCGCCCGCGGAAACCTCTAGCCGCACGTCCGATTACCGCACTACCAGCCACGACGGAGCGAGTCTTACGAGCGAGGAGTTCGCGGCCCGTCTCGCGTCCGAGTCGTCGAAGCGCATGCGACGTAGTCGCGAGTCTCGACGGCTCGGACGCGAGACAGCGGGGGGCCGCGAACACGCAGCGCCGGAGGCGCTGCCAAATATTCAGTAGAGTTCATCGCATGCGGATCCCGTCGGCGATCATCACCGGTCTGGCCTTGGCATTGACGCTGTCGGCCTGCGGCTCGGACGGTGACTCCGATTCCTCGAACGCTCCGCTGCGCCCGCCGCCGAAGGTCGCGACGCTCGGCCCGTTCGTCGGTGAGTGCGGCCATGTCACCGATCAAGAGGTGCGCGATATCGCCGGGTTGAGCCAACTCGCGCGGGTCAACCGGAATTCGGTCGGCTGCAACTTCCAATCCGCCGGACTCGCTTCGCCGAGTGTCACTTTCGCGTCCTATCGGGGTAGCCCGATCGATCGCGAGAAGGCCTGGGTCTCCAATGTCGGGCGCGATCCGGAGACCATCGATGTCGGTGGCCGCAAGGGCTTCCAGGCACTCGATCCCAGCGGTTCGGTCTGCGATCTCGCGGTGCAGCTCGATGACGATTTCTTCGAATGGTCGATGTCCTACGGACTGTTCTCCGAGCAGGGCAATCCGTGTGACCGGACCCGCAAGCTGGCCGAGTTGACCGTGCAGCGGCTGCAATGAGGGGAATGCGGATGAGTTCACGTCCTGGTCTGCGGGTTGCGGCCGTCGCCGCCGCGGTGCTCGCGGTCGCGATGTCCGCGGGCGGCTGCGGCAAAACCGTCAAGGGTTCGGCGCATCCGGCGGGCGGCAGCGGCACCACCACGATCAATACCAATTTCGACAAATTGCTGCGCGAATGCGAGGTGGTCGGGCTCGACCAGATCGGGGCGGCGGTCGGCAATGCGTCGGTCGTTTCCCCATCCTTCAACGGCGCGGTGTGCATGTGGGATGTCGAGGACGCGCCCGGCGGCTCGGCCATGGTGACCCTGAACTGGTACGAGGAAGGCTCGCTGAACAACGAGAAGTCCAATAACGACAAGCTCGGCTACAACACCGAGAACATCACCGTGCAGGGGCGACGCGGTCTGAAGACGACGCGTCCGAATGATCCCGACTCGTGCGGGGTGAGTGCGGGAGCCGCCGACACCGGCATCATCGGCTGGTGGATCAACTACCATCCCGGCGGCCATCCCGATCCGTGCGCGGGTGCGCAGAAACTGGTCGAGCTGACGCTGAATCTGGCGCGGTAGCCTGGCAGGTGGTAAAGGGCAGTAGGGCGTGCGAACCGACCCCACTTTGACCCTGTGTCGCGTCCACGAGTATCGTGGACCGCTGTGCCCGGAAGCATGCGGGCAAGTTCGTGCGCAAACGTAGGCCAGCGAGAGCGGCTGACCTTTCCGGCGTGCCCGGAATTCGGGATATGTCTTGCGTGCGACACGCCCGACCTCGGGACGCGAGAAACGCGGCCGGACGTGCGAGTGAAAGCTCGATGACAAAGACATGAAGTTCCAGACACCGCGTTAACTAATTAAGGAAAGCCGGTCTATGCCAACCATCAACCAGCTGGTCCGCAAGGGTCGTCGCGACAAGGTCGCCAAGACCAAGACTGCGGCCCTCAAGGGGAGCCCGCAGCGTCGTGGCGTGTGCACCCGCGTGTACACCACCACCCCGAAGAAGCCGAACTCCGCGCTGCGCAAGGTCGCGCGTGTTCGCCTGACCAGCGCGGTCGAGGTCACGGCCTACATCCCGGGTGAGGGCCACAACCTGCAGGAGCACTCGATGGTGCTCGTTCGCGGCGGTCGTGTGAAGGACCTTCCGGGTGTCCGCTACAAGATCATCCGTGGCTCGCTCGACACCCAGGGTGTGAAGAACCGCAAGCAGGCCCGCAGCCGTTACGGCGCCAAGAAGGAGAAGAGCTGATATGCCACGCAAGGGCCCCGCACCCAAGCGTCCGCTGATCAACGACCCGGTCTACGGTTCGCCGCTGGTTACTCAGCTGGTCAACAAGATCCTGCTGGACGGCAAGAAGTCCACCGCAGAGCGCATCGTCTACGGCGCGCTGGAGCAGGCGCGCGAGAAGACCGGCACCGATCCGGTCGTCACCCTCAAGCGCGCGCTCGACAACGTCAAGCCGTCCCTCGAGGTGAAGCCCCGCCGCGTCGGTGGCGCCACCTACCAGGTGCCGGTCGAGGTTCGTCCCGGCCGTGCCAACACCCTGGCGCTGCGCTGGCTGGTCAACTTCTCGCGCGCCCGTCGTGAGAAGACCATGGTCGAGCGCCTCGCCAACGAGCTGCTCGACGCCAGCAACGGCCTCGGCGCTTCGGTGAAGCGTCGTGAGGACACCCACAAGATGGCCGAGTCCAACCGGGCCTTCGCGCACTACCGCTGGTGACGTCTACCCGGCCCGTCGTTTTCTGGGTCGGGAGGCACAGTCGGAAAGCGGCACTTACCTGCCGCTTCCGGCGTTGACATAGAGACGACCACAGGGTCGTCCCCGAAAATCCCAACTAGCTACGAGCGGGGAAGATTTCCGTGGCACAGGACGTGCTCACCGACCTGAACAAGGTCCGCAACATCGGCATCATGGCCCACATTGATGCGGGCAAGACGACCACAACTGAACGCATCCTCTTCTACACCGGCATCACCTACAAGATCGGTGAAGTCCACGATGGCGCCGCCACCATGGACTGGATGGAGCAGGAGCAGGAGCGTGGTATCACCATCACCTCCGCGGCCACCACATGCTTCTGGAACGACAACCAGATCAACATCATCGACACCCCCGGGCACGTCGACTTCACCGTCGAGGTGGAGCGGTCGCTGCGCGTGCTCGACGGCGCCGTTGCGGTGTTCGACGGCAAGGAAGGCGTCGAGCCGCAGTCCGAGCAGGTGTGGCGTCAGGCCGATAAGTACGGCGTGCCTCGGATCTGCTTCGTCAACAAGATGGACAAGCTCGGTGCGGACTTCTACTTCACCGTGCAGACCATCAAGGACCGCCTCGGCGCCAAGCCGTTGGTCATCCAGCTGCCGATCGGCGCCGAGGACACCTTCGAGGGCGTCGTCGACCTGGTCGAGATGCACGCCAAGGTCTGGAAGGGCGAGACCAAGCTCGGCGAGAAGTACGAGATCGAAGAGATCCCGGCCGATCTGAAGGAGAAGGCCGAGCAGTACCGCCAGGAGCTGCTCGAGACCGTCGCCGAATCGGATGAGGCGCTGCTGGAGAAGTTCTTCGGCGGCGAGGAGCTCTCGATCGAGGAGATCAAGGGCGCCATCCGCAAGATGACGGTCAACTCCGAGCTGTACCCGATCCTGTGCGGTTCGGCGTTCAAGAACAAGGGCGTGCAGCCCATGCTCGACGCCGTGATCGACTACCTGCCGACCCCGCTGGACGATGGTGGCACCGACGGCCACGTCCCGGGCAAGGAAGAGGAGATCATCCACCGCGACGCGAACACCAGCGAGCCGTTCTCGGCGCTGGCGTTCAAGATCGCCGTGCACCCCTTCTTCGGCAAGCTGACCTACGTCCGCGTGTACTCGGGCAAGGTCGACTCCGGCGCCCAGGTCATCAACTCGACCAAGGGCAAGAAGGAGCGTCTGGGCAAGCTGTTCCAGATGCACTCCAACAAGGAGAACCCGGTCACCGAGGCCGTCGCGGGTCACATCTACGCGGTCATCGGCCTGAAGGACACCACCACCGGCGACACCCTGTGCGATCCGCAGAACCAGATCGTGCTCGAGTCCATGACCTTCCCGGACCCGGTCATCGAGGTCTCGATCGAGCCCAAGACCAAGTCCGACCAGGAGAAGCTGGGCACCGCGATCCAGCGCCTCTCGGAAGAGGACCCGACCTTCTCGGTCAAGCTCGACCAGGAGACCGGCCAGACCGTCATCGGCGGCATGGGCGAGCTGCACCTCGACATCCTCGTCGACCGCATGCGGCGCGAGTTCAAGGTCGAGGCGAACGTCGGTAAGCCGCAGGTGGCCTACCGCGAGACGATCACCAAGCCGGTCGAGAAGCTCGAGTTCACCCACAAGAAGCAGACGGGTGGCTCCGGCCAGTTCGCGAAGGTCATCATCGCCGTCGAGCCGTTCGTCGGCGAGGACGGCGCGACCTACGAGTTCGAGAACAAGGTCACCGGTGGCCGCGTGCCCCGCGAATACATCCCTTCGGTGGACGCGGGCGCGCAGGATGCCATGCAGTACGGTGTGCTCGCGGGCTACCCGCTGGTGAACTTGAAGGTCACGCTGCTCGACGGCGCTTACCACGACGTCGACTCGTCGGAAATGGCCTTCAAGATCGCCGGCTCGCAGGCCCTGAAAGAAGCGGCCCGTAAGGCCGGTCCGGTGATCCTCGAACCGCTGATGGCGGTCGAGGTCATCACGCCCGAGGATTACATGGGCGATGTGATCGGCGACCTGAATTCCCGCCGTGGCCAGATCCAGGCCATGGAGGAACGCAGTGGTGCCCGTGTCGTCAAGGCGCTGGTTCCGCTCTCGGAGATGTTCGGTTACATCGGCGATCTGCGGTCGAAGACCCAGGGCCGGGCGAACTACTCCATGGTGTTCGATTCGTACGCGGAGGTTCCGGCCAACGTGTCGAAGGAGATCATCGCCAAGGCGACCGGCGAATAGTCCGATTGGGGCAGGTGCAAGACTTGCCCCTATCAGCCGGGAGTCATGCACGACCCCCAATATGTAAACCGCACTGCTGCAACTGCACGCACCAACAAGTCCAGGAGGACACCAAGTGGCGAAGGCGAAGTTCGAGCGGACGAAGCCGCACGTCAACATCGGCACCATCGGTCACGTCGACCACGGCAAGACCACGCTGACCGCAGCGATCACCAAGGTGCTGGCTGACAAGTACCCGGATCTGAACGAGAGCTTTGCCTTCGATCAGATCGACAAGGCGCCGGAGGAGAAGGCTCGTGGTATCACGATCAACATCTCCCACGTCGAGTACCAGACGGAGAAGCGCCACTACGCACACGTCGACGCGCCGGGTCACGCCGACTACATCAAGAACATGATCACCGGTGCGGCGCAGATGGACGGTGCCATCCTCGTGGTCGCCGCGACCGACGGCCCGATGCCGCAGACCCGTGAGCACGTGCTGCTCGCCCGTCAGGTCGGCGTGCCCTACATCCTGGTCGCGCTGAACAAGTCGGACATGGTCGACGACGAGGAAATCCTCGAGCTCGTCGAGATGGAGGTCCGCGAACTGCTGGCCGCCCAGGAGTTCGACGAGGAAGCGCCGGTCGTGCGTGTTTCCGGTCTGAAGGCGCTCGAGGGCGACCCGAAGTGGACCGAGGCGATCGTTGAGCTGATGAACGCGGTCGACGAGTCCATCCCGGACCCGGTTCGTGAGACCGACAAGCCGTTCCTGATGCCGGTCGAGGACGTCTTCACGATCACCGGTCGTGGCACCGTCGTCACCGGTCGTGTCGAGCGCGGTGTGATCAACGTGAACGAGGAAGTCGAGATCGTCGGCATCCGCGAGAAGAGCACCAAGACCACCGTCACCGGTATCGAGATGTTCCGCAAGCTGCTCGACCAGGGCCAGGCCGGTGACAACGTCGGTCTGCTGGTTCGTGGTATCAAGCGCGAAGATGTCGAGCGTGGCCAGGTCGTCGTGAAGCCGGGCACCACCACCCCGCACACCGAGTTCGAGGGTCAGGCCTACATCCTGTCCAAGGACGAGGGTGGCCGCCACACCCCGTTCTTCAACAACTACCGTCCGCAGTTCTACTTCCGTACCACGGACGTGACGGGCGTTGTGACCCTGCCCGAGGGCACCGAGATGGTCATGCCCGGTGACAACACCGAGATGTCCGTCAAGCTGATCCAGCCGGTCGCCATGGACGAGGGTCTGCGCTTCGCGATCCGCGAGGGTGGCCGCACCGTCGGCGCCGGTCGCGTCACGAAGATCATCAAGTGATTCTCTGAATCGCTTTCGAACGGCGTCGCTCCGAAAGGGGCGGCGCCGTTCGGCATTTCGGGAGCGTTCTCGAGTGCCTCGGTAACCGGCCCGAGCGGTGGTCGACGTCGTGCTGCTGGATGGCGTTGTGCACAAAAAGGATTCGTCCGACTTCGCGTCCGTGTCGAAGCAGATCATCGCGACCGCCTGGACGAAATGCGGCGCCGCATCGAAAGGTGCGGCGCCGCTCGTGTTTTCCGTGTGCCCTGCCGGGGGACGGTATTCCTGTCCATGACGCGGTGGTCATCGCGTCTCACGGCCACTTTGGTTAACGTCGGGCAAAAGGGGTAAAGACCGGTTGATCGGAGGATGCAATGAGGAGTTCGGCGCTGGCCAGCGCACTCGACGTCACCGAGGGGACGTTGTCGCACGGTATGCCGTATCTCGCGCTCGGAGCGGGGCGCCCGCTGGTCTTCCTGCGGTGGTTCACTCCGGATCATGCCAATCCGACGGGGTTGATGCGACAGTCCGAAATCAAGACGTTGGCGCCGCTCGCGGCGCATTTTCGGGTGTATGCGGTGAACCGCGCGCCCGGTATGGCGGAGGGGACGACAATGGCCGATATCGCCGCCGAGCACGCGGACGCATTGTGGACCGAATTCGGTGCTCCTGTCGATGTTCTCGGCGTCTCCTCGGGCGGATCGCTGGCGCTGCAACTCGCGGCGGATCGACCTGCCGCGGTGCGCAGGCTGATCATCGCCTCATCTGGCTACACCCTGGAAAACGCCACCCGCGCGGCGCAACTGGCCTATGGCGAGGCGGCCTATGCCGGTAGGCGCGCACTGCACCATATGGCCGCCGTCGGTTCCACCTCGCCGATCGCGCAGCGCATCGCCGCTGCGGGTATGTGGCTGGCCGATCCCCTTGCGCGGCCGAAGAATCCGGCGGACACGCTGGCTTTCATCCGTGCCGAGGACTCCTTCGACCTCGGCGCTCGGCTCGGAGATATCACCGCGCCGACCCTTGTCCTCGGTGGCGACCGTGACGGCGCCTACAGCACCGAGACCTTCCGTCGCACCGCCGACGGCATCCCGGACTCGCACTTGATCATCTATCCGAATACCACGCATATCGGGGTCGTGAAGCGGTTCGTTCCCGACGTCGTCGCCTTTCTCGCCGACTAGCAGTTGTTCGGCGCTGGTTCGCCGCGGAAGCGCGCGGCGAGCCAGGAGAGCACCGAGGGGATGCCGAGGATGGCGGCACTCAGGTGTTCGGGGCGGTGAGATCTCGAAGGATTCGATTGATCTCCACAACTGGAACTTGTATCACGCACCGTGCACCCGCATTGAGAAGGCGAAGTCTTTCAGATCTCGGTGCTCAGCCGAGTTGGGTCATACCCGCCGCGACAACCTGGGCCACATTGCAGATTTCATCCGCCGTCGGCAGCGGCAGTCCGTCGAGCGCATGCAGCCGATCACTGCTGGCGATGGCGAACATCGCCGAAACCCAGGCCGCGGCACACGCGCGCAACGTGCCGGGCTGGACCGGGCCGGGCGCGCTTGCCTGCAGCACCCGAGCGGTGACGTCGAGCAGTTGATCGCGCAGGCGGCGCAATTGACGGCGCACGTCGGGATGGGTATCGGCCTCGCGCCACATGATCACGCGCAGCACCGACGAATGGTGATCGCGCAGATTGAGCGCGGCATCGAGATTGATCAGACTGGCCGCCGGATCGCCCGGTGTGACCACGGTGCGGATATCGGTGATGGGCTGGGCGGGCACCCGCTCGGCCATCAGTACGGACAGGATCGAATCCTTGGTGGGGAAGTAATAGAAGACCAGACCCTTGGGCACACCGGCGCCCTCGGCAATGGCCGCTGTTGCCGTCGCGTCGAATCCCTGTGCCGCGAAGAGTCGTTCTGCGGCATCGAGAATGAGCTGACGGGCGTCGCCGTCGACTTTTGCGCTACGACGACGCCCGCCTCGCCGGGCTTTCGGCATCTGCATCAGTGATGCGGCGCCATGTCGTGCAACCGGCCCGACACCGTCGGCAGCGCCGCCACCGCGACCGCTACCGTCACCACGCCCACTACCCATGCGGTCCAGGATGCGCCGCGGTAGTCGGTGTAGTCCATCGCCCATGGGGAGATGAACAGCAACGCGCCGAACAGGCCCATCGCGTAGTCGGCGGCCGCCAGGGTCGGCCGGTACATCTGCGCCAGGCCGGTGAGGGCGATGAGCACGCCGAGCACGATCAGCGTCCACATGGCGTTGTCGTTGTGGGTCACCCACAGGGGTGACAGCGCGGTAAAGACGCCCAGCACAACGGCTAGGAAGTCCTGCGCGCGACTTTCGGTGAACATGGGGTGCCTCCTCAGGCTGAATTGTTCTCCTTACTCAGATCTAACTCTGATTGACCGCCCGATCAATATAGGTATGGCTACGATTGCGCACCGATCGGCCGGGTCACGCGGAGTGACGGCCATCACGGCGATTCGCACCCAAGCAAAGGTTAGGGTTAGCTGCGTCACCCGTCGGTGACGGATGCCAACTCGACCCGGCGCCTGCCAGGCACGACGAAGGGAAGGTCGCGTGAGTGAGCGCAGCGAGCGAACCATCAACAGAGCCGGGTGGCCCGGTCATGCCGGAGCCGAGCGCAGCGAGGTGGAGGCACGCGTGAGTGAGCGCAGCGAGCGAACCATCAACAGAGCCGGGTGGCCCGGTCATGCCGGAGCCGAGCGCAGCGAGGTGGAGGCATGAACGGGCCGATTGTGATAATCGGAGCTGGTCTGGCCGGTTTGCGCACGGCGGAGGAACTGCGCCGCGCCGGGTACGCGGGTGAGTTGCTCCTCGTCGGCGAGGAGTCGCGGCTGCCCTACGATCGCCCGCCGTTGTCCAAGCAGTTCGTGCGCGGTGAAACCGACGACACCACCCTGCGCCCCGCCGAATTCTTCGACGAGAAGCAGATCGACCTGCGGCTGAATACCGAGGCGGTCGGCGTCGACACCGCCGCCCGCCAGGTGCGCCTGGCCGACGGCGGCACGCTCGACTACGACCAGCTGATCATCGCGACCGGTCTGCGGCCACGTCGCCTGCCCGGGCTGCCCGATCTGCAGGGCGTGCATGTTCTGCGCGGCTACGCCGACGCCGCCGCACTGCGCGACGAATTGTCCGGTGCGGGTACCGCGCTGGTGGTCGGGGCCGGATTCATCGGTTGTGAACTCGCCGCGAGCTTCCGGGCCAGCGGCGTCGAGGTCGTACTCGTCGAACCGCAGCCGACGCCGCTGGCCTCGGTGCTCGGCGCCGAGATCGGTGCGCTGGTCGCCCGCATGCATCGTGATGAGGGCGTGGATCTGCGCTGTGCAACCGGCCTGGACACCTTCCTCTCCGATAACGACCGAGTCCGCGGCGCCCGGCTCTCCGACGGCAGCGAGGTGGCCGCCGATCTGGTGGTCATCGGTGTCGGCTCCCGGCCGGTCACCGAATGGCTCGCCGATTCCGGTATCGCACTCGCCGAACCGTCAGCCGGTGGCGGCGTACTCGCGGACGAGGTCGGGCGCACTTCGGTCGAGGGTGTGTGGGCGGTCGGCGATGTGTCGGCATGGCTGCACGAGACCGGTCAGCGCAAGCGCGTCGAGCACTGGACCAATGCCGGTGAGCAGGCGCGGCTGCTGGCGTGTGCGCTGCTGGGCGCCGAACCGCCGACCGCGGCGCGGGTGCCGTACTTCTGGAGCGATCAGTACGACGTGAAGATCCAGGCGCTGGGCACCCCGAATGCCGATGACGAAATCCACATCGTCTCCGATGATGGCCGCAAGTTCCTCGCCTACTACTCGCAGAACGGCAATCTGACCGGCGTGGTCGGCGCGGGAAAGACCGCTCAGGTGATGAAGGTCCGCGCGAAGATCGCCGCGGGTGCGCCGATCGCGGACCTGCTCGAGGCCGCCCAGCCGTAGCGATTATTCCGTTGTAATACGGTGGTCGGGTGATCGTCGCGCTCATCGATTCCGGGCTGGGGCTGCTGCCCACGGCCGCCTGGCTGCGCAAGCTGCGGCCCGATGTCGACCTGCTACTCCAGTTGGACCCGGATGGCGCGCCGTGGGGTCCCAAGCCGGAACAGTGGGTGACCGACCGGGTGGTCGACGCCGCGCGGAGCTCGGTGGTGCTCGGCGCGGAAGTGCTCGTGCTGCCGTGCAATACGGCCAGCGTCACCGCCTTGGACGAGGTGCGCGCCGAGGTTGGGCCCGGTATTCCGGTAATCGGCACGGTCCCTGCGATCAAACCCGCCGCGGCGGTATGCAAATCGGTCGCGGTGTGGGCGACCGCCGCGACCACGGCCAGCCGATACCAGGCCGATCTGATCGCGCGCTTCGGCGGCGATGCGAAGGTGGCCGGCATCGCCTGCCATGGTCTGGCGGATTCGATCGATCGCGGTGATCTGGTCGCGGCCCGTGATTCGATTGCGCGCGCGGCCGAACAGACGCCGGACGATGTGGAGGGTGTGGTGCTCGGCTGCACGCACTACCCGCTGGTCATCGATGCGATTGTGGCCGCACTGCCGGACGGCGTGCGACTGTTCGACAGTGCACAAGCCGTTGCGGCGCAGACGATTCGGCGCATGGCGGCGCTCGACCGGCCGACCACCGGCAATGGTGAGGTGCGGGTGCTGAACAGCGGTCGGCCGGGTGAATTACCCACCAGCGCGGCGGCTTTCGAGTCGGGGCGGATTCTGGGTGCCCAGGGATAGCGCGGCGCTGCCGACCGCCGCCGATGTGCATGCGGCGCTGGCCGAGGTCGCCGACCCGGCTGATGCCATCCATTTGCAGCGGTTCTTCAAGACCGGGCCCGGCGAGTACGGCGAGGGTGATGTCTTCCTCGGTGTGCGCGTGCCCGTCACGCGATCGATCGCGAAACGCTTTGCGGCACTTCCGCTCGACGAGATCGACACACTGCTGAACAGTGCCGTGCACGAGGACCGCCTGGCCGCGCTGATCATCCTCAACGCCGAATTCGCCGAGGCGGCCAAACCGCGTACGCTCGATATCAATGCGCAGGCGGCAATGGTCGAGCTCTACCTCGCCGCAGTGCGCCGAGGCCGGGTGAACAACTGGGATCTGGTCGACGTATCCGCCGAAAACATCATCGGCCCCTGGCTACTCGACCGACCCCGCGACCTGCTCTTCGAACTCGCAGGCGCGGACTCGCTCTGGGAGCGTCGAGTAGCGCTGCTGACAACCTTTGCGTTCATCAAGGCGGGCGATGCCTCGACCACCTTCGAACTCGGCGAACGGCTCCTCGACGACCGCCGCGACCTGATCCAGAAGGCGCTCGGCTGGATGCTGCGCGAAGTCGGCAAGCGCATCGACGAGCGACTGCTCACCGGCTTCCTCGACAAGCACGCGCCGCAAATGGGCCGCACCGCACTGAGTTACGCGACCGAACGCCTCGATCCCGCCTTACGCGTCCACTATCGCGAACTGTAGAGAGTTGCGCCCGCCCGACCGGAGGTTCCAAGGGACGAAGCCCCGCAGTTCGGGGGACCCCAGGAGCTCAGAATTGGATGCGCAGGTGATCGGTGACCGGATGCGCCTGGCAGCCGAGGATATAGCCGTTCTCGATATCCTCCGGATCGAGGATTTCGGCATTGTCCATTTCGACCTTGCCCTCGAGTACTGTGCACGCACAGGAACCGCATTCGCCCTCCTGGCAGGAGTACGGCACATCCAGACCCTTCGACAGCATGATGTCGACCAGAGTCTGCTTGCGCGGCCACTTCAGCTCGTGCACCTCGCCGTCGAGTTCGACCTCGACGGTGGCCGCATCGGCCGCCTCCTCGTCGGTCATCTCGACCGGCGCCTGATCCGCGAACGGGTCTCCGGCAAGGGAATTGAACACTTCGGCGTGGGTGCGCGAGCGCGGCACCTCGAGCCGGGCGAGTGCGTCGTGCACCCGGTCCATGAACGGCTTTGGCCCGCACATGAAGGCGTGATAGCTCGTGTACGGCTCGACCAGGGCGGCCAAACCATCGGCGGTCGGCAGTCCCTGCAGGTGCTCCAGCCAGTGGATAACGGTCAGTCGCTGCGGGTGCTTCTCGGCCAATTCGCGCAGCTCGCCCGCGAAGATCACCGACTCGTGATCGCGATTGGCGTAGATCAATACGATTCGGCCGGAGCCGCGCGCCAGTGCCGACTTCAAGATGGACATCACCGGTGTGATGCCGCTGCCCGCGCCGAACAGCAGCAGATCGTCATCGAGATCCTTCGGCGTGAAAACGCCGGAGGGCGGCAGCACTTCGATCGCGTCGCCCGTTTTGACGTTGTCGCACACCCAATTCGACCCGTAGCCGCCCACGGTGCGCTTCACGGTCACCTTGGGCTTGTCGTCGGTGTACGGCGAGCTGGCCAGCGAATAGCACCGGGCCACCGACCCGGTCAGATCGCTCGGGATGCGCAGGGTGAGGAACTGGCCCGGCTGATAGCTGAAACGCTCACGCAGGTCGTCGGGGACGTCGAAGACCAGCGAACAGGTGTCCGGCGTCTCGGTGATGACCGCGGCTACCCGCAGCACGACCGAACGCGAACCGTGTGGAACCTCGACGGTGGTCATGGCGTCCTCTCGAAAACCAAAACTAGAACGTGTTTCAGTTTCATCGTACGTCGGGATCGGTCTGCCGGACAAGCTGAGCCTCGAGACCCGCGATCAGCACTTCCATGCCGAAGTCGTAAGCGTACTTTCCGCGCAGGTCGGGCATGTATTTGGTGGCTCGTGCCACCGACTCGGGCAGTGCGATATCCGCCAGCGGTTGCGGCTCTCTCGGGTTCACCCGGCGACGGCCGAACAGGTAGGTGTGGATCGTCGCGTACCCGGCGAGCACATTGCGATCGTTGAAACCGGCCTCGAAGAGGATCTCCATGATCGCGGCGATCAGGTCGAGCTGTTTGCCCAGCATCTGTTCGATCAGCACATCGCCGAGTCCGGGATGCTTGCGCAGCTTCTCATCGATCTGGTCGATCAGATCGCGCAGCCGCTGCTGCCACGGTCCGGAATCGGCCGGTGGTTTGCGAACTCCGGTCAGCGCCGCGGTGGCGACGAGATCGAGCAGCTCGCGTTTATCCGCGACGTAGTAGTACGGCGCCATCGGGGAAACGCCGAGCTCACGGGAGAGCCGTCGCATCGACAGCTTCTCCACACCATCCTCACGTACCACCCGCAACGCGGCCTCGACGATCTCGGACTCCGACAGTGTCCTATTTGCGGTGCTCCCAGGCCCTACGTGGTTACGCAAGCTTCCGCCTCCGGGCCTTGAGCTCGCACCGCGGGGTATTGCCGCCGCCCCCGCTCGTCTGCATTCGTCCGACTCCCATGCCACCTCTACCACTGCGGGTCGAATCGCCCGTCACGTCCTGTTCAGCTGCTTGCCACCCGCAGTCTAGAGCGCGCGGCTGTGAGTAGGTCGGCGTACGTCCGCACGGGCGTTGAGCGGGAGCTGCGCATTCCCTGTTCCATTTTGTCAGCTCGTGACGTTATTGTGTGATGACGGCTACAGCAGTGGCCGCGGAACCCGGTCACATCTCGGAGGTAGGCATGCCGGAGTACGGATCCATCGGACACACCGATACCGACAACACCGGACGGATCGGGGCAGCCGAGTCCCGTTCGATCGAGGACGCGCCGCTGGTCGAGGAGACCCTCATCGAAGAGGTCTCCATCGACGGTATGTGCGGCGTCTACTGACGGGCGCTGTGACCATGCTCGATCTCGATACCCGATGGGAACTGCATCCGCGGGTGGCGCTGCGGCCGGAGTCCTTCGGCGCGCTGCTCTACCACTTCGGCACCCGGAAGCTCTCGTTTCTGAAGAGTCCGCGGATACTCGAGATCGTGCGGTCGCTGCCCGCGCATGTCTCGGCACGCGCGGCCCTGCATGCGGCGGGCGTGCCGGATGACCTGTCCGGACAATATGTTCGGGCATTGGATCAGCTGGCCGACTCCGACATGATCAGGCAGGCCGCGCCGGGCAGTGCTCCGATCCCCGCGGTCGCGCCGCTGCCGCTCGCCGGGCAGCCGTCGACCGTCACCGGTGGGCGACTGATCGATAAGTTCGAAAACGGTTTGGCCGCACCGATCTGCCTGACGTGGGAGTTGACCTACGCCTGCAATCTGTCCTGTGTGCACTGCCTGTCGTCCTCGGGCCGCCGCGATCCGCGCGAGCTGAGCACCGAGCAGTGCAAGGCGCTGATCGACGAGTTCGAGCGCATGCAGATCTTCTACGTGAATATCGGCGGCGGGGAACCTACTGTGCGCCCGGACTTCTGGGAGCTCGTCGACTACGCCACCGCGCATCATGTCGGAGTGAAGTTCTCCACCAACGGAGTTCGCATCACGCCCGAGGTCGCCGCGCGCCTGGCCGCCAGTGACTATGTGGACGTACAGATTTCGTTGGACGGCGCGGACGCCGAGGTCAATGATGCCGTGCGCGGACCGGGCTCCTATGCCATGGCGATCAGGGCGCTGGAGAATCTGGCGGCCGCGGGATTCGCGGACGCGAAACTCTCCGTGGTCGCGACCCGGCACAATATCGCCCAGCTCGACGAGTTCAAGGCGATCGCCGACAAGTACGGCGCCACACTGCGTTTGACCCGCCTGCGGCCGTCGGGACGCGGCGCCGATGTGTGGGACGACCTGCATCCGCTGCCGGAACAGCAACGGGTGCTTTACGACTGGCTGGTTCGCAACGGCGAGGGTGTGCTCACCGGCGACTCGTTCTTCCATCTCTCCGCCTTCGGTGCGGCGCTGCCCGGATTGAATATGTGCGGCGCGGGCCGGGTGGTCTGCCTGGTGGATCCGCTCGGCGATGTTTATGCCTGCCCCTTCGCCATCCACGACAAGTTCCTCGCCGGAAATGTGGTGGCGGACGGCGGTTTCCGCACCGTGTGGCAGGAATCGGATCTCTTCGCCGAACTGCGCGAGCCGAGCGGCGGCGGTGCGTGCTCCGGCTGTGCGCACTACGACTCCTGCCGCGGTGGCTGCATGGCGGCGAAGTTCTTCACCGGCCTGCCCGCCGACGGACCGGATCCGGAATGTGTCCAGGGCTACGGCGAGGCGGCGCTGGCCGAGGCCGGGCGGATGATTCCGCGCTCGTCGGTGGACCACTCCCGGCGCATTGCGCCGAGCCGACCCGGCTCGCGTAAGTCGGGCCCGATTCCGCTGACACTGTCGGTATCTCGGCCCGCGTCCGAACGCCAGTCGCCGGAGCGGCGCCCCGCGCGGGCCTGCGACGAAAGTCCGCTGAACTGATGTCGGGCCGGTAGCCAGCCATGCGCTATCTCGTTGATCGACGATGGCTATCGAGCGGCAAATCGATGATTGCCGTCGCGTTGCCAGCTGTCTTCGGCGAGTCGCTTGCGACCCGCCGAAGACACGATTCGGCGGGAGTTCTTGCGCCACACGGGCGGATTCGTGCGGATTTCCATCCTTTTTTCCGGACTGATGGTGCCAATGCGCGAATCACCGCCTAACATGCCAGGAATGCGCCACGATCGCCTGCCCGACGGATTCGGGGTGCGGATCGATCCACGGGTACGCGCATACTCCGGGGGACGCATCCTGATCGGCGGTTCACCCGCCCGGTTGCTGCGACTTGCCCCGGAGGCCGCCGAGATGATCGGCGACGGGTACCTCGAGGTCACCGGCCCGAAGTCCGCCGTTGTTGCCAGACGGCTGCTCGACTCCGGCGTCGGTAATCCGCGCCCCCGGTTGCTGCCGTCCCTCGACGATGTGACCGTGATCGTGCCACTGCACAACAATGCCGACGGCCTCGCCCGATTGCTCGCGGCATTGCGCGGACACAATGTGATCGTCGTCGACGACGGTTCGGATCAGCCTGTCGAGATCCCGCGCAACCGCGGCACCCGCTGCCGGGTGACCGTGCTGCGCCACGACCGCAGACAGGGCCCGGCCGCCGCGCGCAATGCCGGGTTGCGGGCCGCGACAACCGACTTCGTCGCCTTCCTGGATTCCGATGTGGTCCCGCGCAGCGGCTGGCTCGAGGTGATGCTCGGACACTTCAGCGATCCGGAGGTCGCGCTGGTCGCGCCGCGGATCGTCGCGCTGGATCCGGAGTCGAACGCGCTCGCGCGCTATGAGCACACCCGATCCTCGCTCGATCTCGGTCGGCGTGAATCGGCCGTGCAATCGCGCGGACTGGTCTCGTATGTGCCCAGCGCGGCCATGTTGGTGCGCCGCCGGGCGCTGCTCGCGCAGGACGGGTTCGACGAGACGATGCAGGTGGCCGAGGACGTCGACCTGTGCTGGCGGCTGGAGCAGGCGGGGTGGCGGCTGCGCTATGAGCCTGCGGCGCACGTCGCGCACGATCATCGAATCTCGTTCCGCGCGTGGTTCGGTCGTAAGCTGTTCTACGGCACCGGGGCCGCGCCGCTGGGCGAGCGGCATGCGGGGATGGTGACGCCGCTGTCGGTGCCGTTCTGGACGGTGGTCGCGACCATGCTGTTCGCCACGCTGACGAAGTGGGGACTGCTCGGCGGACTCATCACCCTGGTGACCGCGCTGGCCCGACTACGCCGGGTCTTCACCGGACTGGACAACCCGACCCGGATCGCGGCGATCTATCTGGCGCGTGGCTATTTCGCGGGTATCTGGCGACTGGCCTCGGCGATGTGTCGGCACTATTGGCCGGTCACCATGTTGGCGATGATTCTTTCCCGGCGGGTCCGGCGCATCGCGGTCACCATGGCGGTGGCGGACGGTCTGGCCGATTGGTTCACCCATCGCGACGCGGGCGGGCTCGACCCGTTCCGCTATGTGGCCTACAAGCGGATGGACGATATCGCCTACGGAACGGGCTTGTGGCTCGGCGCATTCCGCGCGCGCAGTCTGGAATCGCTCAAGCCGAGTACGCCCCGGAGCTGAATCGAACGTGTGATGGCTGTACCACCCGATGAGCTGATGTAGATGATCGACACACTGATCATCGGTGGTGGTTCGGCCGGGTGTGTACTTGCGGCCCGGCTGAGCGCGGACCCGGAGCATCGGGTTCGGCTGCTGGAGGCGGGGCCGGTGTCGACCGATCCTGCGGTACTGCTCGATGCGACTCGGATGCCGATCGGGCACGAATCACCGTGGGTGTGGCGATACCCTGTCACGCTGGCAGGTGAGGTCACCGGGAATATCGTGCGCGGCAAGGTGATCGGCGGATCGGGTGCGGTCAACGGCGGCTACTTCGTGCGGGCGACGGCCGCGGATTTCGCCGCGTGGAGTAAGGAACTCGACGGCTGGTCCTTCGACGCGGTCTTGCCCGTCTATCGCCGACTCGAGCGCGACCATGACTTCGGCGACCACCCGGGACACGGTACGACAGGCCCGATACCGGTGCGTCGCACCGCTGTTCCCGCGCCTCTGAGCTGCGAATTCGCCTCGGCATGTACCGCACTCGGCCTTCCGCTCATACCTGATCTGAACGCGCTGCCCGGCACAGGTCCGGCCGATGGTTTCGGGCCGGTGCCGTGGAATATCGAGGACGGCAGGCGCGTCGACACCGGATCGGCATATCTCGCACCCGCACTCGCGCGACCGAATCTCACGGTGACCGGCGCCGTGCTGGTGACCCGCATCCGTTTCCACGGCACACGCGCCATCGGGGTGGACTACGTGCACGAGGGCAAGCCGGGCGCACTCGACGCGGATCGCATCGTGTTGTGCGCGGGCGCAATCGAATCCGCGGCGCTGCTGTTGCGCTCGGGTATCGGCGATCCGGAACGACTTCGGGCGCTGGATATTCCGGTGGTGCATCCCGCGCCCGTCGGCGCCGGGTTCAGCGATCACCCCGAGATCGGCATCGACTACGGCTTCGATCCGTCGCACTCGACCGCCGAAGGCATCCCGCTGGAATATGTACTGGAACTCGACGATGTCGAAATCCGTCCGTACGCCGTAACGTTTACCCCGTATACCCAACGTTTGGGTGTGGCGCTCATGCGCCCGCATTCCGAAGGTGTGCTCCGACTCCGCTCTGCCGATCCGACCGTGCCGCCGCACATCGATTACCGCTACCTATCCGAGGCAGCGGATCGGATTCGGTTACGGGAGGCGGTTACCGCGGCGCGCGAGATATTGCACGCGATACCGCTGGTGCGCGCGCCGGAATCGATACCGGATGACGCGTGGCTGCACGCGAATCTGGCTACTTCGCAACATCTGTCGGGCACCTGCCGAATGGGCGGTGCGGATGATGAACGCGCGGTAGTCGATGAGCGGTGCCGCGTGCACGGCACGACCGGTTTATCCGTGGTGGATCTTTCCGTTGTTCCGGTACCGCTGAGTCGCGGTCCGCAGGCGACGACGGTACTGATCGCCGAACGCGTCGCCGAATACCTCACCTAGGGGGTCTGGAAGATGGGTAGGTCACATTTGCGCGAAGTCTGAACGTGGTGTGACCTGGCGGACAAACGAAGGCAACCGTCCTTGTCCGAGTTATGCGCGCCGGTACAGTTTGGGGCGGAAAGAAAGGCAAATGGTCAGCAATCTTGCAGGTGGGCGGCCCCCACGGCACGGCGTCGAACCCGGCACTCAGCTCGGCGCACTGGAAGCCTATGCCGCACAAGCACACGGATATCTTAGCGCGGGTGGCGAGCAGCTGTCGCAGCTTGCCGGTCTGCTGCGTCCGGTCGTGCTCGAATCCTGGTTGCGCAGTGTGCGCGGCGGTGTCGACCCGATGGATCCGCTCGACGGGCGCGGCCTGCGTGGCGCGGATCTGCAGCGCTACCGCGACGCGCATCCGATTGCCGCATTGATGCCGCTGATCGACAAATTGCTCGTACAGGACACGGCCAGAACGGGTTTGATCGTCGCGGTCGCCGATCAGTTCGGCCGAGTGCTGTGGGTGCACGGCAATCCCGATCAGGTCGATGCCGCCGCCGAAATCGGTCTGCGCGCGGGCGATGATCTCAGCGAACGCCGCATCGGCACGAATGCCGTCGGCCTGGTGGTGCGCACCGGGCGGGCCGCGTGGATCCATGGGCCCGAACACTTTCTGCACCGGATGCATCAGATCACCGGTGCCGCGGCGCCGGTGCACGATCCCGACGGCAGGCTGGTCGGGGTGCTGATGATCGCCGGGGGCGTGCGGGTGGCGAAGCCGGAGATCCTGGCCTTGGTGAAGGCGACCTCCACCGCGGCCGAAATGGATTTGCTGCTGACCGCGATGCGTGCGGGTCAGCGCGGGACGGTGAGTTCGACCGGTGAAAGCTCGGCGGCGCGGTTGGGTCTGGATGTGCTCGGGCTCGGACAGCCGCTGCTGACCGTCGCGGGTGATCGAGTTCCGTTGTCGCAGCGACACGCCGAAATTCTGCTGCTACTCGCCGAACATCCGGAGGGGCTGGGCGCGGATCATCTCGCACTGCTGCTCGACGACACGGATCTGGATAACGGCACCATCCGCGCCGCCATGTCGCGGTTGCGCGCGGTGGTCGGCCCGAACGTATTCGGTTCGCGCCCATATCGGTTGCGGGTGCATGTCGCGACTGATATCGAGGCGCTGCGGGCCGCGCTCGATTCCGGTGCTGTCGATACCGCATTACGGCTGTACGCGGGTCCGGTGCTGCCACGCTCGACCGCGCCGGGAATTATCGATATCCGCGATGAACTTCGGGTCCGGCTGCGCGCCGCGGTGCTCGGTTCCGGTGACGCCGCGGTACTGCGTCGATGGACCGCATGTGCGGAAGGGCGTGACGACGCCGCGGCCTGGGTCGCGTATCGGGCGACCGTAGATCGCGATTCGCCGCTGTATGCGCAGATCGAGGCCAAAATTCGGGTACTCGATCGGCGGCTCGGCGCCGATGCAACGCGGATGCAACGTTCCCGCTCATAGTCTGCACATCCGAAAGTGCTGTGGCTCACATCCGCGATCGAATTGTGGTCGCGAACACAGCTTTGCCCAGCTGTGTCGACCCAGCTGAGCGCCCTGGACGGCCGACCAACTTTTTTTAGTGCAAAAAGTTCCCTTTTATTAACGAAGCGCCTAGTGTTCGCAATGCGGATCACATCCGTGTGATGTAGCTGACACCGCCGCGGCGCCCGCACCGCGGCAGCGACGTTGGAGGAGCGATCAAGAGCTAGGCGCACGCGGGGCGCAATCTGTTTCGATCCCGCGCGGGTGTCCGCATGCCCCGCGCATTCGCCGAATCTTCTTGTGGTGGCGTCGAAGCCATGTGTCAATGCTGAACAGTGTTGCCGCAGCGGCTTATTCGTGCTGCCCGAATGCGTTCGGCCTGCTGTTTTACGCCGAACAAGGAGGCTCTGGTGCACGGTACGGAGTTGGGTGGGGCGCGACCGGACGGGGCCGCGCGCCTGGCGAGTGACTGTTTACCGGACGCTCCGGACAACCAGCCGTTTCCGCTCGCACCGGCGCAGTTGGGGGTCTGGTACGCGCAGTTGCTCGATCCCGACGTGCCGATCAATGTGGCCCAATACGTCGATGTGCCCGGCGTGCTGGATCGTGCGATCCTGCAGGAGGTTTCGGTCATTGCGGCGCGGGAATACGAATCGGTGCTGGTGCGCCTCGGCGAATCCGGCGGTGTGCCGAATCAGTGCGTAGATCCGGCGAATTCCGTCGATATCCAGGCAATCGACCTGCGCGAATATGCCGATCCGGTGGTCGCGGCGCACGAATGGATGCGCGCGGATGCGAGCGCGCCGGTCGACATGCTGACCGATCGACTGTTCGCCGGCGCCGTGCTGCGCGTCGCGGACCAGCGGTGCTTCTGGTATCTGCGGGCGCATCACATCGTGCTCGACGGGTTCGGCGCGTTGACCAATACGCAGCGGGTGGCGCAGCTGTATACCGCCAGGGTGCTCGGCACGGAACCGCAGGCGGTCCAGCCGGGTGCGCTGATCGAATTGGTCGACGGTGAGCTCGCCTACCGGGACAGTTCGCGTTTCGAGACCGACCGGGCGCACTGGGCCGAGCGGATCGCGGGGCTCGACGGCGCGATCAGCCTGGACGGGCGGACGGCACCGCGCTCGGCGACCAATCTGGTGGTGGGTCGGGTATTGCCGGACGCGCTCGTCGATCGGATGAATACGCTTGCGGCGAACCAGGATTCGACGCTGGCGGTGGTACTGCTCGCGGCCTTCGCCGGATATCTCGGGCGGCTCACCGATCGGGACGAGGTGGTGCTGAGTCTGCCGGTGACGGCACGCACCACCGCGCTCACGCGGCGGTCGGCCGGAATGCTGTCGAATATCGTGCCGCTGCGGCTGGCGGTCGACGGCACCTGGGGGGACCTGCTGCGGGCGACGCGCGTCGAGGTGGCGGGTGCGCTGCGGCACCAGCGGTATCGGCACGAGGACATCCGCCGCGATGCCGAGCACGACGGGCGCCCTGCGCGTCGTGCGCTGTTCGGACCGCTGGCCAACATCATGCTGTTCGGCAGCGAGCTGACCCTTGGCGGTACGGTCGGCCGGTACCACGTTTTGTCCACCGGGCCGGTGGAGGATCTGAGCCTCGATGTCTATTACGGCGAGCGCGACAGCGTGCACGTCGATTTCGAGGCGAATCCGAATCTCTATGCCGCCGATGACATTGCGCGCCATCAGACGCGGTTCGTGCGGTATCTGGAGCGGTTGGTGGCGACCGAGGTCGATACGCCGCTGGCGGCGGTGGCGGTGGCGACCGAGCTGGAACTCGAGGTCAGCACCCGGATCTGGAATTCGACCGGATTCGATGTGCCCGCGGCGGTCGCCGGTGCGCCGACGCTGGTTTCGATGTTCGAGGCGCAGGTCGCGCGGACGCCGGATGCGGTCGCGGTGCGGTTCGCGGGGGTGCCGGACCTGACATATCGGGAGCTCGCGGCGCGCAGTAATCGGCTGGCGCGGTATTTGATCAGGCTCGGCGTCGGACCCGAGACGTTGATCGCGCTCAACATCCGTCGGTCGCCGGACCTGGTAATCGCCATGTACGCCGGGCTCGCTGCGGGGGCGGCGTATGTGCCGCTGGATCCGGATCATCCGGCCGAGCGCACGGCGCACATTCTGGCGACCGCGCGACCGGCATGCGTCCTGACGACTGAAGCCACCGAGCTCGCCGGAGTACCGGTCATCCGTCTCGATGGGCTGGATCTCGCGGATTACGCGGATGGTCCGATCTGGGATCGGGAACGCACCGCCGCACTCCGGCCGGGGCAGCCCGCGTACGTGATCTTCACTTCGGGGTCGACCGGACTCCCGAAGGGGGTGGCCGTCACCCATGAGGCGATCGTGAATCGGCTGGTCTGGATGCAGCAGCAGTATCGGCTGTCGGCAGACGATGTCGTACTGCAGAAGACGCCCGCCACCTTCGATGTGTCCGTGTGGGAGTTCTTCTGGCCGTTGCAGATCGGCGCGCGGCTGGTGCTCGCCGAGCACGACGGTCATCGTGATCCGGCCTATCTGCGGGTAGTGATCGACGAATATGACGTGACGACCGCACATTTCGTGCCATCAATGCTGGAAGTCTTTCTGGCACAGGCAGAGTTCACCGGCCGAACCGCGCTGCGTATGGTCTTCGCGTCCGGCGAGGCGCTGCCCGCGGCGCTGG
>NZ_BAGN01000214.1 GCF_000308835.1 Nocardia vinacea NBRC 16497 | reverse complement strand
AAGGAGCTCCAGTCGCTGTGCCTCAACGTCGAGGTGCTGTCTTCGGACGGCGCGGCGATCGAGATGCGCGACGGCGATGATGAGGATCTGGAGCGTGCGGCCGCGAACCTGGGCATCAACCTGTCCAGGAACGAAGCCGCGACCGTCGACGATCTGGCGAACTAGGCGGTAGGGCCGGATGGCGTGCACGCCGACGACATCCGGCCTCCGCGCTCGACCAACTAGTGAACTTTTTGCTCGAATTCGACCCGAATAGGGGAAAGGAAGTTACGTGCTAGACGTCAACTTCTTCGATGAACTCCGGATCGGTCTGGCCACCGCCGAAGACATCCGCCAGTGGTCCTACGGCGAGGTGAAAAAGCCGGAGACCATCAACTACCGCACGCTCAAGCCGGAGAAGGACGGCCTGTTCTGCGAGAAGATCTTCGGTCCCACCCGGGACTGGGAGTGCTACTGCGGTAAGTACAAGCGCGTCCGCTTCAAGGGCATCATCTGTGAGCGCTGTGGCGTCGAGGTGACTCGTGCCAAGGTGCGCCGTGAGCGGATGGGCCACATCGAGCTGGCTGCTCCGGTTACCCACATCTGGTACTTCAAGGGCGTGCCTTCGCGCCTCGGGTACCTGCTCGACCTGGCGCCGAAGGATCTGGAAAAGATCATCTACTTCGCCGCCTACGTCATCGTCGGTGTCGACGAGGAGCTGCGTCACAACGAGCTCTCCACGCTCGAGGCCGAGATGGAGGTCGAGAAGAAGGCGGTCGCCGATCAGCGCGACGCCGATCTCGAGGCCCGCGCCCAGAAGCTCGAGGCCGATCTGGCCGAGCTCGAGGCCGAGGGTGCCAAGTCCGATGTCCGCCGCAAGGTCAAGGACGGCGGCGAGCGCGAAATGCGTCAGCTGCGCGACCGCGCCCAGCGCGAGCTGGACCGGCTCGACGAGATCTGGAGCACCTTCACCAAGCTGTCGGTCAAGCAGCTCATCGTCGATGAGGTGCTCTACCGCGAGCTGATCGACCGCTACGGCGAGTACTTCACCGGCGCCATGGGTGCGGAGTCCATCCAGAAGCTGATGGAGAACTTCGACATCGACGCCGAGGCCGAATCGCTGCGCGAGACCATCCGCAGCGGTAAGGGCCAGAAGAAGCTGCGCGCGCTCAAGCGGCTCAAGGTTGTCGCGGCCTTCCAGGCCAACGGCAACTCGCCCATGGGCATGGTGCTCGACGCCGTTCCGGTGATCCCGCCGGAGCTGCGCCCGATGGTTCAGCTCGACGGTGGCCGCTTCGCCACCTCCGATCTGAACGACCTGTACCGCCGCGTGATCAACCGCAACAACCGCCTCAAGCGACTGATCGATCTGGGCGCGCCCGAGATCATCGTCAACAACGAGAAGCGGATGCTGCAGGAGTCCGTGGACGCGCTCTTCGACAACGGCCGCCGCGGCCGCCCGGTCACCGGACCGGGTAACCGCCCGCTGAAGTCGCTGAGCGATCTGCTCAAGGGTAAGCAGGGTCGTTTCCGGCAGAACCTGCTCGGTAAGCGCGTCGACTACTCGGGCCGTTCGGTCATCGTCGTCGGTCCGCAGCTGAAGCTGCACCAGTGCGGTCTGCCCAAGCTGATGGCGCTGGAGCTGTTCAAGCCGTTCGTGATGAAGCGTCTGGTCGACCTGAACCACGCGCAGAACATCAAGTCCGCCAAGCGGATGGTCGAGCGTCAGCGTCCCCAGGTGTGGGATGTCCTCGAAGAGGTCATCGCCGAGCACCCGGTGCTGCTGAACCGCGCGCCCACCCTGCACCGCCTCGGCATCCAGGCGTTCGAGCCGCAGCTCGTCGAGGGTAAGGCGATCCAGCTGCACCCGCTCGTCTGTGAAGCGTTCAACGCCGACTTCGACGGTGACCAGATGGCCGTGCACCTTCCGCTGTCCGCGGAGGCGCAGGCCGAGGCCCGCATCCTGATGCTGTCCTCGAACAACATCCTGTCGCCCGCATCGGGTCGCCCGCTCGCCATGCCGCGTCTGGACATGGTGACCGGTCTGTACTACCTGACCCGCCTCGAAGAGGGCGCCAAGGGTGAGTACCAGCCGGCCGCAAAGGATTCCGCCGAGTTCGGCGTGTACTCCTCGCCCGCCGAGGCACAGATGGCGGTGGACCGCGGTGAGCTCACCGTGCGTTCGCTGATCAAGGTGCGCCTCACCGACCAGCGCCCGCCGAAGGCAATCGAGGCGGAGCTGTTCCCGGACGGCTGGAACCGCGGCGACGCGTGGATCGCCGAGACCACCCTCGGTCGCGTGCTGTTCAACGAGCTGCTCCCGGCGGACTACGCGTTCATCAACGAGCAGATGCCGAAGAAGCGTCAGGCCACGATCATCAACGATCTGGCCGAGCGCTACCCGATGATCGTGGTCGCGCAGACCGTCGACAAGCTGAAGGACGCGGGCTTCTACTGGGCCACCCGTTCCGGCGTGACGGTCTCGATGTCGGACGTGCTCGTTCCGCCGGAGAAGACCGAGATCATGGAGCGCTACGAGGCGCAGTCCGATCAGATCGAGAAGAAGTACCAGCGTGGTGCGCTCGATCACCAGGAGCGCAACAACGCCCTGGTCAAGATCTGGCAGGAAGCGACCGAAGAGGTCGGTAAGGCGCTGCGTTCGCACTACCCGGCCGACAACCCGATCATCACGATCGTCGACTCGGGCGCGACCGGTAACTTCACCCAGACTCGTACCCTCGCCGGTATGAAGGGCCTGGTTACCAACCCGAAGGGTGAGTTCATCCCGCGGCCGATCAAGTCCTCCTTCCGTGAGGGCCTGACGGTTCTGGAGTACTTCATCAACACCCACGGTGCTCGTAAGGGTCTGGCCGACACCGCGCTGCGTACCGCTGACTCGGGTTACCTGACCCGTCGTCTGGTGGACGTCTCGCAGGACGTCATCGTCCGCGAGCACGACTGCGCCACCGAGCGCGGCATCGTGGTGCCGATCGCCGAGAAGCAGCTCGACGGCTCGCTCATCCGGGACGCGCACGTGGAAACCTCCGCGTACGCCCGGACGCTCGCGTCGGACGCGGTGGACGCCAAGGGCAACGTTGTCGTGGCGAAGGGCGCCGACCTCGGCGACCCGGCCATCGAGGCGCTGCTCGACGCGGGTATCACCGAGGTGAAGGTCCGCTCCGTGCTGACCTGCACCACCGGCACCGGTGTCTGCGCCACCTGCTACGGCCGCTCCATGGCGACCGGCAAGCTGGTCGATATCGGTGAGGCCGTCGGTATCGTCGCCGCGCAGTCCATCGGTGAGCCCGGTACCCAGCTGACCATGCGTACCTTCCACCAGGGTGGTGTCGCGGGTGACGACATCACCGGCGGTCTGCCTCGTGTGCAGGAGCTCTTCGAGGCTCGTGTGCCGAAGGGCAAGGCGCCGATCGCGGAGGTCTCGGGTCGGGTGCGGCTCGAGGACGACGATCGCTTCTACAAGATCACCATCATCCCGGATGACGGTGGCGAAGAGGTTGTCTACGACAAGCTCTCGAAGCGTCAGCGTCTGCGTGTGTTCAAGCACGACGACGGCACCGAGCGTCTGCTCTCCGACGGTGACCACGTCGAGGTCGGCCAGCAGCTGCTGGAAGGCGCGGCGGATCCGCACGAGGTGCTGCGCGTGATGGGCCCCCGTCAGGTGCAGATCCACTTGGTCCACGAGGTCCAGGAGGTCTACCGCTCGCAGGGTGTGTCGATCCACGACAAGCACATCGAGGTCATCGTGCGCCAGATGCTGCGTCGCGTGACGATCATCGATTCGGGTGCCACGGAGTTCCTGCCCGGTTCGCTCACCGAGCGTTCCGAGTTCGAGGCCTCCAACCGTCGCGTCGTCGCCGAGGGCAATGAGCCCGCGGCGGGTCGTCCGGTGCTGATGGGTATCACGAAGGCGTCGCTCGCGACCGATTCGTGGCTGTCGGCGGCATCCTTCCAGGAGACCACCCGAGTCCTGACCGACGCGGCCATCAACTGCCGCTCGGACAAGCTCATCGGCCTCAAGGAAAACGTGATCATCGGCAAGCTGATCCCGGCCGGTACCGGTATCAACCGCTACCGCAACATCCAGGTCCAGCCGACCGAAGAGGCTCGTGCCGCGGCGTACGCGGTGCCGTCCTACGACGACACCTACTACAGCCCCGACAGCTTCGGCGCCACCACCGGTGCCGCGGTCCCGCTCGACGATTACGGTTTCAGCGACTACCGGTAATCGGTAGCTCTGTAGTCAGGCGATCGCCCCGCTCCAACAGGAGCGGGGCGATCGTCGTTTCTCATGAGGTCGGCTCACATGCCGAGCGGCAGATTCACGAACTGGGCGCACTCGGTCTGTTCATCCGGAGGTTGCGGGGTGGTGGGGTGGGTTTGTCACCATGAGGTGTATGCGGTGGTGTGTGGCGGGCCTGGTCGGGTTGTTATTGGCCGCCGCCGGTGTGGCATCGGCGGACGGCCCGGGGCGCGCTTTCGATTTGCAGGCGCATCGTGGTGGGGCGGGGTTGGTTGTGGAGAACACGTTGGCCGCGTTCGCGAATGCATTGGAGCTCGGCGTCAGCACGTTGGAATTGGATGTGCAGATCACGGCGGATGGGTTTGCGGTGGTCACGCATGATCGGGATCCGAGTCCGGATAAGTGTGTCGATACCGCGCCCGCGTTTCCGGGTGATCCGAAGTTCCCGTATGTGCCTGGTGCACAGTTCATTCGGGATCTGACACTGGCTCAGGTGCGGACGATCGATTGTGGATCGAAGCGATCGGCCGCATTTCCGAATCAGCGAATCGTGCCGGGGGAGCGAATGCCGTTGCTGTCGGAGGTATTCGAGCTGGTGCGGGCCTATCGAGCCGATGATGTAATGCTGAATGTCGAGACGAAGGTCGAGGCCGGGGCGCCGGAGCAGACCGCGCCGCGGGAGCAATTCGTGCAGGTGGTCGCGGCTGAGGTGCATCGGGCGCATTCCGAAAACCGGGTGACCATACAGAGTTTCGATTGGGGCGCGCTGATGCGGATGCGGCAGGTTGCGCCGGAGTTGCCGATCGTCGCGCTCACCAACGGGCAGCAATTTCTGCAGGAAGGTCAGCCGAATGCGTCGCCTTGGTTGGGTGGGATCGATATCGATGACTTCCCTGGCACACTGCCGGAGAAGTACGTCGCGGCCGCAGCGTCTTTCGGCGCGAATGTGCTGTCACCGGTACACGGCAGTCCGCAGGACGGCGCGGTCGAGGATCCAGGCTACATCGCGTTCACGACCCCCGAACTGGTCCGCGCCGCGCACGAGCGCGGCATGACGGTGGTGCCGTGGACGGTGGATGATCGCCCCACCATGGCCGCGCTGATCGATCTTGGTGTGGACGGCATGATCACCAATCGCCCGGACCTACTGCGCACCGTCCTTGCTGAGCGCGGCTACCGGCTCCCCCGGGCGTATCACCGCTAGCGGGCCCGATGACGCACTCGGGGGCAGGTTTTGCCTGCGATGTGGCACTTTTCCTCGAACCCCGCCGGTAGCCAGTTACCCGATTGCAAGAGCGGATGGCTCGGGAACTCAGTGTGTGCCGCGAGTGCGAAAATCAGTACGGCCCACGGGCTTTGGACCTGGAGGAGATGTGGATTGCCGTTTCGGTCCGGATAACGGCAGATCAGACGGTCGGAACCGGGCATATCCACCATTTCCAGACCCGCCCAATGCACCGAGAACGAATGGTCAACGTTGTAGCAGTACATCCGCCGGTCCGAAACCATTACCGAGCCTGGGCGTTCGGCTACCCAGCGTGGGCGCAGTCCGGCCTCGGCCTGGCGGCGTCGCGAGCGGTTCGCCATGGCATTGCCGAGATGGGCAGCGGCCACGAAGGACAGCGTGCCGACGGCCGTCACGCTGTTGCGATTCCAGGTTCCGTCCCCGACCGCCCGCCACTGAAACCAGACGGCAGGCCCCTCGGCCAGGCACAACTCGTCGGATTCGGTTCGGACCATGGTGGCCCGGGTCGGCAGTTCGGCAAGCCGGTCGTGCAGCAGGAAATCGATGACACCGCAGGTGTACAGCAGATGGTCGTCGGCCGCGGACCAACCCACCTGCTGTGCGATGATCCGATCGATATCGGAGGTCGGGTCGTACATCGGCCCTACCGCCCGATCGGCCGCAGACACATCGGCTTTCCCTCAGCTTTCCGCGCCAACGCCGTCATGCAATATCCAATCGCGTAGACATGCCACCGATGTCAATTGTGCCCAAGCCGAGCCGATCGCGCGATCATCAGCCACGGTGCAAGGTTGTGTTCGTAGGCTGGTGCAGCCCGAAATCCCGGGCCCGGCCGCCGACTTCGAGACGGGATCCCACCTATGACGTATGGACAACAGCCCGGCTATGGCTACCCGCAGGCCCAGCCGCAGTTCGAACCACCGGCACATCTGGGCTTCGCGGTCGTCGCCACGATTATCGGCACGCTGACCTGTCTGGTGGGAACGGCGCTCGGGCTGGTAGCGATCGTCTTCGGTACCCAGGTGCATTCGAAGTGGATCGCAGGCGACGTCGCCGGCGCGATGGACGCGTCGAAGAAGGCGAGAGGCTGGGCGATCGGAGCGATGGTCGCGAATGTGCTGTGTGTGGTAATCGGACTCGGCTACCTGGTCGTCACGCTCACCCAATCTTCTTCCTGACCCGCGGTGGACAACCGCTATCCCGCCGGGGTATGAAATTAGAACACGTTACAGTTTGGTGGGAGATGCGATGGACGACACGGCGATGGGCGATCTGGTGATGGCCGGATTTCAGAAGCTGGGATTTATCCAGTTCGCCGGCATCGAAGGAGTGGAGTTCAGCGCGGGCCGCAATGTCGTGACGATCGCGCCGAAGCCCGAACATCTCAACCACAACGGCGATCTGCATGCCGCTGTACTGTTCGGCCTGGCCGAGACCGCCGCGATGGGCGCGTCGATCTCGGGCATCGTCGATCTCATGGGTGAGACGTTCATCGTCGCCCGCGACGGCCGGATCGAATATCTGGCGCGGGCCAAGGGTGAGGCGGGGCCGTTCCTCGCGACCTCCGAGTTGACCGCCGAAACCCTGGAACGGGTGCGCGCCGATATCGCGGCGCGGGTCGATGTCGAACTGGAGGTGCCGGTGGATATCACCGATAACTCCGGAAAGTCCGTTGCCGCATCGGCATTCACGGCGGTCATCCGCCCGAGGAGGAAGTGACCGATTCGCGCGTTGACCCGGTCGGGAGGGCGGCCCGAGCGCGCGCCCTCCGGTAAACCACGTCAGCGCTCGCTGTCGAGCAGCGCCATCTGCGCTTCCGCATAACGCTCGCCCGCGATCTGATCCGCGGGCACCGCGGCCTCGATGGTCGCCAGTTCGTCGGCGCTGAGCTGGATATCCACGGCCCCAAGGGATTCCGACCAGCGCTGGCGAGTGCGCGCACCGAGGATCGGCACGATATCCGTGCCCCGGGTCAGCACCCAGGCAATGGCCAGTTGTGCGACCGAAACATCCTTCTCCGCGGCAATTGTCGCGAGGGCGTCGACCAATTTCAGGTTCTGGTCGAGATTTTCACCCTGGAAGCGCGGGCTGTGGGCGCGGAAGTCGGTCGGCGCGAAGGTCGCACCCGGGCGAACCGAATCGCTGAGCAGACCACGCGACAGCACGCCATAGGCCGTGATGCCGATGCCGAGTTCCCTTACCGCAGGCAGGATTTCGGCTTCGATCCCACGGGAGATCAGCGAATATTCGATCTGCAGATCAGCGATGGGGTGCACGGCGGCGGCCCGGCGAATGGTGTCGACGCCGACCTCGGACAGGCCGATGTGCCGGATATAGCCCGCCTCGACGAGTTCGGCCATCGCGCCGATCGTCTCCTCGATCGGGACATTCGGGTCCAAGCGCGCGGGACGGTAGATGTCGATGTAATCCACGCCGAGGCGCTGCAGGCTGTAGGTGAGGAAGTTGCGCAGCGCGACGGGGCGATTGTCGCTGCCGCCCCAGGTGCCGCCCGGCCCGCGCAGTGCGCCGAACTTCACGCTGAGCACCATGTCCTCGCGGGGACGCTCGGCAATGGCCTTGCCGATCAGCATCTCGTTATGACCAGCGCCATAAAAGTCGCCGGTGTCGATCAGGTTGGCGCCGGAGTCCAGTGCGGCGTGGATGGTGGCAATCGATTCGGCGTCGTCGGCGGTGCCGTACATGCCGGACATGCCCATGGCGCCGAGTCCGATGCGACTGACCGCCGGGCCGGTATTGCCGAGTTCGGTGCTGAGCTTCGATGTCGTCATGGGACCAGCTTGGCCCCTGCGCACGGGTCGCGGCAGAGATCGCTTATCGGGGGATCGGCGATCCCTGGCTGGCCCGCGCGTATTGCGGGACAGTGGTGCCATGGACCGATCCGAACTGGCAGATTTCCTACGCAGGCGTCGTGAACAGTTGACGCCCGCGGACGTCGGGCTGCCACCGGGGGTGCGCCGCCGCACGCCGGGCCTGCGCCGGGACGAGGTGGCACTGCTGGCGGGCATGTCCACCGACTACTACACCCGCCTCGAGCAGTCTCGCGGCCCGCGTCCGTCCACCCAGGTGCTGGCGTCGCTGGCGCGGGCGCTGCGCTTCAGCAATGACGAGCGCGACCATCTGTACCACCTGTGCGATCACGCCCCGCCCGGACAGGAGTCCGCCGACAAACATGTCGGTCCGGGGATCATGCACGTGCTCGCGAAGCTGGACGACACGGCTGCCACGGTCATCACCGACCTCGGCGAGGTTTTGGTGCAGAACCGTATGCACACCCTGCTCGTCGGCGACCACGCGAACCGGCGCGGCTGGGACCGGTTCTATGCCTGGCGCTGGTTCACCGATCCGCAGTCGCGTTCGATCTTCCCCGAGGACGACTGGGATCGGTTGGGCCGCAACCACGTCGCTGATCTGCGCGCCACCGCGGCGCGCCGATCCGGCGATGCCGACGTCACCGAATACGTGAGCCGATTGCGTGCCGCGAGTACGGAATTCGAGCAGTTGTGGCACGAACACCAAGTAGCGGTGCGGACTTCGGATATCAAGCGGATCCTGCACCCCGAGGTCGGCGCGATCGATACGGTCTGCGAAACCCTGCTGACCCCGAACGCGGCACAGCGACTACTGGTCTATATGCCGCGTCCGGGCACCGATGCCGCGGAGAAGCTGGATCTATTGCGCGTCATCGGGACACAGCGCCTGCTACCGCACGACGACATCGGCTCGCTCAGGGAATGAGATCGAAATAATCCATTGCCGCCTGCACGGCCGGTTCGCCACCACCGGCGGACAGACCGGCGAACGCACCGATGGCCCCGCCGACCACGGTCATGACCGGGACGGTGACGAAGTCGAAGACGAAAAGACCGAGCGGGAAACCGAGGACGAATCCGATGGCCGCACCGATAGCGGCACCGGTCAGCACCTGCGGCATGGACTTCTCGACCTGATCGAAGAAGCGCTGCTCGGTGCTCACCTCGCGCACCGGGTCATCGGTCGTACTGATAGGCGTGAGCGAGAGCCGAGTGCCCGCCTCCTCGATGGTCGGCACTAGATCGATCCGATGTCCGGCGATCTTCACCGCGGTCGGCAGCGCGGCGACCACCTGTCCGTTGGGATCGGTCAGCGAGATGACCTTGTTGTCGCGGACCAGGTCCCAGCGGCCCTCGGAAATGGTCGTCACCACGGCGTGGCGGTCCTGCGTCGCCGCGACGTGATAGCCGATGTGCTGGAAGAAACCCTGCAGGTCGAGTGGTACGTCGGCGGACGAATTCGGCGCGGGCGGTGCGGGTTCCGCATGTACGACGCCGGTGCCGATCGTGGTGGCCGCGAGCGCAAGCAGTGCCGTCGCGGTGATTCTGGAGATCCTCATCCTGCTCTTTCATCCGACCACCGGCGTGGAATGTCCGGTTTGCTCCGGACGAAGATACCGTTTCGTGATCGGATGTTGAAGGGTTTCCTTCCCGAATTCCAACGCATTAGGGAAAGTCCCGATTGTTTTGTGTTGCTTCGGATTCAGGTCCTGGCCGAGCCCATGCGACGTTTACGGGGCTTCAGATGCAGACCGGGCAGCGGTGGGGCCGGAATGCGCTGTTCCGGCGTGTGCCCCGCGATATCGGCGAAACGCTCGACATCGTGCTTCTCCCAATCGTTTCGGGCCGCGACGATGTCCTCATGGCTGCGGCCGACGAAGTTCCACCACATCACCAGCTCCTCACCGAACGGCTCACCGCCGATGAGAGCGAAGTGTGCGCCCTCGGCGCTGCTCAGCCGCAGTTCGTCGCGTCCGGTACCCAGGTAGAGCAGTGGGCCAGCGGCGATTTCGGTGCCATCGGCCGTGACCTCGCCCTCGATCACCATGAGCGCGTGCTCGAAATCGGGATCGAGGGCGATGGCGGTGTCGGTGCCCGGTTCGATTCGCACATCCGCGCCGACGATCGGTGTGTACGCCTTGGCGGGCGAGGTCAGCCCGGCGAACGTGCCGATCAGCACGATCGCTCGCACCCCGGGTGCCTCGTAGACCGGCAGCTCACGATGCTGTTCGAAATGCGGATCGATCCCGAGGCTGTTGCCGGGCAATGCGATCCACAGTTGCAGGCCGTGCCCGGCGTGCGCCGCCGCGACGCCGTATTCGGAATGCGCGATGCCGCGTCCCGAGGTCATCAGATTCAGCTGTCCCGGCTCGATCTCCACATCGGAGCCGATCGAATCGCGGTGGCGGATGCGTCCGTCGAACGGCCAGGTCACCGTCTGCAGTCCGATATGCGGATGCGGATCGATATCCGGTGACGCACCCGTCTTGGTGACCGTGGGCGAGCCGAAGTGATCGAGGAAGCACCAGGCGCCGACGGTCGGCAGATCACGTTGCGGCAGTACGCGTTCCACATAAACGCCGCGCACCCCGCCGAGCGGGACCTCGCGCGCCGGATAGAGCTCCGCGACCGGACCGGAACCCGGTGTCGCCTCGCAGACCGTTTCCTCCGGATGCGGATCGAGATCGCTCATGCCTGCGCCTCGCTGGCGCTCGGCTCCGGCATGACCGATATGTCGGCTGTGTCGATTGTTCGCTCGCTACGCTCGCTCATGCCTGCGCCTCGCTGGCGCTCGGCTCCGGCATGACCGATATGTCGGCTGTGTCGATTGTTCGCTCGCTACGC
>NZ_BAGN01000215.1 GCF_000308835.1 Nocardia vinacea NBRC 16497 | reverse complement strand
CAACGAACCTGCACCCAGAATGCAAACCGGCTGGCCATCGGCCATGCGACGGGACTACGGTCACGCTCCGGGGTAGAACTGACGGTGACCGGATCATCTGGTCGCTAGCGACTGCTTGCAGGTCGCTCGAAATGGTCAGCCAGGACCCGTTGGACCGCCAGGACAGGAGCGAAGTGTGGCCGATTCGTCTTTCGATGTTGTCAGCAAGGTCGACCGTCAGGAGGTCGACAACGCGCTGCATCAGGCGGAGAAGGAGCTGAACACCCGCTACGACTTCCGTGGCACCGGCGCGAGTATCGAATGGTCCGGTGAGGACAAGATCGTGCTCAGTGCCGAGGCCGAGGAGCGGGTCAAGGCGGCGCTCGACGTATTCAAGGAAAAGCTGATTCGTCGCGATATCTCGCTCAAGGCCTTCGACGCCGGCGAGCCCGCGGCCTCCGGCAAGACTTACAAAATCACCGGCACGCTGGTCCAGGGCATCGACGCCGAGCATGCGAAGAAGATTTCCAAGAAGATCCGCGACGAGGGCCCCAAGGGCGTCAAGGCGCAGATCCAGGGTGACGAACTGCGCGTTTCCAGCAAGAAGCGCGACGATCTGCAAGCCGTGATCGCATTGCTGAAGGGTGAGGACTTCGGCATCGCGCTGCAGTTCGTCAATTACCGGTAGGCGTTGTGGCTGGTCTCCTCGAGTGACCCCGGCAAGCAGTCGCTGGCGGCCCGCCGCGCGGGTGGTCGCAAAAACCCGTCCTGACCACCCGGTTTGGAGGTGCGACCGGTGAGTGTGTAACCTCGTTCAAGACTTCGCCGCGCCGGAGTCCTGAACGTTGGTCACGGTGCGGAGCTAGTCATGCCCCCTTAGCTCAGTCGGCAGAGCGTTTCCATGGTAAGGAAAAGGTCAACGGTTCGATTCCGTTAGGGGGCTCGCCGGATTGCCGGTGGTGACCGACTCGGCATCTCCAAGGTTGGGCGCGGCATCACCGAGCAATGCGACCCCGTGGCGGTGTAGCTCAGTCGGTAGAGCAAACGACTCATAATCGTTGTGTCGCCGGTTCAAGTCCGGCCATCGCTACCAAAGACCGATCAGACCATCTGGTTGACCCGAAAGAAGGAATATCGTGGCCGCGAAGTCCACCGATGTCCGGCCAAAGATCACCTTGGCCTGCGAGCAGTGCAAGCACCGCAACTACATCACCAAGAAGAACCGGCGCAACGACCCGGATCGGCTGGAGCTGAAGAAGTTCTGCCCGAACTGTGGCACCCACCGGGCGCACCGCGAATCCCGCTAGTCCACCACGCGTGCCGCTGCCGCGTTGAATTGGCTTCCGGGTTCGTCCCGGATTCTCGGGTCGTGACACTTGCGAGGGCCGGACATATGTCCGGCCCTGACGTGTTTTACGACTCGAGTGCGGTGGGGGTTGCGAGCGAAGCGAGTAACTGATCGGCACAGCCGCCAAGCGGGCACGACGGAGCCGAGCGCTAGCGAGGCGTAGTCGTGAACGCTCCGTCGACTCCGGGGCTCGGGGTCAGATAGGTACAGTCCTCCCGTGACAATCAACACCGGTACAGACGAAGCGGTCGCAACGGACGAAGAACTCGACCCCGCAGCGCACGCCGCGGCGATGGTCGGTCATCACTACCGCGTCGACGACTACTACGAGGTCGGCCGCGAGAAGGTGCGTGAATACGCCCGCGCCGTGCAGGATTACCACCCGGTGCACTGGGATGAAGACGCCGCGCAGGAGTACGGCTACGACAGCCTGCTCGCCCCGCTCACCTTCATCTCCCTGGTCGGAATTCTGGCCCAGCGCAAACTCTTCGAGCAGATCGTCACGGGCTACGACCTGAGCCAGATCATGCAGACCGATCAGATCCTGGAATTCCACCGGCCGATCAAGGTCGGCGACCAGCTGGTCTGCGATGTCTACCTGCACTCGTTCCGGCAGGCTTTCGGTGGCGACATCATCGTCACCAAGAACATCGTCACCGTGCAGGACGAGGTGGTGCTCACCACCTACACCACGCTGATCGGGCGCAGCGGCGGCGATATCGATCCGAACCTGCAGGGCGCGGTCCGCAATGTGCTCATGCACGGCATAGACGAGGACGCGCCGAGCCACCATCCGCGCACCGGGGCCGCCACCGATGCGCTCGCGGCGTCATCGTCCGTGGTGCCTGCGATCGTGCCGAGCAAGCACGCGATCAACTTCGAGGACATCGCCGTCGGTGACGAGCTGCCCCCGCGGACCGTCCGGCTGACCCGCGGCGACCTGGTGAACTACGCGGGCGTCTCCGGCGACGCGAATCCGATCCACTGGAGTGACGAAGTCGTCAAGCTGGTCGGCCTGGACAACGTGGTCGCGCACGGCATGCTCACCATGGGCCTCGGCGGCGGTTTCGTCACCTCCTGGCTCGGCGATCCCGGCGCGGTCAAGGAGTACAACGTCCGCTTCACCAGCCCGGTCTACGTCGGCTCCGAGGAGCCTGCGGAGGTCGAGTTCACGGGTAAGGTGAAGTCGGTGGATCCGGAGACCCGGACCGCGGTCGTCGCCATCGTGGCGAAGTCGGCGGGCAAGAAGATCTTCGGACGCGCCACCGCGACGGTCCAACTGGCCTGACCTGGTCGAGCGACCCTGATTGGCATATGCCGCAGGCGGTAACGTACACTCAGATTTCTGGGGTCACCAGCCGCTGCGCGCTGCTCTGCAAGGGCTGGTTCCAGGTGAGTCCGCAAGGATTCGCCGACGGGGCCGGCAACTGCCGGAGTGGCGCGCGTGTTGTGTGACACCAGATAGAAGAACGAGAACTGAATACAGAACAGTGGTTGGACAGCTGGATCGTTCAACCGAAGGGGCGTAGCTCAATTGGCAGAGCAGCGGTCTCCAAAACCGCAGGTTGCAGGTTCAAGTCCTGTCGCCCCTGCCCTGGATGCCAGCGACGAAAGGATCGACGTGAGCGAGCGTAGCGAGCGAGCCATTGGCACAGCGCGCATCGCGCACGGCGCCGCCGAGCGCAGCGAGGTGACGGCGTGAGCGACGAGCGGGATAATCGCCACGGCGCGCATGCCGAGGACGACGACACCGCCGCGGTGGCTCGGCCGAGCGGTAAGCGGTCCGCGCGGCGTAGTCGCAATGCCGATTCGGGTTCGGTCGCCACGATCGATCGGCCCACATCGGGCAAGGCAGCCAAGAAGACCGATCGGGCCGAACGCAAGAAGACGGGTAACCCGTTCAAGCGTTTGATCAAGTTCCTGCGCGAAGTAGTCGCGGAACTGCGCAAGGTGATCTGGCCCAACCGGAAGCAGATGGTCACCTATACGAGCGTTGTTCTGGTGTTCGTGATCTTCATGGTCGCGTTCATCAGCGGGTTGGATCTGGCGTTCATCAAGGGTGTCAACTGGCTGTTCGGCTAGCTGATCGCCGCCGACGCCAGTAGCCGACCCCGGGGCGGCGCGTTACAGCGCGCCCGGCCCGGTACGCAAAGGATGTACGTGACGACACAGGAAGCGAGTGCCCCAGTGAGCACCCCGGAGAACGACACAACCGACGAGTTCCCGGTCGACGAAGCGGTGCAGACCGTCGAGGAGTCCGCGGCCGTCGAGGAAGCTGTTGTCGACGAATCCGACGCCGCTGACGCCGAAGTTGTCGAGGCCGCTCCTGTCGATGCCGAACCCGCCGATCCGGTTGCCGAGATGAAGGCCGCGCTGCGGCGTGCCCCCGGCGATTGGTACGTAATCCACTCGTACGCCGGTTACGAGAACAAAGTGAAGGCCAACCTCGAGACCCGCGTGCAGAACCTGGACCTCGAGGATTACATCTTCCAGGTCGAGGTGCCGACCGAAGAGGTCACCGAGATCAAGAACGGCCAGCGCAAGCACGTCAACCGCAAGGTGCTGCCCGGTTACATCCTGGTCCGGATGGAGCTCAACGACGAGTCGTGGGGCGCGGTGCGCAACACCCCCGGTGTCACCGGTTTCGTCGGCGCCACCTCGCGGCCGTCGCCGCTTTCCATCGACGACGTGGTGAAGTTCCTGGTCCCGGCCGCGCAGCAGCAGAAGAAGCCCGCTGCCGAGGCCGCCGCCGCGGCGTCGACCGCCACCGATATCGCGCCCAAGCCGGTCATCGAGGTCGACTTCGAGGTCGGCGAGTCGGTGACCGTGATGGACGGCCCGTTCGCGACGCTGCCCGCCAGCATCTCCGAGGTCAACGCCGAGCAGCAGAAGCTCAAGGTGCTCGTGTCGATCTTCGGTCGCGAGACTCCGGTCGAGCTGGCGTTCACCCAGGTCGCGAAGATCTAGTTCCGCGGTTTCGGCTCCGGCCGGGATCGCGGGATGAATCGGCCCGGCGCACGGGTTGATTCACCAGGCTTGCAAAGAGCAAGGACACCAAAACCCTAGGAAAGAAAGATGCCCCCCAAGAAGAAGAAGCTCGCCGGGATCATCAAGCTTCAGATCCAGGCCGGCCAGGCGAACCCGGCCCCTCCGGTCGGCCCCGCGCTCGGTCAGCACGGCGTCAACATCATGGAGTTCTGCAAGGCGTACAACGCCGCGACCGAGTCGCAGCGTGGCAACGTCATTCCGGTCGAGATCTCGGTGTACGAGGACCGGACCTTCGACTTCAAGCTGAAGACCCCGCCCGCCGCCAAGCTGCTGCTCAAGGCCGCCGGTGTGCAGAAGGGCTCGGCCGAGCCGCACAAGACCAAGGTCGCGAAGGTCACCATGGACCAGGTCCGGGAGATCGCCAAGACCAAGCAGGAAGATCTGAACGCCAAGGACATCGACCAGGCGGCCAAGATCATCGCGGGCACCGCGCGTTCGATGGGTATCACCGTCGAGGCGTGAGTTTCGCACTCGATATCCCGGTGGGAGGGTCGGCCAGACCCGATAACCACTTCTGAACCACATTAAGGACAGACAATCATGGCAAAACGAAGCAAGGCGTATCTCGCCGCGGCCGAGAAGGTCGATCGCACTCAGCTCTACTCCCCGCTGGCCGCCGCGCGGCTGGCGAAGGAGACCGCAACCACCAAGACCGACGCGACCGTCGAGGTCGCCGTTCGTCTCGGTGTGGATCCCCGCAAGGCCGACCAGATGGTCCGCGGCACGGTCAACCTGCCGCACGGCACCGGTAAGACCGCCCGCGTCATCGTGTTCGCGGCCGGTGAGAAGGCCGCCGAGGCCGAGGCCGCCGGTGCGGACGCCGTCGGCGCCGAGGATCTGATCGAGCGGATCCAGGGCGGCTGGCTGGACTTCGACGCCGCGATCGCCACGCCGGACCAGATGGCCAAGGTCGGCCGGATCGCGCGTGTCCTCGGCCCGCGCGGCCTGATGCCGAACCCGAAGACGGGCACGGTCACCAACGATGTGACCAAGGCCGTCAACGACATCAAGGGCGGCAAGATCAACTTCCGCGTCGACAAGCAGGCCAACCTGCACTTCGTCATCGGCAAGGCGTCCTTCGACGACGCCAAGCTGGTGGAGAACTACGGGGCCGCGCTGGACGAGATCCTGCGTGCCAAGCCGTCGACCGCCAAGGGCCGCTACGTCAAGAAGGTGACGGTCTCGACGAACACCGGACCGGGCATCCCGGTGGACCCGAACCGCACCCGCAACCTCCTCGAAGAGGATGCATAAGTAGCACCCTGGCTCTTCGGTAGCCCAGCTCTTCGGAAGCTGAGCGTTATCGCAGGAAGCTGAGTTTTACCGCAAGGGCGGGAACGCGAATCGCGTTCCCGCCCTTTGCGCATATTCGGCAGATTCTCGTAGGTGGCGGCATGGTGCCGCGGCCGCACCGCGAACCGGACTAATTCACGCGCGGCGACAGTTGGCCATGAGGTGACCGCCGTACTGCTCATCTCCGGAAGCACGCGTAGTGCTTCGACCAATACCGCCGCACTGCGCACAGTCGCGGCGATCGCGCCGGAGGGTGTCGAGACCTTCTGGTACGAAGGCCTCGCCGAACTTCCCGCCTTCAGTCCGGATGACGACGGTACCGGTCATCCGTCGGTTGTCGCACTGCACGAACATATTTCGCGCGCCGACGCGGTCCTGCTCTGCACTCCCGAATACGCAGGTACCCTCCCCGGCAGCTTCAAGAATCTGCTCGACTGGACCGTCGGCACCGCCGACCTCTACGAAAAGCCGACTGCCTTCCTCAATGTCGCCGCCCAAGGCCGCGGCGAAGGCGCGGCCACCACCCTGACCACGGTGCTGGGTTACGTCGGTGCCGTCGTCGATCCGGCCACCTGTGCCCGCCTCCCGGTAGCCCGTGATGCCGTCGACGCCGACGGTCTTGTCACCACCCCCGAATTCCGCACCGGCGCACTGACAGCCCTCGCCCGCCTGGTCCACCAGACCACCCCCGCTTGACCACTCCGCCCAGGTGAGTCGAATGGTGGCTTTCGGGCCGGGGCCAAGCCATCATTCGACTCGCCTCGATTGTCAGTTTTCGTGGGGCCCTGTGGATTTGCGCCAGCCGAGGAGCACCGACTCGCTCTCCTGCACACCCCACGGTAGGAAGATCGCGACGATCAGCGCGCATACCACGACCGCGCCCGCGGCGACCAGGGATGCGGCGTGTGAACCCTGCAGTGCTGCCGTTTTCATTGCGGTGATGAGGTTTTCGCGCTGGGCGTCGAAAAATGGTGCGAGTTCTCGTTTGCGGATTTCCAGCACGCTGAGCGGACTGGCCTTCACCAGACTGCGCTGGTCGGAGCTCATCATCCCGGTGGGCACCCGGTCGATCAGCGGCGAGACGCGAGTCGTGTAGTACGACGCCACAATCGAGCCGAGTACCGCGACGCCGAGGGTGCCGCCGATCTCGCGGGTGGTGTCGTTGACCGCCGACCCGGCGCCCGCTTCGTCCAGGGGCAGTGCCGACATGATCGATTCGGTGGCCGGACCCTGCACGATGGCCAGACCGAGCGCCATCGAAACCATGGACGGCAGCACATCGATGACATAACTGCTGTCCACCGTGACCTGTCCGCCGAGATACAGCCCGACCCCGGTGAGCAACAACCCGAATACGATCACCGGCGTGGTGCCGATGCGGGTCGCCATGAGCGTCGCGATCGGTGCGCCGATCGCCACCGAGAACGCGAATGGCAGTGAGGCGATACCGAATTCGAGTGGCGTGTACTCCCGCACCCCTTGGAAGTACTGAGTAATAAGGAACAGGAATCCGAACATCGAGAAGTAGCCGACCGCAATCGCCAAGGCGGGCATGGAGAATCGCCGATTGCGGAACAGCCGCATGTCGAGAATCGGTGCGCTGGTACGCGATTCCCACGTGATGAACGCCGCGAGCAGTGCGACGCCGAATGCGCCGACGCCGAGTGTGGTCGTGGAAAGCCAGCCGTAGCGCGGCGCTTCGATAATGGCCCACACCAGTGCGGTGATGCCGGTGACCGACAATCCGATGCCTGCCAGATCGAGCCGTCCCACCTGGGCGGACCGCGATTCGGGCACCCAGATCAGGGTGGCGGCCAGGGCGATCAGCGCCACCGGCACGTTGATCCAGAAGACCGAATGCCAGGAAAAGTGTTCCAGCAGCCAGCCACCCGAGATCGGGCCGATCGCGATGGCGAAGCCGGCCATAGCCGTCCAGGCGGCGATGGCCAGTGCGCGCTCGCGCTTATCGGTGAAGATATTGATGATCAGCGCCAGCGTCGCGGGGAAGACGGCCGCGGCGAAGATTCCCATCGCAGCGCGGGCGGCGATGACACTGCCCATCGATTCCGACAGCGCCCCGCCGATCGACATGACGGCCACGCCGACCAGGCCGATCATCATGACGCGGCGGCGTCCGTAGCGGTCGCCGAGATTGCCGAAGGCCAGCAACAATCCGGCGAACGTCAGGGTGTACGCGTCGACGACCCATTGCAGGCCGCTGACGCCGGTGGCCAATTCCACTCCGATGGAGGGCAGGGCCACGTTCACGATGGTGTTGTCGAGGACGACCAGCAGCTCCGCCAGACAGATGACGGCGAGAGCGATGAAGCGCCTGGTGTGTCGTTCCAACAGCACCGGTGGATCGACTATGGAGGTTGCCATAGTTCAGTAGTCAAACAGTAACTGTCACTCTTGGTAACACCTTATTGCAGCGACGTCCGACACATATCGGGTCGAATTGTGAGCTGTGCCACAACAATTCGGGCGCGGAAGGATTCCGTTCGTAGCCGTTTTGGCAGATGGGGGCGGGTTCGGCTACTCTGGACCGAAGTAATCGACAAGTTCGATGACTACCCAATCCGTTCTACCGAAGACCGTTGGTCGCTGCGCCCATTCGGGCGTGGTCGAAGGTCCGGCATCCAGCCGGCGGCCCACGCAGGGAGGACCGAGGCTGGGATTCGATCTGGGCCATGCCTGGGTCGATCACCTATTGCGCCCCGGAACGCTCTGCGTTCGGGGCGTTTGCTTTATCGCCGGCCCCTGGTACTCGGCAGTTCGAATACGAACCGACATCCAGAGAGGAGGCGAAGTATGGCAAAACCCGAGAAGGTCACCGCGGTCGAGGAGATCACGGAGCAGTTCAAGAGCTCGTCGGCCACCGTCATCACGGAATACCGTGGTCTGTCGGTCGGTAAGCTCACCGATCTGCGTCGCGCGCTCGGCGAAGGCGCTACCTACTCCGTCGCCAAGAACACCCTGGTCAAGCGGGCGGCTGCGGAAGCGGGCGTCGTTGGCCTGGACGACTTGTTCGTCGGACCGACCGCCATCGCCTTCATCAAGGGCGAGCCGGTCGATGCAGCGAAGGCCATCAAGACCTTCGCCAAGGAGAACAAGGCGCTCATCATCAAGGGCGGGTACATGGACGGCGCCGCGCTGTCCGTTGCCGAGGTCGAAAAGATCGCCGACCTGGAGTCCCGCGAGGTGCTGCTGGCCAAGCTGGCCGGCGCGATGAAGGGCAACCTGGCGAAGGCTGCCGGTCTGTTCAACGCTCCCGCTTCGCAGGTGGCCCGCCTGGCCGCCGCGCTGCAGGAGAAGAAGCAGGCCGAAGAAGGCGGAGCTGCCGCCGAGTAACACCCCCCCGGGTGGATCGCGTGCGGCTCGCCCACATAGACAACCAACTACCGAAAGGAAACAACAATGGCCAACGTTGACGAACTGCTCGAGACCTTCGGCAACATGACCCTGCTCGAGCTGTCGGACTTCGTCAAGAAGTTCGAGGAGAAGTTCGAGGTCACCGCGGCTGCTCCGGTCGCCGTCGCCGCCGTCGGTGGCGCTGCCGCTCCGGCCGAGGCCGCCGAGGAGCAGGACGAGTTCGACGTCATCCTCGAGGGTGCCGGCGACAAGAAGATCCAGGTCATCAAGGTGGTCCGTGAGATCGTCTCGGGCCTGGGCCTGAAGGAAGCCAAGGACCTCGTCGAGAGCGCCCCGAAGCCGATCCTGGAGAAGGTCGCCAAGGACGCCGCCGAGGCTGCCAAGGCGAAGCTGGAAGAGGCCGGCGCCAAGGTCTCCGTGAAGTAATTCGCGAGTACTCGCCGAACGGGCGGTCCCCATTGGGGGCCGCCCGTTTGCGTTGTCATGACGCGTGCGACGGTAATGCGAATATTGCGAGTGATCCGGGGTTACTCTTCGGTCAGGTAAGGGTGTGCCGCGTCATGCTCATGGGATACAGTGACCGCACCCACTGTGACGCGACACACCGTGATACCGAATAGCGCGGTTCGCCGGTGGGTGGCTCGCTGAGAATTTGTGGAGGTTGGCGTGGGCGTCGAGGTCAGGACCGAGGGTGTTACCAAATCCTTCGGTTCACAGCGTATTTGGCAGGATGTCTCACTGACGCTGCCCTCGGGTGAGGTCAGCGCGCTGCTCGGCCCCTCGGGTACCGGTAAATCCGTCTTTCTGAAGTCGCTGATCGGTCTGCTGCGTCCGGAACGCGGTTCGATCTTCATCGACGGCACCGATATCACCACCTGCTCCAATAAGGAGCTCTACGAAATCCGCAAGCTCTTCGGTGTGCTGTTCCAGGACGGCGCCCTGTTCGGCTCGATGAACCTCTTCGACAACGTCGCGTTCCCGTTGCGTGAACACACGAAGAAGTCCGAATCGGACATCAAGAAGATCGTGATGGAGAAGCTCGAGCTGACCGGTCTGCTCGGCGCCGAGGGCAAGCTGCCCGGTGAGATCTCCGGTGGTATGCGCAAGCGTGCCGGCCTGGCCCGCGCCCTGGTGCTCGACCCGCAGATCATCCTGGTCGACGAGCCCGACTCCGGTCTGGATCCGGTCCGTACCTCATATCTGTCGCAGCTGCTGATCGACATCAACGCCCAGATCGACGCGACGATCCTGATCGTCACCCACAACATCAACCTGGCGCGCACGGTGCCCGACAACATCGGGATGCTGTTCCGTCGCTCGCTGGTGATGTTCGGTCCGCGTGAGGTGCTGCTGACGTCGGAGGAGCCGGTGGTCAAGCAGTTCCTCAACGGCCGGATGATCGGTCCGATCGGTATGTCGGAGGAGAAGGACGAGGCGCAGATGGCGCGCGAGCAGGCCCTCGTCGATGCCGGGCACCACCACGGTGGCGCCGAAGAGGTCGAGGGCATCATTCCGCAGATGCGGGCCACTCCGGGTATGCCGGTGCGCCAGGCCGTACTTCGCCGTCAGGCGCGCGTCCGCGAAATCATGCACACCCTGCCGCACGCGGCCCAGGCGGCTATTCGTGAGTCACTTGAGCAGAGCGACGACACGCAGGTGATGGCGTACCAGAACAGCGAGCTGGGCGGATACCAGGGTGGGTCATTCGACACTACCGTGCGCCACAACACAACTAACGGGTAACATCTGCGATCGTGAATTCCACCCTGGCGCGATTGCGGACTCCAGTAGAGTCGGGGTTTGGCCAGGCCGGCAACATCTTTGCGCTGCTCATCGACGTTATGCGCAAGACGTTCAAACGGCCTTTCCAGTTGCGCGAATTCATCGAGCAGTCGTGGTTCATCGCGAGTGTCTCGATCTTGCCCAGCGCACTGGTTGCCATCCCGTTCGGTGCGGTTGTCGCGCTGCAGACCGGCTCTTTGATCAAACAACTAGGCGCCGAATCGTTTACCGGCGCAACCAGCGTCCTGGCTACCGTCCAGCAGGCCGCCCCCGTTGTCACCGCGTTGATCATCGCGGGCGCGGCCGGATCGGCGGTAGCCGCCGATCTCGGCTCGCGCACCATCCGTGAGGAGATCGACGCGCTCGAAGTGCTGGGCGTCGATCCGGTGCAGAAGCTGGTGGTGCCGCGCGTACTCGGCATGATGCTGGTCGCGCTCCTGCTCAACGGTCTGGTGTCGGTGGTCGGCATCGCCGGCGGCTATTTCTTCAATGTCGGGCTGCAGGGCGGTACGCCCGGCGCCTACCTCGCTTCGTTCTCCGCACTGGCCCAGCTGCCGGACCTGTGGATCGGCGAGATCAAGGCCTTGGTATTCGGTCTGCTCGCAGGCGTGATCGCCGCGTACAAAGGGTTGCATCCCAAAGGGGGCCCGAAAGGAGTCGGAGACGCGGTGAACCAATCCGTGGTTATCACCTTCATGGTTCTGTTCTTCGTGAACTTGATCCTGACACTGGTGTATTTGCAGGTCGTCCCCGCTAAGGGCGCCTGACCCGTGGCCACCTCGTACCGTCCCCCGGTGCTGGCGAAATCTGCCCGCCGGGTCCGTGAGATCGCACGTATGCCGGTTAATGTCATCGATCGCGCGGGCGATCAGATGTCGTTCTATTCCAAGGCCATCGCCTGGATTCCGCGCACCGCGGTGCACTACCGCAAGGAGGTCATGCGGCTGCTCGCCGAGGTGACCTTCGGCAGTGGTGCGCTGGCCGTCATCGGCGGCACCATCGGCGTCATCGTGTTCATGTCCGGCTCGGTCGGCGTCGTTGTCGGCCTGCAGGGCTTCAAGGCCTTGGATGCGCTCGGCAGTTCGGTGCTGACCGGCTTCCTCACCGCCTATATCAATACCCGTGAGATCGCGCCGCTGGTCGCCGCGCTCGCGCTATCGGCAACGGTGGGTTGTGGTTTCACCGCCCAACTCGGTGCGATGCGGATCTCCGAGGAGATCGACGCGCTCGAGGTGATGGCGGTGCCGGGTGTGCCGTTCCTGGTCACCACCCGGGTGATCGCGGGCTTCCTCGCGGTCATCCCGCTCTACATCGTCGGTCTGCTCGGCACCTTCCTGGCGTCGCGAATGATCAGCATCTGGTTCAACGGACAATCCAGTGGTTCCTATGACCACTATTTCAGTCTGTTCCTGCCACCAGAAGACGTCCTGTATTCATTCGTCAAAGTGCTGGTCTTCGCATTCGTAATCATCATGGTGCATTGCTATTACGGCTTCAATGCCACCGGCGGACCGGCCGGTGTCGGCGTCGCGGTAGGTCGCGCGGTGCGTGCGGCGATCGTGCTCGTGAATGTGCTCGATTTCTTCCTGAGTCTCGCCATCTGGGGCACCACGACAACGGTCCGGGTTGCCGGATGAGCGCGCGGGTCATCGAAATGCGAAGCGGCAGTGAGGTGCCGTCATGAGTAATAACGTGCAGATGTGGCGCGCGACGGAGAAATTGCGCGTCCGACTACTCGGTGTCGCATTCTTCGTGGTCTGCGCACTATTCCTGGTCACTACGGTCGCGATCTACAACAAGGCGTTCGTCGATACTGTCCGGGTCGAACTGATCACCGACAGCGTGGGAAATGCGTTGACCCGCAATGCCGATGTGAAGGTGCGCGGCGTCAATGTCGGCGAGGTCAGATCCAGCCGGTCCGAGGGCGGCAAGGTGACCCTCGACCTCGCGATCGATCCCGGTAAGGCCGAACAGATTCCGGTCAATGCGACGGCCCGGCTGCTGCCGAAGACGCTGTTCGGCGAGCGGTATGTGGATCTGGTCATCCCGGACGAGCCGAGTAAGCAGCACCTGACCGAGGGCGTGACCCTGCATCAGGACATCAGCGGCAATGCCATCGAGATCAGCAAGCTGCTCGACGATGTGCTGCCGCTGCTGCAGGCGATTCCGCCGCAGGATCTCGCCTCGACGCTCGGCGCACTGTCCCAAGCGCTTTCGGGGCAGGGCCTGGCGCTCGGTGAGTCGGTGGAGAAGTTGGATCACATCTTCCGTGAGGTCAATGGGGTCATGCCGGATCTGAAGCAGGATCTGGTGAGCTTCGCCGATGTGGCCGCCACCTATTCCGACGCGCTGCCGCAGCTGGTCGACGCATTCGACAACCTGCGCACCACCAATGCGACCATCGTGCAGCGCCGCCCGCAGATCGACACCCTGCTGGCGACGCTGAATCCGACCGCGGCCACCACCGCGGACTTCCTGATCGCCAACCGCGACAACATCATCGACGTTGCCGCCGATTCGAGGCCCGCGCTGGAACAGCTGGCGACCTACTCGCCGACCTACACCTGCGCATTGGCGAACTTCGCCAAGATGAAGCCGCGCATCGACCAGCTCATGGGCATGGGCACCGCGCGTCCCGGCTCGCGAGTCACCATCGAGCTGACCAACACCCGCGGCAAGTACCTGCCCAACCAGGACGAGCCGCGTTGGCTGGACACCCGCGGGCCTTGGTGCGTGCCGGAATACCCGGTCTTCACCGATCCGGGTCAGTACACCGGCGGACCGATCAACGATGGTTCCTACCAGGTGCCGAGCCGCAATCCGGGTGACCAGGACAGCGGCAAGCTACCTGTGCCGCAGTTCGGCATGTACCCGGCCGCGAATGTGCCGACCACGGCCGGTTCGCCCGCTGAACAGCAGACCCTCGGCACGATCTACGGTGCGGCGAACGGTGTTTCGCCCGACCAGGTGCCCAGCTGGGTCACCCGGATCGGTGCACCCGCATTCCGTGGCAGCGAGGTGAGCGTGCGATGAAGGAAACGATGCGCGGCCTCGGCGGGCCGCTGACCAAGCTCATCATCTTCGTCGTCGTCACGCTGTTGGCGACGACGATCCTCGGGCTCTCGATCGCCAACTACACCGGCGGCGGTACCGCGTTCAAGGCGCGCTTCTCCGATGTCACCTCGCTCAATAAAGGTGACGAGGTGCGCATCGCCGGTGTCCGGGTCGGCAAGGTCACCAGTGTCGAGATCGTGGACAAGCGCCAGGCCGAGGTCGGATTCGAACTGACCGACCGCGATTGGCTGCCCGCCTCCACGACGGCGACCATCAAGTACCGCAACCTGGTCGGCCAGCGCTATATCGCGCTCGAACAGGGCACGGGGGAGCAGGGCCGCAAACTCAACAAGGGCGCGACCATCGGGCTCGAGCACACCAGGCCCGCGCTCAACCTGACCACCCTGTTCAACGGTTTCCGGCCGCTGTTCCAGACGCTGACCGCCGATGACGTGAACAAGCTGTCCTACGAGATCATCCAGGTCTTCCAGGGTGAGCAGGGCACCATCCACGATCTGGTGGCGACCACCGCGAACCTGACGAACAAGATCGCCGACAAGGACGCGGTCATCGGTGATCTGGTGCGGAACCTGACGGCTGTACTCAATGCGGTCAACGAGCGCGAAGGTCAGTTCGATCAGCTGATCGTCAATACCGAGGCGCTGGTCAGCGGACTGGCCGCCGAACGCGACACCATCGGCAGTTCGGTCACCTCGCTCGGCAATCTGGCCTCGGCCACCGCGGATCTGCTGGTGCCGACCCGCCCGACGCTGCAGGGTTCGATCGCCGGGCTCAGCCAGCTCACCGGCACCATCGACGAGCGCAAGGACGAAGTGAATACGGCGCTGACGAATTTGCCGATCAAGATGGAAAAGCTCGGCCGAGCCGGCAGTTACGGCTCCTGGTTCCAGTTCTATCTGTGCGGTATCGACATCGTGGTCGGACCGGGCGCGGTTGATGCGCCGCAGCTCAACCTTCCGGCCGGGCTGCCGACGGTCAACCAGCCGCTCTACACCAATGCCGCGCCGCGCTGCCAGGGGAAGGGTGGTCACTGATGGACGACCGGATCCTGCTCGGCAGGCGCAGCCCCGCGTTCATGGGTGTGCTCGGCATCGCGATGGTGCTGCTCGTGGCGGTCTCCGCGTTCTTCCTGGACAGGTTGCCGATCATCGGCGCGGGCACCAAGTACACCGCGCAGTTCTCCGAGGCCGCGGGCCTCAAGAAGGGCAATGAGGTCCGCATCGCCGGTGTGAAGGTCGGTGCGGTTTCGGATGTTCGGCTCGACGGCAATAAGGTGCTCGTCGACTTCCGCACCCAGGACGCCTGGATCGGCAACGAGACCACCGCCTCCATCCAGATCAAAACCGTCCTCGGACAGAAGTATCTGGCATTGGATCCGAAAGGTTCCGAGCCCGCCGATCCGAGCAAGGTGATTCCGTTGTCGCGCACGGTATCCCCGTACGACGTGGTGGACGCGTTCAGCGATGCGGCCAAGAACATCGACCAGATCGACACCGCGCAGCTGGCTACCAGCATGCGGGTGCTCTCGGAGGCATTCGAGACCACACCGCCGGAGATCCGCAACTCCATCGACGGTGTCGCCCGGCTCTCGGAAACCCTCGGCAAGCGCGATGAGGAGCTCAAGAAGCTGTTCGCGGCGACCAGGCAGACCACCGGTGTGCTCGCCGACCGCAATCAGCAGTTCGAGCGTCTGCTGGCCAACGGCGGACAGTTGCTGGCCGAGTTGAACATCCGCCAGCAGTCCATCGCACAGCTGCTCACCGGAGCCAAGACGGTGTCGGCCGAACTGAGCGCGCTGGTCGCCGATAACGAAAAGCAGATGGGTACGGCATTGACCAACCTCGAGGCCGCCATCAACCTGCTGAACGAGAATCAGCAGAACATTTCCAAGACGCTGGAACTCGCGGCGCCGTTCTACGGCATCTACGCCAATGTGCTCGGTACCGGACGCTGGTTCGACGCGGTGATCGTGAACCTGCTTCCGCCCGGTCTGCCAGAGATTCCGGGCGACCGTCCGCCGGTGCGCACCATGGGAGGTAACTGACATGGGGGTGAACTGGCCTCGTAAGGAGCCGCTCACCGCGCTGCGCACCTCGCGTCGCGGCACCAAGGCGACCATCGCCATCGGCGTAATCGCGGCGCTGGTCCTGGCCGGTGCCCTCTGGTGGCTTTTCGATCGGATGACCACGACCAAGATCACCGCCTACTTCGACCGCTCGGTCGGCATCTACGAGGGTTCGGATGTACGCATCCTCGGTGTGCCGGTGGGCAAGGTGGATTCCGTCGAGCCGCAAGGCGAGCAGGTCAAGGTGGTGATGAGCGTCGACCGCAGCTTCGACGTGCCCGCCGATGCCAAGGCCGCGCAGATCACGCCGTCGATCGTGTCCGACCGCTACATCCAGCTGACCCCGGCCTACACCGACGGACCGAAAATGGGGCGCAACGCGACGATTCCGCGCAAGAACACGGTCACCCCGGTCGAGGTCGATCAGCTGTACAAGAGCATCACCGAACTCTCGGATGCGTTGGGCCCCAACGGTGCCAACGCCCAGGGTGCGGTGAACCAACTGGTGCGCACCTCGGCCGCGAATCTCGCGGGCAACGGAGAGGCGTTGGCCAACAGCATCACTCAGCTCTCGCGGGCGGCGCGGTACCTCGGCGATGCCCGCGGCGATATCTTCGACACCGTCAAGAATCTGCAGACCTTCGTCACCATGCTGGCCCAGAACGACCAGCAGGTGCGGCAATTCAATGCTCAGCTCGCGGACCTGTCGACCTTCCTCGCGGGGGAACGCCAGGATCTCGGCGCGGCGTTGAACCTGCTGTCGGTCGCGCTCGGCGATGTCGCCCGATTCATCGACGAGAACCGCGATCTGATTCAGCAGAATGCCCAGGGCCTGACCACGCTCACGGCGACGCTGGCCAAGCAGCGCGACGATCTGGCCGCGACACTGCCGGTGCTGCCGCTGGCGCTGAGCAACCTGATCAATATCCACAATGCCGAATCCGGCACCCTCGATATGCGCGCCAACTTCACCGATCTGCAGGATCCGTTCGGTGCGGTGTGCAAGATGCTGGATCTGAGCAAGTTGATGCCGGGCGATCCGAAGTTCGAGGCGATCGGCAAGCAGATGCGCCCGATTCTGGATCACTGCAAGGAGATCACCGATCAGATCACCGCCGGTGTGAAGACGCCGACGCTGATCCTGCCGTTCGGCATCCTCAGCAATGACAACCAACAGCGCGACCCGGTGCCCGGGACGGTTCCCGGCACCCCGTCCGATCAACTTCCGCCCTCGCAGGGAGGTGGCCAGCGATGAACACGCGAATTCGTTCCGCGGCACGCGCTCTCCGCGTAGCGACTGCTCGCAGGTCGCTCGAAAGGGTCAGCGTAGCGACTGCTCGCAGGTCGCTCGAAAGGGTCAGCGTAGCGACTGCTCGCAGGTCGCTCGAAAGGGTCAGCGTAGCGACTGCTCGCAGGTCGCTCGAAATGGTCAGCGCCGTGCTGGTGGTCGGCATGAGCACGGTCCTGGTGACCTCGTGCTCGTCCGAGGGTATCTACGCGGTGCCGCTGCCCGGCGGCGCCGATGTCGGCGACCATCCGATGACCATCGATATCCGGTTCGACGATGTGCTCGATCTGGTGCCGCAGTCCGCGGTCAAGGTCGAGGGCGTGGCGGTCGGCCGCGTCGAGAAAATCGCCCTGGCTCCGGACGGCTGGACCGCCAGCGTGCGCGCGGTGGTGAACGCCTCGGTCGACCTGCCCGCCAATGCGCGGGCCGAGGTGCGGCAGTCGAACCTGCTCGGCGAGAAGTTCATCGAACTTTCCAAGCCCGCCGAGGAACCCGATAGCAAAAAGCTTGCCAATGGTGCGGTCATCCCGGCCGATCACACTCGTCACGCGACCGAGGTCGAGCAGGTGCTCGGTGCGCTGTCGTTGCTGCTCAACGGTGGTGGCGTCGCGCAGTTGCAGCCGATCGTCACGGAGCTGAACAAGACCCTCGGCGGCCGTGAGGAGCGGGTGCGCTCACTACTGGATCAGGCCAACACCCTGATCGGCGGGCTGAACGAGCAGGTCGACGACATCACCAAGGCCATCGACGGACTCGCCACGCTGAGCAATCGGGTGAGCACCCAGACCGATCAGATCAGCAAGATCATCGACGAGCTGCCGCAGGGCATCAAGATCCTGAACGAGCAACGGCCACAACTGATTTCGCTGCTGCAGCAGTTGGATCGGGTGGGTCAGGCCGGTTTCGACGTGTTGAAACACTCGAAGGAAGATCTGATCAAGGATCTGACCTCGCTGCGTCCGACACTGCAGGAACTCGGCAAGGCCGCACCGGATCTGGTTACCGCGCTGCCGCTGGTGCCGACCTATCCGTTCCCGGACTCGACGCTGGAGGGCACCTTCGGCGGCCAGGTGAACACCTGGCTCTCGGTCGATCAGCAGATCGGTGTCACGCTCAGCAATCTCGGTGTCGGCAAGGGTGACCCGGTCTACATCCCGCCGCCCTACGGCCCCGAGGTGCCGGTGAATCCGACCAACCCGTACTACGGCGGCAATGGTCCGCGCCCGGGTTGGCCGACGGTATCGCTGCTGCCGCTGCCGCCCAATATTCCGCGCTACCCCGCTGGCCTGCCGCAGCTGCCTGCCGATCCGCTCGGGGCGATTCTCGACCAGATCGGAGGTGGTCAGCGATGACCCGTCTGGTGCGCTACCAGCTGATCGCGTTCGCCCTGATCGCGGTGCTCGGCGTGGTTTACGTCGGCGCCAAATACGTTCGGCTCGAGCATATGCTCGGCATCGGCGAGTACAGGGTGAAGGTCGACGCCAAGCAGACCGGCGGCATCTACAAGGGCGCCGAGGTGACCTACCGCGGCGTCCCGGTCGGCCGGGTCGGCAATCTCGAACTGACCGATTCGGGTGTGGCTATCGACCTGGTGCTCGATTCGAGTGCGCCGAAGATTCCGGAGTCGGCCAAGGCAGTGATCGCCAACCGTTCGGCCATCGGTGAGCAGTACGTCGATCTGCAGCCCGATGCCGACCACGGCCCGTATCTACGCGACGGTTCGGTCATCGCCTCGGCGACGACACCGATTTCGGTCGAGCAGCTGGTGCAGAGCGTGGACACCTTTACCCGCTCGGTCGATCTCACCGCGCTCAATACCACCGTCACCGAACTCGGCAAGGCATTCGACGGCAAGGGCGACGACCTCAAGGTCTTCATCGATTCGCTGAACAAATTCACCACGACGTTCAACGACTCCCTGCCGCAGACGATCCAGCTGATCCGCGACGGCCGGATCGCACTGGGCACCCAGGCCGAGCAGTCGGGCTACATCCGGCAGTTCAGCCAGGGCCTCGATGAACTCACCGCCCAGCTGCGCTCCAGCGATCCGGACATCCGGCGCCTCATCGGCACCGGCACCGATGCCGGTGAACAGATCACCGCGCTGCTGAACGAGAGCGGCGGCGCCCTCACCGAGGATCTGACCAACCTGCGTCAGCTGCTGCTGTCCATCTCGCCGAAGTTCTACGCGCTGCGCCCGCTGCTGCAGATGCTGCCGGGGCTGTCCATCGGCGCGTCGTCCACCGCACCCGGTGACGGCACCAGCCACTTCGGTCTGGTGCTCGAGGCGAACAACCCGCCCGCCTGCACCCAGGGCTATGAGGGCACCAAGGCCATCCTCGACCAGATGAAGCGGGAGAATCCGGACTTCGACGACACCCGCGACGAGTTCCCGTTCAACAAGGACGCGAAATGCACTGTGCCGTTCGGTAATCCGACCGCGGTGCGCGGCGGAATGCGCGCCGATCTGGCGGATCCGAGCATTGTGCAGCCCTGGGATTCCAACCCCAAGACCGATCCCGAGAAGCTGAATCTGAACCCGATCGCCGTACAGATGGCCACCCTGTTGGGGGTCACGCCCAAGCGGTGAACAGGACCTATGCGGCTACTCCGCAGTAACAGAAGTTAGGGTGTCTGGCCGTGAGTGAGCGAAGCGAACGAACCGAGAACACTGCGCCCATGATGGGCACGACCGTGCCGAGCGCTGGCGAGGTACGGTCGTGAGCATCGACATGTCCAAGGAAACGCCGGCGGTGACCGGCTCCGATTCCACGGAAGCTGATGCCGCAGCGCATGACGCGACGGCATCGGATTCCGTGCGCCCGGCGGTCGCGTCGGCGGACGCACCCCGCGGACGACTCGCGGTCACCATGGTCGCGGCCGCCGCGCTGGTCGTCGCGTTGATCGCCGCGGTCTGGTTCGGCACCGGCTGGGTGCGCGCGGCCTTCTTCACCGACGGTCCGCGCGTCGAGGCGCGCGATACCGCGCTCGCCGATGCCAGGCAGGCCGCGATCAACCTGATGTCGCTGGATCCCAATGATGTCGACGGTTCGATCAAGCTGATCCAGTCGTCGATGACCGGATCGCTGCTCGACGATGCCACCAAGACCCAGGAGCAGTTCCGCGAGCAGGCCACGCAGGCCAAGACCAGGCTGGAGTCCAAGGTCATCGGCTCCTCACTGACCGCGCTGAACTCCGAGCGCGACCACGCCTCCGCGCTCATCGTGCTGCAGACCACCAGGACTGTCCCGGATGTCGCGCCGTACTCCTACCGTCAGACCTGGGCCCTTGATCTGGTCAAGCAGGGTGAGGTCTGGAAGGCCGAGAAGGCGAGTCCGTTGAGCCAGCCCATCCCCCTGAATCAGCCGACTGCCGCACAGCCCGGTGCCACGCCGTCCGCGGGTGCGACGCCCAAGCCCGGATCGTAGGAGGACCCGTCATGGCATCTCGTCGACCAGTCAATCGGGTCACTCCCCGCAACCGTCCCACTGTCGGCCGCACGGCGGCGAATACCGGGTCGGTCACCGCGCGCCGCAGCAACCGCGCGGCCGACGAAGCGACCACGAAGCGCCGGACGAAGGTCGCCGGTAGCGCGGAACCGGTCCGTCCGGCTCCGCAGCCCGCCGAGCCGTCGCGGCCGTGGTCGCAGCGGTTGCGTCCGGGCGCGGGGTGGGGTGTGGTCGCGGCCCTTCTCCTCGTTGCTGTGCTGCTCGGCGCCTTCGCCGCGGTCGCGGCGTTCCGTCCCGGCATCGACGATTCCAACGAGGCCTATGTGGACAGCAAGGCCACCGAAGAGGTGACCGCGGCCGCTTCGCACGCGTTGAAGACCATCTACGCCTATGACGTGAACAAGCTCGACGGCTACAAGGATGCGGTACACGGTGTCGTCACCGGGCAGATGCTCGCCGATTTCGACAAGTACGCCGATACCAATCTCGCCGCCCTGAAACAGGCGCAGACCAGCGCCGATGCCCTCCCCGACCCGATCGGAGTGACCTTGCTCACCCCGGATAGGGCCGAGTTGCTGGTGAACTTTGTGGTCAGCGCGAACAAGAACGGCGTCGCGCAGCAGAGCGCCTCCGGCCCGATCGTGCTGAAAATGCAGAAGGTGGACGGCAAGTGGCTGGCTGCGGCCATCGTCGACCAGTGATTTCGGCGGCATAAGCCCAGCGGGGCAGGGGATCTGGCTGATCACCGGGTCGGGCCCGCCACTTGACGAGTTTCGCCGGACACGTCACGCTATTCACAACAGCGGCAGCTGTCACAGTGGCTTCTCGCGCCCCGTGGCTCCCGACGCAGCCAGCGATTCGGACCCGGAATGCGGCCATAACGGTCACGGCGCGCCGCCACGCGGAGGCTTGTTCGGGTGGTACTTTGACACCACCTTGCGTATGGGTGTACGGTTGGACGTTGCGCTGGCTGCCTCCTGTCCATACCTCGATTTGCACACGTAAGTTCCACCTTCCGGTGTTACTTCCGTTGTTGCCTGTTCGGGTTTCGTTCGGGTTGTATCCAGCGGAATTCGTAGCAGACAAGCGACGGTCGCGGACCACCACGCGACGCGCGTGAGGTGCTGGAAGGACGCATCTTGGCAGTCTCCACCCAGACCAAGGCAGTTGCCGGAATCCCCGGAGCCCCGTTGCGGGTGTCTTTCGCGAAGATCCGTGAACCCTTGGAGGTGCCCGGACTTCTCGATCTACAGACCGACTCATTTGCATGGTTGATCGGCTCGCCCTCGTGGCGTGAGAAAGCCGCGGCTCGCGGCGACGGCGGACTAACGGGCGGTCTGGAGGAGGTGCTCGAGGAGCTCTCGCCGATCGAGGACTTCTCCGGCTCCATGTCCCTTTCTTTCTCGGATCCTCGTTTCGAGGAGGTCAAGGCCTCCATCGACGAGTGCAAAGACAAGGACATGACCTACGCGGCGCCGTTGTTCGTGACCGCCGAGTTCATCAACAACAACACCGGTGAGATCAAGAGCCAGACGGTCTTCATGGGTGATTTCCCGATGATGACCGATAAGGGCACGTTCATCATCAACGGCACCGAGCGCGTCGTCGTATCGCAGCTGGTGCGTTCGCCGGGTGTGTACTTCGATCACAGCGTCGACAAGACCACGGAGAAGGACCTGCACAGTGTGCGGGTGATTCCGTCGCGTGGCGCTTGGCTGGAGTTCGATATCGATAAGCGCGACACCGTTGGCGTGCGTATCGACCGTAAGCGCCGTCAGCCGGTCACCGTGCTGCTCAAGGCGCTGGGTTGGACGAACGAGGAGATCGTCGAGCGTTTCGGCTTCTCCGAGATCATGATGTCGACCCTGGAGAAGGACAACACCGCCGGTCAGGACGAGGCGCTGCTGGACATCTACCGCAAGCTGCGTCCGGGCGAGCCGCCGACGAAGGAGTCCGCGCAGACCCTGCTGGAGAACCTGTTCTTCAAGGAGAAGCGCTACGACCTGGCGCGCGTCGGTCGCTACAAGATCAACAAGAAGCTCGGCATCCACCTCGGCGAGCCGATCACCGCATCGGTGCTCACCAAGGAAGACATCGTCACCACGATCGAGTACCTGGTGCGTCTGCACGCCGGTGATCGGGCGATGACCGCGCCGGGCGGCGAAGAGGTGCCGGTCGAGGTCGACGACATCGACCACTTCGGCAACCGTCGCCTGCGCACCGTCGGCGAGCTGATCCAGAACCAGATCCGGGTCGGCCTTTCCCGCATGGAGCGCGTGGTCCGCGAGCGGATGACCACTCAGGACGTCGAGGCCATCACGCCGCAGACCCTGATCAACATCCGTCCCGTCGTGGCCGCGATCAAGGAGTTCTTCGGAACCTCGCAGCTGTCGCAGTTCATGGATCAGAACAACCCGCTGTCGGGTCTGACCCACAAGCGTCGCCTCTCGGCGCTGGGCCCGGGTGGTCTGTCCCGTGAGCGCGCGGGTCTGGAAGTCCGCGACGTGCACACCTCGCACTACGGCCGCATGTGCCCGATCGAGACCCCGGAAGGCCCGAACATCGGCCTGATCGGTTCGCTGTCGGTGTACGCGCGGGTCAACCCGTTCGGCTTCATCGAGACGCCGTACCGCAAGGTGGTCGATGGCGTGGTCACCGATGAGGTCAAGTACCTCACCGCCGACGAAGAGGACCGCCACGTACGTGCGCAGGCCAACTCGCCGGTCGACGCCGACGGCCGCTTCATCGATGAGCGTGTGCTCTGCCGCCGGGGCAACGACGAGAACGAACTCGTTCCCGCCTCCGACGTCGACTACATGGATGTCTCGCCGCGTCAGATGGTTTCGGTCGCGACCGCGATGATTCCGTTCCTCGAGCACGACGACGCCAACCGTGCCCTCATGGGTGCGAACATGCAGCGCCAGGCCGTGCCGCTGATCCGTTCCGAATCCCCGATCGTGGGTACCGGTATGGAGCTGCGCGCCGCGGTCGACGCCGGTGACGTCGTGGTGAACGAGAAGTCCGGTGTGGTGGAAGAGGTTTCGGCCGATTACGTCACCGTGATGGCCGACGACGGCACCCGCAAGAGCTACCGGATGCGCAAGTTCGCCCGCTCGAACCAGGGCACCTGCGCGAACCAGCGGCCGATCGTGGACGAGGGTCAGCGCGTCGAGTCCGGTCAGGTGCTCGCCGATGGTCCCTGCACCGAGAACGGTGAGATGGCGCTCGGCAAGAACCTGCTCGTGGCGATCATGCCGTGGGAGGGCCACAACTACGAGGACGCGATCATCCTGTCGCAGCGCCTCGTCGAAGAGGACGTGCTCACCTCGATCCACATCGAGGAGCACGAAATCGACGCCCGCGACACCAAGCTCGGTGCCGAGGAGATCACCCGGGACATCCCGAACGTCTCCGACGAGGTCCTCGCGGACCTGGACGAGCGCGGCATCGTGCGCATCGGCGCCGAGGTTCGCGACGGCGACATCCTGGTCGGCAAGGTCACCCCGAAGGGTGAGACCGAGCTGACCCCGGAGGAGCGGCTGCTGCGCGCGATCTTCGGTGAGAAGGCGCGCGAAGTGCGCGATACCTCGCTGAAGGTGCCGCACGGTGAGTCCGGCAAGGTCATCGGCATCCGCGTGTTCTCGCGTGAGGACGACGACGATCTGCCTCCGGGCGTCAACGAGCTGGTCCGGGTGTACGTGGCGCAGAAGCGCAAGATCCAGGACGGCGACAAGCTGGCCGGTCGCCACGGCAACAAGGGTGTCATCGGCAAGATCCTCCCCACCGAGGACATGCCGTTCATGCCCGATGGCACCCCGGTGGACATCATCCTGAACACCCACGGTGTGCCGCGTCGTATGAACATCGGCCAGATCTTGGAGACCCACCTCGGGTGGATCGGCAAGGCGGGCTGGGATGTCGGCGCCGGTGCGGACGGTGGTTCTCGTCCGGACTGGGCCAAGGCACTGCCGGAGGAGATGCTGGCGGCCCCGGCCGAGTCCAACATCGCCACCCCGGTGTTCGACGGCGCTCGTGAAGAGGAGCTGACCGGTCTGCTCGCCTCGACCCTGCCGAACCGCGACGGTGAGCGCATGGTCGACGACAACGGCAAGGCGACGCTGTTCGACGGACGTTCCGGTGAGCCCTTCCCGTACCCGGTGGCCGTCGGCTACATGTACATCCTGAAGCTGCACCACCTGGTCGACGACAAGATCCACGCCCGTTCGACCGGTCCGTACTCGATGATCACCCAGCAGCCGCTCGGTGGTAAGGCGCAGTTCGGTGGTCAGCGCTTCGGTGAGATGGAGTGCTGGGCCATGCAGGCCTACGGCGCCGCTTACACGCTGCAAGAGCTGCTCACCATCAAGTCCGACGATATCGCCGGCCGGGTCAAGGTGTACGAGGCGATCGTCAAGGGCGAGAACATTCCGGAGCCGGGCATTCCGGAGTCGTTCAAGGTGCTCCTGAAGGAGCTCCAGTCGCTGTGCCTCAACGTCGAGGTGCTGTCCTCCGACGGCGCCGCCATCGAAATGGGCGGCGCCGACGAGGACGATATCGATCGGACGGCGGCGAATCTGGGAATCAACCTGTCCCGCAACGAATCCGCCACCGTGGACGATCTACAGCTGTGACATCACCTGGGCCGCAATGAGTTCCAGGTGCGACAGATCATCGAGGTCGAGGATCTGGAGATAGAGACGGGACGCGCCGATCTCGGCGTAGCGGGCGATCTTGTCGACGACTTCGGCGGGGGAGCCCGCGAGCCCGTTGGTCTTCAGTTCCCCGACTTCGCGGCCGATGGCGGCGGCCCGGCGTGCCACCTCGGCATCTGAGGCGCCGACGCAGGCCACCAGGGCATTGGAGTAGATCAGATCGTCCGGGCGGCGGCCGCGAGCCTCGGCGGCGGCGCGTACGCGGTCGAACTGACGGACGCTGTCCTCGAGCGAGGCGAAGGGCATATTGAATTCGGTCGCGTAGGTGGCGGCAAGGCGCGGAGTGCGCGCCGCACCGTGTCCGCCGATGAGCAACGGCACCGGGTCCTGCACCGGCTTCGGCAGCGCGGGGGAGTCCGTGATCTGGTAGTGCGCACCGTCGAAGGTGAACTTATCGCCGACCTTCGTCGCCCACAGGCCGGTGATGATGGCCAGTTGCTCCTCGAACCTGGTGAACTTGTCCTGCGGGAACGGGATGCCGTAGGCAGCGTGCTCCTCGGCGAACCAGCCGCTGCCGAGCCCGAACTCGACCCGACCGCCGGACATTTGATCGACCTGGGCGACCTGGATGGCCAGCGGTCCGGGCAGTCGGAAGGTTGCGGCCGTCACCAGGGTGCCGAGCCGGATCCGCTTGGTCTCCCTGGCCAGCCCGGCCAGGGTGAGCCAGGCGTCGGTCGGTCCGGGTAGGCCATCGCTGCCGCCCATGGCCAGGTAATGGTCGGAGCGGAAGAACGCATCGAATCCAAGATCCTCGGTTGCTTTGGCTACGGTGAGCAGCGTGTCGTAGCTCGCTCCCTGCTGCGGTTCGGTGAAGATGCGTAGTTCCATGCCGACCATGGTGCCCGAAATCGATCTTGTTGGTCGGGTCCGGGCCCCCGCTTATCATTGGCCCGTGGTTGGCGCGTTCGAATCGGAATCCGATCTACGCAACTTCGCCGAGATCGGTGTTCGCCCAACGTCTGGTGAGCCTGTTCGAGGCCGCGGGCAATCCGAAACTCCGGCAGGTGGCCGCCGCGGCCGAGGCGCGCAGGGCTGGCACGACAAGGTTGCCAAGACTTTCGTCCTCGCGGCGTTGTAGCGCGGGCGACCGATAGGGTCGCGGGTGCCCGGCGAACAAGTGGAGGTCACATGGCGGCAGCATCTTCGATGAAGGGTCCGCCCGATCGGCCCGTTGTCGTCGTGATGGGCGTCTCCGGATGCGGAAAATCCACGGTCGGTGCCCTGCTTGCCGCGACATTGCAGGTCGAGTATGCCGAGGGTGACGATTTCCATCCGGCGTCGAATATCGAGAAGATGGCGGCCGGTGTGCCGCTGACGGATGCGGATCGCCTGCCATGGCTCGATATCGTCGCGGCATGGCTGGGGGAGCGGCGCGAGCGCGGCGGGGTGGTCAGCTGCTCGGCGCTGAAGCGCGACTACCGTGATCGGCTGCGCGCGGCCGCACCCGAGACGTTTTTCGTTCATCTGTCCGCATCGCGCGCGGAACTGGCCCGCCGAATGGAGACCCGCCGCGGCCATTTCATGCCCGCGACCTTGCTGGACTCACAGCTCGCCGCGTTGCAGCCATTGGCCACGGATGAATTCGGCATCACCGTGGACGCGACCGAGGACCCCGCCGAGCTGGTCCGCGAGGCGGTAGCCGCCTGGGAGTCGAGCTGACTCAGGTGTCTGTGCGGCGCCGTGCGACCCGGGTCGCGAGCCAGGCCACACCGAGAATGAGCAGTGGGGCGAGCAGCAGCAGCGGTACCGTCGCCGCGCCCGCGAGCGGATGCAGCCAGCCCGCGACGGTATCGCATATCGCGTCGATCAGGCCGCGAGCCAACTCTGCCACTGGCGAGTGCTCGTCCGGTCCGGTGCTGGCGTGGTCCGGCCATCGATTCACGGCCAACACCCTACGACATCGGATCGGTATCTCCGGTACATCCTCGGCCGGACACTCAGCAACCTCACAGCTGCGAATCTGGCATCGTGGAGATATGACAAATCGCCCGCTACCGGTGTGGAGCATCGCGGTACTGACCGCGGCGGTCTTCGCCATCACCGGCAGCGTGCTCGGGCGCTACGGCATTACCGCGATCGATGAGCCGGGGACCGATTGGGTGGTTCAGCGCCGTGCCGGGCTGGTCACGCCGGTCGCGATGGGTGTCAGCGATCTGGGCGGCACGCCGGCGATGACCGCGGTGGCGGTGGTCCTCTGTCTCACGCTGGCCTGGCGTCGGCAGTGGCCGGAGGTGGTGCTGGTCGCTGTCGCTGCCGTAGGCGCGGGCGTACTCGTCCGGGTCGGCAAACATATCGTCGGGCGTACTCGCCCGCCCGAGGCGGATCATCTGGTCACGGTGACCAATCAGGCATATCCATCCGGACACAGTCTCGGATCGATCGTGGTGATCGGAGTCCTCGCCGCGGTGCTGCTTTCGCGAGTGCACCGTCCGGCAGCCCGCCGCATCGTCGTGACGGTCGCGGCCGTCTTCGTTGTGGCCGTTGGTCTTTCCCGCTGGTATCTGGGCGTGCACTGGCCGACCGATGTGCTCGGCGGCTGGTGTATCGGCGCGCTGTGGCTCGCGCTGTGTCTGGCGGCGTACCGGGCCTATCTGGTCGGCAGGGCCGGTGTGGTGCACTCTCCGCCGGAGACATTGGGAATGCAGACACCCGCGGCCTCGGACAGCAGCAACGCCCCGCCGACCAGCGCGGCCACCGCGATCGCGCCGAAGACGAAGACCCACAGCAGCGCGGGGATGTGAGTGAGCCGGGCGAGCTGATCGGCGTCGGAGTCCGCGCCCTGCGGCATATTCCAGCGGCGGACCCGTCCGCGCTGCAATTCGATCACCGGCCGGGTGCCCGCGAGCAGTAGGAACCACGCTCCGAGATATGCGAAACCGGCCTGGACCGTATCGGTTCCGAACCAGGACACCGCGAAGACGATAGCGCCCAAGCCGAATACCGTCAGCAGTCCGTAGACGTTGCGGACCTTGATCAGGACGGCGGCGAGCAAAGCGATCGCGGTCCAGAGCATGAGGGTGATCCGGTTGGCGCCGAGCAGTGCGGCGAAGCCGAGACCGAGCAGCGGTGGCGAGGGATAGCCCGCCATCGCGGTCAGAATCATGCCGAGGCCGTAGGGTTTTCCGCTCGATACGGTCAGGCCGGAGGTGTCGGAGTGCAGTGTGATGCTGTTGAGCCTGCGGCCGGTGAGCAGCGCGGTGAGGGCGTGGCCGCCCTCGTGCGCGATGGTGACCACATTGCGGGTGATCCGCCACAGCGGGCTGTATCCGACCAGAATCAGGGCCGCGACTGCTGTTGCGATCACCAACCACCATGGTGGCGCGGCCTGGGTTGTGGTGAGCCGGTCCGCGATGGAGGCGCCGCGCTCGACGAATTCCGCTGTTTGCACCGCCGCACCTTATCCGGCCGCGGCGAGCTTCGCTGAGTCGTCGTGAGCCGGTCAGGTGGTGACGAGCTCGCCGAGATCCGCCGATCTGCGGGCGGCCTCGAGCAATCGCAAGCTGGTGACGGCGTCGCGTGGGTCGACCGGAACGGGTGCGCCGTCGAGGAGTGCGGCGGCCATGGCCTCGTAGAACGCGGGGTAGTCGCCCGCGATCGTGGGGACGGGTTCGACGGCGGGTTCCGCGCCCACCGTGCCCCACCGCTCGGGTTCGATTGTGCCCCATGGGCCGTCACCGGGGCGACGGCCCGACCGCAGCGCCTCTTCTTGTGGATCCAATCCGTAAGTGACATAACCGGCTTCGGAACCGAGCACCCGAAAACGTGGTCCCAGCCGCGGAGTTACCGCGCTCATCCAGAGATGTGATCGCACACCCGAGATGTGGGTGAGTGCGACGAAGGCGTCGTCATCGGTCTGGATATTCGGCCGGCGCCGGTCCAGCTCGCCGTACACCGAGCGCACCGGGCCGAACAGCGTCACCGCCTGATCGATCAGATGACTACCGAGGTCGAACAGCAGTCCGGCGCCGTCGTCGGCGGAACCGACCTCGCGCCAGCCGCCCTTCGGCACCGGACGCCACCGCTCGAACCGGGATTCGAAACGGCGCACTTCGCCGAGCCGCCCATCCGCGATCAGCTGCCGCACCGTCAGGAAATCGCCATCCCAGCGCCGGTTCTGGAATACCGATAGCGCCAGACCGGCTCGCTCGGCCCGCGTGATCAGATCCTCACCCTCGGTCACGTTCACCGCGAACGGCTTGTCGACGACCACCGGCAGCCCGGCGTCCAGCGCTTGCCGAGCCAGCGGCGCATGCGTTCGATTCGGCGTCGCGATAACCACGAGATCAATTCCCGCGATATCGGCGAACAGGTCGTCGGCGCTCGCCAGCACCCGCACCCCGGGATGCTCGCGCCGCGCCTGCTCCGCCCGCTCGGATGACCCCGTAACCACCGCCGCCACCCGCATCCTCGGCTGCGCGGCGATCAGCGGCGCATGGAACACCGACCCGGCCAATCCGTACCCGACTATGGCGACCTGCAGGCTCATCGCTCCGACGCTACCGGACTGGAAGACCGCGCCCTCCGCACCCGCAGGCCAGACCTCGATGATGCTCGAATCCTGCGCATCGAAGTCGGCCCCGAAGCCCGTGCCCGCCCGCCGCGCCATCCGCATCGTCGTGGACACCGACGAACAAATCTTCGGCCCCGACAGTGATGTCCTCCGCGACCGCCTCAAATCAATTGCGGCACAACGCCTCGGCTATTGACACGCCGATCGTCGATGTTATCGACCGCCATCGAGCGGTCGTCGCCGATCTCCGCCGGGTAGCGTTGAGTGAAGACGACACCAGAAGACATGGTCCGTAGGAATGGCCTGCGCTACAGGGGGATCCCGAGTCAGGTCCGTGGTAGGTGTCGCCGGGCACGGATTGCACAAGGATCGCACGTGGTCCCAGGCGTACGAGTCCTTGCGGCATCTGGAAGCCGATATCGAGATCGATTGGGAGCCAGGCGTTCACGCCGCGCTGAGCGCGTCGTTCGTGCAGTGGGTTCACGAACCCGACGTGCTGCACCGATTGGCCGACTCCGCTGTCGCCATGACATTCATCGCCCCACAGCACGACATCCGCCCGTCCTGGCCACTGCGGCAACTCGCCGCCTTGATCCCGCAGGGCAGGTTCGAGGAAATACCCGGAGTCGCCCACAACCTGTGGTCGACCGATCCGCAGGTGTGGGTCGACCTGGTTACCAGAGCATGTACGACACCGAGCACATCGGCGATGGCACCGTAGTTCGGTATTGCTCCAACGCGTGGTGCCGCTGGAAGCGATTGACCAGGCGGCGAGCCGTACCAGTCGTAGAACGAAGGAATCGGCGCGCCATAAAGCGGGTACCCGCCGCATGCGACACCATCGACATCGCCGCAATCGGGGAGAAGCCCGCGATCCGGTCCGGGCCATACGTTGATGGTTTGCACATGAGCGGCGGCGGTGATTTCGACGACCTCATCCCAATTCGCCCGCACCAGACCGCATTTGCCCCCGGATTGCTGGTATTCCTGACGCAGTATTGGACCGGCCTGGATTTCGACCCATGCGGTGACCGGATCACCGGTGCGATACTTGGCTTCTCGATACATTCGCGGGAGCACGTCGCGGATATAGGGATAGCGGAATCGGGTCGGCGAACCTCGGACGGTGTGCACGACTATCCGGCTCCATCCAAACCCAATTGCGCCGCATTCCCCAGCCGCCTCGCCAAAATTTGCTATCGAGTTGCTTGACCAAGATCGCATTTCGAGATGTGATATCGGGGTGGCACAGCGATGGTGGCAGGACCTACCGCCGGTGGCGGGGGCGTTCGTCATGGCGACCGGAATCGTGTCGGTGGGGTTGCATCTCACCGGATTCGAGGTCGTCTCGTGGCTGATATTCGCACTTGCGGCGGGGGTCTGGCTGCTGCTCGCGATAGACTTCGGCACCCGACTGCTGTGGCATCGTTCGCAATGGGAGGCCGAGGCCGATACCCCGCCCGCATTGACCGGGGTCGCGGCGACAACGGTGCTCGGGACACGGTTATCACTGTCGGGCTGGCAGATTGCGGCTTGCGCATTATTGGTGCTGGCCGCGGCGATCTGGCCCGGACTATTGCTCGCGGTACTGCGGCATTGGAATCGGCGAATGCCGGGCGGGGCATTCCTGGTTTGTGTTTCTACTCAGGGCCTCGCGGTGCTGGCGGGGACACTGGCCCTGGCCGATGTCGGTGATTGGCTCGGCTGGGTGGCGTTGGCGTTGTTCTGTGTCGGCGTGCTGCTTTATCTCGCGGCCTTCGCTCATTTCGATATTCGGCAGGTGTGGATCGGTGCGGGCGATCAATGGGTCGCCACCGGTGCGCTGGCGATTTCGACGCTGGCGGCCGCCGAACTCGTTGGCGCACACCAGTGGACCGGCGCCGCGCATCTGCTGCTCGAGGTGGTCGCGCTGATCGTCCTCGGCCTCAACCTGTTCGGCTACACGATCCTCATGGTCGCCGAGGTGATCCGCCCGCGACCCGAGTACGACATCCGGCGCTGGGCCACGGTTTTCCCGCTCGGCATGACCGCGGTCGCGACGCTGGCCACCAGTACGGCCACCGACCTGCCCGCACTGCGCACGCTCGGCGACCTGCTGCTCCTTGTTGCGGTGGGCGCGTGGGCGCTCACCTTCGCCGTATTGCTCGCGGACCGAACGGCATTCGAATCCGGTCGGTCCGCGTGATCGACATCAGATTCGCTGGGCCTCCAGCACCCATATCGGCAGCAGGAGCGCTCCGGTCTCATCGATTTCGAGCTCGACGCCCCGCTCGGCCAACATATCGCGCACCGGTGGCGGCGGCATGATCGTCACCATCCGGTCGATGCGCAGCGTATAAAGCGACCAATCCGGAGCCGCGAAGGCGGCGCGCAACTCTTCCTCGCCGATCTGAAACGGCGCATACGCTTCGCTGTGTCCCTTATCGGCAAAACAGAATTGGATCAGCCGACCACCCGGGCGCATAACTCGATGCAGTGCGGCGACATGATCACGGCGCTGCTCCGCGGCGAGGCAATGGAACAGCGCACTGCTGACCACCGTGTCGAACCGATCGTCGTAGCCGTCGAGTTCGGTGGCATCGGCAACCGTGAAGGCCACCGCTACGCCGCGCGCGACTGCGCGGGTGCGCGCCTCCTCGATCGCGGTGGGCGCGGCATCCAATCCGGACACCTGATAGCCCAGACTCGCTAGATAGATGGCGTTATCGCCCGGCCCGCAGCCGATATCGAGCACCTGCCCGGTGATGCGTCCCGCATGTTCGAATTCGACCAATACCGGCTGCGGTCTACCGATATCCCACGGCAACCGCCCCATCGGTATGCCCTCGACGACCGTTTTGTCCCGATAGGCCTGTTCGAAATCAATTTCCGCCGGGTCGAACTGCGATACCGCATCACTTTCACTCATGACTCGCCCCTTGCTTCGATAGATGAACTGCAGGGATCTCGACAAAGGTAATCCTAGCCGAAAGCGGAGGCGAAATCTCCGTTTAGCTGCCGCGTCATCTCCGGCTCACCCATTTGGTGGCATGGGTGCGGGTTCCGCCCACAGACCGATGAGTTCCGCCTCGCCGCGTCGTCTGCATGTTGGGAAGTCCTTCTTCCGCGCCTGCGGGAGGCATGAGATGAGATGACAAGGAGGGTGCAGACCGTGGACCAGGAGAACGTGAGCGCCACCCTGACGGTCGCCGTGCCCGCCGCGCGGGTGTTCGCGGTGCTGTCAAACCCGACGACCCATTCCGCGATCGATGGCACCGGCTGGGTTCGGGAACCTGTCGACCGGGCGCCGCTGACCGAGGTGGGGCAGATTTTCCGGATGGACATGTATCACGCCAACCATCCGGACGGTGACTACCAGGTGGTCAACAAGGTCCAGGTCCTCGACCCGCCGCACGCCATCGGCTGGCTGACGGGGCAGGAGAAGGGCGACGGTCAGCTGGAGTTCGGCGGTTGGATCTGGCGTTACGACCTGGTTCCGCTCGGTCCGTCCGAGACCGAGGTCACGCTCACCTACGACTGGTCGGCGGTGCCGCAGCACATCCGGGAGTACATCCAGTTCCCGCCGTTCGGTCCGGAGCATCTCACCAACTCGCTGCACCATCTGGCCAAACTTGCCGAACCGATGTCCCCGGCCTGGATGCCCGGCGGTTAGACGCCTGGTGCCGCAGAAGGCTCGAGCCAATCGCCCGCGTAATTAGACCGATCGTTCTCGAATGAGAGTGCAGCAAAGCGTCACTCGGTCATAGCGGTCTCGACGATGTCGATCAGGGTGGTGAGGTTCGATGTCTGCCAAGTACGCGCAGCCGTACGGACTCAGTGTCGAAGCGGTAGGCTCCGGCGAATGGTGCCCGCCTCTCACTTGGCCGCTTTCGCCGTCGCCGCACTGATCATCATCGTAATTCCCGGCCCGAATGTGCTTTTCGCGATCGGACGGGCCTTGGCACACGGTCGGCGCACGGCATTGCTTTCGGTGTTGGGGGCGACGGTGGGGTCCGCGGTTCCGCTGATTGCCGTTGCACTGGGGTTGGGTGTGGTGCTCGCGGCGTCGGCCGTGCTGCTCACGATCGTCAAGGTGGTGGGTGCGGCTTATCTGATCTACCTGGGCGTCATGGCGATTCGGGAGCGGAAGAGTCTCGCGGGTGCGCTGAGTTCGCATGCGCTGGAAGCGAATCCGCGACGCATGTTCCGGCAAGGTGTGATCGTCGGCGCGACGAATCCGAAAACCATCGTGTTCTTCGCCGCCGTCTTACCGCAGTTCGCCGACCCGGCTACGGGCGCATTGCCCTTGCAGTTGCTGACGCTCGGGTCGGTCGGGCTCGGCATCCAAATACTCTCCGACGGAACGTGGGCCATGATCGCGGGTGCCGCGCGATCGTGGTTCGTCCGTTCACCGCGCCGCCTCGAATCCGTCGGCGCCACCGGCGGATTGATGATCATCGGCGTTGGCGCGAGCGTCGCGCTGAGCGGTACCAACTGAGGATTACACGTGGTTGGTGGTATTCCAGAACCCGATCCAGAGCGCACCCCACCAGCATGCCTGGGAGATGAGCAGGGTTAGCGCGCCGCGGGCGATCAGTGGTCGATCGAGGATGCCGCCATGGGCCGCGACTCGGTCGGTGAAGGCGGATGCTTGTAGACCGTTCAGCGTCAGGGCGACGACCAGCGCCATTTTGGTCTGGGTGGTGTGGTTGGCGATATTCGGTTCGAGGAGTACGCCGCTGGCGACCAGACCGGTGACGCCCAGCCAGATGGGCAGTTGGAGGCGGTCGGCGACGGTCAGCATTTCGCGCAGGGGCGTGCGGCGCAGGACCCAGGCCACGGCGAAATAGTCCACCGCCAGCACCGCGCCGAAGCCGAGGACCAGCGATGCCAGGTGGATGAGCAGCGCCGCATGGTGTAGTGCTGGCGTGCAGTGCAATTGGGTCGACAGCCAGATCGCCGTCGCGAGCGCGGCGCAGGTGGCAACCGTCCGGATTGCGAAACCGCGCCGGGTATGTACCCCGCCCACCAGCGCCGTCATCGGCGCCGCTCCAAGTCGCGGCCCTGCATTGTCGATCCTCACTCGCACATAACTCACCCGACCCGGTTAAGGTTAGGCACGCCTAATGCTAGTGTCTCCGATTTCGGTCGAGATCAACAGGGGTATTCAGCGGCGGCGCGGTACTGCGGTGTACTCCTGTTCGGGGCGGCCGGTGGTGCCGTAGCGCAGCCGCATCTGGACCGTGCCCGCGGCGACCAGGGTGGCGAGATAGCGCTGGGCGGTGGCGCGGGAGATGCCGATGGCGGTGGCCACCTCGGCGGCGGAAAGCGGTGCGGTGGCCTCGAGAATGGTGTGCAGGACGAGGTCTTTGGTGGGGGAGGCGATGACGGTGGTCGCGGTGGGCGTCGAGGTCGGGCGCAGCGCTTGGAGCGCGGCTTCGATGCTCGCGTTATCGATTTGGGGTGCGGCGAGGGTGCGGCGGTAGCGGGCGTATCCGGCGAGGCGGGCCGCGAGCATGGTGTGCGGGAATGGTTTCACCAAGTAAGCGAGCGCGCCCGCGGCGAATGCGGATCGCACGGTGGTGCTTTCGGTGGCAGCGGTCAATACCATGGCGTCGCAGTGCAATTCGCGCACGAGGTCGATGCCCGAACCATCCGGCAGGTACACATCGACCAGCGCCAGGTCGATTGCGTTGGTGGCGTTGAGTTCTCGCGCGGCGGCCAGGGTGTTCGCGGTGCCGGCGACGGTGAAACCCGCGATGGATTCGACGATTCCGGCGTGCAGATTGGCCACGCGGAAGTCGTCGTCCACCACCAGCACGGTCAGATCTGTTGCGGCCATGGCATCTCGCTGTCTACCAGTACTCCGGGGATTCGGGCGATGAATTCGGCGCCGGTGAGCGGCGGCGCACCACGGCGCGCACTGGCGAGCCGGACATCGCCGCCGTGCGCGCGGGCGATCTGGCGGATCAGCGCGAGGCCGACGCCTCGCCCGCCCGGCACACCGTGATCGTCGCGGGTGGAGGTGCCCTCGGTGAACAGGGTGTCGATCATTTCGGGTGCGACACCGTCACCGCTGTCCGCGACCGCGATGTGCAGCGTCGAATCCTCCTGCACCAGTTCGACTTCCACCTGTTTGGTGGGATCGGCGGCGATGCGCGCCGCCTCGATCGCGTTGTCGAGCAGATTGCCGAGCACGGTCGTGACATCGACGGGTTCGGCGAGAGTGCCGTCCACCCAGGTATTAGGACCGAGTACGAGTTCGACGCCACTCTCGCGCGAATGCGCCGCCTTGGCTGCGAGGAAGGCCTGCAGATACGCGTCGTGGATCGCGTCGATGCCGGGCGTCGCCGCACCGAGCGGGCCGGCACCGATCAGCTCATCGATGACATGTGACGCCTCCTCCGTGCGCCCGCCGTGCAGCAGTCCGCTGAGCAGGTGCATCTTGTTGGAGAACTCGTGGCGCTGGGCGCGCAGCACGGTGCTCATCGATTGCACCGCGTCGAGTTGGCGGGTCAATGCCTCCACATCGGTGCGATCGCGCACGGTGAGTACGGCACCGAGATTGCGCCCATCGCGGGTGACCGGCCGGGCCGCGACCACCACGATATGCGAGCCGATGGTGGCCGGCGTCGGCTGCTCGTCGAGCGCACGGAAAACCTCCAGCACCCGTGGCGTCAAACCGATCTCGTCGACCGGACTGCCGATCTCGGCGCTGATACCGAGTAGCCGTCGCGCCTCGTCATTGACAAACGTTGTGTGCCAAGCGGAATCGACGGCCAGCACACCGCGGCCGATGCCGTGCAGCACCGCCGCCTGACCTTGGACGAGTTCGGCAAGTTCGGCGGGTTCGAGTCCGAGCGTCAACCCGCGCCATCGCCGCGCCAGCAATGCCGAACCCGCGATGCCGATCAGTAGTGCGGCGGCGATGAACAGCGCCGCGGTGCGCAGATCGGAGAGCAACTGCCCGCGAATCGCGGTGGTCGAGATACCGACGCTCACCGCACCGACAATGCGATCCGAACCAGCTTCCACCACAGGAACTTTCGCACGCACAGATGGTCCGAGCGTGCCGCGCTCCTTGACGATCACCTCCCGGCCCGCCAGCGCCTCCGATGGATCCGTGCTCACATGTTCGGTCAGTCGCGCCTCGTCCGGATGTGCCAACCGGATTCCGGCATCGTCGGTGATCACCACGAACAGTGCGCCGGTGCGCTGCGTCGTATCGATGGCTATCTGTTCCAGCGGTCCCGCGGTGAGCTGTTCCCGAAGCTCGGGCGTCACCGTGCCGGGTGCGTACCGGGCGACCTCCGTGCGCACCACCGGTTCGGCCGCGATGCTGCGTGCGATTGCCAGCGCACGCTGCCCGTACTGATCGTTGAGCCGTTGGCTGCTGACGTAGCCGAATACCGCGAAGGCGGCGCCGAGGGTTACCGAGACGATCACGATCTGCAGCAGCAGCACCTGGGTGCGCAACCGGAAGTGTCCGGTCCCGCGCCGTCGTGCTCCGCCGTCGTTGGCCATTTCCGCAGCATAAACCACGCGGACGGGCGTGAGCAGAATGCGCACAACCTTCGAATCGGTCGTTTGCGCCGGTTGTGCGCACAAGCCTCGAAGTGTGACCCGGCCCACGTAGGTTCGCTCTACCTGATCCGCTAGGAGCAAGAAAAATGACCGAACCACTCATCGAGCTGCGGAGCGCGACGAAGCGCTTCCCCGGCACCGGCGGCGGAATCCATACCGCCGTCCGCAATCTCGATCTCGCGGTGCAACCCGGCGAATTCGTCGCCGTGGTCGGCCCGACGGGTTGCGGAAAGTCGACGACGCTGTCGTTGGTGTCCGGGCTGGAACCGGCCTCGGCCGGGCGGACGCTGGTGCGCGGCAAGGATGTCCACGGCATCCCGGACGGCATCGGCTACATGTTCCAGCAGGACGCGGTGCTGCCGTGGAAGAGCGTGATCGATAACGTCGCCCTCGGCCCGCGCCTGCGCGGCAAGTCCAAGGCCGAAGCGCGCGAACAGGCCCGCGGCTGGGTGCGCAAGGTCGGTCTCGCCGGATTCGAGAGCTACTACCCGCATCAGCTCTCCGGCGGTATGCGCAAGCGCGTCGCACTCGCGCAGACATTGGTCAACGATCCCGAGATCCTGCTGATGGACGAGCCGTTCAGCGCGCTGGACGTGCAGACCAGACAGCTGATGCAGGACGAACTGCTGCGCGTGTGGGCGGGTACCGGCGCGGCCGTCATCTTCGTGACCCACGATCTGGAAGAGGCCATCGTGCTCGCCGACCGGGTCGTCGTCATGACCGCCAGCCCGGCCACGGTGTGCGGCAACTTCCCGGTCTCGCTGGAACGTCCGCGCGACGTCGAGGAGGTCCGGCTCACCAACGAATTCCGGGACATCTACAAGGAAATTTGGGAAACGCTGCGCGATCAGGTCGAGGCAGCCCGAGGCAAGGGAGCCTCCCGTGTCGCATAACGTGCTCGACGATGTGGCGAAGTCCGCGCCCGAGGTCGAAATCGAAACCGAGGAGCAGATTCTCGCGCGCGTGCGGACCAACCTCCGGCGCAACCGGCTGCGCACCTGGGGCCTGCGGATCGCACTGATCGCGGTGTGGCTGGGCGCCTGGGAGCTCACCGCCACGCTGTGGATCGACCCGTTCTTCTATTCCAAGCCCTCGCTGATCTGGGACCGCCTGGTCGAATGGTTCACCGAAGGAACGCAATTCGGCTCGATCTGGTTGCAGATGTACACCACCGTGCAGGAAGCGGTGCTCGGCTTCGTCATCGGTGCGGTGGCCGGTGTCGTACTCGGCACGCTGCTCGGCCGCAGCCGGTACTGGGCCGAGGTGCTCGCGCCGTTCATCAAGGCGCTCAACGCCGTTCCACGTATCGTGCTGGCGTCGCTGTTCATCATCTGGTTCGGTCTCGGGCTCAGCTCGAAGGTCGCGACGGTCGTGGTGCTGGTGTTCTTCGCCGTATTCTTCAACGCCTTCACCGGTGCGCGTGAGGTCGACGGCAACGTCATCAACAACGCCCGCATCCTCGGTGCGAGCAAGCGTCAGGTACTGAGCTCGATCGTGTTGCCCAGCGCGACCACCTGGATCTTGTCCAGCCTGCACACCGCCTTCGGTTTCGCGCTGATCGGTGCGGTCGTCGGTGAATACGCCGGTGCGAGTAAGGGTTTGGGTCTGCTGATCAGCAACGCCCAGGGCACCTTCGATTCGGCCGGTATCTACGCGGGCATGATCATCATCACCGTCATCGCGCTGCTGGCCGAATGGGCGATCGGTGCGGCGGAGGGCCGATTGCTGAAATGGCGTCCGTCGCAGGCGACTTCGAACCACGGGATCTGATCATGCGGTACGTCAAACATCTGACGATCATTGTCGGGGTCATCGCGGCGCTGCTGCTGGCGACCGGTTGCCGGGACTCTCGAACCATTCCGATGGCAAACGGTCGACCCCAGATCACCATTATGGTCGGCGGTTTGGAAAAGGTGATCTACCTGCCTGCCATGCTCACCGAGAAGCTCGGCTTTTTCGAGAAGAACGATATCGACGTCAAACTGCTCGGCGAGCAGTCCGGCGCGAGTGCCGAAACCGCGCTGCTGACCGGCGATGTGCAGGCCGTGGTGGGCTTCTACGACCACACCATCGACTTGCAGGCCAAGGAGCAGTGCCTGACCTCGGTGGTCCAATTCGCCGATGTGCCGGGCGAAGTGGAGCTCGTCTCCAAGGCGGATGCGGCCGGAATCAAGTCGCTGGCGGATCTGCGCGGCAAGAACCTCGGTGTGACCTCGCTCGGCTCCTCGACCGACTTCCTCACCCAGGCACTCACCGGACAGGTCGGTATGACCACCGCCGACTACACGCGCGTGAAAGTCGGTGCGGGACAGACCTTTATCGCGGGTATGAACCACAACGGCATCGATGCGGGCATGACCACCGACCCGACGGTCGCCACCATGGTGAACTCCGGTGATGCGAAGATCCTGGTGGATATGCGCACCGAGGAAGGTACCCGCGCCGCATTGGGCGGGCTGTATCCGGCATCGTCGCTCTACATGCGCTGCGATACCGTCGACGCGCATCCGGATATCGTGCAGAAGATCGCGACCGCCTTCGTGCAGACGCTGCAGTGGATCAAGACGCACACCGCCGAGGAGATCGCCGCCAAGATGCCCTCGCAATACGCGAGCGCGGGCCGGGATCTCTATGTCCAGTCCATCCGCGACTCGATCGGCATGTTCAACGGCACCGGCCTGATGAAATCCGAAGGCGCCGAGAATGTGCTGAACGTACTCGGCAAATACTCGAAGAACGTTGCGCCCATGCGGGACCGCATCGATCTGTCGAAGACCTACACGACCCAGTTCGTGCAGGAGGCGCTGCGCGCGAATCAGCAGTAGCGACACCACGGAATCCCATGGCGACCGGCGAACATCCGGGCGCCATGGGATTTCGGCCGTTCACCTGGTCGGCGCATCCTCGGTGTCCTGGGCCTTGAATTCGGCCTTCCATTCGCGGAAGCCCTCCTCGGTGCGGCCGCGCCGCCAATAGCCGGAGATCGAGTTCGCCCATTCGGCGGAGACGCCACGGTCGCGGCGGACGTAGCGGCGCAGGTCCTGCATGACGGCGCGGGCCTCGCCGTGGATGAAGACCTGCACCTGGCCCTCGCGCCAGGTCGCCGCGCGCACGGCTTCGGCCAGCACATCGCCCGGCTCGCGTGAGCCGCGATGCAGCCAGGTCAGTTCGATGCCGGTGGGCTTGTCCAGTTTCAGTTCGTCATCGGGTCCGGCGACCTCGATGAAGGCCTGCCCGACCGCATCGGCGGACATACCCTCCAACGCGGCCGCGATCGCGGGCAGCGCTGCCTCATCGCCCGCCAGTAGATGCCAGTCGGCATCGGTACGCGGGGCGTAGGCTCCGCCCGGTCCGAAGCAGTCGATGGTGTCGCCCGGCCGCACCGAAGCGGCCCACGGACCGGCAATGCCCTCGTCACCGTGGTAGACGAAGTCCACGGCCAGCTCGCCGGCCTCCGGATCGACCGAACGCACGGTGTAGGTGCGCAGCACGTCGATCCCGTCGCGCGGGTAAATGAACTTCACATACGAGTCGGTGAACTCGCTCGGCCGAAACGCGGCGAATCCGGATCCGCCGAAATACACCCGGATCAGATGCGGGGTCAGCCGCTCGGTGCGCTGCACCGTCAGGGTGGTGCGGGGTCGTGCCAAGGTAACCTCCACTAATTGCTAATTAGGCTTGCCTTACCAACCGTACCTGGTTCGGTTCATGCTGAGGGTTACCGCAGACGGGCGCGCCGTAGATGTCACAGGATGATCGGCATGACGCAGACCGTGCCGAGCCCCGCCCACGCCGTCCAGCAGCGCTATCGGGATCCCGATCCGACCGAGCCCACCGAGTGGAATCCGGTGCTGCAGGTGCTGCACGAGCATCGCTCGGTGCGCCGCTACCTCGCCGATCCGGTCTCCGATGACACCCTGCGGTTGCTCATCTCGGCGGCCCAGTCCGCGCCGACCTCCTCCAATCTGCAGGTGTGGAGCGTCATAGCGGTCCGCGATCCGGCGCGCAAGGCCCGCCTGGCCGCGCTGGCCGGCGGGCAGGCACATATCGAACAGGCACCGGTGCTGCTGGTGTTCACCGCCGATTTCGCCCGGCTGCGCCAACTGGCCGAGGACCACGAAGCGCCACTGGCCGGTGCCGACTACCTCGAATCGAGCTATGTCGGTTTCATCGATGCCGCCCTGGCCGCGCAGAACGCGGTCGTCGCCGCGGAATCCCTCGGCCTCGGCACCGTCTACATCGGTGCGATCAGCAACAACCCGGAACAGGTTGCGGCGGAACTGAAACTGCCCGAACAGGTCTTCGCGGTCTTCGGACTCGTTGTCGGACATCCGGATCCGAGTGAGGACGCCCGCGTCAAACCGCGCCTCCCGCAACCGGCCGTCCTCCACCACGAAACCTACGACCTCCCCACCCAACGCACCCACGTCGCGGCCTACGAAGACCGGATCGCCGAGTTCTACGCCGAACAGCGACTCTCGCACTCCTGGACCGAGCGCGTCCTGGCCCGCCTGGCCTCCGCCGCCAGCCTCAACGGCCGCCACCGGCTGCGCGAGTCCCTGGCGAATCACGGCTTCCGCCTGCACTGATCCCGGTGTGGTTCGGGTCGCCCGGCGCTCCGGCGGTGCGGCCGGTAGCGTGACGGGCTGATCGCTCTCGAGCTCCATGGGAAGGACCGCACGATCCATGACAGCCTCCGACCGTCAGCTACAAGCTGATTCGGCGCCCGCCGACCCGGCCGTATCCGGTGAAGAGGGGTACTCCCGGGGGCTGAGCCCGCGGACCATTCAGATGATCGCGATCGGTGGTGCGATCGGCACGGGTCTTTTCTATGGTGCGGGCGGTGCGATCGAGCAGGCGGGGCCGGGGCTGATCCTGGCCTATCTCGCGGCGGGTCTGGCGATCTTCGTGATCATGCGGGCGCTGGGGGAGTTGCTGACCTACCGGCCCATCTCGGGCAGTTTCGCCGAGTACGCGCACGAATTCCTCGGGCGCTTCGCGGGATTCGTCACCGGGTGGTCGTACTGGGCGGTGTGGGTGGCCACTTGTATGGCCGAGATCACTGTCGCCGGGAAGTATGTGCAGTACTGGTTCGATATCGCGCCGTGGCTGACCGCGCTGGTGGTGTTGGCGGTCATGTTCTGCGCCAACCTGATCTCGGTGCGGCTGTTCGGTGAGGGCGAGTTCTGGTTCTCCGCCATCAAGGTCACCGCGATCGTCGCGATGATCCTCATCGGCATCGGCGTGCTGACGATCGGCTTCGGCCATGCCGCCGACCCCACGGTCACCAATCTGTGGGCCGATGGCGGTGTGTTCCCGAACGGTTTCGGACAGTCGCTGCTGGTGCTGCAGATCGTATTGTTCGCCTACGTCGGCGTCGAACTGGTCGGTGTGACCGCGGGCGAGGCACGGGATCCGCGTACGACGCTGCGCAAGGCGATCAACACCCTGCCGTTCCGCATCGGCCTGTTCTATGTGGGCGCACTCGTGGTGATCATGTCGGTGGCGAGCTGGCGCAACTTCCACGCGGGTAAGAGCCCGTTTGTCGAGGTGTTCCAGCAGATCGGCATTCCAGGTGCCGCGGGCATCATCAATTTCGTGCTGCTCACCGCGGCGCTGTCGTCGTGCAATTCCGGCATCTACTCCACCGGCCGCATGCTGCGCACCCTGTCGCTGCACGGGGAAGCGCCCGCGGGGCTGAACAAGCTCAGTTCGCGCGCGGTGCCGTATGTCGGCATCACTGCTTCGGCGGCCGCGATGGTCATCGGGGTGATCGTCAATGTGATCTCGCCGGACAAGGCATTCAACTACATCACCTCGGTCAGCACCATCGGCATCATCTTCGTCTGGGGCGTAATCTTGGTGTGTCACTTGATCTATCGCGCCAAGGTCGGCCGTGGTGAACTGCCCGCCAGCGATTACCGCCTGCCCGGTGCGCCGATCACCACCTGGCTGGCGCTGGCCTTCCTCAGTTTGGTTGTCGTCCTGTTGTTCTGGACCGACAGCGGGCGCACCGCGATTGTCGTCGGAGCGGTCTGGGGTGTGCTGGTCTGCGGCGGCTACCTGGCGATGACCAAGCTCGGCAAGGGCGGCGCGGTAACCGAACCGGTGGCGTAGGCGACGGCGGCCCGAGGAGGCGCATGGTCACGATCATCGGCGGTGGTATCGCGGGCACTGTGCTCGCCGGAGCCCTTGCGCGCGAGGGACTTCCGGCCACCGTGCACGAGCGGCGGCCCTGGCACGCGGTGGTCAGTTGATCGTGATCGCCGGAATCCGGGCGGAGGGGGAGGAGGTCAGCGGACCGCCGTGGCCACTGACCCGGTCGGAGATCAATTTGGTTGCAGATGAGGGACTTTCGGCCAGTGGATATCGAAGCGAATCAAGAGACGCAACGGTGGCGGGCCGAATTCACCCGATCGGCTGCGGGATAAGCCGCACCTGACGGTCAGATGACCGCTGTGGGCTTCCGGTCCCCAGCGACCAACGCGGTGATCTCGGCGGCGGCACGTTCACCTGAGCGGATCGCCCCGTCCATGTAACCCATCCACACTGTCGCGGTTTCGGCTCCGGCCCAATGGATTCGGCCGATCGGTGCGCGTAGGGCGGGGCCGTATTCGGTCCAGGTGTTGGGCGGCATGAAGGCCCCGTAGCAGCCGCGGGTCCATTCGTCGGCGGACCAGTCCTTCTCGATGTAGTCGATGGGTGTGGCCGCTGCCGGGCCGAAAAACCTGGTGAGGCTGGAGATCACGATATCGCGCCGTTCCTCGACCGGGTATCGGCCCAGTCGCCGGGCATCGCCGCCTTCCAGGAAAGCGAGCAGCACGCCGGGGTTCCCGTCCGGCGGGGAGTTGTCGAAGGTGACCTTCACAGGGCCGGTGGCCGCGGTGACCTGTCCGGACATCCCATCGGCACGCCAGAAGGGTGTGTCGTATACGGCCATGGTCTTGATGACCGAGCCGTTCGGCATGCGCTGAGTGAGCTGGTCGCGATCGGCGGGCAGCGCAGGGGAGTACACAAGCCGACCTGCCAGTGCCGGGCTCATCGCCACGATCACGCGGCGGGCCAGAATCCGGGTGTCATCGCCGTGCACGACGACGGAACCCTGGGTCTGCTCGATCTTGCGCACCGGCGTATTCAGCAGCACGTGCTCGCCCAACTGCTCCGCCAGCGCCATCGAGATTCGTTGCGAACCGCCCACGATGCGGGTTTGCTGTGTGCCACCCTCGGTTTCGATCATCGAATCCACACCGCCACCGGCATTGAGATAGGCCAGCAGATGCAGTAGTGACACGTCGGCCGGATCGGCGGCCCACACCGCTTTGCAGACCATCGTGATGGCCCGGCGTGCGATCTCCGAATGCAGATTGCGTCGCATCCACGACTCGACGGTCTCGGCGTCCCACTGCCTCGCCCGCGCCGCCGACCAAGGGGCGTCCGCTGGTACCAGGCGGGACATCCGATCCAACCGCTGCAGACCGATATAGGCATCCAGCAGGGCGGGGGAGGCGATCAACGGAATCCGACCGCGATAGCGTCGCAGCTTCCCGCGATGTTCGAACAGATGCCGACCGGTGGTGTAAGTGGGAAACGTCTCCAGCCCCAATTCATCGATCAGAGCCAGCACCCGGTCCTGACCGGGACCTACCCACTGCCCACCGACCTCGACGATCTTGCCGCTCCCGATCGGATGGTTCAGTGTGCGACCACCTACCCGATCCCGCGCCTCGACGACAAGCGCATCGAATCCGGCGCGACGCAACTGACGGGCCGCCGTCAATCCGGCCAGTCCGCCGCCGATCACCGCGATATCCACCGTGCGCTCGACACCCATGGCGACCACCGATCCACCCGTGACCGATCGGACGACTCGGTCGTATGCTCCGACGTTAGGGCACACGACCCCGTCATTGACCCCGAACAGCACCGTTTCCTTGCATCCAGCCGCAAATCGCCCCACGTGATCATGAACCCGATGCGCCCGACGGAGGCAACCATGACAGAGCAGACGCTGGCGGAACTCATAACCGATGACCTACCCCCGGGGATTGCCGCGCTGAGCCCGGAGCGGCAAGCCGAGCTCGCGCAGGCGATCGTCGATGCCCGATGGCGGGAGGCGAACGAGCTGAAGACCGCGGCCTTCGGCATGCTCGACTTTCTGCCGCGCTTCCTGCGTGGCCCGGTCAAGAAGGCGGCCGGACTGTGACCGCGCAATTGCTGAAACTCGCACGGACACTGGGGGTTCCGGTCGAGCAGCTCGCCTACCTCGCCGACGTACCCGATGCGGATCTGCGAGAATTCCGCCGTCAGGTCACAGATCTGTTCGTGGCCGGACAGGAGGCCGGACTGCGGCGGGTCGCCCAGGCGTCCAAAGTGATTCCGACGCCGATCACCGCGAAAATGGTGGCGCGCAGCCGCGGTGCACTGCTCGCGGCCCGGATGTCGGGCGTGCTCGATGCGTCGCATGCGGTGGATGTCGCCAAACGCCTGCCGGTCGACTTCCTCGCCGAAATCGCCGCACGACTCGATCCACGCCATTCCGCGGCCATTATCGGTGGCCTGCCCGAGGCGACCATTGTCGCCGTCGGCAAAGAGCTTGCGGCACGCGAAGATTGGATCACACTCGGCGATCTGGTCGCCTCGATCTCCGATACCGCGGCCCGCGCCACCGAATCCGCACTCGATGGCATCGCACTCGTCCGCTCGGCCCACCTCGTCGACGATGCCGCACAGCTGAAACGCTTCGTCAACCTCGCTCCTCGGGACAAGCTCATCGAAATGCTCTGGGCCACAGCCGAACACGATCTATGGCCGGAGTATCGCGGCACGCTGGACGTGCTCTCCGAATCCGCGATCGACGTGGTCCGCGCCGCCGCCGAAGAGTTGCCCGTCGAGCAGCGTGATCGCGCGCTGACCGAAATCGCCGATCGGCGTTCTGCCTGGTAATGACGGATCTGACCGGGCGCTCGGCAATCGTCGGGCGGGGCAGTCGCGCCTGCACATCGCGCCGATCGAGTTCCTGACGGCATACGGCACAGACGACGACCGCGTGGGTGTCGTTCGCAGGGCATGTGGTGGAGGTGGACGCGTTCGCTGCCCCTAGGCGGCGTTCGCGCCCCGGCGCGGCATCATCGCGGATGCGATCACCATGACCAAGGCCATTCCGGCGACCGCGAGGAAAACCAGATGCACCGCCGAGGACAACAATGCCGGAGCCGGATGGTCGGTATCGCCGACGCGCGAGTTCACGATCGCGCCGAATATCGCGACACCGACCGCACTGCCCAATGACCTGGCGAACATATTCGCCGAGGTGACCACGCCGCGCTCGGACCACTCCGCCGTCGTCTGCGCCGCGATCAGGGTGGGGGTGGCGACAAGGCCCATGCCGGTGCCGATCACGAAACACGAAGCGGCGACCTGGATCAGCGTGGAATTCTCATCGATCAGCAGGGTGGTGGCGGCACCGAGTGTGGCCAGGGTGCTGCCGATCAGCGCGGTCGCGCGAAAACCGATGCGCAGGTAAACCTTTCCGGCCTGGGAGGCGGCCAGCGGCCAGCCGAGGGTGAGCGCGCCGACGGTGAGACCGGCGATCAGCGCCCCGGTGCCGAGCACACCCTGGGTGAAAGTCGGTACATACGAGGTCATGCCGAGCAGGATCGCGCCGACCAGCACCGAGACCAGACTGCTGGCGATAATGACCCGTCGCGTGAAAACCCACAGTGGCAGAATCGGATTCGCGGCCCGCCGCTCCACCAGACCGAACAGCACCAGCACGAGTGCGCTGCCCACGAAGATGCCGATACCGGTGGGCGACGACCAGGCCCAGGCCTGTCCACCCTCGAGCAATCCGAGAATCAGTGCCCCCGCGCCGATGGTGAGCAGTGCCGCACCGAGATAGTCGACGCGCTGTTTGCGCCGTACCGTGCTCTCCTGGAAGTTGCGCACCAGCATCCACGCGGCCAGTGCGGACAGCGGGATATTGATCAGGAATATCCAGCGCCAGCTGACGTATTCGGCGAACAGTCCGCCCAGCAGTGGCCCGACCACCGCCGAGATGGCCCATACGCTGGCCAGATAGCCCTGTACCTTGGCGCGTTCGGTCAGGGTGTAGAGATCGCCTGCGATTGTCATGGTCATCGGCATGATGGCGCCCGCGCCGATACCCTGCACCGCGCGGAAAATTATCAGTCCCAACATGCTCGTCGCCACACCGCAGAGCAGTGAGCCGAGCGCGAAAACCGCGATCCCGAACAGGATTACCGGCTTGCGCCCGACCGTATCGGCAACCTTGCCGTACACCGGAACCGTAACCGCTTGTGTCAGTAGGTAAATCGAGAACAACCACGGGAATTGCGAGAAGCCGCCGAGGTTGTCGGTGATGGTCAGCACCGCAGTGGCGATAATGGTGGAATCCAGCGCGACCAGCCCCGTCGCAAGCATCAGCGAAGCAAGGATCGCACCTCGATCGGATCGCAGACCGACAGACGACTCCACTGCCTCGGTTGCCACCGACCAGCCCCTTCCTTCGCTTCACTAACCACCCCGAAGCAACGTATCCCGGCCACAGCTATTCCCGCACGGAATTATTTCGGCACGACTCAGCCGGATGCGGCGGCGAACCTGTCCGCTATCTCCTGCGCCGTCACCTTCGCCAACTCGATGAAGAACGGCACCCGCTCGGGAATCATCAGCGTGGTCGGGCCGCGCAATCCGAGGGCAAAGCGGCAGCTGCCGCCCTGTTCGCGGGCCGCCTCGTCGAGGATGGGCAGGCCGATGGTGCGGAAGCCGGGATCGAGTTCCTCGTCGTTGTAGGCGTAGCCGCGCTCGCGGGTTGTGGTGAGTTCGCGGCGCAGTTCGTCCGGGCCGGACACCGACCGTTCGGTGCCTTCTTCGTAGGGGAGTCCGCGCAATTCGTCATCGGAGGTCGGTGACCAGGCCAGCAGGGCCTTGCCGAGTGCGCTCGCGTGCAACGGCAGCCGCACGCCCTGCAGGGCATGGCCGTCGGTTTCGCGCCAGCGGCTGGTGCCGAGCAGTACGGCGTGGATATCGTGTCGGGTCGCCACCGACGCGCTGGCTCCGGTGGTGTTGGCCAGTTGCTCCAAATACGGTTCGGCCAGGTAGATGCGGTGCTGGCGGTAGGCGATCTGACCGTATTCGGCGAGCGCTCGGCCCATCCGGTATCTGCTGGATTCGGCGTTCTTCTCCAGGAAACCCGCTTGCACCAGGGCCGAGAGCAGGCGATGGGTGGTGCTGACGGCGAGCCCCTGCTGCCGGGCCACCTCCGAAACGCCGCGCTCCTCGCCGCCACGGAAACAATCCAGGACCGAGAGGGCACGGGCGACGGTCTGCACGCCGGAAGGTTCCACGCTGCGACGCTAACACAGCGGACCGGTTTCAGCTTTCCGCTATTCGGAAAGCTCGCTACATATTCGGGACCTGTTCTGTCAAGCTTTCCGATCCACGGAAAGGATTACCTCGTCGAGGCCCACCGCCGTCCATACGCTGCGAAGGCATTGATCGACAATCCGGAACAGGAGTCTCCACGATGTCCCGCAGGCGAGCCCTCATGCGTATCGCATTCGCGATCGCTCCCGTCGTCGCACTCGTCGCCGGATGTGGCTCCGGATCCGGCGGCGACGGTGGCAGCGCGCAGTCCTTCGTGCTCAAGGTGGTCGATCCGGGCAACTCCGGGCCGATCGCGGTCGGCAAGCGCGACGGGACTTTTGATGCCGCGCTCGCCCCACTCGGCGCCAAAATCGAATGGGTCAACACAACGCCGGGCTTCAGTTCCATGCTGAAACTGTTCAACACCAAGGAACTTGACGTGTCCGGCGCGGCCTTCAGCCCGGTTGTCGGCGCGCTGTCCAAAGACGTCGGCGTGCGGATCGTCGCGGTGCAGGATCCGGCGGGCAAGGACCAGAGCGGCATCATTGCCGCTGCGGGCTCGGGAATCCATTCGGTCGCCGATCTGGTCGGCAAGCGGGTCGCGGTGAATCCAGCGGCCAAGGGCGAATACATCCTGCTGAAGGCATTGGCGCAGGCCGGGATTCCGGCGGATAAGGTGACCCGGGTTCCGTTGCAACAGAAGGATGCCGCCTCGGCATTCGCCACCGGTAAGGTCGACGCTTGGGCCTCGTTCCTGGTGCCGTATCAGGAGGCGAAGGCCAATGGTGGCATCGAGATCGCCACCGAGCAGAGCATCGGTTCCAAAGACAATTCCGTCGTCGTCTTCCGCACCGAAGTGCTCGACAAGCATCCCGACGTCGCGGCGAAGTATCTGGAAGTGCTGCAAGGACTTACCGCGAAGCAGCGCGCCAATCCAGCCGACTTCGAAAACGTCTTCGAGAAGACCGGTCCGCGGGCGCTGACGGGGCCGCGATTGGCCGATGCTGTGCGGGTCGGCGGCGAGGCCACCGTGCCGCGACTGCCGTCGCCAACAGACGCGGCCGATTTGAGCGATGTGGTGAACCTCTTCGTTGCGAATGGCGTGGTCAACCGCAAGATCACCGCGGATGACATCTTCTACGACCTGCAGTCGAAACTGACACCGGAGCAGTTGGCCGCCGTCAAGGTGGGCAGCTGAGATGGCGGTGCTCACCGAGCCGGCGGTCGGGCCCGTCCGATCCGATCCGGTGCTCGCGACACCACGCGGTCGAACCGAAAGGCGCAGACCCACCTGGGTTTCCGTGCCATTTCGGTTCCTGGTGCCCGCGCTGATCTTCGCCGCCTGGTGGATCGGTTCGGCCACCGGGGCTGTCTCCGAGCAGGTGCTCGCGGGCCCGCCCAAGGTGTGGACCGCGTTCACCGAACTGCTCGACAGCGGTCAGTTGGTGGACTTCGCGGTGGCGTCGTTCGTCCGTGCCGCGCTCGGCGTGGCGATCGGTGTCGGCATCGGGCTGCTGCTCGGCCTGCTCGCCGGATTGTCGAGTCTCGGTGAAGAACTCGTCGATTCGACGATGCAGATCGTGCGGGCGGTGCCCTTCCTTGCGTTGGTTCCGCTGTTCATCGCCTGGTTCGGCATCGACGAGTTGTACAAGATCCTGCTGATCGCGGTGGCGACGGTCGCGCCGATGTACGCCTACACCTATCTCGGGGTCCGCAATGTGGATCGCAAGATGGTCGAGGCCGCACGTAGTTTCGGGCTGACCGGGCCGCGGCTGGTGCTCGAGGTGATCCTGCCGTCGGCACTGCCCGGAGTTTTGATGGCACTGCGCGTGTGCTTGTCCATCAGCATTACCGGCCTCATCGCGGCCGAGCAGGTCGGGACGCGAGAGGGCGTCGGATATCTGGTGACGCTGGCGCAGGAATACAACCGCACGGACTACATGGTGTTGTGTGTGGTCCTGTACGCGTTGCTCGGCTTGGTATTCGACGGTGTGGTGCGGATCATCGAGAAGTTCGCGATGCCGTGGCGCAAGCAGGTGGCGATCCGATGACCGAGCCCATCGCGGTGTCGATCACCGGGCTGCGGAAGTCGTTCGGTGACAAGACGGTTCTCGACGGCATCGACCTGACCATCCGGCGCGGCGAGTTCGTGGTGCTGCTCGGACCCAGCGGCACCGGCAAGACCACTCTGCTGCGCCTGCTGACCGGCCTCGAGCTGCCGGACGCCGGCGAAGTTCTGGTGCCCGGCCGCCGTACCACTGTCTACCAGGAGCCGCGGCTGATCCCTTCCAAGCGTGTACTGGCCAATGTCATTGTCGGCCAGCGTCGTACCCGCGAGCATCGGGAGGCGGGGCTGCGGGCGCTGGCCGAGGTGCATCTGGACGGTAAGGCGCGGCAGTGGCCCGCCACCCTCTCCGGCGGTGAGGCCCAGCGCGCGGCCTTGGCTCGCGCGCTGGTCCGCGAACCCGAATTGCTGTTGCTGGATGAACCTTTCGCGGCGTTGGACGCGCTGACCCGGTTACAGATGCAGGATCTCGTCGGCGAACTCGTTGCCCGACACCGGCCCGCGGTGCTCATGGTCACCCACGATGTCGACGAGGCCGTTCGTCTCGCCGATCGTGTGCTTATCCTCGATCGCGGCCGCTTCGCCATCGATGTCGATATCGACCTTGCCCGTCCGCGCGACCGTGCCGATCCCGAAATCGTCGGCTACCACACCGAATTCCTCGCCCGACTCGGTGTCGGCAAGTCCGCATCACCCGACATCCACCCGATCAGGAGCATCCGATGACCGAAACCCTGTGGTACACACGCTGCCCCGTACCGACCGCGAGCGGTCTCGCGCACAGCCTCGGCTGGCTCGGTGATACCGCCGCCCAGTCCGGCCTGCAATTCGGCGTCCTACAGGACGCGGGTCCCGAACTCGCGGCACACCACTTCCTGCACGACCTGTCCGGCCTCGTCCGGGAGGGCGGAAATGTGCCGGCGATCGCCGCTCGCGCACAGGGGTCGCCGACCCGCCTCATCGGCCTGACCTGGATCGATGAGGCACAGGCCATCCTGGTTGGACCGGAGTCCGAGATCGCGACCCCCGCCGAACTCGCCGGGCTGCGGATCGGCATCCCGGCCTGGGCGCAGGACCAGGCCCGCAGCTTTCCCCGCGCCATGGCCCTGCACGGTTTCGCGAGCGCGCTGCGCCTCGGCGGACTCACCCTCGCCGACGTGACCGTCGTCGAGGTCGGCGTCGAACGTAATCCGCAGGTGCGCACCGAAACCCAGTCCGCCCGCCGCACCACCACCTGGGGTGTGGCGGAGCTGCTGCGCGGTGCGGTGGACGCCATCTATGTCAAAGGCGCACGCGCCCAGGAGATTGCCCGCGAGCACGGGCTCCGCGTCGCGGTGGACCTGGACGCCACCGAGAGCAAGCGGCTGCGCGTCAACAATGGCACCCCGCGGCCCATAACCGTGCACGAGGACTTGCTGCAAGCGCGTCCCGAGGTCGTCATCGGATTCCTTGCCCAGAGTCTGCGCGCCGCGGACTGGGCGGCGGGCAACCTGGATGGCGTCCGCGAGGTGCTACAGCGCGAAACCCTCTCCGGCCCCGAGGGGGTCGCCGCCGCCTACGGCGCGGACTTCCACAAGGATTTGCACCCGTCGCTCTCGGACGAGCGGGTGGAGTTGATCGGCGTCCAGAAGCAGTTCCTGTACACCCACGGCTTTCTGGCCGCCGACTTCGACCTCGAATCCTGGGTCGCGCGTGAGCCGTTGGTGCGAGCGCGTGAACTGGTCGAGTCCGCAAAGGTGCCGGTATGAGGGCGGCATCGCGCAGCGATTCGATGAGGGGTGGTGGCCGGGTGGCGGGTGGACCGGAGTTCCTGTGGCGGTTGCCCAGCCGGGGCGACGGCAGGCGTGCCGATCCCGGACTGCGTCGGCGGGGCGGTTTCGGTGCGCCGCCGCCGGTCACCGCGGTCACCGATCCGCGGCCGGGCCGGTTCGGTCCGTTCGACGATCTGCACCAGATCGTGCACGCCGCCGAACTGTCCGGGCTCGACGGGGTACTCGCGCCCTACGACCCGCTGGGTGAGGAATCGTGGATCGTGGGCGCGGGAGCGTTGCGCGCCACCCGACATGCGCGCGTGGTCGTCGAATTCCATCCCGCCTTCGGTACTCCCGTTTACGCGGCGAAGGTCGCTACGACGCTGCAACGGATTTCGCACGGTAGGCTCTCCTGGCGGATCGCGGTGGAGACCGACGAGGCCGATGCTCGTGCGCGCGGCGACCGGGTTACCGGTGCCGATCGCTATGCCCGCGCGGCGGAGTTCCTCGCCGTGGCGCGTGGCGTATGGAACGAGACATCCGTTCCCGGAGCCGGATTCGCCGGTACCGGATTCGATTTCGACGGGGAGCACTACGACGTCGTCGATGGCGGATTCCGCGGCATCCTGTCGGGTCTGCCTTTCCCGACGGTGTATCTGTCCGGTACATCCTCGCCGGCTCTCGAACTCTCGGCCCGCCACGGCGATGTGCATGTGTTCACCGAAACACCGGATGGGATTACCACATCGGTGACGGAACTGCGTGAGCGCGCGACGGCCGCGGGCCGGACCGTACGCGCCGGCATCGAAATACCGGTCATCGCCAGGGAAACCGAGCAGGAGGCATTGGCCCGGGTGCACCGCCAGTGGAACGAGGTCGCCCCGGAAGGTACCGCCGAGGCATTGGACCTGGGCGACGGTCGCTGGGCCGGATTCGCCGAACTCGGCTACCCCCAACCGATCGGCCTCGTCGGCAGCTACGAGCAGGTGGCCCGACGTCTCTCGGACTACATCGACGCGGGCATCGAGACCATCGTGCTCTCCGGTCACCCGCACATCGAGGAAGTGCACCGCACCGGCGAACATCTGCTGCATCTCGTCGATCCGGCCGGGCGCACCCTGGCCGCGCAGGAGGCCACGGCATGACCATCGACATCTATTGGCGCATCGGTATGGAGGGCGACCACGCGTCGCTGCGCACTCCGCGCCGCTACAACCGCGGCCACGCCAACGGCTACGGCCCCGGCAATATCGCCCCCGCGATCCGTGGAGGTCGACTCGACGGCTACGGCTACATCGACCATATGGCCGCGGTCGCCAAGGCTTCCGAATCCGCCGGATTCCTGGGTGGACTGCTGCCCTCGTTCCCGGTCACCGACGACCCGTGGGCGGTCGCGGCGGCGCTGGCCAGGGAGACCACCACCTACCGGTTCATGGTCGCGTTCCAGCCCGGATTCCTGCATCCGGTGCAGGCCGCCAGGATGTCGGCCAGCCTGCAGCGCGCTACCGGTGGCCGGTTGGTCTACAACATCATCAGCGGCGGTGGTGGACCCGCCCAATTGTGGTGGGGCGATAAGGTTTCCCACGACGACCGTTACGCGCGGACCAGCGAATTCCTCGACGTACTTCGCGGGGTATGGGACGGCGATCCGTACGATCACGACGGCCGGTTCTTCCGCACGGATGGCGCGGCGCTCGCGCCGGGACTGGCCGGTCAGCCGTTTCCGGAGGTGTACTTCTCCGGCTCGTCCGGCGCCGCCGTCCAGGCCGCCGGCCGCCACGCCGACTACTACCTGTCCTGGCTCGAGCCCTATGCCGATCTGCGCGCCAAATTCGACGGCGTCCGCGCCCATGCCGAAACCATCGGCCGGACACCGAAATTCGCGGTCCGCATCGATATCGTCGCGCGGCACACGGCGGAGGCGGCCTGGGCGGAGATCGAACAGGGCTGGGCGTTCGTCGACCGCGACGCCGCGAACCGTGCGGCACAGGGTGATTCGGTCGGCGCCGCCCGAATCAAGGGCTGGGTACCCGAAACCATAACCGGCTACCGCGATCTGGAGGTCCAGCCCAATGTCTGGTGTGGATTCAGCCTCATTCGCGGCGGTCCGGCCTTCGGCTTGGTCGGCAGTTACGAACAAGTCGCCCAGCGCCTCGACGAGCTGATCGCCCTCGGTGTCGATGCCTTCATCCTCGCGGGCAATCCGCACCTCGAGGAGGCCTACCGGGTGGGCGAGGAAGTGCTGCCGCTGCTCGGCCGCTCCCGGCTCACCGTGCCGGCGCCCACATCGGCACTATCGCTCTCCCGATAGTCGCTGCGGCGAATCTCGTCTCACCACAACCTATTTCTTCGATTTCAGGAGCATCCATATGTCCCTTCGTGTCGGCTACTTCCCGCACAACAACTCCCTGTTCGTCCTGCGCCACCGCGGCATCCTGGAGGCCGCACTGCCCGATGTGGAATGGGTCGACCTGCGCACACTAGCGGCTGCGGAGCGCGTCGATCCGAAGAAGGGCCTGCCGTCGCTGCATTCGGATTGGTTGTTCACCGAGGGCGGCTACGACTTCATCGGCACCGGCTTCACACCGCCGGTTACCGGCCTCGCCAACGGTCGCGACCTTGTCTACGTAGGCATTTCGGGGCCACGCGTGGAGAACGGCAGGCTGGTCACCAAGGCCGACAGTGGAATTCGCGGCGCGGCGGATCTGAAGGGCAAGCGCGTCGGTATCGCGCACGGCTCCTGGCAGACCACGCTGCTGCTGTTCGCCCTGGAAAAGGCGGGGTTGACCTGGTCGGATGTCGAACCCATCGATACCGATGTGCGCGATGGCGGCGATGCCCTGCTGGCAGGTGACCTCGATGCCTGGGTCGGCGCGTATCCCGGCCTGACCGCGGTGGAGGCCACCACCGAATTGCACACCCTGGTGGATACCGAATCCGTCTTCAGCCACCCGTCACTGTGGTTCACTCGCCGCGATGTCGCCGAGAACAATCGCGACGCGCTGATTGCGATCATCGCGGCGCTGCAGGAATCCGACGCCTGGATCACCGCCAACCCGCGCGCTGCCGCCCAGTATTTCGTCGACGATGTCGTCGCCCGTGGCGGCAAGGCCGACCTCGACGCATGGGAAGCGGCGTTGCGCGGCAGGCCATTCGGCATCAACGCCGTCAGCGAAGGCTTCCTCGACGAGCAACAGCATGCCGCGGACCTGTTGGCGGCTAACGGATTACTGCCGCGCACGATCCGGGTCCGTGATGCGGTGCTGCCCTGGATCGGGGAGGCGGTCGAGGCGACCAAAGCCAGCGCATCCGTCTGACGCCGTGACGCAGCGGGCAGCCCTCGCATTGCTCGTCGGCGTGGTCACCCTGGGCACGGTGATTGCAGCTGCGCATCCAACTGGTGAGGGCGTTGGACCGTCACGGTTAAAGGGAAGCGGCCCAGGTCCGTGACGATTGAGCGATGTGGATGCTGCCAGGTAGCGGACGGTTTAGACTTCATGACTATGACCGCCTTCACCGGCAAGGTCGCACTAATCACCGGCGGTGCGCGCGGCATCGGCGCAGAGGTCGCCCGAAGGTTGCGTGCACAAGGCGCGCGCCTCGTACTCATCGATATCGACTCGCCCCCGCTGCGGGAGCTCGCGACCGAACTCGGCGGCGACGAGCATGTGGTGGCGGTCCCTGCCGACGTGCGCGACTTCGCCGCGATGGAGGCCGCGGTCGCGCAGGGGATCGAGAGGTTCGGCGGCATCGACATCGTCATGGCGAACGCGGGAATCGCCAGCTACGGCTCGGTCCTGATGGTGGACCCCGCCGCCTTCCGGCGGGTGATCGAGGTCAACGTCATCGGTTGTTTCCACACCGTGCGCGCTGCCCTGCCTGCGGTCATCGAGCGTCGCGGGTACGTGCTGATCGTCTCCTCCCTCGCGGCCTATATGGCGATGCCGGGGATGACGGCCTACTGCGCTTCCAAGGCCGGGGTCGAGCACTTCGCGAACGCGTTGCGCCTCGAGGTCGCGCATCGCGGCGTCGACGTCGGGTCCGCGCACATGTCGTGGATCGACACCCCGCTCGTACGGGAAAGTTTCGCCGACCTGCCCGCGACCAAGCGAGCGCTCGCCGCACTGCCGAGCCCGATCCGCAAGACGACCTCGGTGCAGAAGTGCGCCGCCAGATTCGAGCGAGGAATCGAGCGGCGCGCCAGACGGATCAACGTGCCCGTCTGGGTCGGCGCGCTTCGTTGGCTGAGGCCGCTGCTGCAGACGCCATCCGCCGAGCGCGCGGGCAGCAAGACCACCCCGACGTGGCTGCCGGATATGGACGCCGAGGTGGCCGGGCTGGGTCGTTCGCTCAGCGCCCGGACGCAGGCGCTCGGCGAGGACTAGGGGTCTGTTCCATCAGGGCTGCCAGGTGATCCGACCGCCCTGGAAGTCCTGCGCCTTCCCACCCTCGTAGTCGTATTCCTCGCCCGTCGGGAACCCGTACCGCCCGGATTCCGCGCCATTGGACACCCACAGATCGCGGATCGCACCCCAGACGGCATGCGCACCGGTACGCGAGGACCAATAGATCGCGCCACCCGGGAACAGGTTGTAGCGCCCGTTGTCCGCGCGCGCTGCCGCCTCGTCGGTGAGCGGGAACCCGAGCGGACCGCTCTCCCAGCCGGAGGCCGCCCACCTATCGCGGATCGCGCCGCCGATCTGGTGCGCGGCGGTGCCGAGGGACCAATAGATCGACCCGCCCTGGAAAATGTTGTAGGAGCCGGATCCCGACGGCGTGGATTGCTGACGGGTAACGGGGTAGCGCAGCACGCCGGTCTCCCAGCCGAGGTCACGCCATTTGTCGCGGATCGCGCCGCCGACCGCATTGGCGCCGGTATCGGGGTGCCAATAGATCGAGGCATTGCGCTCGAAGGTCTGATATCGGCCGCCGTTGGCGGCATCGAGTTCCGGTGCGGTCGGATCGCCGAGCGCGCCGGGGCCGCCCACCTGGTCGTATTCGACCTCGATGGCTCCGCCGACGTCGAACGGACCGACGGGGCGCGCCGTCGCGGTGCCGAGGCCGACGCTCAGCAGCAAGGCCAGTGCGGCGGTGGTCGATGTGAGTGCTGCCCGCGCGGGTCGTGCGGTGCGAAATTGCGATGCCAAATGAACTCCTGAGCAGGTCGTAGTCGAATACGAACTTCAGTGAAGCCGCGAACTGTCGTCAGAGGAGTCGACAGCCTTCTATCGGGGGCAGCGCGATATCCGTTAGCCAACCTAGCTATTCCGTGCTTCGCTGAGTGGCCAGCGATAGGCTAAAGCATATGGTCGAGTCGACGAGGATTGTGCTGGTATCCCGGCCGGAGGGCGCACCGACCCCGGCGAATTTCCGCATCGAGACCGCGGCGCTTCCCGAGCCCGGCGAGGGCGAGGTGCTGCTGCGCACCCTGTACTTATCCCTCGATCCGTATATGCGCGGACGGATGAGTGCCGCCAAGTCGTATGCGCGGCCGGTCGAGGTCGGCGATGTGATGGTCGGCGGCACCGTCGCCGAGGTGCTCGAATCCAGAGCTCCGTCGATCGCGAAAGGTGATGTGGTGCAGGCCTATTCGGGCTGGCAGACGCATCAGGTCGCATCCGCGTCGGGGCTGCGCAAGTTGGATCCGGACAAAGCGCCGATATCGACTGCGCTCGGGGTGCTCGGCATGCCGGGGTTCACGGCATATTCCGGGCTGTTGAAGATCGGGCAGCCGAAGGCGGGGGAGACCCTGGTGGTCGCAGCGGCCAGTGGCCCGGTCGGTTCCGCTGTCGGTCAGATCGCCCGTATCAAGGGTGTGCGGGCGATCGGCATTGCGGGTGGCCCGGAGAAATGCGCTTATGTGCGTGCGGAATTGGGCTTCGATGCCGCAATCGACCATCGCGCACCGGATTTCGCCGATCAACTGCGCACCGCGGTGCCCGACGGCATCGATATCTATTTCGAAAATGTCGGTGGCGCGGTGGCGGACGCGGTGTATCCGCTGCTGAATACCTATGCGCGCGTACCTGTTTGCGGACTCATCGCGAATTACAACGTGACCGGCGCACCCGAGGGGCCGGATCGCTTGCCCGGTTTCTACGGTCGCATTCTGACCAAGAGTCTCACGGTGCGCGGATTCATCCAGACCGAATTCGTCCCGGAGATGTACAAGGACTTCCTGCACGAGATGTCCGGCTGGATCGCCGAGGACCGGGTCCGCTACCGCGAGGACATTGTCGACGGCCTCGAGCATGCGCCGGAGGCGTTCATCGGCATGCTCGAGGGCCGCAACTTCGGCAAACTCGTGGTACGGGTCGGGTAGCGGACCCGGATCGGATTACACCGGCTGCGGCGACAGCACGATCTTGGCCGACCGCCCCGGTGTTTCGCTCGCGGCCGCGGCATCGGCGGCGGACTCCAGCGGATAGACGGCTTCGACATCGAGGCGAAGTGCACCCGTCGCCGCCATCCCCACGAGTTCACCGATCAGGCGCCGCATATCCTCGCCGCTGGTCTGCTCGGCCCGCTTGGAGCCCCAAAAGCCCTTGACCACAGCCTGTTTGAAGATCAGCGGACCCGGATTGATGGACAGCGGCTGACCGGACAGCGCACCGAACGAGATCAGCTCACCGTCCTGGCCGAGCAGCGAAAGCAGCGCATCGGCGGCCCGGCCACCGACCTGGTCAACGGCGCGCACGATCGGCGCACCCGCCGTCGCCGCGACGGCTCGGTCTAGCCAGCCCTCGGATTCGGTATCGAAGACCGGTTCGAAACCCAACTCCTGCAACGCTTTAACGGAAGCCGGGCCGCGAACCAGATTGAGCACATTGAGACCGCGTTGCCGCGCAAGCACATTCACCAGGCGACCGACCGCACCATTGGCGGCATTGATCGCAATCCAGTCGCCCGGCGAAACCCGCAGATCCTCCAGCAGCATCAGGGAGCTGAGCGGCATCGCGAGCAACTGTGCCGCCGTCTCATCGGAAATGCTGTCCGGCAGCGGAACCACCTGCGTCGCCTTGGCCACGAAATACTCGGCCCACACATTGTGGATGCCGGAAACGCTCACGCGCTGACCGACTTCCAGGCCGGTCACATCCGATCCCAGTGCATCGATCCGGCCCACGGCCTCGGTTCCCGGAATCGCGGGCAGCGACGGCTTGTAGCCGTAGACCCCGCGAATGGTCGCCAGATCGTGGTTGTGAATGGGCGCGAGGATCAGCTCGATCCGCACCTGTCCGGGCCCGGGTTCGGGCGTCGGCTGCTGTGCGGTGGTGAGCACATCCTTCGGCTCGCCAAAACTTTCGATGACTACGGCACGCATGGTGGATTCCTTTCGTCAGTCGTCAGCGAGGGTGACCTGGACGTCGATATTGCCGCGGGTAGCGTTCGAGTACGGGCACACCTGGTGGGCCTTGTCGGCGATGGTCTGCGCCTCGGCGGGGGACAGGTGTGGCAGCGAGATCTCGAGGGTGACGGTCAGCTCGAAGCCGCCGTCGTCGTTCGGGCCGATGCCGACCTTCGCGCCGACCGCGGAATCGTCGACATTCGCGCCTTCGCGCTTGCCGACCAGGCGCAGTGCGCTGTGGAAGCAGGCCGCGTAGCCCGCCGCGAAGAGCTGCTCCGGGTTGGTGCCCACGCCGCTGCCGCCCATCTCTTTGGGGGTGTTCAGCGCGACGTCGATCTTGCCGTCGGAGGTGCGGGCGTGGCCGTTGCGTCCGTCGCCGGTCGCGAGGGCTTCGGCGGTGTACAGGGCGGTCATGTCTGACTCTCTTTCGATCAGGGGTGGGACATCAGCGAATCGGCAAGTCGCCGAAGGGTTTCGCGCAGGGCGATGAATTCGTCGGGGGCCAGGCCGCTGGCCTCGCCCATTTCCGTTGGTAGACAACGGGCTTCGGACCGCAATTCGCGGCCGCGTTCGGTGAGTTGGACATCGACGCGACGTTCGTCGGCCGCTGCCCGGCGCCGTTCGACCAGGCCTGCCGCCTCCAACCGCTTGAGCAGCGGCGACAGCGTTCCGGAGTCGAGTAGCAGTGCTTCGCAGAGGTCGCCGACGCTGCGACCGTCCCGTTCCCACAGTGTCAACATCACCAGGTACTGCGGATAGGTGAGCCCGAGGCGTTCGAGCTTCGGGCGATAGACCGCCGTCATCGCCCGCGACGCGGCATACAGCCGGAAGCACAACTGCTCGTCGAGGGTGAGGTGATCGGTCATGTCCATTACGGTAGTGGACAATTAAATTGTGCACAATCAAATTGGCTGTGCTTCACGTCACACCCGATGGACGCCTGCCCTCAGCCGGCGACGCTGCCGCCGCCGATGCCCAGGTAGACGATCATCATGGTGAACAGGAACCAGCCCGCGCCCTGCCAGATCGGCCAACTCCGGCCGCGCCGCCACACGCGATAGGTCTGCACGAATGCGCAGATGCCGCCGAGCATCAGCACCACGGTCGGTCCGGCCAGGATCGCGGTCTTCGCGGCGGTGTCACAGAGCATCGTCTCCGCGGCCGCGCAGGCCCTCCGGTCGGCCGCCCATATCGCGGTGATCACGAAGACGAACGCGGCCACCACGAGCACCGCCGCCACATAGATCGCCACCCGGCGAAAGGTCCGCTCGTCCGCCGTCCACCGCTTCTCCAGATCGTTGACCATGATCGCTCACCTCATGGGTGGAGTTGCCGACCGTCGCGGACCCAAACGTCAGGTCGTGCGGCCCACGCCCGCCCAGTACCAAGCGGACTCCGGGTCTGCCGGAATGGCTTGCATTCGACCCGAGAGGTCGCCGATCAACTCCGGATGCCAGGTGACGACGGGGACGATGCCCGGTTCGACGATTTCGGTTCCGGCGAACAGAGTTTCGGTTTCGGCGCGGCTGCGCGGATTGAAGGTGATGCCGGCGGATTCGGCCGAGGCCACCACCCTGGCCATGGCGCGGGCATCGAAATCGGCCGTGGGATGGGTGATCACGATAAAACTGCCGGCGGGAACCGATTGCAGCAGATTCTCGATGATGGCGTGCGGATCGTCGCTGTCGCGGAAATACATCATGATCGCGACCAGCATGATGGCGACCGGACGGTTCATGTCCAGAGTCGCGGTCAGGGACGGATCGCGCAGTATCGAGGCCGGATCGTGCAGATCCGCGTGAATAAAGGCCGTTTTGCCCTCGCGGGTGCTGGACATGAGTGCCCGCGCGTGCGCGAGAACGATGGGGTCGTTGTCCACATAGACCACGCGCGCGTCCGAAGCGATGCTCTGGGCGATTTCGTGGGTATTGCCCGCGGTGGGGATTCCGGTGCCGATATCGAGGAACTGGGTGACGCCCGCGTCGACGACGTAGCGCACCGCGCGGCCGAGGAAGGCCCGGTTGGCGCGGGCCATACTGCGGATTGCCGGAATATGGGTGGCTATCGCATCGCCGAGTGCCCGGTCGGCCGGGTAATTATCCTTTCCGCCGAGCCAATAATCGTAAACACGAGCTTCATGGGCCACACTCGGGTCGATTTTGGTCGGTAATCCGGTGGCGGTTTCGGTCCAGCTATCCGGCATGACGATTCCCTCCTGTGGCGGGGCGGGCCGTCGGGTGCCCACAACCGCCGAGCCGCCCACGGTCGGCGGCCGCTCCGTCGAATTTTCCTCGCTCAGGATAGGGGTGGTGAACGCCCGGCAGGCTGGGATTCGGACTGCATTAGGGGATCGATTCCGGTGTGTCGGCTCCACCACATGATCTTGATGAGGTTGAATCTATGAGGTCAACGCGCTGCAGCGGTCCATTGTGAAGTCTCTTCTTCTCCCAGCACCGGCATGCGACAAGGAGCATGAAAGTGAGCATGATTCTCGCCGCGTTACACGACACCGTGCTAGCCGAGGTCAGCAATCCCGAACCAGAGGCGCCGCCGATGGCGGACAAACTGATGCAAATGGGCCGGTATTTCACCTGGCTGATTCAGTTGTCCGGCGTCACCGCCATTACCTACGGTGGCGGCCGGTTCGCCTGGGAGAAATGGTCCGGGGGCGGGTTGCAGTCGCCGAAGATGATTGCCAGTGCGATGGCCGGTGGCGCGGTCGCCACCAGTGCGGGCACGATCATGAATGCCGTGCTCTAGCGACCGCACAGCATCTGTTCGAATCGAGTGCCCGCACGATCAGTCGTGCGGGCGCGCTCATCGAGCGAGGGGATTCGATATGTCACCGACCTCGGAACTGGAGCATCGGCTCGCGCTCGACGAAAACCCTTATGGCCCTTTACCATCCGTGCACGCCGCGTTGCGTGGCGCACGGATGGCGGCGAACCGGTATCCGGAGTACCTGCCGCGCAGGCTGCCCGGGATGATCGCCGAACGGCTCGGCGTGCCGCCCGACCAGGTGGTGGTCGGTGCGGGTGCCACCGGGGTCATCACGTATATCCTGCGGGAGTTCGTCGCGCCCGGCGACGGCGTCGTGATGGCGACGCCGACCTTCGACGGGTTTCCGTTGCTGACCGAGACCATCGGCGGTCGAGCAGTGCAGATTCCGCTCACCGCGGACGGTCATCAGGATCTCGACGTCATGGTCGATGCCGTCGATACGCGCACGTCGGTGGTTGTGCTGTGCAGTCCGCACAATCCGACCGGCACCTGCATAGCGCAGGCCGAACTCGAAGGGTTCCTCGATCGGATCGATCCGTCGGTCACGGTCGTGCTCGACGAGGCGTACATCGACTTCGTCGCCGTGGCGGATCGGGTGGACACGGCCGATCTGTTGGCGCGGTATCCGAATCTGGTTGTGACGCGGACCTTCTCGAAGGCGCACGGGTTGGCGTCGCCGCGGGTCGGATATGCGATCGGGGCGGTCCCGATGATCGCGCGAATTCGACGGTGGCAGTTGCCGTTCGGGGTGACCGCGCTGGCCGAGACCGGTGTGCGGGCATGTTATGACGCCGAGGCGGAATTGGCGGTGCGCACCGCCGCGATCACCCGCGAATGCGGTCGGCTCACCGAGGGTTTGCGCGCGCTCGGCTTCGCGGTGCCGACAAGTGCGGCGAATTTCGTGTACCTCGGTCGCTGCCGTGGCGTCGAAATCGACCGGCTCCGTGCGGCTTTCGCGCGGGAGAGCATCGCGGTCAAGCATTACGGCACGGGTATCAGGATTACGGTCGGCGATACAGCGGCGACCGATGCGGTGCTTGCCGCGTCACACTGAGTCCGGTGGCTCGGGAGTGTGGTCCGAGGTCACCCGAGCTGGGGACTTTCGCCCCATGACGGTCATCCGGTTCCGGGCCATAGTGGCACTCGTAAAGTTCGATTCCACCGTGTAAGGGAGGCAGTTGCGGCGGCCCGCAGCCATTCGGATCCGTGCCTCCGATACAGCTTCGACGCCTCGACCCCGATCCGCGGAGTGCGTACCGCGGGAGGCGATTCGACAACTGCCGACCGCTGACCGGCACGACGGGCCGCCCGCGCCCCCTCAGCGCACTTGGAGGGACGTTGGGTCGCGGCACGATCACCTCGCGTGGGAGTGGGGCCCGTTCGTCGACGAGCCGCCGACCCCGCGTGCGACACGCCCGGCAGGACGGCGACTGCGCCATGCGCGGAGGTCGAGCTGGTTGGGAGGCGGTCAGCGACGAGATTCTTCGCTCGATAACCCATCGACGGTGGCCTCGTCGCGTGCTGGGCTCGATGCCCGCGCGGACGGCCTTGCGCCGGCATCTGCCGAAGTTCATGCTTCATGAATAGGAACACCGCGCACGTTGAGGGCGATCATTCGCCGAATTGACTCCGGCGGACGGTGCTAGCGGCTGGTGCCGGCGTGCTCTACGGCGGGCGCGAATACCCCGAGGAGGACCTCGCTCAGATTGTTCTCACCTCGTGGATCGAACCAGCGCCGTCGATGCCGACGGGAGCAACACGGGCCTGCGAGCCGCCCAGGGGCTCGACTGCTGCGGACACGGCGCCCGAACCGCGACCCTGACCCGTCACCCCTGAGCAAAGGAGCAACGATGTCCACCATCCACTTCAAGGAGACCACGAGCTCGACACCGGAGCAGTTCGTGGCGGCGCTGACCGATTTCGGGCCGGGCCGCTCGCAAGTGTTCGGCAACAGCGCCGACAAATATCTCGAGGTGCACGAGCGGGGCCGACGTGATGCCGACGTCACGGAGGGCTCGCACGGCATCTGGGAACGCCTGCACTACGACTGGTCGAACCCCGACCGCGTCGTCATGACGACCACCGACTCGAACGTATGGGGCGGCCACTCGGGTCACACCTATACCTTCACGCGCCGGACCGACGGGAAGACCGATGTGGATGTCGTCGTGGTGCGCGAGGGCAAGAACCTCACGGGACGAGTCCTCGGAGTCGTGGTCGGGACCGTCGGCAAACGCGTCCTGAAACAGGCCCTCGACAAGACCGTCAAGGCTATCGAAACCCGAGACAACGACGGGGGAACGTCAGCACGCTCGTGACGGCCTCCGACGGTGAAGGTCAGCTGTTTGTTCTCGTCCCAGCGTTAGAAGCGCTCCCGCAGTGCGGCGGCGCCGTGGCCGACAGTGACCTCGCGACGCGTGCCGATACCGAAGGGGCGCGGGGTGATCCAGCCGACGCCGGTGATGCCGCGAGCCCAAGAGACCAGGGCGTCGTCGGCGGTGAGGAGTTGCCAGACCTGGTCGGGTTCGGCGGGCACGATCACGCTGTGGCGGAAGCGGATCGGGCCGTTCCGAATGAGAGTGTCGTCGCTGTCGGCAAGGGGGAACCAGCGGGTCATCGGGAGACGGTCTCCTTCGTGGCCGGGGTGTGCACGTCGGCGGGCTGCAGGTCGGCATAGAGCAGGTCGATGTCGGCGGCGTACAGCTCGCTGATGGGCTTGCGCCGCAGCTTCATGGTGAGGGTGAGTTCGACGCCGCCGGGTTCCCAGAAGGTCGGCAGCAGCCGGAACCGTTTGATCTGCTCGACGCGGGACAGGATCTGGTTGGCGGAATCGATAGCGGCGCAGACTCGTTCGATGATGTCCGGATGTTCGACGAGTGCGGTGGCAGTGACCGGTAGTCCGTGCTCGGCGGCGAAACTCGCAGCGGTGTCCGGATCCAGTGTCACGAGGGCGGTGACATAGGGGCGGCCGTCGCCGACGGCGACGACGGTGCCGATCAGGCCGGAGGCCGCGCGTACCGCGTTCTCGATATTGGCGGGAGACATATTCTTTCCCGACGCGTTGATGATGAGTTCTTTCTTGCGGTCGACGACGCGCAAACAGCCATTGTCGTCGCGAGTCATCACATCGCCGGTCGCGAGCCAGCCGTCGGCATCGATGGCTTCGGCCGTTTTCTCCGGTTCGCCGCGATAGCCCTTCATGACCAGTGGGCCGCGCACGAACAGCTCACCGTCGTCCGCGAGCCGCATCGCCATACCCGGTACGAGACGCCCAACGGTGCCGAGTTCGGTTGGCTCGTAACGGGATACGCTGGCGATGCAGGTGAGTTCGGACATGCCCCAGATTTCGGAGATGGGTAGTCCGAGTGCGGCGAAGAATGCGAGGGTGTCGGCGGGGATCGGTGCAGCACCGGAGACCGCCCATTTCAGCTCGTCGAAACCGAGTTTCGCGCGCAGCGCCGACAGGACTGCGTCATCGGCCTTCTCGAATTCGGCGGCCAGGTCGGCTGGAACAGGCGCTCCGGCGCGCATTAGGTCCATGCGCTTGCGTGCGGTGTCGAGGGCCCAGCGCAGGGCGCCGGCACGCGCCGCATCGGATTCGTTGGCGACGCCGAGTTCTATTGCGGCCTTCAGCTTCTCCCACACCCGCGGTACCGCACCCCAGATGGTCGGGCGGCAATCCGGCAGCGCGGCCGCGATGAGCGCGGGTTCGGCCACCACCGTCACCTGCGTGCCGAACACTATCTGCAGGTAGAGCGCGGTCAACCGGTCGGCGATATGGGCCGAGGGCATGAACGAGGTGATCCGGTCGCCGAATTCGATCGGCAGCACCTGGGCCAGCGCATAGGCCTCGAACAGCAGATTGGCGTGCGTGGTTTCGACGCCCTTGGGGTTGCCGGTGGTACCGGAGGTATAGATGAGGGTGGCGATATCGTCGGGCTGCGTCTCCTTCCAGGACTTCTCGAAATCGAAGTCGCTGGTACCGAGCGTCTGCAGCTCCTGAAGGGTCATTGTGCCCTCGATCGGGTCGCCGTCCAGCACGACGATGTGCGCGGGGGCCGCTCCGGAGCTTCGGATGCGGTCGAGGTATTGCGCCTCACACACCACCACCGACGCCCCCGCATTGCTCAGCACATGGGCGATCCCCTCTGCCGGCAGTGTGTTGTAGACCGAGAAGGACGTGGCTCCGGCGTGCAGTGCGCCGACGTCGATCGGGTAGAACTCCACCCGGTTGCCCATCATCAGTGCCACGGTGTCACCGCGGCCGATGCCGAGCGCGGCGAAGCCGGCGGCAATACGGCGCACCTGGGCGGCGTATTCACCCCAGGTGAGTTCCTGGGAGCCGCCTACGGTGCGCACCGCGACAGCGTCGGGATCGATGGCGGCGATGTGCTGGAAGGCGGCGCAGAGGGTATCAGAGCGCATAGCGTTACTTCTTTCAGATTGCCTGTGCGGCAGGTGATTCGAGGGCTTCGATGACGAACCGGCCGGACGCGCGGTATGCCGTTCGGGATTCGGGCACCAGCGCCGCGAGGGTGTGGAAGACGTGCATTTGGTGGGGCCACAAGCGCAGGTCACAGCGTGCGCCCGCGGCGCTGAGGCGGTCGGCGAGTGCGATCGCGTCGGCGGCGAAGAGCTCATCCCTGCTGGCGTGAATCAGAGTGGGTGGCAACGGCGTTCCCGAACCGGGGCGCAGATGTCGCGGCGCGTCGGCGAGGTGGGCGACGGCGGCGTGCGCGGTGGCCAGGTCGAGCAGGGCATCGCGGCCGTCGCCGCCGCGCGCGAGGTCCAATGCGAGATCGGCCATGGGGGAGAACAACAGCAGGGCCGCCGCGCAGCTGCGGCCGCGATCGGCGCTGCGTATCACGAAATCGGTGGCGAGATAGCCGCCCGCGGAGTCGCCCGCGATGACGATCCGGTCCGGGGCGAATCCTTGTTCGCGCAGTAAATGATAGGCGGCCGAGACATCGGATGCCGCTGCAGAGTATGGGTTTTCGGGAGCAAGACGGTAGTCCACGGCTAGAACCGGCAGTCGGGTCGCGGTCGAAAGCCGTGAGGTGACACCGCGATACGAGCGTGCGGACCCGGCGACGAAGCCGCCGCCGTGTACATACAGGATGGCGGCGTCGTCACGGGTCGCACGCGGACCCCGCACCCACTCGGCGCGCACCGGACCGTACTCGACAGCCTCGATCGCCGTGCCGTTCAGCACCGGCGCGACCGCGCGCATGACCCGGTCGATGACCATCCGCGCCGCCGGTAGCGTGTGCGCGTTGACCGGGAGGGCGGCCACCACCGGACGCACGGTGTGGGTCGAGATCTGCCGTAGCGCTCTGGCCCGCAGCGACGCGGGTTCGGCGCTCACGACCGCGCCTCGCCTGCGCTGGGTTCCGTCATGACCGCCGGGGCGGCTGTGTCGACTTTTCGCTCGCTCATATCCGAACCCGCGCTTCCACCGCGCGCATCAGATCGTGCACGCGCGCGTCGCGCGTGAGGCGGGTGTCGAGCACCACGTTCACCGCACCGCGTAGCAGCGCGTATGCGCTCCAGCCGGTCGCGGGTGCGATGGTGCGCGGTGCGCGTCGTTCGATGCCGTCGGCCACTGCCTGCGCGGCCTGTGCCGCGGTGATCCGTCGGTTCAATGGCCACGGGAGCAGCTCGTCGAGGGAGCGACCGAGGTCGTCGCCGTCGAGGGTGGTATGGGTCATGGCGGTGTCGACAATGCCGAAGTAGGCGACTCCGGCGGTCGCGCCGAATGGTGCAAGCTCCACACGCAGTGCCCGTCCCAGCTGCTCCACGCCTGCCTTGCTGATCATGTACGGCGCACCCGCCATCCCCGGCGCGAAGGCTGCGCACGAGGACACCACCACGACATGGCCGTGGGCGGTGACAAGGTGATCGAGTGCCGGGCGCACGGTGTTGAACACTCCGGTCAGGTTGATATCGATTACCCGGTCGAAGTCCTGGCCCTCGATGGTGCGCAGGGTGGCGGGGCGCGGCACCACACCGGCATTGGCCACCACTACATTCAGGCAGCCGAAGTGATCGACCGTGTCTGTGATCACCTGGCGCATGGCTTCTCGATTCGCCACATCGGCAACGAGCGGCAGGGCGCGCGGGCCGAGGGCAGTCGCGGCCGCGGCGACGCCCTCCCCGTCGATGTCGACCAGTACTACCGATGCGCCGCGTGTGTGGAGGATATTCGCCAGCTCACGGCCGATGCCCTGCGCGGCCCCCGTGATCAACACGACCTTGCCGTCCACGTCGTAGGGGCGGCTCCCGATCGTCATGCGGTCACCTCATAGGCATCGGCGTCGAAAGTGCGTGTGCGACGGCGGTATTCGAAACTCCAGTTCGGATACAGCCCGGCATTGAGCCCCTCGGGTGTGGTGTAGTAGCTGGTGCAGCCGCCGGTGAGCCAGACACTGGTCGAACTGCGGCGCGCCATTTCGACGAGGAACTCCTCCTGAGCTTCCGGCCGCACCTCGACGCGGCGAGCTCCGTTGCGGCGCACCGATTTCAGCGCATCGACGATATAGGCGATCTGCGATTCGATCATATAGATGGCCGACTGGTTTCCGGCCGCGCCGAAGGGGCCGAGCGTGCAGAAGAAATTGGGGAATCCCGCGACCGCCGCACCGAGATAGCTCTGCGGTTGTTTGTGGTAGAGCTCCGCCAGTGAGATCCCGTCACGGCCGATGAGTCGTTCGTAGGCGGTCGGGATCGCGGTGAACCCGGTGCCGTGGATTATGGTGTCGACTTCGTGTTCGGTGCCGTCGCGCAGCACGATCGAATGTGGACGCACCTCGGCGATGCCCTGCGTGACGACCTCGACATTGGGCTGATCGAGCGCGGGCAGATACGCGTCGGAGAAGATGGCGCGCTTGCAGCCGATCACATAGTCGGGCGTCAAGATCTTGCGCAACAACGGGTTTCGCACCTGACGCAACAGCTGCAGCCGAGCCAGCCCCTCGTAGGGATGCCGGAAGCGCTGGTCCACCAGCGAGATCAATCCGAAAGCCTCGATGGCCGAGTACCACAGGCCGCGAACAGCCTTCTGCGCCAAGGGAATGTTGCGCAGGAGATACCGCTCGGCAGGCAGTATCCTGCGGTCCATGCGCGGTACGATCCACGGCGCGGAGCGTTGGAACAGCAGCAGTTTGCCGACTCGGGGCTGGATTTCGGGGACGAACTGCACAGCGGAGGCGCCGGTGCCGATGACCGCGACGCGCTCGCCGGTGAGGTCGTGGTCGTGGTCCCAGTGCAGTGAGTGAAAGCTGGTGCCCGCGAAGGTGTCCAGACCCGGCAGTTCGGGATACTTCGCCTCGGCGAAGATACCCGTCGCCGACACGAGAAAGTCCGCGGTGCGCGAACCCTGCGTGGTCTCGATGCGCCACAGCGACGCGGTCTCGTCCCAGCGGGCGTCGAGGACCTCCGTGCCGAAGCGAATGGCAGGGACCACATCGTGGTCGACGGCCACCGAACGGAGGTATTCGAGGATCTCGGTCTGCTTCCCGTAGGTGCGCGACCAGTCCGGATTGGGCGCGAACGAGTAGCTGTACAACTGTGAGGGTACGTCGCAGGCGCATCCCGGATAGGTATTGGCGCGCCAGGTTCCGCCCAGATCGTCGGCGCGTTCCAGGACGACGAAATCCTCGAATCCGGCCTCGCGCAGTTTCACCGCGAGCCCGATGCCGCCGAATCCCGCGCCGACGACGGCGATATGGGTGTGTTCCGCGTTCATCTATCGGCTCCTTGCGTGCAGCAGCGCCACCAGCCGGTCTGCCACCGCGTCTATCCGGGTGGTGCGCCGGAAGGTGGTCAATGGCAGCGGCGATGGAAACAGCTGCCTGGTGGTCGCTTTGGCGTAGGCGAATTCCTCGAGCCCATCGGGTCCGTGTACCCGGCCGAATCCGGAGTCGCCGACTCCGCCGAGCGGCAGCGTCGGGATGGTGGCATGTGTGACGAACGAGTTGATCGAAACGCCGCCGGCGCGAATGCGATCCGCGATGGCGCGGCCGTTGTGCCGGGAGAACACTGTGCCGCCCAAGCCGTACGCGCCCGCGTTCACCTTCTCGATCGCTTCGTCCATATCGCGTACGCGGGTGACCGTCAGGGTCGGGCCGAAGGTCTCCTCGGTATTGGCCGCGGCGTCGTCGGGTACATCGGCCAGGATCGTGGGCTGCACGAATTGCCCTGGCACAGTGTCGATTCCGCCGAGCAGGACGCGAGCGCCCCGGGTGATCGCGTCCTCGAGATGGCGTCGGATGACGTCGAGCTGCTTGGGCATGGTGATCGGTCCGATCTTGGATTCGGGTCGACCGGCGTCGATGGTGCTCGCGAGCGCCACCAGTTTCGCGACGAAGGCGTCGTACACCTCGGTGTGCACGTAGACGCGTTCGACGCCGAGGCACGTCTGGCCCGCATTGGACAACCCGCCCCACACCGCGGCCTCGGCGGCAGCGTCGAGATCGGCGTCGGCATCGACAATGAGCGCGTCTTTGCCACCGCACTCCATCAGCACCGGGGTCAGATTCTCGGCGCAGGCCGCCATGACCTTCTTGCCCGTGGCGGTGGAACCGGTGAACCCGATCTTGCCGACCTTGCTGCGGCACAGCGCGTTTCCGGTCTCACCGAGACCGGTGACCACCTGCAGCACCGGTCGCTCCGGAGTAGTGCGGGCGAAGGCATCGGCGAGCCAGACACCCACGCCGGGCGTGTATTCGCTCGGCTTGAACACCACGGCGTTCCCGGCGGCCAACGCGAACGACACCGAGCCGAGCGGCGTGAAAACCGGATAGTTCCATGGGCCGATCACCCCGACCACGCCGAAGGGCCGGTACTCGACCTCGGCGGCATGGTTGACAGTGAGCAGGCTCGACCGCACCCTGCGGCGGCCGAGTACGCGTTCTGCGTTGTGCGCGGCCCAACGCAGATGTTCGAGCGCCATGGCGATCTCGAGTTTCGCGTCCGAGACCGGCTTGCCCATCTCGGCATGGATGATCCGGGCCAATTCGTCACGGCCCTGCGCGATTTCGGCGCGCCAGGCGTCGAGCCGCCGTCTGCGCTCGGTGAATCCGAGTGCTCCCCACCAGTTTCCCGCTTCGTGCGCGATCGCGACAGCGTGGTCGACCTCGGCCTGCCGGTGGATCGGATAGTGGCCCACCGTTGCGCCGGTGGCTGGATTGCGGACCTCGAAGGTTGCCACTGCCCCAAGGGTTTTCATCGATGTAGCCATCAGTTGGTCTCCGGCCGTTCAGAGGTCGAGTACGAGCGTGTCGCCGGCGGCGCGCGATACGCAGGCCAGCATGTGGTCGGCTCGTTCGGATTCGGTGAGCAGCCGGTCGCGGTGCTCGACCGATCCGGCGGCGACGCCGACCTTGCAGGTGCCGCAGAAGCCCTGCTGGCAGGAGTAGGCGATATCCGGAAGCCGACGCCGCAGCGCGGTCAGTGCGGTCTCGTCCGCGGCGACGCGAACGGTGCCGCCGGTGTGCGCGAGGGAGATATCGAATGCGCGGCCATCGGTGACCGGTGGCGCCGAGAATCGCTCGGTGTGCAGCGATCCGGTCGGATTCGATTCGAACATGCAGCGCTGCGCCGCCGCCAGCATCGGCGGCGGTCCGCAGACGTACACGGCCGCACCGGGTTCGGCACGAGCAATGAGTTCGGCGATATCGCTGACACCGAATTCGTCGTCGGGACGGATATCCGCCCCGGGCAGCTCGTGCAGGAACGGCATGGTGTCGCGCGAGCGGCCGAGGTACACCAGTCGACCACGGGATCCCGCTGACTTGACCATCGGCAGGATCGGTGTGATGCCGATGCCACCGGCCAGGAAGAGATACGACGGGGCATCGACGAAGGTGAACGCGTTGCGGGGGCCGCGAATTCGCAGCCGATCATCGGTGCGCAGCGTCTCGTGCACCTCCCGGGAGCCTCCGCCGCCGTCCGGGATGAGGCGCACCGCGATCCGGTAGCGGAAGCGATCCGACGGGTCCCCGCACAGCGAATACTGCCGCTGCCGTCCGGAGGGCAGAAATACATCCACGTGCGAACCCGGCCGCCATGTCGGCAGCGGGCCACCCGCCGCACGCAGCGTCAGACTGACCACATCGTCTGTCTGGCGTTCGATGCTCTCGACGCGCACATCCAGCTCGAATCCCGTGCGCCGCACCGGCTTCGGTCGCGACAGCAGCGGCGCGGCGCCGCCTTTCACGAAGACGCTCTTATACGCGTCCATGATCCCGCCGAGCATCCGCAGACTCATCGGCGTGGCGTCGGCCGGCTTGCCCATCAGTGACCCGCCGCCCGTGCGGCGGGCGAGTGCCCGAGATACCGCAGCGCTTTGTCCATCGGACCCAGCTGTGCTGGATGGAAACCCGGACGCAGGTAACGCGGGATTTCGGTCAGGAACACCGTCCAACTGGGGATCACGCCGCGGCGGGTGGCACTGGCGAACTGCCGCAACCAGAATTTGCCTTTATCGGCCTCCGGATCCTTGCGGTACATGTACGCCGTCGACACGATGAACAGCGGCAGCAGGGTCAGGCTCGCCAGGATCGCGGTCCGTGCTCGGCGTGCGTAACTACCGTCGACGTACATGAACGCGTCGTAGACCACGCTGCGGTGCTCGACCTCCTCCGCACCGTGCCAGCGCACCAGATCCAGCATGGCCGGATGCATGCCCTTCTCCTCGAGAATGTCCGCGTTGAGCAGCCATTCGCCGAGTACGGCGGTGTAGTGCTCCATCCCGGCGAACAGGCCGAGGCGTTCCTTGAGCCACTGGTCCTTCGCCCGTCCGGTCAGGCCGTGATCGCCGAGAATGCGGTCGACCAGCCAAGCCACCTTGCGGACATAGGAGTCCACGTCCAGGCCGATGGACTGCAGGTGTATGCGTGCGGACTCATGGCTGTTGGCGTGCATGGTCTCCTGCCCGACGAACCCGATCACCTCCTCCCGCAGCCGCTCGTCGTGGATATGCGGCAATGCCTCGGACAGGGCCTGCGCCATCGCCCGCTCACCCTCGGGCAGCACCAGATGCATGACGTTGACGATGTGGGTGGCCAGCACCTCGCCGGGGATGTAGTGCATCGGCACGGAATCGAACTCGAAATGGACATCGCGCGCATTGATCGCATGCGCGTCGTCGCCGTAGGTGCGCGTCGTCGCGCCAGCCGTGTCAGCCATGCCCCGACCGTACAGCGCCACAAATTTCATTGCAATGTTGC
>NZ_BAGN01000216.1 GCF_000308835.1 Nocardia vinacea NBRC 16497 | reverse complement strand
GCTGATCACCTGCGGCCGAGACCGAGCTTGCGCGCGATCCGGGCGATCAGTTGAGACATCCTGGCCGGAACGAATCCGGCTCCGGAACCGTGACCGGCCGTACGCGGCCATTGTGAATCGCGGTGATCCGCCATCCCTCGGGGGTTCGGACCAGCACCATGGTCTGCCGCGACAGGCGGCGCTCGGGCAGTCGCGACCGCCACGGCATCAGCACCGACGCGGTGCCGTGCATGATCGCGACATCCGGTGTCACGTACCGGATCGACTCCAATTCGCCGACCAGGGCCGAACCGGCGAGCACACCGCGAAAGAGCTTGTCGTGGTTGGCCTGGTGTTCCTCACGGCCGATCGCGCGGGTGCCGTCGTAGGACACGTAATCGGAGTCGTCGGTGAACAACTCGCCGAATGCCGCGGCATCGCCCGAGAAGGGCTCGCCACCAGTTCCACCTGATCTTGATCATGACTTGGTGAAGATGCCCGCTGTCGCGGCTTGGGTGGCGGCTGCGGCGGCCGTGCGGGCGGCTGTGTCGTCGATTGGGTCGCCGCTGGCGAGCAGGCGGTAGTAGAGGGGGGAGGAGACGGCGGTCAGGACGGCGCGGGCGTCGGTGTTTTCGGGGATTTCGCCGCGGGCGATGGCGGCGTCGATGCAGGGGGTCCATTCGGTGAGGCGGATGTCGTAGAAGCGGCGTAGGGCGGCTGCGGCGGTTTCGTCGCAGGTGGCAGCGGCGATGACGGCCTGGAAGAGCTTGCCTTGGCGCGGGTCGGTGAGTGTTTTGGCGACCAGGCGGGCGTTGGCGGTGAGGTCGCCGAGCAGGGAGCCGGTATCCGCATGTGGCAGTGATTGTTCGGCCATATCGACGAGCAGGTCGGCGATGAGTCCCGTGGAGTTGCGCCAGCGGCGATAGGCCGTGGTCTTGCCGACCTCGGCGCGCGCTGCGACCTCGGTCAGATCCAGGTGCGCGAAACCGCGCTCGGCGAGTAGATCACCCGCCGCCTGCAGCACCGCCTCGCGGACGCGAGCAGTGCGCCCACCAGGGCGAATCGAGCCGGGGGTGGCATTGTCAGACTCCATAACGGAACTCCAGTTTCATTTGCTACGCGACGCGTGTATGGTTCAAATCGTTAACGGAACTATAGACCCTTTAGGAGTTATCATGGAGTACCGGCGGCTCGGCGCATCAGGTCTGCTCGTCCCGGCGCTGAGTTTCGGCGCGGGCACCTTCGGCGGGCGCGGCGAACTGTTCAGCGCGTGGGGCGATACCGATGCGGAGCAGGCGCGCCGACTGATCGATATCAGCCTGGATGCGGGCGTCACCATGTTCGATACCGCCGATGTCTATTCCGATGGCGCCTCCGAGGAAGTGCTCGGTGCTGCCATCAAGGGCAGGCGTGACCGACTGCTGCTGTCGACCAAGGCGAGTCTGCCGACCGGTCCCGGTCCGCTCGACGCAGGTTCCGGCCGTTCGCGCCTGATCAAGGCGGTCGAGGGCTCGCTGCGCAGGCTCGGCACGGACCACATCGACCTGTTCCAACTGCACGCCTTCGACGCGCACACCCCGGTCGAGGAAGTCGTTGCGGCACTGGACGATCTGGTGCGTGCGGGCAAGATCCGCTACCTCGGCGCCTCCAACTTCGCGGGCTGGCAGCTGATGAAATCCCTTGCCGCGGCGGACCGGCACGGCCTGACCCGCTACGTCGCCCATCAGGTCTACTACTCACTCGTCGGCCGCGACTACGAATGGGAGCTCATGCCGCTCGGCTTGGACCAAGGCGTCGGCGCGGTGGTGTGGAGCCCGCTCGGCTGGGGTCGGCTGACCGGGAAAATCCGCCGCGGCCAACCACTTCCGGAGGGCAGTCGTCTGCATCTGACCGCGGAGGCAGGTCCGCCGGTCGATGACGACAAGCTCTACGACGTGGTCGACGTACTCGACGAGCTCGCTGTGGAGACCGGTAAGACTGTCCCGCAGATCGCGCTCAACTGGCTGCTGCGCCGTCCAACGGTGTCGACCGTCATCGTCGGCGCGCGCAATGAGGAGCAGCTGCGCCAGAACCTCGGAGCGGTCGGCTGGGAGCTCGATGCCGAGCAGATCGCGCGACTCGACCAGGCTGGCGCGACTACTCCGGCGTACCCCTACTACCCGTACTACCGGCTGCCGGATTTTGCTCGGCTGAGTGCTCCCGCGGTGTGAGGGGATCGGCCACAGCGCCCAGCTCCTCCGCCGAACCCGCAGGATCGGAACAGGAATGGGCGCCGAGGCCACCCACCCTCAGTACACGTCGCGAACGTACCGCTTCTCGGCAACCAACTGCTTCCGGAACGCCAGCGCCCCGTCTTCGTCGAGCTTGCCGTGGATCCGGGCAATGGCCAGTAGGGTGTCGTCGACATCCTTGGCCATGCGTGCGGCATCACCGCACACATAGAAGTGCGCGCCGTCGCGCAGCCAGGACCACAGCTCAGCGCCGTGCTCGATCATCCGGTGCTGCACGTAGATCCGCTCGCGCTGATCGCGGGAGAAGGCCAGATCGAGCCGGGTGAGGAAGCCCGAGCGGAACATATCCTCCAATTCGGCTCGGTAGTAGAAGTTCTGGGCGGCATGCTGATCGCCGAAGAACAACCAGTTGCGGCCGCTGCAGCCGAGGGCACGGCGTTCCTGCAGGAAGCCGCGGAAGGGCGCGATGCCGGTGCCGGGGCCGACCATGATCATCGGTGCGGTCGGATCGAGCGGCGGCCGGAAGTGCGGGGCGCGCTGCAGGAAGATCGGCACCGCGGATTCGGCGGCGTCGGCGCGGTCGGCGAGGAAGGTCGAGCACACCCCGCCGCGCCGCGCGGCGGATCCGGTCGCGGCCGGATCGCCGTACCGGACGACACCCACGGTGAGCTGTACCTCGTCGGGGCTGACCAGCGGACTCGACGAAATCGAATATTGGCGCGGTTGCAGCTTTTTCAGCGTGCCGAGCCATTCGACGAGATCTGCGCGCACCGGGAAATCGCGCAGCACGTCGACGGCCTGTCGGTCCCACAGGTAGTTGTCGAGTTCATTGCGATTGTCGCGGCGCAGCAGTTTCGCCAGTCGGTTGTTGGGATTGCGTTCGGCGATGAAGGTGAGCAGATCGTGGCTGACCTTCGTGATGTCGTAGCGGGTCCGCAGCGCCTGAGCCAGCGGCAGTTCCTGGTCGTCGAGTTCGAGGATCCGACGACCGTCCAGCCCGGTCGCGCCGAGCCATTCGGCCACCATCGAATCGGCGTTCGCAGGCCAAATCCCGAGGGAATCGCCGACCTCGTAGTTCGCCTTCTGCCCGCGCAGGTCGAAGCCGAACTGGCGCACTTCTTTCGGCGAACCGGCATGCGACAGTGGTTCATTGCGCACCAGCGGTGCGGTCACCGGGGCGTTGCGGGTAAACGGCGCAGGACCCGGGTCCTGGTTTCGGCCGAGCGGCGGTGCGGTGCGGGGCAGCACCATCGTGACACCGGAGGATCGCGCGGGCGTCCGAGTTCCGATCGGCCCGGGCGGACCAACTTCGGGCGCACCGCCGTCGAGTGCGGCGAGCACCTCGTCGAGCCAGCGCGCCGCCGCCTCCTCGTAATCGGGTTCGCTGTCGACGCGTGCGAGCAGTCGGGTGGCCCCGCGTTCGGTCAGTTTCGCATCCAGTTTGCGACCGTGGCCGCAGAAGTCGTCATAGGAGGAGTCGCCGAGTGCGAAGACCGCGTACCGCATGCCGGTCAATCGGAGCACGCTGTCGTCCAGGCGTTCCCAGAAGTCGGTGCCGTTATCCGGCGGTCCGCCGTCGCCGAAGGTGCTGCTGATCACCAGCACATCGCCGGTCAGTTCGTGGAGGTCGCACGAGTCCATATCGAGCAGCCGCGGCGCGAAACCGGATTCGGCCAGACGCGCGGCCGCCGTTGCCGCGAACTCTTCGGCGGTTCCGGTCTGTGAAGCCCACAGCACGGTGATGGGACGCGCCGGTGCTTCGTCGGGACCATTGTCGACGGTCGCGGATTCGGTTGCCGCACTTCGCGAATACATTCCGGCCAGCAGTCCATCGATCCACAGCCGACTGTTCTTGGCCAGCGGTGCGGATTCGGGCAGCACCGGCTGACCCGTCACCGGAAGGGATTGCAGCGCCGAGAGATATCCAGCGAGGTAGATCCGCTCGGTCTCACTGAGCGTCGGTGCTGTGCCCGCGTCGAGCCCCAGCATGACCGCCAGCGGGTGCGACCCATGGTTCGCGGCGGTTTCCGGCACGCCCGCCGAAGGTTTTTCGGCCGCTTTCGGCATCACCGCGACCCGCCGCAACGACACCGCGCACGCCTTGAATTCGGGCTGCAACGAGTCCGGATCCACCGCGTCATTGGTCACGGCATTGATCGTCAGATACTCGCCCTGTTCGTCGTTCCAATGGAACGGCGCGAAGCAATCACCGGGCCGTACCCGGTCGCTGATCTGCACCGGCAGCACCGCTCGACCGCGCCGGGAGGCGATTTCGAGCTGGTCGCCCGTCTCGACCCCGAGCCGCTCGGCATCCTCGGGATGTACCTCGACGAACGGCTGGCCGGTCAACTTGGTCAGCTTGTCGATCTTGCCGGTCTTGGTCATGGTGTGCCACTGATGCTGCAGGCGGCCGGTATTCAGCATGAACGGGTAGTCGTCGTCGGGCATTTCCGCCGGCGCCAGATGCGGGCGCGGCCAGAACACCGCGCGGCGGCTCGGCGTCGCGAAGGACAACCGGGGCTGGTGCCCGGCATCGTCGACGAAAAGTTCCTGGCTGACACCGTCATTGCGGTAGCGGATCGGGTTGCGCGCGCGGTCGGGCTCGGCGCACGGCCACTGCATCGGCCCCTCGCGCAACCGCTCGTAGCTCATGCCACGCAGGTCGTATCCGGTGGTTGGATTGGCGAACTGCTTGATCTCGTCGAAAACCTCGGCACTGGAGGAGTATTCGAAACCCGCGAAGCCCATCGCGGTGGCGACCTGCGCGATCAGCGACCAGTCCGGACGGGCATCGCCGATCGGATCCACCGAGCGCTGCAGCAAAGTGACGTTGCGCTCCGAATTCACCATCACCGCATCGGCTTCGGCCCACAGCGTGGCGGGTAGCAGTATGTCGGCGTAGGAGTTGGTGGCCGTATCGGTGTAGGCGTCCTGCACGATGACCAGCTCGGCTGCCTCCAGGCCGCCGATCACCGTCTTCCGGTTGGCTACGGTGGCAACGGGATTGGTGCAGATGATCCAGGCCGCCTTGATCTGCCCCTCGGACAGCTGGCGGAACATCTCGATCGTGCCCGGTCCGGCTTCGGTGCGCAGCGTGCCCGGCTCGACGCCCCACGCGGTCTCCACGAAGCTGCGGTCGGCGGGGGAGAGCAGGCTGCGCTGCCCGGGCAAACCCGGACCCATATAACCCATTTCGCGCCCGCCCATGGCATTCGGCTGACCGGTCAGCGAGAACGGTCCGCTACCAGGACGACAAATAGCCCCGGTGGCCAGGTGCAGGTTGCAGAGCGCGTTGGTATTCCAGGTGCCGTGGGTGGACTGATTGAGTCCCATGGTCCACAGCGACATCCATTCGCCGGCTTCGCCGATCCAGCGCGCTGCTGTCCGGATATCGTCCTCGGCCAGCCCGGTGATCGCGGCGACCTGGTCCGGCGGGTAATCGGCGAGGAATTCGGGCATCGCCGCCCATCCCTCGGTGTGCTCGGCGATGAAGTCCGTATCGATATCACCGTTTTCGACGAGCAGGTGCAGCAGCCCGTTCAGCAGGGCGAGATCGGTACCCGGCGCGATCTGCAGGAACAGATCGGCCCGCGCCGCGGTATCGGTGCGTCGCGGATCTACCACGATCAGCTTCGCCCCCGCCTTGACCCGGTCGATCATGCGCAGATAGAGGATCGGGTGGCAGTCGGCCATATTCGCGCCGGTCACGAAGAACAGATCGGCGTGTTCGAAGTCGTCATAGGAGCCGGGCGGCCCGTCCGCGCCGAGCGACTGCTTGTAGCCGGTCCCGGCACTGGCCATGCACAGCCGGGAATTGGCCTCGATGTGCTTGGTCCGCAGATACCCCTTGGCCAGCTTGGTCGCCAGGTACTGCGCCTCGAGCGACATCTGCCCGGAGACGTACAGCGCGACGGCGTCCGGTCCGTGTTCGTCCAGGATCGCCCGCAGCCGGGTGGCCACCTCGTGCACCGCCTCGTCGACGGGCACCGGCACCGGTACCTGACCGCGCTCGGGCCGCCGGTACGCGGTCTCCATCCGCCCCGGCGTCGTCATCAACTCCAGGTGGGTCGCGCCCTTGGTGCACAGCCGACCCGCATTCGTCGGATGCAGTTTGTCACCGCGGACCTTGGCGATGACCGGCGCACCGTCCGCACCCGCGCGGGTCTCGACGACGATGCCGCAGCCGACGCCGCAGTACGAGCACGCCGTTCTGGCGGTGCTCGCGCGATCGGTGCCTGCATCGGTCATGCCACCGATCATGCGCACCGCCGATTGCGGCCGATTTACCCAACGTTATCGACAGATGACAATTGACCTCACCGCAGCAAACTTCCCCCGTGAGGTGTGGCGTACGCCACGAAAATATGCCGCGACCAGGTGCTCAGCGCAATTCGGCGGTCAGCCCATTTTGTAAGCGCGGTGCAGTGCGACGATGCCGCCGGTCAGATTGCGCCATTTCACCGACGACCAGCCCGCATCGGCGATCCGCAGCGCCAACTGCCGCTGATTCGGCCAGGCCCGGATGGATTCGGCGAGGTAGACGTAGGCATCCGGATTACTGCTCACCGCCACCGCGACCTTCGGCAGCGCCTTCATCAGGTATTCCAGATAGATGGTGCTGAAGATCGGCACGATCGGTGTGGAGAACTCACAGACCACCATCCGCCCGCCCGGCTTGGTGACCCGCAGCATCTCGCGCAGCGCGGCATCGGTCTCGGAGATATTGCGCAGACCGTAGGAGATGGTCACCGCGTCGAACGAATCGTCGGCGAAGGGCAGTGCGGTCGCATCGGCGGCGACCATCGGCACATTGCGGAATTTGCCCGCGGCGAGCATGCCCTGGGAGAAGTCGGCCGCCAGGCACCAGGCACCGGATTTCGCCAGGTCCAGCGTAGAAATGCCGGTGCCTGCGGCGAGGTCGAGCACGCGCTCACCCGGCCGCGGCGCCACTGCTTTGCGCACCGCCCAGCGCCAATATCGGTCCTGTCCCAAGGAGATGACGGTGTTGGTCAGGTCGTACCGCTTCGCGACCCCGTCGAACATCGACGCGACCTCGTGCGGCTGCTTGTCCAGCGAAGCCCGAACCGGTTCCCGCTGCTCTGTTTTCGCCACGCCCCGAACCTACCGCGCGTAACACATGCCGGGCGAGACTCCCGCGCCGAACTGGCCCAGACAATCCGTGTCACCATCGGACGCGCCGGTCTTTTCCGTGGTCACACCCGGTAATCGGCTTTCGGAGGTCGCGAAACTCACAAACGGATCACGCGGTGTGCGGCAGCTGGGTCCGAATCCCCGTGACGTCGGCGTAGTGGCCCATCAATTCGGTACAGATGGCAGGCCATGTCCGGTGCAGCACCGACTTGCGAGCGGCCGCGGCGAATCGCGCCCGCAATACCGGATCACGAAGCGCCGCAACCGCACTGGGTAACAGCTCGGTGAAGCGATCCACCGGCAGCAGGTAGCCGTTGCGGCAGTGCGCGATGAGATCGCGCGGTCCGCCCGCATCCGGCCCGATCACCGGAACCCCGGCGGCCAGCGCCTCCTGCACGCCCTGACAGAAAGTCTCGTGCTCCCCCGCGTGCACCATCACATCCAGGCTCGCATACGCCTGCGCCAGCCCGTCGCCGCCGAGCTCACCGGTGAAGACCGCGCTGGGCATCATCCGAGCCAACCGCGCCCGCTCCGGCCCGTCTCCGACGATCACCAGCTGGATCGCCGGATCGCTCGCCAGCACCGCGAGCCGCTCCACATGCTTCTCGGGGGCCAGCCGACCGACGAACCCCACGAGCAGCTTGTCCTGCCCGCGTAACCAGGACGCCCGCAGCTCCGGTCGCTTCGCCGACGGTGTGAACCGGCCGATATCGACACCGCGACCCCAGCGGTGCACCCGGGGGATACCGTGGCGCCCCAGATCCTCGGCCGCCGCCCGCGACGGTGCCAGCGTCCGTGTCGCGCCCTCGTGAATCCGTCGCGTCCAGGCCCAGGCCGCCCGACTGGCCAGCCCCAGTCCGTAACTCTTCGCGAATCCGGCCACATCGGTCTGATAGATCGCGACCGTGGGCAGATCCAACCGCATCGCCGCACCGAGACCACCCGCGCCGAGCAGGAAGGGCGAGGCCAGATGCACCACATCGGCATCGAATTCGTTGATCGCGGCGGTGATCCCGGGCTGCGGCAGCCCCACCGGCAGCGAGCTGACCTTCGGCACCATCACCGCTGGTACCAGATGCACCGGGAACCTTTTGTAGACCCGTGGGGCGGCGGGCAGCCCGTGCGGCGTATCCGGCGCGATCACCAGCGCCTCGTGCCCGTGCTGGTCCAGGTGGTCCAGCACCCGGAGCACGGAATTGACGACGCCGTTCATATTCGGCAGGAACGACTCCGAAACGATGGCTACTCGCACCATCCCAGGTTGACCCGTGCAACGCGCCACGCCGTCACGTCGAAATGACCGATACGCAAAGATCCGGCGAACTGTCGGGGCTGCTCGACTCAGGCGGCGCCGGCCGCCGCGCGAGATCCGTTCATCGGGCCGGGCGTGCGGCGTTGTGCACGCAGTAGCAGCCACATCGTGGGCAACGCGACCGCCCACACCACCAGGATCACCGATAGCGCGGGCTGAATCGCGACCCGCACATCACGCCCGGCCACCCGGACCAGATCCGGATCCTTGCGGTTGTACTCCACATTGATCCGCTCACCTGCGGTGAGGTTGGTCGGATACAGCACCCCGACCTTCGGATTGTGCGTCTTCCCGTCCGGTGTGACATAGATGACCGCCGAACGCAGCCGCCCGGCCGAGAGCACCTCGGCGGAGGTCACGCCCTTGTCGGAGCTGATCAGATAGTCGTTGCGCCAGGCGGCCAGCACCAGCAGCACGATGAGGGCGCTGAGGAAGACGGCCGCCGTCAGCACCCCTATCCTGGCCCGCCGCAGGCGGTTCGAACGCCTTTCAGACTGGCTGGTTTCCGACACCACAACAGGCTACTTGCCGCCTCCGATACCGTTTGCGCCCATGTCCCGAAAATTCAGCTTCACCGTGCCCTACGCCGTCCCGGTCGAAGATCTTCACCGGGCACTCACCACCGATGACTTCTGGCAGTCCCGGTTCGCCGGTGCGCAGACCGCCACGCTCGATCTCTCGCATCCGCAGGGCGCGGGCACCATCCGCATACATATGACCGAAAAGGCAAGCGATGACAAGGTTCCCGGCATCGTGAGCAAGGTACTCAAGAATGAACTGGTGCTCTCGCGCACCGACAATTGGCAGGCGTTGGACGGCGAAATCGCGAAGGGCACCTTCGAGGGCGCCACCGGCGGCATCAACAGCGAAATGTCGGGCACCTACGAACTGCGCCCGACGGCCGAGGGTTCCGAGATCGAGGTGGCCGGCACCGTGCAGGTGAAGCTGCCACTGGTCGGCGGTGCCATCGAACCGCTCGCCGAGCAGTTGCATCATCGGGTGCTCGAGAGCGAGCGCAAACACATCGAGGAGTGGGTCGCCGCGCAGGCGAGCGCCTGACCCGTTCCGAACGCCGGGGCGTGCCGGGCTCATCGGCTAGGCGAAATCCTCCGGGCTGAATTCCTTGGGCTCCACCAGCACCAGCCAGTTGCCGGAGTTGTCCCGGATGATCGCCTCGGTGCCATAGGGCCGTTCGGCGGGCGGCTGGATGAACTCCACGCCCTTGGCGGTCAATTCCTCGAAGGTCTTCTGGCAGTCGTCGGTCTTCAGGCCGAGCGCGCCGTGGGTGCCATTGGCCAGGGCCCGGCGGATGGCGTCGGCGAGATTGTCATCCAGCGGCGGTCCCGGAATCATCAGGGTGACCTCGAGTTCCGGATGATCGGGATGTGCGATGCTGACCCAGCGGAATCCGTTGTCGCCCATCGTCAGATCCGTGCGCTCGACGAACCCCAGCTTTTCGGTGTACCACTGCTTGGCCGCATCCTGGTCGGTGACGTACACGGTGACCAGCGAGACATTCGTAATAGTCATGCCCAAAGGCTAGGAAACGCGTCGACCTGAACGCTTCTCCGAAATTGCTGAGCTGTGCGAACCGCTCGGCCTCAGTCCCGCGGCTTGCGATCCGACAGCCCGTGCATGAACACATAACAGCCAGGAATCCGTGGCGCGCCGTCCGCGAACTTGGCCTGATACTCCGACGGCGTCACCCCGACCAACTGCCGGAACTTACTGCTGAACGACCCGAGACTGCTGTATCCCACCAGCATGCATACTTCGGTCACGGTGAGGTTGGTGGCCCGCAGATAATCCTGTGCCCGCTCGATCCGCCGCTCCGCCAGATACGCCGCGGGCGTCACGCCGTACACGGCCGCGAACGCGCGCAGGAAGTGATACTTCGAAACCCCTGCGGCGGCAGCCAATTCGTCCAGATTCAACGGCTCGGCATAGTTCCGGTCCGCAAGATCTCGCGCCCGCCGCAGATGCGGAAGTAGGTAGAGCGCGGGCAATCCGGTCATCTCAGGTGAAGGGTGCGAGTTCGTCGAAGCGGTAGGACGCTCGACCCGCGGCCCGCCAGGCCCTTGCCGTCAGATCCAGATCCTCATCGGTGACCAGATTGCCCATCACCCGAACCGCGGTGCGCTGTAGATACTTCGACCGCATCACCGGCGGCCCGCCCATCGGCACCATTCTGGGGTGGGTCGCCAGACCGGCGATCCGCCGCGCCACCGAGAACGTCCGCCCGTAGCGGGTACGCAAGAGCTCCGGCCACACCGTCGTGAGATCCGGTTCGTCCAGCAGATCGGCGAGCATGTGCCCGCCCTCCAGTCCGTAATCGATGCCCTCGCCGTTGAGCGGATTCACACAGCCCGCGGCATCGCCGATCAGCACCCAATTGAGCCCCGCGACATTCGATACCGCCCCGCCCATCGGCAGCAGTGCGGACGCGACCGCCCGCAGCGAACCCTCGAACTGCCACTCCTCGCGGCGCAACGAGGTGTAGTGCTCCAGCAGCGGTTTCAGCGCGATATGCGAGGGCCGCTGCTCGGTGGCCAGCGAGCCGACGCCGATATTCACCTCGCCATTGCCGAGCGGGAACACCCAGCCGTAGCCGGGTACCAAGTCGCCGTCGGCATTGCGCAGCTCCAGATGCGAGGTGATCCACTGGTCGTCGCTGCGCGCGGATTTGATGTAGGCGCGGGCCGCGGTGCCATAGGCGTACTGCCGATGCCAGGTGCGCCCGAGCAGTTTTCCGATCGGGGAGCGGACACCGTCGGCGACCACGAGCGTCTTGCATCCGATCGAACGGGTGCCCTCCGCCGTCTGCACCGTCACACCCGTGACGCGATCACCCTCTCGGATGACATCGATCACTTTCGTGCCATCCAGCATCCTGGCCCCGGACTTCACCGCTGTCTCACGCAGCTTGTCGTCGAGTTCGGTTCGGGGAACGGCACTTCCATACGTCGGGAAGGAGCCGCCCGGCCACGGCAGCTTGGCCTCGCGACCGAAACCCGTCAGCCGCAGGCCGTGGTTCACGGTGTGCGCGCGCAGCCAGTCGCCGAGCCCGAGGTGCTCCAATTCGGCGGTCGCGCGCGGGGTGAGTCCATCGCCGCAGGTCTTGTCACGTGGGAAGACGGCTGAATCGATGAGCAGGACATCGCGACCGGCCCGCGCGGCCCAGGTGGCGGCGGCCGATCCGGCCGGCCCGGCACCGACCACGAGTACTTCGGTCTGTGTGGGAATCGCGCTCTGCGTCTCCCCGTCCCCGCCGACGGGGGTGACATCCGGTGAACCCATGCGCTCAATACTCGCAGGAGCATTCGGTTCGTGTCGATGGAGCCCGCCCGTGGCGCAGACCATGCGATCGATGAGGTCGGAAAACGATATGGAAGGGTGTCTGATACACCGCATAGTGACGGTGTTCATGGGCCGCGCGGCGGGGACACGCTAGGTTCTCTACCGTGGGGTCGGACGCATCGCTGGGAGAAGAGATGAGCACATCGGCTGTGAGTGATGAGAGCACGGTGGTGGCCGGAGTCGATCTCGGTGATACCGAGCTCGCGGAGACCGTGCGCAATGGCCTCATCGATGTCGAAAAACTCCTGATCGATGAGCTGTCCGACGGCGAGCTGTTCCTACAGGAGGCGGCGCTGCATCTGGCCAAGGCCGGGGGCAAGCGATTCCGCCCGCTGTTCACCATCCTCACCGGTCAGCTCGGTCCGCGCCCCACCGATCCGGCGCTGATCACTGCGGGCACCGTGGTCGAGCTGGTGCACCTGGCGACTCTGTACCACGACGACGTGATGGACGAGGCCCCGATGCGCCGCGGCGCCCCGAGCGTGAATTCGCGCTGGGGCAACAGCATCGCCATCCTCGCCGGCGACTATCTCTTCGCACACGCGTCACGGCTCACCTCGACCCTCGGCCCCGATGCGGTGCGGATCATCGCCGAAACCTTCGCCGAACTGGTCACCGGTCAGATGCGGGAAACCATGGGCGCCCGCGAATCCCAGGATCCGGTCGAGCATTACCTGCGTGTGGTCTGGGAGAAGACCGGCTCGCTGATCGCCGCCGCCGGGCGCTTCGGCGGCACCTTCTCCGGTGCCGATGCCGAACACGTCGAGCGGTTGGCCCGGCTCGGCGATGCTGTCGGCACCGCCTTCCAGATCTCCGACGACATCATCGACATCTCCTCGGCCGCCGAACAATCCGGTAAAACGCCGGGCACCGACCTGCGCGAGGGCGTGCACACCCTGCCGGTGCTGTACGCGCTGCGCGACGAGGGCGCCGACGGCGACCGCCTGCGCAAACTGCTGGCCCACCCGCTGCAGACCGACGACGAGGTCGAGGAGGCGCTGTCCCTGCTCGCCCACTCCCGCGGCATGGTGCTGGCCAAGGAGAAGCTGCAGAGCTACGCCGATATCGCGCACGCCGAACTCTCCGCGCTGCCGTCGGGCCCGGCCAACGACGCCCTCGAGCGCCTGGTCCGCTACACCATCGAACGCGTCGGCTAGTGGTTCGCCCCGGCGCGCCGGACTGGATCACATCCGGAACTTTGCCCACGATCTCTATCGTTGATCTGCCGTAAGACACTCGACGAACGGGGGAGTGGGCAAGGAGACCTATGCACGGGCACGGGTATACGAATGGGCTGAAGACGTTCGGGCTCATGGTCGGCCTCTCGGCCTTGATCGTGTTCGCCGGAGCGATGTTCCGCAGCCCGATGATTCTCTTCCTGGCGATCCTGCTTGCCGTCGGCATGAATGCCTACGCCTATTTCTACAGCGACAAGATCGCGCTCAAGGCCATGCACGCGCAGCCGGTCAGCGAGCTGGAGGCCCCGGTCATCTATCGCATCGTGCGCGAGCTCGCGACCACCGCGCGTCAGCCGATGCCGCGGCTCTATATCAGCCCGACCAACGCCCCCAACGCCTTCGCGACCGGACGCAATCCGCGCCACGCCGCGGTCTGCTGTACCAGCGGCATCCTGCAGATCCTCGATGAGCGCGAACTACGCGCGGTGCTCGGCCACGAGCTATCGCACGTCTACAACCGCGACATCCTGATCTCCTCGATCGCGGGCGCACTGGCCGCGGTCATCTCCGGCCTGGCCAACCTGGCCTTCTTCGCCTCGATGTTCGGCGGCAACCGCAATGGCGAGGGCCCCAATATCCTCGGCGTGATTCTGGTGACGCTGCTCGGCCCGATCGCCGCGACCCTGGTCAAATTGGCCGTCTCGCGCTCCCGCGAATATCAAGCCGACCGATCCGGTGCCGAGCTGACCGGCGATCCGCTCGCCTTGGCCTCGGCGCTGCGCAAGCTGGAGCGCGGCGTACAGGCCGCCCCGCTGCCCCCTGAGCCGCAGCTGACGGCCCAGTCGCACTTGATGATCGCCAACCCGTTCCGGGCCGGTGAGCGTGCGGCACGCCTGTTCTCCACCCACCCTCCGATGGCCGATCGCATCGCCCGGCTCGAGGAAATGGCGGGCGGGCCCCGCAACTACTGATCGGTGGGCCCGACGCGCTCAATCGTGTTCGGCCGCGAGTTCCTGTTCGTAGGCCCGTAGCGTCTCGACGAACATCCGCCGCTGCTCGGCATTCAATGGCTCGAGCACCTTCCGCCACGCCCGCGCGCTGCCACCGAGCCAGGCATTGACCGACTTCTCGTGCGCTGCTGCGATGGCGACGATGGTCCGACGGCGATCCGCCGCATCCGAGCGTCGCTCGAGTACTCCCTGACGGCTCAGATCGCCAACCATCAGGCTGACCGTCGTCGGCGCGACTTCCAGCCGCGCCGCCAGCTCGTTCACCGTCATCGGCCCCTCGAACACCAGATTCGCCAGCAGTGACAGATGCCGCGGAGCAAGCGAAAACGATTGCAACTCATCGGGAACGCGCATCTTCTTGGCTCGCCCGACCACCCGCGGCATCAGCAGCAGCAGACTCCGGATGCCCTCCTCCACCCCGATGCCACGCGCACCCGTTGACATCCCGCACACCTCCAAATAATCTTTGCTTACAAAATGATTTTGCTTGCAAAGCAAAATCTAATCTCTCTGGCAAGGCTAGTACCAGCGGTTGCCGGTCCGCCCGGCGATCCGGAAGGACGCAGGACATGACAGATGCACAGCCGACTTCGGCGGCGGATTTCAATGCGGCGATCATCGAGGAGTTCCGCGCGAACGCGGGGTCGGTCGGCGCGATGTTCGAGGGTGTACCGCTAATCCTGCTGACCACGGTCGGCGCGAAAAGCGGACGTGAGCACACGACGCCGGTCGTCTATTACCGAGACGGCGATCGTTTACTGATCTTCGGCTCGAACGGTGGCGCCGACACCCATCCGGCGTGGTTCTACAACGTGCGGCGGAATCCGGCCGTCACCGTGGAGATCGGCGAAGCGGCCGGCGTCGAGACTTTTCGGGCAACCGCAACAGTGCTGGTGGGTGCCGAGCGCGACCAGCGCTACGCCGAGCAGGCCGAACGCGATCCGGCGTTTGCCGCATATCAAGCGGGAACTTCGAGAGTTATACCGGTGATCGCGCTGTATCGGGAACAGCGATCCGCGATCGGCCGCCGCGGGGTGATCGTCGGTGCGGCGGTCGCCGCGACCGTGGTGGCGGGTGTCTCCGCCGCGATCGTCGGCTCGGGTGATGCGGCCCCGCGGCAGGCGGCCCCACGCGCGGTCGCTATCGGCGACCATCTACGGACCGTGCACGAGCAATTGCGGCGCGATCTCGCGACGGTTCGCACGCAACTCGATCAGCTCGACGATTCGAGTGAAATCCCAAGCCTGCCAATGGATCTGCGCAGCCACTGTGTCGCATTCTGTGGTGCGCTGCATGAGCATCACACCAATGAGGACGGTGTCTTTCCGGCGCTGGTCCGCAGCCATCCCGAATTGGCTCCGGTGGTCGAGCGGCTGCAGCGTGAGCACGGTGTGGTTGCCCTGGCACTCGCCGAATTGCAGCAGTTGCTGAACAGTGCCGACCCGGTCCGTTTGCGTACCGAATTCGACCGTCTCGCAAATGAATTGGAAACCCATTTTACTTACGAAGAGGACGAACTCGTGGCAACCCTGAATGCGACCGACCCGGCCGCACTTCGACAGCGGTAAATGCCCGCAGAAATGAGAAACCCCCGCCGATCATGATGATCGACGGGGGTTTTCGGTGGCAGGTGTAGGATTCGAACCTACGTAGGCTTTCACCGACAGATTTACAGTCTGCTCCCATTGGCCGCTCGGGCAACCTGCCATCGCGCTTCTCGGCGCGCAGAGCAGCTTA
>NZ_BAGN01000217.1 GCF_000308835.1 Nocardia vinacea NBRC 16497 | reverse complement strand
CCACAACACGTGCAACTGGATCCGAATCGGCCGAGTTTCGTGAATCTTCCGGTGCGGGGTAACCCGGGCTGGTAAGCCGTATCCGGCCCGAGCGTGCACCTCTCGCGCATTCAAGCTCGAATCCGCGGGGTATGGGCGGTGGTGCACGCTCGGACCGGGTCCGGTCGCTAGTCGGCCACGGCGAATGCCGCCTCCAACGGCGGGAAGATCGCGCGGGCATCCGCACCGCCGAACCAGAGGCCGACGGTGAAGACCGAGGTGGCCTCGAGATATTTGGCCTGATGCAGTCCGCCCGCCGAAACCGGTTGCAGCCCGAGATCTTCCGTCAGTGCGGCGACCTGTTGCACTGCGGAAGCATCGTCACCGCAGATCGGCACCGCCAGCCTGCGGTCCTCGAAGACGCGGGCCGGTGATTCCCACACCTCGGCGGCACATACGTTGAACGCCTTCACCACATTCGCCTCGGGAACCGTCGCCGCGATGCGAGCGGCGACCGCGTCCTCGGACAGTACGAAAGCCGGAACTCCTTGCGGCGCGGCCGCGTCCGGGAGGAACGCGTTGGTGCAGTCGATCACCGTCCGTCCGGCAAGTTCTCCGCCGATTTCACCCAATACTTCGTCAAGGGCACTTACCGGCAGCGCCAACAGCACCACCGCCCCGAATTCGGCAGCCGCGCCGGTACTTCCGCCCCGCGCTCCATGCCCGATGGTTGCTGCCAGCGCATCCGCGGCCGCACGGGACCGCGCGCCGATGACGACCTCGTGCCCGGCCGCGGCCCAGCCGCCGCCGAGTGCCTTCGCCATCGCACCGGCCCCGATGATTCCGATTCGCATATCAACTCCTGTTTCGGGATGTATTCGGCACCGACGCTAGGGATTTCGATAGGCACCCGAAGGTGCGCAATGACGATGGCAGGCTGGAGTCATGACGGTCGAACATGCCGAACCCGTGGAATTCGCGCCCTATGGCGACTACGAGGCCGACTGCCCGGCCCGCCTCGGCGTCGACCTGTTCGGCAACCGTTGGCTCGCGGTCATCGTCTACATGCTGCGCGACGGCCCGATGCGCCCAGGTGACCTGCGCACCGCCATCGGCGGCATCAGCCAGAAGATGCTCACCCAGACGCTGCGCCGCATGCAGACCATGACCCTCATCGAGCGCCATCGCTACGCCGAGGCCCCGCCCCGCGTCGAATACGAACTGACCGAAGCCGGACGCGATCTGCTCATTCCGATCTACGCCCTCGGCGAATGGGCCGACCGCCACGGCGACTCGGTGCGGTCGGCAATGTCGGATTCGGAGGAGTGAGAACGATCCGGACGCTGTCGCGCGAACAACGCGTAAACAAGCGGCTAACGGGCCTGGAAGTGCCCATGACCTGCGCGAAACTTCGCACACCCCGAGTTGGGTTGTCGGTCGGCGACCGTACGATTCAAGTGTGAGTGTTCCCCAGGCCGTCCTGCTGGCAGTCCTCGCGGCTGTCGTCGGCCTGGCAGTCGGCGGGCTACTGATCCCGTTCATGAACGCCAGGCAGGCCGCTCGCAGACAGGCGGATTCCGGTCTCACCATGTCCCAGGTGCTCGACCTGATCGTGCTCGCCTCCGAGAGCGGAATCGCGGTCGTGGACGAATACCGCGATGTGGTACTGGTCAATCCGCGCGCCGAGGAATTGGGCCTGGTCCGCAACCGGCTGCTCGACGAACGCGCCTGGGCCGCGGTGGAGAAGGTGCTCGCCACCGGCGAATCCACCGAATTCGATCTCACCGCGAAGAACCCGATGCCCGGCCGCAGCCGGATCGCGGTGCGCGGAGTGGCCAGACAGTTATCGCGCGAAGAGACCAGCTTCACCGTGCTGTTCGCCGACGACGATTCCGAGCAGGCCCGCATGGAGGCCACCCGCCGCGACTTCGTCGCCAACGTCAGCCACGAGCTCAAGACTCCCGTCGGCGCGATGAGCCTGCTGGCCGAGGCCATGCTGGAATCCGCCGAAGATCCCGAGGCGGTCCGGCACTTCGGTCAGCGCGTACTCGGTGAATCCCGGCGCCTCGGCAAGATGGTGACCGAGTTGATCGCGCTCTCGCGACTACAGGGCGCGGAAAAGCTACCCGAGCTCGAGGTGGTCGACGTCGACTCCGTGGTCACGCAGGCGGTCGATCGCTCCCGCACCGCCGCCGAGGCCGCGGGCATCACCGTCAGCACCGATCGTCCGAGCGGACTCGAGGTGCTCGGCGACGAAACCCTGCTCGTCACCGCACTGTCCAACCTGGTGGAGAACGCCATCGCGTACTCACTCGCGGGCTCCCACGTTTCGGTGAGCCGCTCACTGCGCGGCGATCACGTCGCGATGGCCGTGACCGACCGCGGCATCGGTATCGCCAAGGAAGACCAGGAGCGGGTCTTCGAACGATTCTTCCGATCCGATAAGGCACGCTCGCGCGCCACCGGTGGCACCGGGCTCGGCCTGGCTATCGTCAAGCACGTGGCGGCCAACCACAACGGTGAAATCACCCTGTGGAGCAAGCTCGGCACCGGATCGACGTTCACCCTGCGAATACCTGCCCACCATGAAGCCGACGGCGAAGAAGAAGCCGACGGTTCCGCGGTGAGCATGAGAGAAACACACCCGCGCCCCATGGGGCCGGGCAGACCGAATGGTGTGGAGGCACGCAGATGACGAGTGTTCTGATCGTCGAAGATGAGGAGTCGCTGGCCGATCCGCTCGCGTTCCTGCTGCGCAAGGAGGGATTCGAGGTCACCGTGGTCGGTGACGGACCGTCCGCGCTCGCCGAATTCGACCGCTCCGGCGCCGATATCGTGCTGCTCGACCTCATGCTGCCCGGCATGAGCGGCACCGACGTGTGCAAACAGCTGCGCACCCGCAGCGGGGTCCCGGTGATCATGGTCACCGCGCGCGACAGCGAGATCGATAAGGTGGTCGGCCTGGAACTCGGCGCCGACGACTACGTCACCAAGCCGTACTCGGCGCGCGAACTGATCGCCCGCATCCGGGCCGTGCTGCGCCGCGGCGCGGGCGATGAACTGGACGGCGGCAATGAGAGCGGTGTGCTCGAGGCCGGACCGGTACGGATGGATGTCGACCGCCACACCGTGCACGTCAACGGCAGGCAGGTCACCCTGCCGTTGAAGGAATTCGATCTGCTCGAATATCTGCTGCGCAATTCCGGGCGAGTGCTGACCCGCGGCCAGCTGATCGACCGGGTCTGGGGCGCCGACTACGTCGGCGACACCAAGACCCTCGACGTGCACGTCAAGCGGTTGCGCTCGAAGATCGAAGGCGATCCGGCCAAGCCGGAGCACCTGGTGACGGTGCGTGGTCTCGGTTACAAGCTCGAGGCCTGACCACTGATTTCGTTAGGACATGGGTAACTCGCCGGGAACGCCCATAACCGGACCCTAAAACCGACCGTCGGCCCGCGACGTAAGTCTCCGGGCACCTACGACCGGCAAAAGGTCCGGGGAGGCGGGGGAGTATCAGGGCAGGTAGACCCAGGTGGGGCCGATGCCGGGGACGTCCTGCTTGTGCAGGGTGATCCAGCCGAGATCGTCTTCCTGCATGCAGTCGTAGACATCCGCCGCGCTGGTGCCGCGGCAGGCGATGGTGCGGCTGAGGCCGTACGGGCTCATGATCAGGTTCTTGCCATTCGCCTGGGCGTTCAGCGCCTCAGGGGTGTTGGCGGGCAGGAAGTCGGCGGTGAAATCGGCGTATTTGGCCGGGTCGCCGTTGGGTTCGGCATGCGCCGCGCCGGTCAGCGCGGCGGTGGCGCCGAGCGCGATGGCGGTCAGGGTCAGGGCTTTCTTCAACATGACCGCACATCCAACCGCATCTGAGTAAAGCCCGCATGGCGAGCAGGTGAATCACCCGCTATGCAAACCTCACGTGGTGGACGTTGGATAGGTCACGCCGACTGGTCTGCGACGTGGTCGTCGGATCTCATGCGATTTGCGTGCACGGTCGCGGGATGGATCGCGATCAGGCCGAGTCCCTCGCGGCGCTTGCAGTGTCTGGCCAGCTCTTCGTAGGCGGGTGCGCCGAGTAATTCCTTCAGTTCGGGACCGTAGGACTGCCACACCGGGCGGGTGCCGACATGGGCGTCGGGGGAGCCGGAGCAGTACCAGTCCAGGTCCTCGCCGCCGGGCCCCCAGCCGCGCCGGTCGTATTCGGTGATGGTGGTCTTCAGGATCTGCACGCCGTCTGGGCGCTCCACCCAGTCCTGGGTGCGCCGGATCGGCAGCTGCCAGCACACATCTGGCTTCACCTCGAGCGGTTCGATGCCCTTGCGCAGCGCCATGGTGTGCAGCGCGCAGCCGACGCCGCCCTCGAACCCGGGGCGGTTCAGGAAAATGCAGGCGCCGTCGAAGCGACGGGTGCGCAGGGCGGGCTCGTCCTCCAGCTCGTCGAGCTCCAGATAGCCCTTCTTGGTGATCTTGCCCTCGGCGTCGGTCGCCTCGTCCATCAGCTGCCAGTCGCTCGGTGTGAGCATTTTCACAGCATTGGTCAGACGCTTGCGATCGTCCTTGTCGGAAAGGAACGCACCGTGCGAGCAACAGCCGTCATCGGGGCGGTCGCTCAGAATTCCCTGACAGGCCGGAGTTCCGAAGACACACGTCCAGCGCGACAGCAGCCAGGTCATATCCGCGACGATCACATGCTCGTCGTTTGCGGGATCCACGAACTCGATCCATTCACGGGGAAAGTCGAGATCGACCTCCGGCGCCGGATCGATCTTCCCCGCTGGTCGGGGCCTCTTGGAGCCGCTCACGACTCCACCTCGCCCGCGCTCGGCTCCGTCGCGCGCGGCGTCGCGCTGCGCTTGCTGATTCGCTCGCTGCGCTCACTCACTGCTGCGCCTACCGTCACACTCCAGGACGCTAACAGTTCAGTCGGCTGGGCTAAAGGGCCGGTTCACCCAGTACCGTATTCATGTGCGGCTTGGGGTACTCGATGTCGGAAGCAATACCGTCCACCTGCTTGTGGTGGACGCCCATCGCGGTGGTCACCCGATGCCGATGAGCTCGACAAAGGCCACTCTCCGGCTATCGGAGAACATGGACTCCGACGGCTGCATCACCGTGCAGGGGGCCGAACGGCTGATCGCGACGGTGGCCGAATTCGCCAGCATCGCCGAGACTTCCCGCTGCGTCGAGCTGATGCCGTTCGCGACCTCCGCGCTGCGTGAGGCCGCGAATTCCGATGAGGTACTCGCCAGGGTCCGCGCCGAAACCGGCGTCGAGCTGCAGGTGCTCGCCGGTGTCGACGAGGCCCGGCTGACCTTCCTCGCCGTGCGCCGTTGGTACGGCTGGAGCGCGGGCCGGATCCTCAATCTCGACATCGGCGGCGGCTCACTGGAAATGACCAACGGCGGCGACGAGGAACCCGATCTCGCGACCTCGCTGCAACTCGGCGCCGGACGGTTGACCAGAGAATGGCTGCGCGAGGATCCACCGGGCAAACGCCGCGTCGCGGTGCTGCGCGATTGGCTCGACGCGGAACTCGTCGCACCCGCGAAACAGCTGCTGGACGTGGGGAAACCGGATCTCGCGGTCGGCACCTCGAAGACGTTTCGGTCGCTTGCCCGGTTGACCGGAGCGGCACCCTCTTCGGCCGGGCTGCGGGTACGCCGTACACTCACCAGCTCAGGTCTGCGCCAACTGATTGCGTTCATCTCGAGAATGACGGCGGCGGACCGTGCAGAATTGGAAGGCGTAAGTTCCGATCGGTCACAGCAATTGGTGGCTGGCGCACTGGTCGCGGAGGCGAGTATGCGGGCACTATCGCTGGATAGCCTCGAGATTTGTCCGTGGGCACTGCGCGAGGGGCTCATCTTGCGCAAACTGGATACCGATATGAACGGCGGACCGAGGGCTACGGCATTGCCGGGTTCCGTCGCGGAAACGAGCGGTAAGCCGGTGCCCGGCGGCGGTCTATCGGGCCCGATCGAAACGGTGTCGTCATGAGTGAGGATTCCAAGCAGCTATCGGTTGCCGAGCTGCTGGCACGCAACGGCCAGCAGGGCGCGGCATCGTCCGGTGGCGGCGGGCGGCGGCGGCGCAGTGGTCGCGGCATCTCGGTTGCCGAGCTGACCGGTGATCTGCCTGCCATTCCGGTGGGCGGCGGCGGTGGCCATTCCGCGCACGCCGCACCCGAGGACGACGAACCGGCGTACGAACCGCCGTCGTACGAATCCAACGGATACGAATCCAACGGTTACGACGCGTCGGGTCACCAACCTTCCGGTTTCCAGTCCGGCGGGTACGCGGGGGCCGGTTTCGAAACGCCTGCGCCGGAACCCACTTCGTACGCCGCGCCGGAGCCGGCGCCGTACGCCGCACCCGAATTGCCCAACTACTCGCCGATGTCGGGGCCGATCACCCGATACGACCCGCTCTCGGCCTACGCCGCTCCGGAGGCGCCCGCCGATCCGCTGCCCGCGCCGGGATATTCGAGCCGGGTCATGCCAGGGCGGGAAATGCCGGGCGCGGATTCGTCGCGGCATGCCGCACCCGCGGATCCGCTGTCTGCGCCGATATCGGGCCTTTACGCCCCGGCACCCGATCCGTACGTCCCGGCACCTGATCCGTACGCTCCGGCACCTGATCCGTACGCCCCGGCGCCTGGCCCGTATTCGCGGGACCCGCTTGCCGATGGCGCTTCGGGGGTCGGCTCCGGACGCACCGGCCGCCGACGTCGGCATGCCGAACCGGAGGAAGAGACCACCGACGTACAGCCGCTGCGCGATCTCGGCCGTGGCATCGGTGCCCCGCCGGAAAGCCCGCCGAGCGGATCGAGAACAGGCGGCCGGGCCGCCCGGAGACGTGCGGCCGAGGCAGCCGAGGCCGAAGCCGCACCCTCGACCGCGGCATGGTCGCCGTCCACCAACGGTTTCGCCCCGGAGTCCGCGCCAGTGCCGATGTCCCCGCTGCCGGACGGTCGGGCGCGCGGTGCCCATCCCGAGCCGCCGGATCAGCGAAGGTCCGCACGGCGGGACGGTCCGGCCGATGGCGGTCTGCCTGCCTGGTCGGCGCGAAGACATGTACCGACCAAGAACGATGCGCCCGAGTCCGAGAGCATCCCCACCGCCGCATGGTCTCTGGCGAGCCAGGATCAACAGCTCGTCTCCGGCCAGACCGTAGCGGGCGACCTGCTGCGCGACGAAGTCGAACGTGCCGAGGCCGCGCGGGCGAACGGGCGCGCCGCCGAACGCAACGGGCGTGGACGACGTGGCCGATCGAAGCCCGCCGAGCCAGAGGTGTACGACGGTCTCACCGATGTGTACGAACCGTTCCCGACCGGTGATGTCCTCGACGACGAGGAGGATTTCGACGACGACGATGTCGATTCGGATCATTCGTTCGCCTCCCGCCTGTCCCCGAGACGCGCGCGCTCGCGGGTCGCACGCAAGTCGGAGTACGACGCCAATCGCCGCCAGTGGATGATTCTCGGCGGTCAGAGCACCGGCGCCGCAGTCGCCGGAATGTTGCTCTTCAAGGGCTTCGAGCGCATGTGGGAAATGCTGCCGTGGGTGGCGCTGTGCCTGGCGATGATCGTGATCCTGGGCCTGGTGGCGCTGGTGCGAATACTGCGGCGCACCGATGACATCCTCAGCACGGTGATAGCCGTCGTCGTCGGCATCTTTGTCACCCTGGGACCGCTAGCCTTTCTACTCAGTACGAACTGAGCAGGGAGCAGGCTGTGGGGAACATCGGGCAGGCGGACGACACCAGAACGGCGAGCGTGGCCAGGGGGCCCGCTCCCGATCCCGACGTGCGTACCGAACCCGATACGCCGGTCGAAGCGACCGGCGGATCCGGCGGTCAGCAGATCCTCGTCGGTCTCTCGACGGCCTCGGTCTATCCGCAGAACACCGAGGCGGCCTTCCGATACGCGGCCGAAATCGGTTACGACGGTATCGAATTGATGGTCTGGGCCGAGCCGGCCAGCCAGAGCATCGCCACGGTCCAGGCCTATTCCCGCAAATACGGTGTGCCGGTACTTGCGATCCACGCACCGTGCCTGCTGATCTCGCAGCGGGTGTGGGGCTCGGATCCGGTGGCCAAACTCGAGCGCAGTGTGCGCACGGCCGAGGCGCTCGGCGCGGGCACCGTGGTGGTGCATCCGCCGTTCCGCTGGCAGCGCAGATATGCGCAGGGCTTCGCCGATCAGGTGGCGGAGCTCGAGGAGCACAGCCACGTCATCGTCGCGGTGGAGAATATGTTCCCCATGCGCGCGGACACCCTTTTCGGCCGCAAATCCGGGTCGGTGAAGCGGCTGGAGCGCCGCGGCGGACCCGGTCCCGGCGTTACCGCGTTCAGCCCGTCCTACGATCCGACCGATACCGGATTCCGGCACTACACCCTGGATCTCTCACATACCGCGACCGCCGGTGCCGATCCGCTCGCCTTGGCCGCGCGGATGGGCCACGGCCTCGCACACCTGCATCTCGCCGACGGCCGCGGTGCGGCGCATGACGAGCATCTGGTGCCCGGCGAGGGCACCCAGCCCTGTGTCGAGCTGTGTGCGGCGCTGCTGCGCTCCGGTTTCGCCGGTCACGCGGTGGCCGAGATCAATACCCAGAACGCGCGCACCACCCAGGACCGCACGGGCATGCTCAACCGCACGCTGGACTTCGCCAGAGCGCACCTCAGCGCACCCGCTCCGGCCCCGACGCACGCCAACCAGGTGTGACGCCGCACCGATCTGCCGGCAGAGGGGAATTCCGGTCCCGAATCGCTTCGTTCTACGCTGTACGAACGCCGCGTCTCGCCGACGCGGCCGACCGACGACAGGAGTGACGATGCCGGAGCTGACCGCCGAACTCGAGCAGGCCATCACGACGGACGCACCCTTCAGCCGGGTGTGCACACTGACCGAACTGCTGTCGGCCAACCCGGATACCGGCCGCTACCTGGGCATCATCGACAAAATCTGGACTATCGGGCCGAAGGTGCACGGCGGCACCATGGTCGCGACCAGCGCCGCCGCGGCCACCCGCTGGCTGCGCGCCTCCGATGCGGCCCTGGTCGCCATGGCGCCCATCGCGGCGAGCTCCGATTTCCTCGGTGCACCGGAGCCGGGCGAGGTCGAGTACGAGGTGCACATCCGCAAGGTCGGTCGCCAGATCTGCCTGGTCGATGTGAACCTGATCCAGAACGGGCGCACGCTGGTGCGCACCGCGTTCACCTTCGGTCATCTCGATGATGCCGACCCGATCTACGCGCAGCAGCATGCTGAAATGCCGATCGAACCGCCCGCCGACGCCGTCGGTTACCGGGATTCGTCGATGGGCAAGGTCGTCCATGTGGCGCGCGGCGCCGAACTGTTCATCGACCGCGAGTGGGCCCGATTCCTCGACGGTGCGAAAGGTGAACCGCGCCTGCGTCTTTGGATGCGCCCGTTCGAGGGTGACCAGCAGGATCCGGATATCGCCATGTACTTCGCGATCATGTCCGCCGATATGAGCCCGCCGGTCCCGGCGAACCTCGGCCAGACCGGTTGGGCCCCGACCGTTCAGATGACCACCTACCTGCGCCGCCGCCCGGCCCCGGGTTGGCTGCGGATCATCGCGACCAGCCACGAGATCGGCCAGCGCATGTTCGACGAGGACCAGCTGATTCTCGACTCCACCGGTGCGGTCGTCGCGCAGAGCCGTCAGCTCGCCCTGGTGCCGCAGCCGCGATAGGACCGGTTCCCCTCGTCCAATTCCACGGACGCAAAGTGCGTGGCACCTGCGGCCGGTAAAAGGCTCGGGGAGGCGGGCTAGCCTTGAGCCCATGACGAGAGTTGCGGTGATCGGTGGCGGTCGCATCGGGGAGGCGTTGATCGCCGGATTGCTCGAATCCGGACGGGCGGCGAAGGGGCTGGTCGTCGTCGAGACGCACGCTGATCGGGCCGAACTCATCGGCGACCGCTTCGGTGTACGGGTCACCGATTCGATCGCGGACGCGATCGTCGGTGCGGATGTCTTGGTCATCGCGGTCAAGCCGGGTGATGTGGATACGGTCCTGACCCAGCTCGGCAAGGCCGAACTCGACGCCGACCGGGATCAGATCCTGGTGTCGCTGGCAGCGGGTGTGCCGACGGCGCGCCTGGAGAACAAGCTGCCCGCCGGTTTCCCGGTGGTGCGGGTGATGTCGAATACCCCGATGCTGGTCGGCCAGGGCATGAGCGTGCTCGCGCCGGGCCGCTATGCCCGGCCCGAACAGCTGGCCCAGGTGACCGAGCTGCTCGCCGCGGTCGGCAAGGTGGCGACCGTGACCGAGGCGCAGATGGATGCGGTGACCGCGGTCTCGGGTTCCGGACCCGCGTACTTCTTCCTGGTGGTCGAGGCCATGGTCGATGCCGGTGTCGGGCTCGGCCTGACCCACGACGTCGCCACCGAGCTCGTGGTGCAGACCATGCTCGGCTCGGCCGCCCTGCTCGAGAGCTCCGGGCAGACCGCTGCCGAGCTGCGTGCCGCAGTGACCTCACCGGCGGGTACGACCGCCGCCGCGGTGCGTGAATTGGAGCGTGGCGGGGTGCGTTCGGCCTTCCTCGAGGCATTGCACGCGGCGAAGCAACGATCCGCCGAACAGGGTGCCAACGACGGTGCGGGCGGCAGCGCTTCCTGAGGCGTCTCGGGTGGGCGTTGATCAAACACCGCGCGTCTACGGGGTGACCGGTCGGTTCCCTGCGTGTAAACCTGATTTCTCACACCCGTCGCAGTAATCCCACTGGTCCCGCTAAGCTTCAAGGAGCACGTGCGTGTCTGTTCCGCCGGTGGGGAAGCCGGCGGCGCGGACGTGCCGGAGGTCAGTGGTGCGATGATGTCTAACAAGATGTCTCCAAATAGTTCAGGGACGTCGCCAGGAAGTTCCGGACCATCGGGTAGCCGGGCTAATTCCCGGACCCAAGGCGGTTCGGGAACTCCGACGCAATCGGTGCTCGGCGGAGGTACTCAGTTCCTCACCGTCGCCGAGGTTGCGAATCTCATGCGAGTGTCCAAGATGACGGTCTATCGGCTGGTGCACTCGGGTGAGTTGCCCGCCGTACGGGTCGGTCGCTCATTCCGGGTGCATGCCAAGGCGGTGCACGACTATCTGGAGACGTCCTACTTCGACGCTGGATGAGGCGGTTTCATCAGCTTGACGGTGTCCCGGTAGGATGAACCCTCGGTTCGTGTGCGCCTGCCGGCGGCACCGCTTTGTGGTGTCCGGTGCCAGCTTGGCGGCGCGGACGCTGAAATAGGCGTACGTGATTGGCGTGCGCGCCGAGTAGAGAGAACGCGAGGACAACCCTATGGGTTCTGTGATCAAGAAGCGCCGCAAGCGCATGTCGAAGAAGAAGCACCGCAAGCTGCTTCGCCGCACGCGTGTTCAGCGGCGCAAACTCGGCAAGTGAGTTGCTGCGCGTTAGCTGAGAGGCCCGTCACCGATTGGTGGCGGGCTTTTCTTTTTGAAACAGCGAATTTTGAAAGTTGCTCATGTATCGGGTGACTGAAGTCATCGTTAGATCCTGGTTAATACCCTCTGCGTAGCGGAGTCGACCGGCTACTCTGATACCGCAGCAAATGGAATTGGGGGGCTGTCACAGTTGGGATCCGGTGCGGTGGGTTCTGAAATACGGGATGGACATACACCCAAGGTGGTGATGGTGACCGGTGCCAGCCGATTCTTCGGCGGCAACGTGGTCGCGCGTTTGGCCCAGGATCAGACTATCGAACACATCCTGGCCGTCGACACCATGACCCCGAGTCGTGAACTGCAACGACGCATGGGCCGCGCCGAATTCGTTCGCGCCGATATTCGAAATCCCTTGATTCGCAAGGTGATCGGCGGCAATGAGGTCGATACCGTGGTGCACGCCGCGATGCTCACGCATCCACCGGCCGGTGGTGGCCGGGCGGTGATGAAGGATCTCAATGTGCTCGGCGCCATGCAGCTGCTCGCGGTCTGTCAGAAATCGCCTTCGGTGCGGCGCGTGGTGGTGCGCTCGACCTCCGCGGTCTACGGATGCAGCGCGAAGGATCCCGCGAAATTCACCGAAGAAATGAGTGCGCGAACCCCACCGAGTGGTTGGTTTGCTCGCGACATGATCGAAATCGAAGGATTCGTCCGCGGACTCGCGCGGCGACGTCCCGATATCGCCGCTTCGATTTTGCGTTTGGCGCCCATTGTCGGCCCGCGATTGGCCCGGCGCGGTGTGCAGTATCTGCGTTCACCGGTCGCGCCGACGGTCCTCGGCCGCGATGCCAGGCTGCAGTTGCTGCACGAGGAGGACGCCATCGCCGCGATGGCGCACGCGGCCCGGCAGGCGCCCGGTGGCACCTACAACATCGCGGGCGACGGCGCGCTGATGCTATCGCAGGCGATCCGGCGTGCCGGCCGGATCGAGCTGCCGATCCCATGGCTGGTCTTCCGTACCGCGGGCCGCGCGATCATGGGCCCGATCATGCGGGACTTCACCAGTGAGCAGATCGACTATTTCCACTTCGGCTGTGGTCTCGACACCACCCGTATGCGCGCCGAACTCGGTTTCGTCCCGCGCTGGACGACGGTGCAGGCATTCGACGACTTCATCGGGGGCGCAGCGTCGCGGCCCGTCATCGATCCAGCGTGGATCGATGCCGCAGAACATAAACTGCTCGGCCTGCTCGGGGCCGATACGGGAGCACATACATGAATGACGTAGCGAAAGTCATCCAACTCCACGATCTGAATATCGAAACGCGCCAGCGGAGCACGCCGCGGCGCTGGCCGGAGCCGGTGACCGGCGAGGTCGCGCCGAGCCAGGTGGTGACGTCGCTGACCGAACGTCTCGCGGCCGCCGAACCCCCGGCGCCGCATTCGGTGTCGGACATGCTGCGCGGCGCCATCGGCAAGCAGATCCGCACCACCGCGGATTTCCTGCGCCGTCGGGTCACCGGCGACTATCAGGTCGACGAATTCGGCTTCGACGAGCATCTGCTGGAATCGTTGATCCTGCCCGCGCTGCGCCCGCTCTCGGATTATTGGTTTCGTGTGCAGGTCAACGGGATCGAGAACGTTCCGGAGGCCGGCGGTGCGCTGATCGTCGCCAACCATGCGGGCACCATCCCGCTCGACGGGCTGATGCTGCAACTGGCGATCCACGACCGGCATCCGAAGGAACGCGCGCTACGCCTGCTGGCCGCCGATCTCCTCTTCGAGACGCCGGTGCTCGGCGTGCTCGCTCGCAAGGCCGGGCACACCCTGGCCTGCCATCCGGATGCCGAAAGGCTTTTGCGCGCAGGCGAATTGACCGGCGTGTTCCCGGAGGGCTTCAAGGGCGTCGGTAAGCAGTTCACCGACCGCTACAAGCTGCAGCGCTTCGGTCGCGGCGGATTCGTCGCGGCGGCGGTGCGCACCGGCACGCCGATCATTCCGTGCTCGATCGTCGGCTCGGAAGAGATCTATCCGAAACTGGCCGATATCAAGCCGCTCGCCCGGCTGCTCAATGTGCCGTATTTCCCGGTGACACCGCTGTTCCCGCATCTGGGTCCGCTCGGTGCGCTGCCGCTGCCGTCGAAGTGGTACATCGAATTCGGCGAGCCCATCGCGACCACCGGCTACGAGGCCGAGGACGCGGACGATCCGATGACCATGTTCGAGATCACCGACCAGGTCCGCGAAACCATTCAGCAGACTCTCTACAAACTGCTCACCAAGCGCCGCAACCCGTTCACGGGCTAATGCTCGCGGCGCCGGGTGACCGCCGCGGCGACCGCGCCACCGGCGGCGCCGAGTGCCAGCGCGGTCGGCACGCCGATCTTGGCTGCCTTGCGTCCGGTGCGGAAATCACGGATCTCCCAGCCGCGATTCTTTGCCACCTCGCGTAGGTCCGAATCCGGATTGATCGCCACCGCGGTGCCGACCAGCGACAGCATCGGCACATCGTTGTGGCTGTCGGAGTAGGCCGTACAACGCTTGAGGTTCAAGCCTTCTCGGATCGCCAGTGTGCGCACCGCATGCGCCTTGCCGAGTCCGTGCAGGATGTCGCCGACCAATCGCCCGGTGAACTTTCCGTCCACGCTCTCGGCGACCGTGCCGAGCGCACCGGTGAGTCCGAGCCGCTTCGCGATCACCTGTGCCAGCTCGACCGGCGTCGCGGTCACCAGCCACACCTGCTGTCCGGCGTCCAGGTGCATCTGCGCCAAAGCCCTTGTGCCGGGCCAGATCTTGTCGGCGATGATCTCGTCGTAGATCTCCTCGCCGAGTGCGGCCAGTTCGGCGGTCGGGCGGCCCGCGATGAATGCCAGCGCCTTCTCCCGGCCCGCGGCCATATCGGTGCTGTTCTCCTTACCGGTGACCCGGAATTTCACCTGCTTCCAGGCGACGTCCACCAGATCGGAGGTCTTGAAATATTTGCGCGCGGCCAAGCCACGGGCGAAATGCACGATCGACGCACCCTGCACCATGGTGTTGTCGACATCGAAGAATGCGGCCGCGGTCAAGTCCCGCGGTACTTCGGGCCCGGTGGCCTCGATATCGGCTTCGGCGAGTTCGGCATCGTGCAGCGACAGCGCCGCCTCGGCACTGGCCTCACCGGCCAGATTGGCCCGCAACTCTTCCTCGCTCGGGCCGAAGGGGCTGCGAGAGATGCGCGCGAGCTGGTCCTGCAGACCCTGGCCGAGCCGACCCTGATTCCACCGCACCGGAAACTCACCGAATCGTCCCGCGATGAAACCCGCCCTTGCCACCTTCGATCGTTCCGGCACCAGTACCTCCGCCCGTCGCGCGAACCACAACCACATTAGCTGGCCGCGGTGACAGTTAAGGCACTACCGCACGCTCCGATCGGGGCGTGGCGAGGGGATTTAATATCGGCCATGACCAATCCCACACATTCGGTGACGCTGCTGACGAGATCGGGCTGCGGCCTCTGCGTCACCGCGTTCGAGCAACTCCTGGCGATCTGCGCCGATTTCGATATCGAGCCGTCGACGGTCGATGTCGACGAAGCCGCCGGAACCGACCCTGGCCTGCGCGCGGAGTACGGCGACCGGCTTCCCGTCGTGCTTTTGGACGGCCGTGAGCACAGCTATTTCGATGTCGACGAGCCCCGATTGCGGGCCGACTTGACTCGCTGAGCGATTGCTGATCCGGCTTGATTCCGCCGCGCTGCTGGTCGCGGCGGAAAATGAGGCCAAATTCACCGACTTTGTGAAGGGCTGCACAAGCGGTTACGGTGGTGGCACGCGACCCGCTCGCCGAGGCTGCGGATCCACCGCGTAATGAACCCAGCATTCCGAATACTTCGACCATGGCACCGGACCGCCCCGGGCCCGAGGTCGAACGACGAACCGGACCTCGCCGGAGGCCGGAACGAGGAGCCGACGACGTGACAGAGCAGCATGAGGCGCCGAGTGGCGTCTCCGGCAGGGCTCTGCAGAAGGACATCCCCCAAGCCACCGTGGCGCGGCTGGCCACCTATCTCCGGGTCCTGGCCATGTTGGCCGACGACGGTGTTGCCATCGTATCGAGTGAGGAACTGGCTGTCGCGGCGGGTGTCAATTCGGCCAAGTTGCGCAAGGACCTTTCCTTCCTCGGCCCCAACGGTGTTCGGGGTGTCGGCTATGACGTCGCCAAGTTGCGCACCAGGATCGAGGATGTGCTCGGGCTCTCGCAGGGACATCGGGTGGTACTGGTCGGCGCCGGAAATCTGGGCCGGGCCCTGGTGGGCTACGGCGGGTTCCGGCGGCGCGGCTTCACCGTGGTCGGCATGTTCGACAGCCATCCCGAGGTGATCGGCCGGTCGGTCGCCGGTCTGGTGGTGGGCGATGTCGCGGATCTGGCCCCGGCCATCGACGTCTTGAAGCCGACCATCGCGGTGATCACCGTGCCCGACGACGCGGCACAGGATGTCTGCGATCTGCTGGTCGCCTCCGGGCTGCAGTCGATTCTGAGCTTTGCCCCATGTGAGCTGACCGCACCGGAGACGGTGGAGGTGCGCCGGGTCGATCTGGCGGTCGAGTTGCAGATGCTGTCGTTCGAGACCGCACGCAATGCGCCGCCGCTGCCCGAGGTCGCACACGCCGTTTCCGGCCGCATCGCCCACCGCGCGCCCGCGCACACTGCCGCCGGACATCCGGCGCTCAAGCACTCGACGTCCTCGCATTCGGCAACGGAGCCATCCAGCAAGGGATCGGTGGTCACACCATGAGCATTCTTTTGGTCGGGATTTCGCATCGCAGCGCGCCCGTCTCGATTCTGGAGAAGGTCGCGATCACCGACGCGGACCGGCCGAAACTGATCGATCGAATGCTCACCTCCAGCCATGTGTCCGAGGCGATGATCGTCTCCACCTGCAACCGCGTCGAGGTCTACGCAGTGGTGGACGCCTTCCATGGCGGCCTCGCCGAGGTCGGCGAGCTGCTGACCAAACATTCCGGACTGCCGCTGCCGGATCTGACCAAACACGCCTACGTCCGCTACAGCGAGGCCGCCGCCGAGCATCTGTTCGCGGTGGCCAGCGGTCTGGATTCGATGGTGATCGGCGAGCAGCAGGTGCTCAGCCAGATCCGTGGCGCCTATGCCTCCGCCGATGCCCAGCAGGCGGTCGGGCGGACCATGCACGAACTCGCGCAGCACGCGCTGCGCGTCGGCAAGCGGGTGCATTCGGAGACCGGTATCGACCGGGCCGGTGCGTCGGTGGTTTCGGTGGCGCTGGATCGGGCGCAGCATGTGCTCGGCCCGCTCGCCGGGCAGACCGCCGTCGTGCTGGGAGCCGGGGCGATGGGCGGGCTCGCGGTGGCGCATCTGTCGCGGGCGGGCATCGGCCGCATCATCGTGGTGAATCGCACGTCGGCCCGGGCCAAGCGGCTCGCCGCGACCGCGCGCAGTCACGGTGTCGAAGCTCATTCGATGGAACTGTCGCGCCTGACCGAGGCGATGGCGGCCGCGGATGTCGTCATCACCTGTACCGGCGCGGTCGGCGCGGTGGTGACGCTGGCCGATACCCATCGCGCACTCGCCGAACGTGAGCGCGCCAGCCGGGTGGAACGGCCGTTGGTGTTCTGCGATCTCGGTCTGCCGCGCGATGTCGAACACGCCGTAGCCGGACTGCCCGGTGTCACCGTCATCGATATCGAGACATTGCAGCGCGATCCGGCGGCCGGTGCGGCCGCCGACGATACCGCCGCCGCGCGCTCGATCGTCGCCGACGAACTCGCGAAATACCTTGCGGGCCAGCGCATGGCGGAGGTCACCCCGACCGTTGCCGCGTTGCGGCAGCGCGCGGCCGAGGTGGTCGAGGCCGAATTACTGCGGCTGGATTCCCGGCTGCCCGGACTGGCTGATCCGGAGCGTGACGAGGTGGCGCGCACCGTGCGTCGCGTGGTGGACAAGTTGCTCCACGCGCCGACGGTGCGAGTCAAACAGTTGGCCTCCACCCCGGGCGGCGATACCTACGCCGAGGCGCTGCGAGAACTGTTCGAGCTCAAACCCGGTGCGGCGCAAGCGGTTGCGGCTCCGATGGAGCTCAGTTCGATCAGCGACGAGCATACCGCGATCCGCTTCCTCGGCGATATTTCCCTCGACCAGGAAGCGATCGTCGGCGGCAGCGAGATCACGCTGGCCGACGACTTCACCGCCGGACACCGCGGCGAAGAACAGGGGCAGACGGCATGACAGTTGTGCAGGAAGAGGAAAACGTGACCGCAGGCAGCATTCGCGTGCCGTGGCGGATCGGCACCAGAGGCAGTTTGCTCGCCCTCACGCAGGCGGGCACCATCCGCGACAACCTGATCGCGGCCGGACACGACGCGGAGCTGGTGGTCGTCAAGACCGCGGGCGATCTGTCCTCGGATCCGGTGCAACAGATCGGTGTCGGCGTCTTCACCTCGGCACTGCGCGACGAACTGGCCGCCGGGAATATCGATATCGCGGTGCATTCGTACAAAGACCTGCCGACCGCACAGGATCCGCGTTTCACCATCGCGGCCATCCCGCCCCGCGAGGATCCGCGCGACGCACTGGTGGCGCGCGATGGTCTGGTGCTCGGTGAACTTCCCGCCGGTGCCAAGGTCGGCACCTCCGCGCCGCGCCGCGCCGCCCAATTGCGTGCCCTCGGACTCGGTCTGGACATCGTGCCGCTACGTGGCAATCTCGATACCCGGCTGCGAAAGGTCAGCGAGGGGGAGTTGGACGCGGTCGTGGTGGCCAGGGCCGGACTGGCCAGAATCGGCCGGCTCGACGTGGTCACCGAGGCGCTGGAGCCGGTGCAGATGTTGCCCGCGCCCGCGCAGGGTGCGTTGGCGGTGGAATGCCGCAGCGATGACAGCGAACTCATCAAGGCGCTGACCGAACTCGACGACGCCGCGACCCGTGCGTCCGTCATTGCCGAGCGGTCGCTGCTGGCCGAACTGGAGGCCGGTTGCACCGTGCCGATCGGCGCGATCGCCGAGGTCGTCGAATCGCTCGACGATGACGGCAGAATTATCGACGAACTCTCGCTGCGCGGTTGCGCGGCGGCCGTCGACGGCTCCGATGTATTGCGAGCCTCCGTGGTCGGCGCTCCGGAGCGCGCTGCGGAGCTCGGCCGCGAGTTGGCCCGGGAACTGCTCGATCTGGGCGCCCGCGAGCTGCTCAGCACGCCGGAAGCAGCGGTTAACCCGCCCACTGACTTTTCCAATTCCAGCCCAATGGAGAACAGCCGATGAGCGAGCGAAGCGAGCGAATCAACAGCACAGCGCCTTCGGGCATGGCCGTGCCGAGCGCTAGCGAGGTGCGGGCATGAGCCGAGCACACAAGAAGCATCCAGGACGGATCCTGTTTGTCGGGTCGGGGCCCGGCGACGCGGCACTGCTGACAGTGCGTGCGCGCGAGGTGCTGGGGCGGGCGACATTGGCATTCACCGATCCCGATGTCGACAAGGGCGTGCTCGCCCTGATCGGTATCGCGGTCGAGCCGGGCGAGGACGGTGAACGCCCGGTGGATGTGCGGCCCGCGCTCGGCGACCCCGCCGAGGTGGCCAAGACGCTGATCGCCGAGGCCCGCGGTGGCCATGACGTGGTCCGGGTGGTCGCGGGTGATCCGCTGACGACCGATTCGGTGATCGCCGAGGTCAATGCGGTGACGCGCTCGCATATGGTCTTCGAGGTGCTGCCGGGGCTGCCCAATGGTTCCGCGGTGCCGAGTTTCGCCGGTATCGCGCTGGGCTCCGGGCACACCGAGGCCGATGTGCGCGGTGAGGTCGACTGGGCCGCTCTGGCCGCCGCGCCGGGCCCGCTGGTGTTGTCGGCGACCTCGGGTCATCTGGCCGAAACCGCGAGTGCGCTGGTCGAACACGGTATGGCGCCGCAGACCCCGGTCGCGGTGACGGTGCGCGGCACCACCCGCCAGCAGCGCACCATCGAGGCCACCCTGGCCACGCTCAACAGTGCGGCCTCCGAATTGGTCGGTCCGCTGGTGGTGACCATCGGCAAGGTGGTCGCGCAGCGGTCGAAGATGTCGTGGTGGGAGTCGCGGGCGCTGTACGGCTGGACCGTGCTGGTGCCGCGCACCAAGGATCAGGCCGCCGAGATGAGCGAGCGACTGGTCACCCACGGCGCCATCCCGATGGAGGTGCCGACCATCGCGGTCGAGCCGCCGCGCAGTCCGGCGCAGATGGAGCGCGCGGTCAAGGGTCTGGTCGACGGCCGCTACCAGTGGGTGGTGTTCACCTCCACCAATGCGGTGCGCGCGGTATGGGAGAAGTTCGCCGAATTCGGTTTGGACGCGCGGGCCTTCTCCGGTGTGAAGATCGCCTGCGTCGGCGAGGCGACCGCGGACAAGGTGCGCTCGTTCGGCATCAACCCGGAGCTGGTGCCGAGTGGCGAACAGTCCTCCGAGGGCCTGCTCGCTGACTTCCCGCCCTACGATGACGTTTTCGATCCGGTGAACCGGGTCCTGTTGCCGCGCGCGGACATTGCCACCGAAACCCTGGCCGAGGGTCTGCGCGACCGCGGCTGGGAAATCGATGACGTGACCGCTTACCGCACGGTGCGCGCCTCGCCGCCGCCGGCCGAGACCCGCGAGATGATCAAGACCGGCGGCTTCGACGCGGTGCTGTTCACCTCGTCCTCCACGGTCCGCAATCTGGTCGGTATCGCGGGTAAACCGCACGCGCGCACCATCGTTGCGTGCATCGGCCCGAAGACCGCCGAGACGGCCATCGAATTCGGTCTGCGCGTGGATGTGCAGCCGGAGGTCGCCCAGGTCGGTCCGCTGGTGGAGGCGCTGGCCGAGCATGCGGCCCGCCTGCGCGCCGAGGGCCTGCTGCCCCCGCCGCGCAAGAAGAGCCGCCGCAGCCGCTAGATATCCGTCGGCCTACCCGGTTGGGCGGCGAGAGTGCGGGCTGTTTCGAGCGACCTGCAAGCAGTCGCTAGCAGACCTTTTCGAGCGACCTGCAAGCAGTCGCTAGCGGTGGCTCCCTCGCCGCGCAAACGGAGCCGCCGCAACCGTCGAGCTCCGTTGATCAGCGGCTGTAGCGCATCAGGGTCCGCACCAAACGGCAGGTGGTGTCGGACGGCGGGCGGATATCGATGAGTTCGGCTGTGCGTCGGATCCTTTCGTTGCTGGCCTGGCTCGGCAGGTAGATCCCGGAGTCCAGCAGGGCGATGGTCAGGCGCATCGCCTTGAGTCGCCGATTGTGCGAGATGTACCACTTGCGCGGCCGGCCGGTGGGCAGCGGCCGCTTCTGCAGCGGAACATAGGGCCGAACTGTGTTGTTTCGAGCGACCTGCAAGCAATCGCTAGCGGCGACCTTCGACTTCGGTGCGGTGTTGGGCACGGTGGCGTCCTCCCGTCGCAATCGGGAACCCGGAGCGATTCCTCGAACACGCCTTCGATTTTACTCCTGCCCACCGACAAAAACGCCCGCTCACAAGGGCTTTCGTACGCTGCGGCGAACCGCGCGGTGATCTGGGCAACCCCGAGTTCGAACCGAGGGCTCGGGTACGCGGTGCCCGGCCGTGAGACCGGCTATCCGGGCGGATGATTTGTTCGCGGGCGTGCGTTTCAGAGTCCGTGTAGGCGTTCGAGCGCTTGGGGGTGGCGCAGGATTGCGGCGCGTTCGAGCCAGTAGCGGGCATCCTTGTGCGCCTGCGCTTTTGCCGCGGGATTGTCCTTCTGCACAGGTTGCTCGCGCAGGAATCGCGCGAGCTGGAACATCGAATCAGCATCTCCCGCTTCAGCGCCGCGACGCAACCATCGCTCGCCCTCGACCCAGTCACCGTGGTCGAGGAAGATCGCGCCGAGTACGGCCATGGCGTCGTCGCGACCGCGCCGGACCGCCTCGGTCAGCAGCGTGATCGCTCGTTCGATTTCACCGTCGCGCGCCAGATATACGCCGAGAGTGCGCATGGCCGTTGGACTTCCGGCCCGCACCGCCCGCTCGTACCAGTGCCGCGCCTCATTGTCGACACCGCGACGACTCGCGACAACACCCATATTGCACAGCGCTTCCGGCAGCCCGTCCTCGGCCGCGGGCAGGAACCACAACTCGGCGGCGTCGAGATTTCCGCGCTCCAGATACAACGTGCCCAATTGCTGATCCGCCCCTGGACAACCGGCCGCGATCGCGAACTCCAGCCATCGAATCGCATCCGAGATCCGGCCATCGGCCGCGAGCAATGCGCCGAGGCCTGCCATGGCAGGTCCGCTGCCTCGGGCGGCGGCGCGGCGGAACCACTGCTCGGCCTCGGCCGTCTCACCCGCCTCCGATAACCGCTGCGCCAACTGCACGATCACGCTCGAATCCCCGCCACGCGCCAGTCTCCGCAGACCTTCCCAATCGGTGCGTCGCCGCGGGGGCGTCGCGAATTCGGTCATCGCGTACTCCTGGAACAAGGCCGGTCACACCCCACCATCATCCGCCCCTCGCACCGCACTCTTCGAGCACCGGTAAATCCCCGGCGACCGCCGGGTGGCCCGCAGTCTCGCGCAGCGGGCTTATCGAATCCTCGAGACATCCTTAACGGGATGGTGTGGTGCAAGCCCGCGCGGCATCCGGGTCAATGCGATCGCGTCGGGCGCCACCGATACCGCGCTGATCCGACCAGACGGCCTGCCGGATGCGATGTGGGCGGTGCTCGAGGATGCTCGAGGTCCACAGAATGTGTCCGCGCTGGGCCGGATGGCCGAACCTGCGGAGATCGCCCGCGCGATCCCTGCGCTGTGCGGCGACGACCTCGGATATATGGCGGGTTCGACGGTATTGGTCGGCGGCCCGTTCGGCGGCGGAAAGATGCAGATGCCGCCGGGCTTCCCGGCGCGCTGCTCCATTGGCGCACCCGCCGCTTGTGACTCGCATTCTGGCCGGGCGTATCGTGCGGTTATGACCGGATTGGACCGCCCGCGGCGGTTGCGCCGTACCCCCGCCCTGCGTCGTCTCGTGGCCGAAACAACTCTCGAGCCACGGCAATTGGTGCTGCCGATGTTCGTCGCCGACGGACTCGACGAGCCGCGCGCGATCGGCTCGATGCCGGGCGTGCTGCAGCATTCGATGGATTCGCTGCGCAAGGCGGCGGTCGAGGCGGTCACCGCGGGCGTGGGCGGGCTCATGCTCTTCGGTGTGCCGCGGCCCGAGGACAAGGACGCCACCGGCAGCAAGGCCAGCGATCCCGACGGCATTCTCAACCGGGGTCTGCGTGCGCTCGCCGACGAGGTCGGCGATTCGACGGTGGTCATGGCCGATACCTGTCTCGACGAATTCACCGATCACGGGCACTGCGGCGTACTGTCCGCGGACGGTGCCGTCGATAACGACGCCACCCTGCACCGCTACGTGGAGATGGCGCTCGCGCAAGCCGAAGCCGGTGCGGATCTGCTCGGTACCAGCGGCATGATGGACGGTCAGGTCGGCGCGATCCGGCGCGGACTGGACGCGGTCGGGCGCACCGATACCGGCATTCTCGCCTACGCGGCGAAGTACGCCTCGGCGTTCTACGGTCCGTTCCGCGAGGCGGTCGCCTCCTCGCTGGAAGGGGATCGGCGTAGTTATCAGCAGGATCCGGCGAACCGCCGCGAGGCGATCCGGGAACTGCAACTGGATCTGGCCGAGGGCGCGGACATCGTGATGGTCAAGCCGGCGATGTCGTATCTGGACATCCTGCGCGATGTCGCCGACCAATCGACGGTGCCGGTGGCCGCGTATCAGATCTCGGGCGAATACGCGATGATCACCGCGGCCGCCCAGCGCGGCTGGATCGACCGCCGCGGCGCCATCCTGGAATCGCTCATCGGCATCCGCCGGGCCGGTGCGGATATGGTGCTCACCTACTGGGCGACCGAGGCCGCGCACTGGCTGTCGTGACGAATCCGCTCAGACCCGAGGCGCCGGGTTCGGAATCCGGCAGTCCGAAGTCCGAGTCGGAGTCGTCGACCCCGGAATCGGCCACATCACAGTCCTCCGCCCCCGAGCCGGGTAATCCGAATTCGCCGGATCGTGAGTCGGGCGAGACGGCGTCTCTGGGTTCGTATCCACAAGGGGCGGATACTCCGGGACCAAATTCCCCTGTGTCACTTTCAGAGGGCGCGCATCCACCAGGGGCAGATCCGACAGGGCCGCAGGATGCTGAGTCGGCTGCGGGGTCGCAGGGGACGGAGGTGTTCGAGGCGCCTGATTCGAGTCCACACGGTCCGAGTCCCACAGGTGCGGAACTGTCTGGTTCGAGTCTTGCAGGCGCGAATTCCCCGGGTTCGGATCCGCAGGGTGCGAATCCGCCTGGGCCGCAGGGCGCTGAGTCGGCTGCGGGGTCGCAGGGGGCGGAGGTGCCAGGGGCGGCGGATTCGAGTTCACACGCTCCGAGTCTCGCAGAAGTGCATCCGCACGGTCCGAGTCCGGCGGCAGCGCATCCGCCCGAGCCGGTTCCGTCCGGACTGTATCCGCAGGGCGCGATTCCGCCGGGGGCGTATCCACAGATGCCGTATCCGCCCGGGATGTATCCACCGGGGCTGCACGCGCGTGGGCCCGTTGTCCTGCCGCGGCCCGAACCGCCGGAGGATATTCGGACCGCGCGGCAATTGTGGTGGGGCGTAATCGGATTCGGCATTCTGCAGATGATCGGCTCGGTTGTCGCGGCGTTTCAGCAGCGCAAGGATTTCGCGCAGAAGATGTTCGACCAGGTGCACGTCGGCGATCCGAATTTCACGATGGCCGATGCGGAGCTGATGGTGTCGTTGGCCTTCGTTGTGGCTGTGGTGATCGGGTTGGCGCTGGCGGCATTCGCCTTGCTGTTCGTGCACCAGCTCGTGCGCGGAAAGCTTTGGGCGCGGACGCTTTTGACTGCTGTGGGCGTCTGGTTGGTGCTGGTCGCGGTCGGCACACTGTTCGCGCTGGAAGCGGTAACCGGAGCGGCCTCGCTGGTGGCCGGTGCGGCGGCGATCGTGCAGGGCGTGCTGGCGGCGGGCGCGGTGTATCTGAGTCACCGTCCGGACTCGACCGCGTACTTCCAGATGAATCGCAGGTGAACGAAGGCTGGAGCCGTCCGCGAGTTTGTCAAGAAATCGGCAGCATGTATCGTGAGGGTTGTCACAGAGGACATGGGAACCGGAAGTCATTTGTTACACGTTGTCTTACGTTTTGTAAGTACGTCGACCAGATGGCTCCGGGAGATCGGAGGCATCGATGCGAGTGGTGATCCAACAGCCGCAGAGCATTCGACGAGATCTGCTTGTACTGAGCCTGCTTGTCCTGTTCGCGTTGGTCACCGTCGCGCTGCTGATACTGCCCGGCGCGGTCGGCTGATCCGGGACCGGATGTCGATTTCCGTCGCCGTGCCCGGCTGGCCCTTTCGAGCGACCTGCAAGCAGTCGCTAGCGGCCGGGAGCATGGTGTGACGGATTCCGCGGATGGCGCGACCATCCTGTTCGCCGAGCCGGGCGCGCGCTGGCGTTCGGTGGTCTACGGGCCATTGCTGTGTCTGATCGTGCTGATTCTGGAATTGGTGAGCGCTGATCAGGTGCACTGGTTCGCCCTCATTTTCTGTGCCGCGCTGATCGCGGGTTTCGTTGTGCTGCAGGTGATCGCGGGGCAGCGGCATGTGAGCGTCGAGCTGACTCCCGACACGCTGCGCGAGGGCACCGAGACCCTGCCGCTGGCGGCCATCGCCGCGGTGCTGCCCGAGCGGGACGAGGACTCCTGGGATGATGAGGATTGGGAATCGGCGCGCTCACTCGGCGAATTGAGCGGGGTGCCACGCCGTCGCAAGGGCATCGGGTTGCGGCTCGTCGGTGGTGAACTGGTGCAGGCGTGGGCGAAGGATCACCGCGGACTGCGGGCCGCGCTCACCGAAGCGCTCGGTGGGTCCGATGCCGACGTGCCGACGCGGACCGAGGAAACCGAAGACAGCCAGAACGGAGCGGATCGTTGACACGCTTGATTGCGCTCGGTGACCGGATGCTTCCGGCGTTGGTCGAGTTGACACTCGCGCTCGGCTGCGCGGTCCTTGCGGTGGTGAGCTGGCGCAATGGGCTGATCACCACCACCTTCGCGCCGTCGGGCGACGTGCCCGGCTTCGATTCCACCCGCTACAGCGCCCCGTGGTTGGTGCTCGCCGCTTTCCTGGTCATGGTGGCCGGCGTGCTCGCGATCGATGCCGGCGCGCGCACGGTGCGTGCCGCGCGTTCGCGCTGAACCAGGGCAATCACCGGCGATCGGCATCGCCTCGGCTGTTTTGGTCGCGAATTGCGCGGGAACATCGCAGGCATGATGCCGATAATCCCATCGTTCTCGCCGCTGAATCTGCTGCCGGTCCCGTTGGCCTGTCTGCTGACCACCGGTTTCGCCGGGTTGTGCTTGGGCGCCACCTCATAGCGCCCGCACCTCGGGCGCAACGGCGATCCGGGACATGCGCTGGCGCATCGGCCGCGACTGCACTAGCGTGCAAGTGCCGCGCCGCGAGGTGCAACGGTCGGCATTCAGTGAATACTGTTGTGGCCGTTATGCTTTCGGCCGGAATCCGAATTGTGTCGACTGGGAGAAATGCTTGTGATTCGTTTTGCCGGGAAAGTGTGCGCGGCGGTCGTCGTGGCGGCCGCGATCGGTGCGGCGCCCGCATGGGCCGCGCCGGGACTGCCGCTGGAACCCGCCGCCCAGTCCGACCCTCGGACCGAGGTGGCCCAGCCCGCGCCGATCTTCGTGCCCGATTCGGGTTCGGCGGGTGTGTACAACAACTTCATGTGCCAGCTGCACACCATCTCGGCATCGGTGCCGTGCATGTACACCTGAGTTCACCCACTCCGGCGGCTGCCGTCCCGCTAGTTCCAGTTCTGGTAAATGTCCAGCGTGCGGCCGTCCCTCGTGCCCGGCGCGTTGACGTACACGGTGACGGTGCCGTCGGGATGACTGGCCGCCTCCATGATGACCTGGCGCAGTGAGGCGTGCACTCCGCCGTTCTCGTCGCGGTAGATCTCGGTGTCGCTCTTCAGTCCAGCGCCGATCCGGTTGAGCGGCACCACCATGGTGACCAACGCGGGCAGTGGTCCGCCGCCGAGGGCCACGGTCTCCGCGTGATCCAGATGCAGCCCGATCCGGTCAGGCTGGCTGACCGGATCCGCGGCGGCTGCGGTCCCGGTGCCGAAGGTGACGGTGGCGGCGAGCGCGGCAAAGATCGTGGCGCTGATGACGGCAAACCGCATTGGACCCTCCCGATGGGCTAGATGGTGCGACGACGCACCGAGATTACGCATCTGTAATGGGTCGGCGACCGATATCGGCCGCAACCATGATCGGCGTGTTGCGCCGGCAGGGGTGCGGTGCCTGCGGTCTGCGTCACTCGACTACACCCTGTCGTCGACTCGTTCCAATCGGGCTGAGACACTGGACGTCGTGAGTTCTTCTCCGCGCGTGACCAGGGCATCGGTGCCGGTCTCGGCTCAGCTCTTCGACCGGGCCGCTTCGGTGATTCCGGGTGGTGTGAATTCGCCGGTGCGGGCCTTCAAGTCCGTCGGCGGCACACCGCGATTCATCGCATCGGCCAAGGGCTGCACACTCATCGATGTCGACGGGAACGAGTATGTCGACCTGGTGTGCTCCTGGGGTCCGATGATTCTCGGCCACGCGCATCCCGAGGTGGTCGAGGCGGTGCAGCGCGCGGCCGTCGGCGGACTGTCCTTCGGCGCGCCGACCGAAGCCGAGATCGAACTCGCCGAACTGATCGCCGAGCGAATGGCGCCGGTGGACCGGGTCCGCCTGGTCAACTCCGGCACCGAGGCCACCATGAGCGCGGTCCGGCTGGCCCGCGGCTACACCGGTCGCGCCAAGATCATCAAATTCTCGGGTTGCTACCACGGCCATGTGGACGCGCTCCTCGCCGACGCCGGATCCGGCGTCGCGACCCTCGGCCTGCCGACCTCGCCCGGTGTCACCGGCGCGCAGGCGGGCGACACCATCGTGCTGCCGTACAACGACATCGAGGCCGTTGCCGCCGCCTTCGCCGCGCATCCGGGTGAAATCGCGTGTGTGATCACCGAGGCGGCCGCGGGCAATATGGGTGCGGTCGCGCCGCTGCCCGGTTTCAACGAGGGCCTGCGCAAACTGACCGCAGACGACGGCGCGCTGCTGATCATGGACGAAGTAATGACCGGATTCCGGGTGAGCCGGTCCGGTTGGTTCGGCCGCGACGGTGTCGCCGGTGACCTCTACACCTTCGGCAAGGTGATGAGCGGTGGGCTACCTGCCGCAGCATTCGGAGGGCGCGCCGAGATCATGAATCACCTTGCGCCGCTTGGTCCGGTGTATCAGGCGGGCACCCTGTCCGGGAACCCGGTTGCCGTCGCCGCCGGCCTCGCCTCGCTGCGTGCGGCCGACGACGCGGTGTACGCCGCACTCGATCGCAATGCCGAGCGGCTGGGCGGCTTGTTCACCGAGGCACTCGGTGCCGCGGGGGTCGAGCATCAGGTCCAGTTCGCGGGCAATATGGTGAGCGTGTTCTTCGCCGACCGTCCGGTCACCGACTACGCCGCCGCCAAAGCCAGCCAGACCTGGCGTTTTCCCGCTTTCTTCCACGCGCTGCTCGACGGCGGTGTGTACGCGCCGCCGAGCGCGTTCGAAGCATGGTTCGTCTCCGCGGCGCTCGACGAGGACGCATTCGACCGTATCGCCGCCGCCCTGCCCGCCGCCGCACATGCGGCCGCGGCCGCCACCCCCGAAGGATCCCGCGCGTGAGTTCCGACCAGCCAGATTCAGAAATGCGCGAACTACCAGATACCCCTGTCGACAGCGCGGAAACGGCCGCCCTCGTCGACGAGTCCGATGCCGCCGCGCCGGTCGACGCCGTCGAGGACGACACCGCCGAGACCATCGTGCACGTGCTGCGGCACGGCGAGGTGCACAACCCGAAGGGCATTCTCTACGGTCGCCTGCCCGGGTTCAGCCTGTCCGTGACCGGTCGGTCGCAGGCCGGTGCGGTGGCGCGGTCGCTGGCCGACCACGACATCGCGGTGGTGATCGCCTCGCCGCTGCAGCGTGCGCAGGAGACCGCCGAGCCGATCGCGCGTCAGCACGGGCTGCTCGTGCGTACCGACGAGAACCTGATCGAGGCCGGTAATACCTTCGAGGGCCTGCGGGTTTCGGTCGGCGACGGTGCGCTGCGCAAGCCGAGGCACTGGTGGAAGCTGCGCGATCCGTTCACCCCGTCCTGGGGCGAGCCGTATCTGCAGATCGCGCACCGCATGCTGGCCGCGGTCAATAAGGCCAGGGTCGAGGCGGCCGGGCACGAGGCGGTACTGGTCTCGCATCAGCTGCCGGTCTGGACGCTGCGGCGGTTCCTGCAGGGCCAGCGGCTCTGGCACGATCCGCGGCACCGGCAGTGCTCGCTCGCCTCGCTGACCTCGCTGGTCTACCAGGGCGACACCCTCGTCGACATCGTCTACTCCGAGCCCGCAGGCGGTTCGGATCCCACGGTGCACGGCGCATGAGAACTTCTTCCCGGCCGTCGGCCCGGCGTTTCGCGCCGGTCCTGCTCGCGTGCGTGGCCCTGGTGGCCGCGCTCGCGGGTTGTTCGACCGGGAAGGATGCGGTGGCCTCCGGCGGTACGTTCGAATTCGTCTCGCCCGGTGGCAAAACCGATATTTTCTACGATCCGCCCGCCGCGCGTGGCACCATCGGCAAGCTCGCCGGGCCGGATCTGATGACCTCGGGCAAGACCACCTCGGTCGCCGACTTCCCGGACAAGGTGGTCGTGCTCAATCTGTGGGGGCAGTGGTGCGGGCCGTGCCGTGCCGAGGCGCCCGCGCTCGAAAAGGTCTACGAGGCAACCAAGGACAGGGGCGTCGTCTTTCTCGGCATCAATGTCCGTGATTTCCAGCAGGACAAGGCACAGGACTTCGTCGTCGACAACAAGGTCGGTTATCCGTCCGTCTACGACCCGTCCATGCGCACCCTGCTCGCGCTCGGCGGCAACTTCCCGACCAGTGTCATTCCCACCACGCTGGTGCTGGATCGGCAACATCGGGTCGCCGCTGTCTTCCTCCGCTCGCTCTTGGCGGAAGACCTCCAACCAATTGTCGAACGCATTGCCGCGGAAGGTTCGCAGTGACCCCGCACAAGCCGTTCGGCCCATGTCGTAATTACGTCCCGCTCGATAGCGAGCGGTAGGAAAGGTGCAATCGTGATTCGCGATCGCCGTACTCGTAGCCCGCGTGCCTGTCGCCCGCGGCAGGCCGCCCGTCTCGTTCGCGGGGTCTGGACCGTCGATGACCGCTGGGTCGGCGTTGCCGCCGTACCGCGCAGCGCCGCGGCCGATTCCATGATGGACTTCGCCCCCGCCTCGACGAATACCTCTGCGGCGCCGGTGCCCGAGCGTGCTGATCGACCCCCGGTGGAGACCGACTGATGGTGCTTGCCGCAGTGGGTGATTCGTTCCAGCAGACAGCGGCGACGGGGCCGTTGTTATTGGCGCTCGGCGCATGCGTACTGGCCGGACTGGTCTCGTTCGCCTCGCCGTGTGTGGTGCCGCTGGTGCCGGGTTACCTGTCCTATCTGGCCGGGCTGGTCGGCGCCGAGGCGCCGCCCGCCACCGCGGCGCAGGCCAAAAGCCTTGGCGGCACGGCGGTTTCGGTCGATCGGGCTGCGGCACGGACGGGTCGGATCCGAGTGGCCGGTGCGGCCGGGTTGTTCGTCGCGGGCTTCACCGTGGTGTTCGTGCTCGCCACCGCAACGGTTTTCGGCGTCATCCAGACCTTGAACGTGAATCGTGAACTGCTGCAACGGGTCGGCGGTGTGGTCACCATCCTGATGGGTCTGGTGTTCATCGGCCTGGTTCCCGCGTTGCAGCGCGATACGCGGATGGAGCCGCGCAGGCTCACCAGTATTCTGGGCGCTCCGCTGCTCGGCGCGGTCTTCGCGCTCGGTTGGACGCCGTGCCTCGGGCCGACGCTGTCCGGGGTGATGGCGGTTTCGGCCGGGACCGAGGGTACGACGGCCGTGCGCGGCGTCGCGCTGATCGTCGCTTATTGTCTCGGTCTCGGGCTGCCGTTCGTGATCCTGGCCTTCGGGTCGGCGAGTGCGTTGCGCGGGGTCGGTTGGCTGCGGCGCAATTCGCGCACCATTCAGATCATCGGGGGCATATTGCTCGTCGCGGTCGGGATCGCGCTGGTCACGGGGGCGTGGGACCAGTTCGTCGCCTGGGTGCGCGACGGGTTCGTTTCCGAGGTGACGCTGCCGATATGACCGTGATCGACAGACCCGAGGCGCCGGTGACGCCGCCGCGCCAGTCGCTACCGGGTCGCGCGTGGGCGCTCGTGCGCAATGCTTGGCGTGCGCTCACCAGCATGCGCACCGCGCTGGTATTGCTGTTCCTGCTGGCTCTGGGCGCGATTCCGGGCGCACTGCTGCCGCAGCGAAACCTCAACGAGGGCAAGGTCGATCAGTACATCGCCGACCGCCCGACGCTCGGACCGTGGATGGACCGGTTCCAGCTGTTCGACGTGTTCTCCAGCTTCTGGTTCACGGCAATCTATGCGCTGCTGTTCATTTCGCTCGTCGGCTGCATTCTGCCGCGCTGCCTGGACCATTATCGCGCGCTGCGCACGCCGCCGGTCCGGGTGCCGCGCAACCTGTCTCGGCTGCCGCACCACTACTCCGAGACAATCGATGGCACCCCGGACGCCGCGCTCGAGCATGCTCGAAAAGAGTTGCGCGGCTGGCGGACCGAGGTGCGCGACGGCACTCGCGAAGGCGAGATCACCCTCTCCGCGGAGAAGGGTTACACCCGTGAACTCGGCAACCTCGTCTTCCACCTGGCCCTGGTCGGGCTGCTCGTCGCGATCGCGGTCGGCAAGCTGTTCGGTTACGAGGGCAGCGTGATCGTCATCGCGAACAACGGGCCCGGCTTCTGCACTACCTCGCCCGCCGTCTTCGACTCGTTCAAGGCGGGCAATATCAACGACGGCACCGGTATGGCGCCATTGTGCGTGCGGGTCAAGGACTTCAAGGCCGATTACCTGCAGAACGGTCAGGCCGAGATGTTCACCTCGGATATCGAATATCAGGCAGGCGGCGATCTGCAGAGCGATACCTGGCGCGATGCGCAGATCCAGGTGAACCATCCGCTGCGCGTCTCGGGGGACCGGTTGTATCTGCAGGGTCACGGTTTCGCGCCCACGTTCACGGTGACCTTCCCGAATGGTCAGACCCGAACCGAGACCGTCCAGTGGCGGCCCGACAATGCGCAGACCTTCCTGTCCAGCGGTGTGCTGCGGATCGATCCGCCCGGCGGCATGTATGCAACCGACGAAGAGCGCCGAAAGAACCAGATCGCCATCGAGGGTCTGTTCGCGCCGACCGCGCTACTGCACGGCAGCCTGCTGACATCCTCGTTCCCGACCATGAACGATCCGGCCGTCGCGGTGGACATCTATCGCGGCGATACCGGTCTCGATACCGGTAAGCCGCAGTCGCTGTTCGTGCTGGATCCCGAGCAGGTCAAGCAGGGGCGACTGGCCAAGGAAGCCAGGGTGAACCTGCGTCCCGGCGAGTCGGCGACGCTGCCCAATGGCACCAAGGTCACCTTCGACGGTGCGCAGGAATTCGTGAATCTGCAGGTATCCCACGATCCGGCGCAGCAGTGGGTGCTGGTGAGCGCGCTGGCCATGATGGCCGGGCTGCTGGTGTCGCTGCTGGTGAAGCGGCGACGCATCTGGATCCGCGTGTACCCGGCCGATGACGAAGCGGGTACCGTTGACAAACGACGCACCGTAGTAGAGATGGGCGGGCTCGCCAGAACCGATCAGGCGGGCTGGGGCGGCGAATTCGATCGCCTGCGTAAGCGCCTGCTCGATGACCGATCCGCCACGGGAGAGTGACCATGCCGATCGACGAGACCATCGCCCAGTACAGCGATCTCGCCTTCAAATCGGCGATCGTCGTGTACGCGCTGGTGCTGGTGCTGCTGATCGTGCAGTACGCGGCGGCGCGGACGCAGAAGGTCGTCGCGCGTGAACTGGTGACCGTGGGCGGCGGTTCCGATCGTCCCACCGGACCCGGTCGGGTCGAGACGCCGCAGGCCAAGCCGTTCGCCGAACGCGCAGGCAATATGGCGTTCTCGGTGCTGTTCGTCGCGATCGCCCTGCATGTGACCTCGATCGTGTTGCGCGGCTTCGCGACCCACCGCTTCCCGCTCGGCAACATGTACGAATTCGTCACCATGGCGACCGCCGCGGCCGCCGTGGTCGGCATGGTGTTCCTGCGCGAACAGCGCTACCGCTCGATGTGGGTCTTCCTGCTCGTCCCGATCTTGATCCTGCTGTTCCTGGCCGGCACCGTGCTCTATGCCGACGCGGCACCCGTTGTGCCCGCACTGAAGTCGTTCTGGCTGCCCATCCACGTCACCATCGTCAGCATCGGCAGCGGCGTCTTCCTGGTCTCCGGCATAGCCAGCCTGCTGTTCCTCTACCGTCTGCGCCAGCCCGAAGGCGCCGAATCCGACAACATCCTCGGCACCATCGCCCGCAGGCTCCCCGACGCTCGCACCCTCGACCGGTTGGCTTACAAGACCACGATCATCGGGTTCCCGCTCTTCGGAGCCGGAGTCATCCTCGGCGCCATCTGGGCCGAAGCCGCCTGGGGCCGCTTCTGGGGCTGGGACCCGAAGGAGACTTGCTCCTTCATCGCCTGGGTCCTGTACGCCGCGTACCTCCACGCCCGCGCGACATCGGGTTGGCGCGACACCAAGGCCGCCTACATCAACATCGCGGGCTTCGTCGCAATGCTCTTCAACCTCTTCATCATCAACATCGTTATCAGTGGTTTGCACTCGTACGCCGGGCTGAACTAAAGGGCTTTACCAGCGGAAATGGGCGGTGTGCGACACGCCCCGCAGCCTGAACGAGCCGGGCCGGTATCCCACTTAGCTATGTGGGTCTGTTCATGCGATTTCGCCGCCGCTGAAGTACATCCGATTCGAAACGGGATCAAGATATGCGCCCTTGATTCGTCGTTCTCGCGACCGGTGTGGTCGCGGCCGTCCTGGCTGTGGTTGTGTGGCCCGGCGCCGAGCCGAGCCGAGCTCAATCGCCCGGTGCGGACGTATCCGGTGCCGGAATTCATGTGCGACATCGGTGGAGAACGTCGAAGTGGATCCACCGGGCGACCGGATGCCGAACTTTCTCATGACGTTCGCGCATGCCGCACAGCTATCCCGCAACTACTCGCTGAACATGGAGGGCGATGGAATAGTGTCCGGCCAAGCCGTCGCGGGGTTCCTCCTCGGCTGCGCGCTCAGTCTGGAGAACGGCTTCACCGTCGGAATCGATCCGAATCAAGGGCTGGCGGCGAGTATTTCCCCCGAATTCAGCCAGTCGAACGCTGCCGCCGGACTGCCGAGTACGACGCTGCCGCCGGACCGTTCCACGAAAAACGTCAGCGTCTCGCCGATATCGAGAGCTGACCCAGCGCCGGTAGATGTCGTAGACGGTCTTGACCGGGGGACTCCGAGGGCAGCATCGCCCACGCGATCCACCAGCCGGGCACGACGAACACCCTGCAATACGCGATGATGACAAATGAACTCCCTGGTACAGCGATTGATCTCAGCGATCACCGCCCTACCAGGAGTTCACTCAAATCTCGAGCGTCCCGCACCCAACACTGGAGTTCTCAGACGCTGACTCAGATGCACCAGACGACACTACCGAGGGGGAAACACCACGTAGCCGATCCGAACGATCCGTCGACCGGAGCGGTGGTGGAGGACGACGGCACCGTGGCAGTCGAATCGGCAGTGGCTGCGGGCGCCGCGAGGACGAGCAGGGGCGCGGCGATAACAGTCGCGGCTAGAGTTTTGACGATCTTGCTAGACATTTTGCTTCCTCACAACGAGCTCTATGACGTCCGCGTAGTAGGCCGCGCTGCCGAGCTACCGGACTGGGGCAGCGAGTGCGTTACGTGCCGATCGACTTTGCGACACGCGATTCGCTACTTGATGAAGTACATGATGCGTCCGATTAGGAACGCGCATTCCGGCTGGCCAACAGCTGCAGCGTCGACCGGACCGAACAGGACGTCATTCGTACTGCAGAAGGCGTCAACAACAGCTTACCGCTGGCTACCGGAACTGTTCATTTCCTGCGGCGTCGGCGGTAGTGATAGTGGTCAGCCGTGGCAGCGTAGTTCGACCAGCATCGCGTCGCCGGGCAGGGCTGCCAGGTAGTCGGCGCTGTGGTCGTATCCGGCGGCGATTTCCGGTTCATGTGGGCAGTCGGCGGAGCTGAAGCAGGCACCGTGGATCCCTGTCCAGCCGTCCTCGTACCACCAGCCATCCATTGTGTCGGGGCCGCGCATACCTCACGACGGATGCGACGAACTCGTCTCGATCGACGGATCCGACTGCGACCACCGGATCGTATGTGCACATGGACCACGCACGCGCGGAAGACTATGTGCGGAGATAGTTCTCGTAAGCGTGAACGAGAGGCTGTGCGGCATGTCGGCGTCGGTGCCTTCGGCGAGCAGTTCGCGCATGCGACGTGGATTGCGCGTGTGTCCCTCCATGACCTGGACGAACCCGGCTTGATCCGAGCCACCGCCCAGCCACTGCGTCACCTCGGGGCAATCCATGAACTGCACCGGTCCGTCGAAGCACTGCTCGGTCTCGGCCCTGCGCCGACGAGTATGTCCCCGGATCAGCGTCGTGACGGTCTTGATAGAACTGCCGAGGTTGGACCGCGGGCAGCTCCGCGGCTAGTTCACGCCATCGCTGCCAGGCCCCCTCGGCCACCTGGCGCGCTTCGTCCTGATACTTCTGTGCCGTCCGCAGATCGAGTGCCGCACGGGTCTACCGACAATGCAATGTCATTGGTAGAGAGGTGACTTGGCTCGGGTACGTTGCCGCTCTGCTTACTGATGGGAGCCTCGGACTCCAGATGCCTGTGGTGGCGGTGCTGTTCGTGCATCGACTGTCGGGTGACCATGTCGACACGGACTGTCGAGGCGCGATTTCTGGCCGATGCACTCGCCACCCGCTACCGGCGGGTGCCGATTCGGCGGGGTCTTACAACCGGTGGACGCAGACTACGAATTGGCGTTGCTGGTAGACGATTCCGCGGTCGCTCGAGGAGCAGACGTTCACGTTTGTGGTGTTCTGTTTGACGTCCATGACGCGGACGGCGTTGGGGACGCCCCTGGTGTTGCAGTCGAGGCGTTTGGGGTTGTCTTTGTTCGGATCCATGCAGCCGCCGATTACCCAGTCGATGTCCAGGCAGAGGGCGGCGCGGTTGATGCCGTGCAGGGTGTCGGTGAGGGCGCGGTCGGCGTCGGTCGGGCAGGCGGCGTTCTCGGGCGCCTTATCGATGACCTTGTAGGTGGAGGTCGCGCCGCCGCAGGCTGCCTTGCCGAGGGTGGGATTGTCGCCGCTGCCGCCGATTTCGACGCAGTCACCGACCTCGACCTTCAGGCCGCCCGCGATCTTGTCGAAGGTGCTGCGGGTGGCGGAGGTGGTCGGTGGGGCCTCGGGGGTGGTCAGTGGCAGTTCGGGAAACGACGGTTCCGACGCGGTGGTCGGCGCGGCGTCGTTCTGGGCCGCGGGCGATGGGCTGCTCGTGGTGGACTTGTCGTTGCTGAGCGACATTGCCGCCACCGCCACAACGGCAGCGGCCAGCGCGGTTACAGCTATGAAGACCGTCAAGGTGAGACCTGCACGGACACGTTGACGTGACACCTGTGATGTCCTCCAGGGCTGTTCGAACTCGCGCGCCGAGATACGAAGTTGAAAGTTGCAATGGTGAGAGATCACGTCATGCCTACACCATCCGGTGTGTGCGCGTCGAGTTCACCTATTTTCGAGGATAAAAAGGATACTTGTGTGAAATGATCATGGGTCGGATGCTGGAATAACAATCGAATAACAATGGTCTGCAGGGGTTTCCTAAATGCCGTGCGGGGCAACAAGCTACGTGGCGCTAGACGCGTCAACCGGCTACCGGGGCCGGTGCTTGTCAGAAGGAAACCTTGATGAAGTTCGGCACGTTCGCCGTCACTCTCGTGTCCATCGCCGCCGTAGGAATCGCGGCGGGAACCGCGAATGCGAAGCCAGCGGAAGTTGCCAAAGAGGTGTCGGCCTCCGGCGTCGAGCAGGGAATCGGTTACCACACAGTGGCTTCCGAAATCTCGGATGGGCACCGGGATCGCGTTCTCACCACCGAGGTCGACAGCGGCAAGTTCGAACTCGCCGACAACGGCACCAAGGTCTTGCTGAAGTCCGATGCCGGCGCTGTGGTGTCGGAAGTCCCCTTGACCTACGAGCTCTCCGGCACGAAGGTCGCGGTCGACCAGACGATCTCCGATAACGGCCGAACCCTCGCTCTCACACCGAAATTGAGCGCCAAGAACATCGGCGAGATGCAGCCGGTCAATTCCATGGCCCGCCTGACCGACGAAATCAACAAGAACATCGTCGGCGTGGTCCTCGGCGGCGTCCTCGGCCTCATCATCGGCGCCATCGTCGGCGTCTTCTTCTTCAGCATCATCACCGGCCCGATCGGCGCGGTAATCGGCGCGATCGCCGGCGGCTACATCATGGGCGGGCAGTCGTTCATGGATGCCCTCATGGCCGTCATCAACGGCGAGCCGTGATCGTTTGACGGGCCGAACCGTACGCTGAGGAGCATGACCGGCGGCCGTCGATGACATGAATTTTCGCGACCTCGTCAGCCTATTGACTGAGGAGGAGCAGGAGGATCTTCGGCCGGTCGTACTTCGCTTGGTTGCTAGCCATGGTCGGTCGGCCGCAGATCGAGAAACGACAACCGAGCCTCGGCGGCGTCTCTCGTTTACGGGGACCGTCGAGGCCGAGGCCGACTTCGCTTCGACATCCCAGGAAGTGCTGTGGCGCGACCTCGGTGGTCGTGAGTGATCATTTGCGACACCGGGCCGTTGTCGGCAGTTGCCAATTGCATCGGTCATTGCGGTCGCGGAACGTCTGGGTTCACGAGAAGTGGCGACGCTCGATCATCGCCACTTTCATCAGGTGATTCCGAAGCATTGTGCCGCGTTCGACCTCGTACCAGGCGAAGAGAAGTGACCAGGCGTCAGAGGTAGCAAATCGGGTTTCGGCACCTTCTGATGCGGATTTACCGCGCGGTCAATACAGTTGCGTGACTGGGGGCTTCGGGCCCAAAAACCTCCCGGCGAACCGAGCGAACGATCAGCGCTCGGCAGACCCGTCACCATCACGATGCTGGCGCGAAATGCGCCAGAGGAATTCGGGGTCGTCATCCGGCCCCATGATGCGCTTGCGCTGCGGCGAACGCGTGGGCGGTCCGGCTGTCTTCTCGGGGCCGAACGCCTTCCAGCACAACACCGCGACTGCCACAACTGCGATGAGTGCCAACAGGTACGTCACGTCGCTCACCTCCTGCTAACGAGGGTAGTCGCGTGCGTAGCCTTCGAACACCGCAGACACGAAATTGGTGGGTGCGGGCCCCTAGACAGGAAGATCGAGCTCACAGCTACAGGCCCGCGGACCATGATCAGCGTGCGGTTGCCTCGGTGGTGAGCGACTGGAGCAGCTGAAGTACTTCGGATTCGCGGAACCGGCGATGCCCGCCCGGCGTCCGCAGTGATCCCAGGCGCCCGGCGTGGGCCCAACGGGTGACGGTCTTCGGATCGACGTGGAACATGGCGGCGACTTGGCCCGGTGTCAGCAGGGTGTCCTGGCCGCCGACGGTGATCGCAGTCATAGCAAACCTCTCCGTTCTCGACAGTTCCCTCATCAGATGGCGCCATCGTTGCACTGCAACCCCTAGGTACTCGAACCACCTACAGTTGGTAAAGGGGAAGTAATAGACAAAACGGATATGAGCCCTGGTCAGGCGTAGTCGGACGCAGTCCGTCTCTGGTTCCTTGCGCTTGGTCGAGCATCGGCGAGGCCACCACTTACTTCGACCGGAGGTATCGCCGAGGGTGCGCCATAGCTTCGCATAGGCTGGACGACGTGAGTGACGCAACGCCACCGAAGGGTGAACCCGCACAGCAAACCGCTGGCGTCGGCGCGCGGCTGGCCCGCAATCTGGCGCTGTACACGCTCGCCAGGCTGGCGCTGGTCGTCGTCATCGCCGCTGCGATCATCGGTGTCGCCCGGCTCGTCTCGGTGGATGTTCCGTGGTTGGTCGCCGCGCTGTTCGCGTTGGTCATCGCGATGCCGCTGTCGCTGACGCTGTTCAAGAAATTGCGCGCTCGGGTCAACGAGGACATCGCGGTCGTCGATGCGAAGCGTCGCCAGGACAAGGCGCAGCTGCGCGCCCGGCTGCGTGGTGACGACGACCCGAACGGTGCCGCCTCGTGAAGTACTGCGATCGCAGTACGCCACGGGCCTGGGTCGACAATGCCGTGCGGCTCATCGAGGCCGACACCCAGCGCAGCGCCGACACGCATCTGATCCGGTATCCGCTGCCCGGCGCCTGGCACGTCCAGCTGTACCTGAAGGACGAGTCGACCCACATCACCGGCAGCCTCAAGCACCGGCTGGCGCGGTCACTGTTCCTGTACGCGATCTGCAACGGCTGGGTCACCGAGGGCACCACGGTGGTCGAGGCGTCGTCCGGTTCGACCGCGGTCAGCGAGGCGTATTTCGCCAAACTGCTCGGCCTGGATTTCGTCGCGGTGATGCCGGCGAGCACCTCGCCGCAGAAGATCGAGTTGATCGAAGCTCAGGGCGGCCGTTGCCATTTCGTGCAGCGCCCACCGGATATGTACACCGAGGCGGCGCGGCTGGCCGCCGAATGCGGTGGCCACTTCATGGATCAGTTCACCCATGCCGAGCGTGCCACCGACTGGCGCGGCAATAACAACATCGCCGAATCCATCTTCCAGCAAATGGAATTGGAGGCGCATCCGGTGCCGGACTGGATCGTGGTCGGCGCGGGTACCGGCGGCACCAGTGCCACCATCGGTCGCTATATCCGCTATCACCGCTACCCGTCGAAACTGGCCGTGGTCGACCCGGAGAACTCCGCGTTCTACGGCGGCTACGAAACCGCCGACGCCGGGTATCAGACCGGAATGCCTTCGCGCATCGAGGGAATAGGCCGCCCGCGAGTGGAGCCGTCGTTCATCGGTCAGGTGGTGGATCGGATGATCGAGGTGCCCGATGCCGCATCGATCGCCACTGCCCGGCACGCGAGTCGGGTAATCGGCCGCCGCGTAGGCGGTTCCACCGGAACCAATCTGTGGGGTGCGTTCGCACTCATCGCCGAAATGATCTTCAACGGACGTGCGGGCAGTGTCGTCACGCTGCTCTGCGACGGCGGAGATCGTTATGCCGGGACGTATTTCGATGACTCGTGGGTCGAGGCGCAGGGCATGAACCTCACCGAACCCGCCGCGATCCTGGAGAAGTTCGCCGCGACCGGAATCTGGTCCGCCTAGCACGCGATATCGCAACCCCGGCCGCAGCGCCGGGGTTCTCTCGCGGCGAGCCTCGTCAATTTTCGTTGACAACTCCGGAGTTCGTCAATCAAAATTGACGACATGACTGAAGCAACCACACTGGCGGCCGCCGCAGGCAGTCCGGACCCCAAGGTCGGGCTGCGCGCGGTGCTCGCTCTGCGTCGGCTGCTCGAACGACTGGAGGCGATCCAGGTGACCAATGCCCGCGAACAGGGCTGGTCCTGGCAGGCGATCGCGGAGGCGCTCGAGGTCAGCAAGCAGGCGGTCCACCAGAAATACAACCGGAGAGGCGGGAACCGCTGATGTTCGAACGGTTCAGCAGGTCGGCGCGAACGGCGATCGTCATCGCTCAGGAAGACGCGCGGGAACTGCGCGCACCCAGGATCGAGGTGGAGCATGTCCTGCTCGGTCTGTTGGCACAGGGCGAGCCGGAATTGAAGACACTGCTCGAGGAGGCGGGGCTCACCCACCGAGAGGTGCTGAAAACCCTAGGCCAGCAGGCCAAAGGCCAGCCGCTCGGTGCGGAGGACGCCGAGGCGCTGCGTTCGATCGGCATCGATCTGGATGCGGTGCGCGAGAGCCTGGAGGCCACCTTCGGCGAGGATGCGCTGGAACGGGCCGTGCCCGAGGAGCGGTCCCGATTCGGCCGCGGCCGCGATCGGAACTGGGGTCACATCCCGTTCACCAGGGATGCCAAGAAGGTGTTGGAGCTGGGACTGCGCGAAGCCATGGCCCGCAAGGACAGGTCCATCGAATCCGGGCACCTGCTGCTAGGCATTCTGCGCGCGCCCAATGCGACCACCATCCGCATCCTCGGCGGTTCGAAAGCGATCGATGCGCTCCGACCAAAGGTGCACGCGCTGCTCGACCGTGCCGCGTGAGGGGTCGGGCATGTGTGCGCCGCTCGATTCGCGGTTTGTGGCAGCACATGCCCGCCCGTCGGGCCTAGCATCAAGCCATGCAGCTTCTGATTCGCTTGATCATCAACGCCGTTGCCATCTGGCTGGCGGCAGCATGGGTCGACAAGATCGAGATTTGGAGTCCCGAGGACAAGGGCAATGGCGGCAAAGTCATTGTCATCCTGGCCGTCGCCGTGGTCTTCACCGTGGTGAACGCGCTGGTCAAGCCGATCGTGAAACTTCTATCGCTGCCGCTGGTCATCGTGACCCTCGGCCTGTTTCTGCTGGTGATCAACGCGCTGATGTTGTGGCTCACCGCGAAGATCACCGAGACCACCGACTACGGCCTGCGTATCGACGGCTTCTGGGCAGCGGTGTGGGGCGGCATCATTGTCGCGGTGGTCAACTGGATCCTCGGCGTCCTGGTTCCGGACGGCGACGACTAGCAGTTTCCTGGCGCGCTCACGGCTCGTTCAAAGGCGGAATGGGTCCGAGCGTGCATTCTTTGCGCGAACGAGGCGGAAATTGCCGAATTCGGCCGGGAAGTGCACACTCGGATCCGTCGGCGCCAACTGGGTGCCGCGCTTCGCGGTCCCTATCCTGCGATACCCAGTGCCAGTGCGGTAACCGCCGACCACGCCAACAGCGCCAACCCCGAATCGCGGAGCGCCGGAATCAATTCCAGCCCACCCTTGCCGGAGCGCACCGGTGCATTGGCGCGCACCGCCAACGGCACGGCGACCAGTCCGACCAGCGCCCAGGGCGTGCGGACGACCAACAGCAGCGTCGCGATGAACGGCACCAGGAGCAGCGCCAGGTGCAGCGTCCGGGTCCGCGGATCGCCGAGTTTGACCGCGAGCGTGACCTTCCCGGATTCGGTATCGGTCGGAATATCGCGCAGGTTATTGGCGACCAGCACCGCGCTGGAGAACGCCCCGACCCCGATCGCCAGCACCAGACCCGCCCATTCGATCCGCTCGGCCTGTACGAATTCGGTACCGAGCACCCCGATCAGGCCGAAGAAGACGAAGACCGCCAGCTCACCGAACCCGCTGTAGCCGTAGGGCTTGCGGCCGCCGGTGTAGAACCAGGCACCGGCCAGGCAGGCCAGGCCGACCAGCAGCAACCACCACGCCGTCGCGATGACGAGCACCAGCCCGAAGACCGCGCCGATGGCCAGGCTGATGATCGCGGCATTCTTGACCGTGGCGGGCGAGGCGAGCTTCTGCCCGACCAGCCGCAGCGGACCGACCCGCACGTCATCGGTGCCGCGGATGCCGTCGGAGTAGTCGTTGGCGTAATTCACCCCGATGATCAAGGCCAGCGAAACCAGCAGCGCGAGAACCGCTTTCCACCACACCGCGCCATCGATGGAGGCGGCGGCGCCGGTTCCGGCGAGGACAGGGGCGATCGCGTTCGGCAGGGTGCGGGGCCGTGCGCCCTCGATCCATTGCGCTGCAGTAGCCATCTTCGCAGCCTAATGCGCGGCCGCGGTTCGGTCCGCTCGGGCGGTTCAGTTGGCTTCGGCGGCGGTCTTCAGTCGGTCGAGGCCCTTTTCGAAGTCCTTGCCGATCATATTGTCGATCGGGAACACCTTCCCGATCACGCCCATCAGGCCCTTGTGCTGACCTCTCATCCGCCAGACCACCTCGGTGCGGGGTTCTCCTCCTTCCAGGGCCGAGACCGGGTTCAGCTCGAAGGTCGTCTTATTGGTGGCCTTGAACGGCTTCTCGAAGGCCAGCCGGATACCTATTTCCCGGTCGTCACTGGAGGTGATCTCCATGCTGCCGCGACCGGCCTTGCGGTTGCCGTCCCAGGCGTACTTGGCGCCGACTCCAGCGTCCGGTCCGGAGTACTTCCGCTGCAGTTGCGGATCGACGTCCTCCCACGGCGACCACTTGGTCCACTCGTGGAAGTTATCGATCAGCCCATGAATGCGCGCGGGCTCGGCCGTGATCACAGCCTGCCGAACGATTTCGAACTCAGCCATGCGCACAGCGTAAACGCCTCAGCGGTCCGAACAGGGGCGAAAAACCATGTCAGCCTGGCACACAGTATTCGATTTCGGCACTCCCGGGTCCCTCCATGGGCCCGCCCGTCTCCCACCCTCAACGGGCGGCCTGGCGGCCGACTGTTTTGCCCTTGCGCTACCGCCTCCGAGCCCGTCGCTCGCGCCGGGGCTCGCATACGATAACCACGGAATGTTTCCCGATCAGAGCGGCCCGAACGGCCGAAGTCAAACCCTGACGACGCCCGCAGGCGAATCGGTCGTAGTGGCCCTGCTGGGCGAAATCGCGCTACGCCGAGACGGCACGCTCGCAGCGCTACCCGGGGCACGGTCGCGACTGCTGCTCGCCGCGCTGGCCCTGCGTCCCGGCCGCAGCCGCAGTGCCCAGGCACTGATCGATGAGGTGTGGGGTGAGCAGCCGCCGCGCTCGCCGATGAACGCACTGCACACCCAGGTGTCGCGACTGCGGGCGGCGCTACCGGATGCGGCGCTGGAGATCGGTCCGGCGGGCTACCGTCTCACGCTGACCGCTGATCAGGTCGATTTGACCCTTGTGGACTACCTGGTGCGCGCGGCCCGCGCCAAACAAGCCGACGGTGATCATGCCGGATGTCTAGAGGTGCTGACCCAGGCCAGATCGCTCTGGCGCGGCGAGCCAGGTGCCGACCTACCCGCGGGCGATCTCGCCGACGAGCTGCGCGCCGCGGCCGCCCACCGCTGGTCCGAACTGGAGGCGATCGAGGTCGCCGCCCGGGTCGCCGGCGGTGATCTCGACGGCGCGGTGGCGATCACCCGCCGCGCCACGGCCGCCAAGCCGCTCGACGAGGCCGCGCACGCCACCTTGATGCGGTTGCTCGCCGCGGCCGGTCGGCCCAACGAAGCCCTCGATGTCTTCGCATCGATCCGTGGGCGACTTGTCGAAGAACTCGGCGCGGATCCGGGTCCGGCGCTGGTCGAGCTGAATACCGCTATCCTGCGGGGTGATCCGGTGCCAGGATTCGCATCGCGGACCGATCACGGTGGGGTCGTACCGAAGCCGACGCCCGTCGTGAATTCGGTCACACCGGCTGATCCGACGGTATCGTCCGCGGTAGCGGATTCGGTCGCACGGGATTCCGCAGGGCGGGACGCGACGGCACTGGATTCGATTGGACGAGTTTCGGATTCGGCCGCCGCGCCACCGAGTGCCAGCTCCGCGATCGGCCTGCGCGCCGCCCCCAATGCCCTACTCGGACGCGCCACCGATCTGGACGCACTCGCGCAACTACTGCACCGCTCCCGGGTGACCACCGTCCTCGGCCCCGGCGGCACCGGAAAGACCAGGGTGGCCAACGAATTGGGCGCACGGGTCGCGCGCAGCGAATCCGTGGTGCTGGTCGAGTTGGCCTCGGTGCGGGCCGATACGACCGCCGATGCCGATCCGCGCGCCGATATCGAGGCCGCGATCAGCACGACGCTCGGCCTCGGCGAGATCGTCCGCGAGACGGCGTGGCGGCGCTCCACCGGTTACAGCGATGCCGGTCGCCGACTGCGCGATGCGCTCGCCGCCCGCCCGACGCTGTTGATCTTGGACAACTGCGAGCATCTGATCGACGCGGTCGCCGAGGTGGTCGCCGACCTGGTCGGCAGCTGCGACCAGCTCAGTGTCCTCACCACCAGCCGAGCGCCGCTGGCGATCACCGCGGAAACGGTCTATCCGCTGGCGCCCTTGGCAATCGATGCGGCCGGATCGCCCGCAACCGAGCTGTTCATGGCCAGAGCCCGTGCGGTGCGGCCGACAGTGCGCCTGGATCCCGAAGTGGTGGCCCGGCTGTGCACCACACTCGACGGGCTGCCACTGGCCATCGAACTCGCGGCCGCCCGCGTGCGGACCATGAGCGTCGAGGAAATCGAAACCCGCCTGGAACACCGATTCGCCTTGCTGCGCAGCGGAGATCGCTCCTCACCGGAACGCCATCGCACCTTGCATGCGGTGATCGCATGGAGCTGGAATCTGCTGGAAGAGTCGCAACAGATCGCCTTGCGCAGGCTGTGCCGCTTTCCGGCCGGGTTCACCCTCGATGCCGCCGAAGTGGTGGCGGGCGGCCCGGATGTCGACGATGTGGCCACGGCCGTGGACGGACTGGTCGGCCAATCGCTGCTGACCGTCCTGGACGACGATGAAGGCCTGATCGGCACCCGCTACCGAATGCTGGAAACCGTTCGCGAATTCGGGGAGGAACAGCTCGCGCTGACCGGATCCGATGCGGCGGCGGGCATTTCGGGTGCGATCGACGAGCGTCCCGTGGTGATGGATCGGATGTCGCGCTGGGCCCGTGACTATTCGATCGCCACGGTGCAGCGTTATGTCTCCGACGAGCAGGTGGCCACCGTGCTCTCGGTCGGTGCGGAACTCGACAACCTGGTCGCGGTGCTGCGATATGCGTTGGAGCGCAGGGACGCCCGCACGGTGTACCGGGTCTTCCCGATCGTCGGCACGCTCTGGGTGATGCGTGGCGCGCATATGGAGCTGAGCGGTTGGGGGCGCCGGATTATCAACCTGGCACCCGAACCCGGTCCGGTGCACGGTACGTTCGCCGATCTGCAGATGCTCGCGCACCTGCTGATCGGTATGCACATGGTGTATCAGGGCAGCGATCTGCGTGCGGTGGCGACCACTCGGGCGCGGGTCCGTCGATTGCTCAGCACCGCAATCGATCTCAATAGTGGAGTGCGCTTTCTCGGCGTCATGGCCTGCTCGGATACCTCGGGTGCGGACGCACCCAGGCTATTCGCCGACGGTGCGAAGTCGCCGGACCCGGTGGTACGCGCCGCGGCGGTGTTCATGCGCGCGAATATCAGGGAGAACGCCGGCCATGTCTACGGCTCCGCCCGGGACGCGAAGGCCGCCTTGCAGCTGATCGAGGGCTCTGATGTCTGGGGCACGGCGATGGTTACCCAGCACCTCGGGCAGCTCGCCGGACAGACCGCGCATTATGCCGATGCGGTGGATTACTACCGCCGGGCCGCGGAGCTGTTGCGGGAGTTGCGTGCCCACGAAGAGGCCGTTGAGATACGCAGCTATCTCGCGATATCGCTGATCGGCGCGGGGCGGTTCGCGGAAGGGCGGCGGGAGCTGGGCTTCGCGCTCGGCGCCGCGGACGGTGATCCGGCGCATGGCACCGCGATCGACGACCCGCACATCCGACGCAACCACCGTCTGGCACCGGTGGTCATCGGCATGGCGGAACTCGAACTGGCAGAGGGCGATATCGACGCCGGGCTGCGCCACTATCGTCGGGCACTCGACCTGTACGGCTGGCCCAATGACGAACCGATGCCCGGCCCGGGCATTCTGATGACCGCGAGCGGGGCCCTGGACGCGTACGTGCTGTACGGACGGGCGGCGCAGGCCGACGATATCGCGCGCACGCTGCTCGGCCTCGCGGTGGGCCGACTCGGACAGTTCTACGACCTGCCGCAGATCGGTGCGGTCGGCAACGCGGTCGGAACGTATTATCTCGCGGTCCAACGCGATTCGGAGATCGGCTTGGAGTTGGTTTCGCTGGCCGGCAAAGTCATGGGGCGACAGGATAGTCCGTCGGCCGAATTGCGGCGGCACGTGGAACTGCACCGAACAACGGTCGGGGACGAGCGCTTCGATGCAGCACTGACCCGGGCCGCCGGGATGCGTCGACGCCAAGCGGCGGCGCGGATCCTCGAACTCCTGCAGGAGCTGTTCTGGGACAACGAAAATCGCGGTGGGTGACTTACCCACCGCGACTTTCGGGTCAGACCTGAGTGATCAAGCCCGGCGCATGTAAGCCCGGACCGCGAGCGGCGCGAAGATCACGATCACGACCACCGAGCCGACCAGTGACCAGACCAGATCGCTGCTGTAGGCGTTGCCGTTCATCAACTCTCGGGCGGCATTGACCATGTAGTAGATCGGGTTCGCGTGGTTGATGCCCTGCAGCCAACCCGGCATCGTGCTGACCTGTGCGAACGCACCGGACATGAAGGTCAGCGGGAACATGATCATCATCGAAATGCCCTGCACGCCAGCGGCACTCTTACCCGTGACACCCACCAGCGCCCAGATCCAGCTCACCGCGAATGAGCAGAAGATCACCACCACACCGGCGACCACGACCCCGACGAACCCGCCGCCGGGACGGTAGCCGAGGCACAGGCCGACGACCACGGTGAGCACGGTCGCGAGACTGTAGCGCACCATATCGGCGATCAATGCGCCGGCCAGCGCCGAAATGCGGGAAATGGGCAGGGATTTGAACCGGTCGAAGACGCCTTTGTCCATATCCTCACGCAGCTGGGTACCGGTGACGACAGAGGTGAGGACCACGGTCTGCACGAGGATGCCCGGAATCAGGATCGGCAGGTAGTCGTGCACGTTGTGCGAGATCGCGCCGCCGAAGATGTAGGCGAACAGCGCGGTGAACAGGATCGGCTGAATTGTCACATCGAACAGCTGTTCCGGGTTGTGCTTGATCTTCAGAATGCCGCGGTAGGCCATCGTGAACGAGGTCTCGACGGTCTGGCGGAGGCTGATCTTATTGCTGGCCTCCGGGATTGCGGTCGGCGCAGCGTGGCGCGCCGGGGTTGGTGCGGTAATTGTGGTCATGCCGCGCTCCGTTCCGAATCGTTGTCGTCTTCGGCCGGGTGGCCGGTGATGGTGAGGAAGACCTCGTCGAGGCTGGGCTTGGTGACGGTGATCTCGTCGACCGCGATCTCCCACTCGCGCAGGCGGATCAGCAGATCGGCGGTCATGCCCGCATCCGGCAATGGCGCCGTGAGCCGTCCGGCCTCCGGCGTGATCTGGGCCTCGGCGCCGAGGAAGTCGGCGACAATGCGACGGGCCTCCTCGAGTTGGGCCCGATCGACCAGGGTCAGATGCAGTGACGAGCCGCCGACCGAGGACTTGAGTTCGTCTGCGGTGCCGTCGGCGATCACCTTGCCGTGGTCGATGACGGCGATCCGGTCCGCGAGCTGATCGGCCTCGTCCAGGTACTGCGTGGTGAGCAGCACCGTCGCGCCCTCGCGGACCAGACGCCGGATGGTCTCCCACATCTGGGCGCGGGTGCGCGGATCGAGTCCGGTGGTCGGCTCGTCCAGGAACAACAGCGGCGGTGTCGCGATCAGGCTGGCGGCCAGATCGAGGCGGCGTCGCATACCGCCGGAGAAGTTCTTCAGCGGCTTGTTCGCCGCCTCGGTGAGGTCGAACTCCTCCAGTAGTTCGACCGACTTGCGCCTGGCATCGATCCGGCTGAGGCCGAGCAGGCGGGAGAAGATGATCAGATTTTCGGTGGCCGTGAGGTCCTCGTCGACCGAGGCGTACTGCCCGGTGACACCGACCAGGGACCGGACCGCCGTCGGTTCCGCGACGACGTCACGGCCGAAGATGCGGGCGCTGCCGCCGTCCGGGCGCAACAGGGTGGCCAACATGCGGATGGTCGTGGTCTTGCCCGCGCCGTTCGGTCCGAGCACGCCGTAGACCGAGCCCTGCGGAACCGCCAGGCTCACACCGTCGACGGCGCGCTGTTCCCCGAACACCTTGACCAGGCTGTCCGCCTCGACGGCGAGCGCTGAAGTGGGTGCGAAAGAAGTCATGCATAAGACTGTGCGGTCGCCGTCTTGCACGGCCCTTGCACGACGGTGTCACCGATCTCTTGCACCCACTTGCACGTCTGCGCGCCCGCAGCAAGTCGCGAGCCGCTCGGACGACGGCGCCTATCAGCTGTGCCCGGCCCTGGCCATCGATAGCGATCGTCGGTAACAGCGGGCGCTGCCCGCCCGACCCGGTGTCAGTGCGTCGACTCCGCGAGGAGATGCTCGCGGAGTTGGGCGCGGTCCGGCTTGCCCGGTCCGCGCAGCGGGAGTTCGTCGAGGATCGCCAGCTCGCGCGGTGCGGCGATGGAATCGAGTTCGCGCACGACGTGATCGCGCAGTTCCTCGAGGGTCGGGGTGGCGCCGGGGGCGGGGACAACCGCGACCGCGACCCGCTGGCCGAGCCGATCGTCGGGCAGACCGAGCACGACGCATTCGCTGATGCCGGGATGCGTGATCAGCACGGCCTCGACGACCTGCGGGATGACGAGCAGTCCGCCGGTCATGATGGCCTCATCGAGCCGTCCGCTGATCCTGAGCACGCCGTTCTCGTAGGTGCCCGCGTCCTCGGTACGGAACCAGCCGGGTTCGGCGAACGCAGGATGGTCGGGCTGGCCGCGGTAGCCGATGGCGATCATCGCGCCGCCGAGCAGCACGCGACCGTCCTCGATGCGAATCTCGGTGCCGTCGAGCGGAACTCCGTCGTACACACAGCCGCCGCAGGTTTCGCTCATGCCATAGGTGCGAACGACGTTGATACCGGCCGCTTTCGCGCGCTCGTAGACCGGCGCCGGAGTGGCCGCCCCGCCGACGAGCACGCCATCCAACTGGGCAAGTGCCGCCGCGGCGGTGGGCGCCTCCAGCGCCTTGATGAGCTGGGTCGGCACCAGCGCGGTGTAGCGGCGCTCACCACGCATACCGGAAATCGCGCCGGCCAGCGCCTCGGGTAGGAAGCCGCCGGAAACGTCGAGCACGCTGGGTTCGGTACCGGCCAGAATGCTGCGCAGCAACACCTGAATGCCCGCGATGTGATGGGTCGGCAGGGCCAGGAGCCAGGTGCCGGGACCACCGAGTCGATCGTGTGTCGCAGTCCCGCTGGCCCGCAGCGCTGCGGAGCTGAGCATGGCGCCCTTCGGCACACCGGTGGTGCCGGAGGTGGTCACGACCAGTGCCGCCTCGTCATCGATCAGCTCGCCGGGCAAGAGTGCATCGCTCAGTCGTCGGGCCTCCCGACGGTCGCTGGTCGGTATCGGCAACCACGCGGGGCCGTTGCCCTCCAACACTTCTCGCAGATGTGGCATGACATCGCCGAGCCCGGATCCGGTCGGCATCGGCAGCGTCCGCAGGGTGCGACTCATGATTTCGCCCCCGTCATGCGCGACCGCACCTCGCTGGTGCTCGGCGCCGTCGTGCGCAGGCGCGCTGTGTTAATGGTTCGCTCGCTGCGCTCCCTCACGAGTCTGATCGTGTCATGTCGACATGACCGCACGCGGCAGGGGTCGGTTTGCTGGGGCGGCGCGCTGGGGGTTCGGCCGCGTCAGAGGGGAAGAAGTCGGGTACGTCGGACATCGAGACTGCGATTCACTCGGAGGACGGTACTCATCGGTGCTCACCCGGACGTCGGCGGTCGGGCGGTCATCCGTGGTTATCGTCCTCGCCGGGGTCGGCATTGGCAACTCGAGCCGGACCGGCAGCGCAGGCGCTGCGTGCGCGATCAGTCCGGTGACCAGCGCGAATCCCGCCGGATCGGATGCTCGGCGGGAACTTCGACCAAAACGATCGGCACGCCGTCCGGATCGTGCACCCACATTTCGATCAGTCCCCACGGCTCGCGCACCGGCTCGCGCTCGATGCGGATCCCCTTCAGCGCAAGCTCCGCCGCCGCGTCCGAAATGTCGCGAACCTGCAGCCAGAGCGCACCCTCGAAGGTGGTCGATTTGCCCGATCCGCCGTGTGCGGCCACCTCGATCAGCGACTGTCCAGCGAAGAAAACCGTGCCGCCCGGATACTCGCGCGCGATGGCCAAGCCGAGTCCGTCGCGGTAGAACGCGAGGGTTGCCTGGTAGTCGGCGGGCCGCAGGATGACCCGGCTGCCGAGGATGTCCATGTCAGAAGTACCAGGGGTAGGGGGTCCAGTCCGGCTTGCGTTTTTCCAGGAAGGCGTCGCGGCCTTCGACCGCCTCATCGGTCATATACGCCATCCGGGTGGCCTCGCCCGCGAAGAGCTGCTGACCGACCAGGCCGTCGTCGAGCAGATTGAACGCGTACTTCAACATGCGCTGGGCCTGCGGGGATTTGCCGTTGATATCGGCGGTCCACTCCAGTGCGACATTTTCCAGTTCGGCGTGATCGACGACCTTGTTCACCGCGCCCATCTGATGCATTTCCTCGGCGGTGTAGGGACGGCCGAGGAAGAAGATTTCCCGCGCGAATTTCTGGCCGACCATTTTCGCGAGATAGGCGCTGCCGTAACCGCCGTCGAAGCTGCCGACATCGGCGTCGGTCTGCTTGAACCTGGCGTGCTCGCGGCTGGCCAGGGTCAGATCGCAGACCACGTGCAGGCTGTGCCCGCCGCCCGCGGCCCAGCCGTTGACCAGCGCGATGACCACCTTCGGCATGAACCGGATCAGCCGCTGCACCTCGAGGATGTGCAGGCGGCCCGCACGCGCCTGGTCGACGGTGTCCGCGGTCTCGCCATCGGCGTACTGGTAGCCGCTGCGGCCGCGAATGCGCTGGTCGCCGCCCGAGCAGAAGGCCCAGCCGCCGTCCTTCGGGCTGGGGCCGTTGCCGGTGATCAGCACCGCGCCGACGTCCGGGGTCATCCTGGCGTGATCGAGCGCACGATAGAGCTCGTCGACCGTATGGGGACGGAACGCATTGCGCACCTCCGGCCGATCGAAGGCCACCCGGACGGTGCCCTGCTCGATATGCCGGTGATAGGTGATGTCGGTCAGGTTCTCGAACCCTGGAACGGGCCGCCACAGCTTCGGATTGAACGTCACCCCAGTGATTATTGCCCCCACCGATGTTTCGGATGCCAGCGACTTCCATGCGAACTTCTACGGTGCCGATTCCATTACTCGGCGGTACGACTTGACGGTGTAAAACAACGCGATACCGTGCAGAGCATGAGTGGAGCATCGCGAAGCGATTCGATGAGGGGTGGCGGTCGGGCGACGGGTGGGCGTGAGGCAGTGAAACGGGTTCCGGAACGCGTTGTCGGGCGCATCGACAACAGCGCGGTGGACGAATCCCGGTACGAGAAGCACGGCGGCTTCCCCAAGGTCTCCCGCGCCCGAGTCGGCGCCGACTTCGGCCCGTTCGTCGAGGCCATGCGCACGCTGCAGGATCTGGTCGTCTCCGTGGACGCCCCCGACGAGATCTACGGCGAGGCACTCGACCGCACGCGCGAACTCATCGATCTGCTCGAGCCGTATCGCGCACCCGAACTCCAGGGTCCGGCGGGCCGCGCGGTCGAATTGCCCGGGCGCGGCAGCCTTTTGCTGCTGCCGTGGCAGGTGGTCGAGGCCGGACCCGACGGCATCGTGATGACCGGTGAATTCCGTCGCTTCCATCTCGGCGGCAACGGCGCGGCACACGGCGGCGTGCTCCCACTGCTCTTCGACGATCTGCTCGGCATGATCGTGCACTACGCCGGACGACCGATCAGCCGCACCGCCTATCTGCATGTGAACTATCGCAAGATCACTCCGTTGCACACGCCGCTGACCGTGCGGGGTCGCGTAGATCGCATCGAAGGCCGTAAGACCTTCATCACCGCGGAACTGGCCGATGAGCAGGGCAATGTCCTCGCGGATTGTGAAGGATTGATGGTCCAGTTGCTGCCATGGCAGCCGTAGGCGGGGCTCCGCCTCCGCTCGCCAAGCGCAAGAGACTGACGACGGACTTCGTCCGGCTGCGCCCATTAGCCGATGAGTGCCGTGTGACTCTGCGCACCAGTGCGTATAGTGACGTGCGCTCGTTCATCGACATCTATTCCGGAGGAACCTGAAAGTGGTTGCAGCACTGTCTGAATCCCTGCTCGACGACGCAAAGCGCACGGCCTTCCTTGCCGATGCCAAGGAGGTTCTGGATGCCGAGGTGTCGGACAAGGGTGGTGCGTCGGGCCTGGCCGTCAAGGGTGGCTACGCGGCGGTCAAGAAGATCAGCCCGTCCATCGTGCCGGACGCGCTGGAATCCTTGGCGCCCAAGCTCGTCTCGCAGCTGGAGCCGTACTGGCAGGAATACGTGGCGACAGGGTCCGGCCAGTTCGCCGACCTGTTGGTCGCCAAGTCGGATGAGGTCGCCGAGGCTTTGCTCTCGGTGACCGACGCGCGTGCCGACGCTTCGACGCGTCCGGCGCTGAAGAAGGTCTACTCGTCGATGCGTTCGTCGGCCAAGAAGAACGTCATCGAGGCCCTGCCACGGCTGGGCGACCTCGTGCAGCGGCACGCCTGAGTTGGATTGCGGCGCCACGGCGCCGCGTCTCGCGCTCATGTCTGCGCCTCGCTAGCGCTCGGCTCCGACATGACCGCGTGGGCGGCTGTGTTTTTTGTCGCTCACTGCGTTCGTTCGTGTCTGCGCCTCGCTAGCGCTCGGCTCCGACATGACCGCGTGGGCGGCTGTGGTTTGCCGCTCACTGCGTTCGCTCATGGGACTCGCTCCGTGGTGGGTGCATCGGCGACGCTCATTGGCGCGCACGGTGCTTCGGCCGACCACGGGCGCTGAGCGCCCCGCGTCCGGTGGTGGACGCGGGGCGAATTTCCGCCAACCCCCGACGGCGTGGGGAGCGCGGCCGACGAACCAACGGCGCAGCGCACTCTGGAGCACAATGGCGCCGAGCGCTGGCGAGGTGCCATTGTGAGCAGGGTGACGAAGACGTCGAAGCAACTGTCTGAGAGGCTGGAGATGTGAATCCGTCTACAGCACAGGCGCAAGTGGTCGTTGACGAGCTCGCGCGCGGGGGTGTGCGAGACGTCGTTCTGTGCCCGGGGTCGAGAAACGCGCCCCTGGCATTCGCGCTGCAGGCGGCCGATGCGGCCGGCCGACTCCGCCTGCATATGCGCATCGACGAGCGAACCGCGGGCTTTCTGGCCATCGGTCTCGCCATCGCCAGTCGACTGCCGGTTCCGGTGGTGATGACCTCGGGGACCGCCGTCGCCAATCTCGGTCCCGCCGTGCTGGAGGCGAACTACGCCCGCGTACCGCTGGTGGTGCTGAGCGCCAACCGGCCCTACGAGATGCTCGGTTCCGGTGCCAATCAGACCGTCGAACAGTTCGGGCTGTTCGGTAGCCAGGTCCGTGCCTCGATCAGCCTCGGACTCGCCGAGGAGGAGTCGGATACCGATGGCGGTATGCCCTACGGCCAGCAGAACAGTCAATGGCGTTCGGCCGTCTGCCGGGTACTCGCGGCGGCCCGTGGCACCCGTTCCGGCAATGCCGGGCCGGTGCAATTCGATATTCCGCTGCGCGAGCCGCTGGTACCGGATCACACGCCGGACGAGTGGTCGCCCCAGGGTCGCCCCGGCGGCGAAGCGTGGACGTGCACCCGGTACGCGACGCTCGATGTGCCCCTCGATCTCGACCTGACGCCCGATACGGTCGTCATCTCCGGTCATGGCGCCGGCTTGCGACCGGAGCTGGCCGAGCTGCCGACAGTGGCCGAACCCACGGCCCCGATGCACGGTCCGTCCCTGCATCCGCTGGCGCTGCCGCTGCTGAAGCCGCGGCAGGCGATCATCACCGGGCGGCCGACGCTACATCGTCAGGTCGCGAAGGTGCTCGCGGATCCGGCCGTGACCGTCTACGCGCTCACCACGGGTCCCCGCTGGCCCGATGTCTCCGGCAATGTGGTCGGCACCGGAACCAGAGCGGTGACCACGGGTGCGCCGAGTGCGGACTGGCTCGCGTACTGCCGCGAACTCGATACGAAGGCTGTTCAGGTTGTTCGCGCCGAACTGGCCAACCACCCGAAGCCGACCGGGCTGCATGTCGCCGCGGTGGTGATGGATGCGTTGCGCGAGGGCGATCAGCTGCTGCTCGGCGCATCCAATCCGGTGCGTGACGCGGCCCTGGTCTCGGCTCCGCGGCCGGGTGTCCGAGTGCTGTCCAATCGTGGCGTGGCCGGTATCGACGGCACCGTTTCCACGGCCGTCGGCGCGGCACTGCACCACACCGGTCGCACCATTGCGCTGATCGGTGACCTCACCTTCCTGCACGACGCCTCCGGCCTGCTCATCGGCCGCGGTGAACCCCGCCCCGCCGATCTGACCATCGTGGTCGCCAACGACGATGGCGGCGGCATCTTCGAACTCCTGGAACAGGGTGATCCGCAGTACGCCGGTGTTTTCGAGCGCGTCTTCGGTACGCCGCACGGAATGGATTTGGCCGCGCTGTGTGCCGCCTACCGGATTCCGCACAAGCAGGTCGATCCCGAGCAGTTGGCGGTCGAATTGGCCGGGCACGCGCACGGGTTGCGGGTGCTCGAAGTCGCGACCGAGCGTTCCAGTCTGCGGGAGTTGCACGCGACCGTGCGGGCCAAGATCGCGCCGTGAGCGATAGGTACAGCCGAGCATCGCTCGGTACTTTCAGGTGCTGGTGAGCCCCGGCTGCGGGGCCGATCAGTACCCGGGCTCGGAATCGCGATCGTCGTCGAGCGGCACCGGGATCGACTGTTCCACGACATCGGCCGGATTGGCATCGAAGGCATCTCGATCGACCGCCGCCGCGAGATCGCGGTCGGAGCTGTCGTCGGTGTCATCGCCGATCTCGGGGTAGGCGGGGACGTTCTGCTCGACGTAGTCGGCTTCCGAAACCGCGTCGATGGTGCGGGACGTGCTTGGATCGGTCATCGTTCATTCCTCTCCGCGCGTGCTTTTCGGCTGGGTACCCGATGCTCTGCCGAGCGAACTCCAGGTGCTGCGGGAATCACAGCGCAGGCGGACAACCAGTCCAACACTGTTGAGAATGCTCCTAGTCCGGCCGCGCGGCAACCCGCCTGCTACTCGCCGTCGACCGGACCCGAACCATTCGCCGGGAATTCGACGAGCGCCAATGTGCGTCCCGCCATGAACCGCGCCGTCCGCACCGCGACGCCCGTTCGCGTCACTTCGCTGACCTCGACCACGCCACGCGCGATGCGCACCTCGACCTTGCGCCCGGCCCGCGTCGCGACCACTTCATAACTGCGAGACCCGTCGCCGAAATCGACGACGATCTCCACCCGATCGCCCTTCATCTCCCAATTCTCCGCTTTTCCAGCACCTTTCGCCGCTACGACTTGGTTGCGATGGGCGGCGGTGGGAAAGCCTCGCAAGGCGCCGGACCGAACCGGATGCGGTCGGGATCGCGGCACCGATGAATTCCGATGGAGCGCGCCGTCTCAATCGTTGACGTCCGTTGCCGAGGAGGCCCCGATGCACCCGAATTTCGATCTCGAACCGGCCGCCGCCGCGCTGGAGGCGGTGGCCGGCGCCATCACCGATGATCGGCTCAGCGCGCCGACACCATGCACCGATACCAGCGTGCGCGACCTGCTTGCCCACGTCATCGGACTCACCGAGGCCTTCCGGCAGGCCGCGACCAAGGAAGCGGTCGGCCGCTCGGTCCCGCCCGCCGTCGGCCCGGAGAGCGCCCTGCCCGCCGACTGGTGTTCCCGCATTCCGGCCCAACTGAAGGCACTCGTCGAGGCATGGCGCGATCCGGCGGCTTGGGACGGCGAAACCGAAGCGGGCGGCGTATCCGCCCCGGCCGTCGTCATGGCCACGATCGCCCTGGACGAAATCGTGGTCCACACTTGGGATCTCGCCCGCGCTACCGATCAGCAACCCAGTGTCGACTCGGCCCACTCGACCATCCTGCTCGAATTCCTCAGGGACACACCGCCCGAGGGCACCCCGGGCATGTTCGGCCCTGTCGTCCAAGTCCCCGAGACCGCCCCGTCTCTGGACCGCATCGTCGGACT
>NZ_BAGN01000218.1 GCF_000308835.1 Nocardia vinacea NBRC 16497 | reverse complement strand
GTGATCGATCATCCGGAATGGTTGTCGTTGCCCGGTTTCCGGGTGATCGTCACCGGGGCGGCGGCCGAACTCGGCCCGCTGCGGCCGCTATTGCGGTGGGGTGCTGACGTTCTCGCGATAGACCTGCCCGGACCGCAGCGGTGGCGCGAGATTTCGGATATCGCGAAGGCGGGAGCGGGACGGCTGCGCTATCCCGTCACGGTGGGACCCGGTGCGGATATCACCAGGCAGTTCCCGGCGTTGGTGCATTGGATTCGCGCGCAGTTCGACCACGACGCCCGCCCGGTATTCGGGCTGTACGCGAATGCTCCCGGACCGCAAGGGGTTCGGCTGGCCGCCGCGCTGGATGTCCTCGTCGAGGATCTGCTCGAGCACCGCGATGACGCGGCCATCGCATACCTCGGTTCGCCGACCGACTGCTATGCCGTGCCCGAGGACGTCATCGCGGACGCGCACGCCCGCCTGCGCGAGCGCGGTGTCGGCCCGCACGTGTTGCGCGTGCTCAGCGCATCGGCCCTGTACCGGCCCAACTACCGCACCACGAACCCCGATCACCTCGGCGCGACCTGGAGCGTCGCCGATGCACTGCTCCCAGCCCAAGGCCCGAATTACGCACTGGCCCGACGCCTCCTGCGCTGGCGCACCGTCTTCGCGCACACCGCGGGCCGCACCGTCTCCTGCGCCGTCGCACCACCCGCCAGGACGAAATCCCTCCGCACCCAACGCTCTCTCGCCGCCTCCTACCGCGGCGCCCGCCACTTCGGCATAGAGGTCTTCGACCCAGACACCGCCCGAACCCTCCTCGCAGCCAAACTCGTCGCCGACCTCTTCGCCCCACCCGAACCCACCGACACCACCCCCGAGTGCATATTCGTAGCAGGCGCGGCCCACGGCGGCCTCTGGCGCCAGCCCTACGACCCGCCCTCGATCCTCCCACTAGCAGCCCTCGCCGGCTACACCCACACCCTCCTCCTCCGCCCCTAACACCCCAGGCGTGCGCCGCCTTTCAAGATCAGGTGGAATCTATGGCGGCATCGGGCGAGAAGCCCCCGCCACCAGTGCCACCTGATCTTGATCTACGGGGTGGTGTTGGGTGCCACGGTGGACCAGGGGACGGACAGGACGCAGTCGCGCATGCGGCGGCGGTAGGTGTGGAGCGGGAAGCCGTCGTGGCGTAGGTATTCTGCTGCGGCGCGCCAGCGCACTCGGGGGCCGAAGGGGGCGAGTGGGGCGGCACGGGCCCATGCGCGATCAGCGGCCGACAAAAGCGCGTGGATCGGCTCGCCGGGAATGTTGCGGTGGATCAGCACCTTCGGCAGGCGCTCGGCGATATCGGACGGTCGCTCGACCGTGAAGGGATCCCAGGCCAGGGTGAGTGAGAGCGGTCCGGATCGATCCAGCAGCACCCAGGCGCAGCGTCTGCCCAGCTCGTCGCAGGTGCCGTCGACGAGTAGACCGTCCGGGTCCATCCCGGACAGGATGGTGGTCCACGCATCGGGAACGGCCGTTTCCGGATATTGGCGCAGCACGTTGAACGCGCGCACCAGCATCGGTCGCAGCCCGGCCAATTCGAAGCCGCCGCGGGCGAAGGTGACGCCGTCGCGGTCGGGCACCACCCGTTCCGGATCGATCTCCAGCCCGACCACCCGCACATCCGCGCGGACCGTGCGCAGCCGGACCGCCAACTCCAGCGTGGTCCACGGACTGGCCCCATAGCCGAGGTCGACGACCAGCGGATCGGCGGCATCGCGCAGTCGACCGGTGACCAGTTCGTCGTGGATCAGCCAGCGGTCGCTGCGCCGTAATCGGTTGACACCGGTGGTCCCCCTGGTGATGGTGCCGACCGGTCTCAGCGGGTCGGGTTTTGCTCTTCCAGCCACTTCACGGTCTGCTCGGCCTCGGCGCGGAACAGGTCGACCAGGTTGACCAGCATCAGCTGTTCGAGTCGCGGGCCGACCATCGGGATGAACACCTTGGCCTCGGAGGAGAACCGCATGGTGCAGCCGGTATCGGTGGGGAACAGGCGAATGGTGCCGCCGAGGCTGCCCGGCCCGGCCGGAATCGAGGCGGAGAACTTGCCGACGGACTCGTTCTCGTCGAACGGTCCCCAGCTCTCCTTGCGCGTGATGACCATGTCCTTGCGCATGACCGCCTGCGCGATCTCCGGCAGCATGTCGCGCGGCAGGATGTGGTTGAGCACGACATCGATACCGGATTCGCTGACATCGAGGCCGGCGACCTCATTGCCCGGCGATATTTTCGACATCTCCGCGCACCGGTCGTCCCAGTACCCCCGGGTCGACAGCGCCGCGTACAGCTCCTTGGTGGTGTGCAGCGGGAAGCGGGCTGAATAGTCCAGTCTGCGGGCCATGAGGGGTTACGTTACCGGGACCGATTGCCGCCGCATCGCTCGGCGGTAGGTCTGGGGATTCGCACAATCGCCACCCCCACGCCACGCGGAATCCGCACATCGTCCGGACAGAATCGCAATATGAACAGGACGTGGGAGGCGTGGGGCGGGGTGATCACGGCGACGATCGCGGCACTGCCGCTCGCCGTTGCGGTCGCGTGGTGGCTGGCGCGGCGGCGGGGTTCGTGGCGCAATGCCCTGTGCGAGGTCGGCATTGTGATCGGCACCGCGCCGTGGTTGTGGATGGTCCTCACCCCGGCGGGCACCGGCCGTTCGGTGAATGCGGTGCCGCTGCGCGATCTGATCGATCAGCTGCGCGACGATCGAGTCGTCGAGCAGCTCGGCGGAAATCTGTTGGTATTCGCCGCGCTCGGCTTTCTGCTGCCGATGCGTTGGGCGTGGTTCGCCAACCCATGGCGGTTGCTGCTGGTCGGCGCGGTGCTATCCAGCGTGGTGGAAGTATCGCAGTTCGTACTGGGCATCGGCCGCCACTCGTCTGTCGACGATGTCCTCGTCAACGCAACCGGAGCCTTGCTCGCCGGACTCGCATCGAATCGCTGGTGGGTGTCGGGCTCACCAGAGGCCCTGCCGACCAAGTTCAGTGCTGGGCGAGCCAGTTGTTCGTGAACTCTTCCTCGTTCGCCAGCAGTTCGGTCAACCGCTCCGCGATGGCGGCCTCGATCTTCCCGCCGAACAGCGGAATCTTCACCTCGATGGTGCCGTTGGTCTCAGCCACCGAACCGGAGCCGTCGGCCGTGAGCTCGATGGCCCCGCGGACCTCGGCGGGCGCACCCTCCACTCGCGCGGTAAAGGTGGCCGAATCGCCGGTCCAGCTCTCGGTGCGCGGGATGATCAGATCGCCGGGCCGCACCGCGGTGATCGCGGCCGGCAGCAGCTCGGCGGCGATGACCTGCACCATCTCGACCTCGACCTGGTCGCCATCGACGCTGACCGAATCCAGCCGGGCATTATCGCCACCCACTTCGGCGATGCGGTCCTTCCAGTACTGCTCATCGGCGAAGGCCGCGCGTACCGCGGCAACCGGATACGAGTAGCGAGCCGTGTACGCCAGGGGTGTAGCCATGGTCGAACACGCTACCGTCTGGGGCGTGCGAACTTCACGGGTGGTGTCGGCGGACCAGCTGCGCGAGCTGCTGGTCGATAGCGGTGCGCGGCTGCGCGAGTCGGTGCGGCTGGCCGAGCTGACCACATTGCGGGTCGGCGGTCCTGCCACGGTCGTGGAATGTGCGACGACCGAAGCGCTGGTCGCGACGGTCCGGACGCTGGACACCGCGGGCATTCCACTATTGCTGCTCGCGGGCGGATCCAACCTGCTGATCGGCGACGACGGCTTCGACGGTGTCGTGGTCCTGGTGCGCAACGAGGCGGTCGAGATCGGCGCGGACGGTGTGGTCGCCGAGGCAGGTGCGAACTGGGACGCGGTGGTCGCGGCCACCATCGGGGCCGGTCTCGGCGGGCTGGAATGTCTGTCGGGCATTCCCGGATCGGCCGGTGCGACGCCGGTACAGAACGTCGGCGCGTACGGCGTGGAGGTCGAAAGCCTGCTGCGCCGGGTGCGCCTGCTGGATCGCGCGAGCGGAGAGATCCGCTGGGTCGAACCGGCCGAACTCGGCTTTGGTTACCGCACCAGCGCACTCAAGCACCGCGATACCGCCGTGGTGCTCGCGGTGGACTTCGCACTCAACCCCGACGGCGCGAGCGCACCGCTGCGCTACGGCGAGCTCGCGAACGCACTCGGTGCGGGCAACGGTGACTCCCGGCCTACCGATCAGGTGCGGGCGGCGGTGCTGAAGTTGCGCGCGGGCAAGGGCATGGTGCTCGACCCCGCCGATAACGACACCTGGAGTGCGGGCTCGTTCTTCACCAATCCGGTCGTTCCGGACCGCCGTGTCGAGGCAGTGAAGGCTGCGATCATCGCCCATGTGGGCGACGTCACGATCCCGACTTATCCGGCCCCCGACGGCGTCAAATTCTCCGCGGGCTGGCTCATCGAGCGGGCGGGCTTCGCCAAGGGTTTTCCGGGCCCCGACGCCCCGGCCCGACTGTCCACGAAACATACGCTGGCCTTGACCAACCGCGGCGGCGCGACCGCCGCCGATCTGGTCGCACTGGCCCGCACGGTCCGTGACGGTGTCGCCGAGCGATTCGGTATCCGGCTGGAACCGGAGCCGGTACCCATCGGAGTCGCTCTTTAAACGGTGAAACGGACACCACACTCGCCGCTAGCGACTGCTTGCAGGTCGCTCGAAAGGGTCAGCAGGCCGGTCGGGCGGTTTTCGCCGCGTAAATTCGATGAAGTGAGCCATCGTCCAGTCATCCGCAGACCGGCCGCCGCCGTCTCCGCCGTGTTGCTCGTGGTAGTCGCGCTGGTGGCCGGATGCACGTCAGACAAGGGCGGAAATAGCGACTCCGCCAAAGACAACACCCCCCTTGCGAAGGTCACGCTGACACCGGGCGCCGACGCCAAGAACGTCAATCCGACCGCACCGATCTCGGTCACCGTCACCGACGGCACCATCGATCAGATCGCGCTGACCAACGCCAACGGTAAGCAGGTCGCCGGCGAACTCGCCGCGGACAAGCACAGCTACCAGACCACCGAACCGCTCGGCTACGACGCCAAATACACCTGGTCCGGCACCGCGGCCGGCGCCGACCGCAAGCCGGTCGCGATCGACGGCACCTTCACCACCCTCGCACCGAAGAACACCTTCCCCGCGACGCTCAATATCGCCGATAACCAGGAAGTCGGCATCGCCGCCCCGATCATCTTGCAGTTCAAGGGATCTGTGCAGAACAAGGCCGCGGTGGAGAAGGCGCTCACCATCACCACCAATCCGCCGACCGAGGGTGCGTGGGCCTGGCTCCCGGACGACAACGGCGGCTCGCGCGTGCACTGGCGGCCGAAGGACTACTGGGCGCCCGGCACCACCGTGCACGTCGCGGCCAAGCTCTACGGCCTGGATCTCGGCGGCGGAAACTACGGATATTCCGATCTCACTTCGGATTTCCGCATCGGCCGCAGCCAGATCGTCAAGGCCAACGCACCGAGCCATCGGATGCAGGTGGTGCGCGACGGACAGGTCGTCGTCGATATCCCGGTCAGCTACGGCGAGGGCAATGAGGCGCGCAATGTCACCCGCTCCGGTGTGCACGTCGTCACCGAGAAGTACGAAGACTTCATGATGTCGAATCCGCCGTTCTACACCAATGTTCGCGAACGCTGGGCCGTACGCATCTCGAATAACGGCGAATTCATCCACGCCAATCCGGAATCCCTTTCGGCACAGGGCTCTTCGAATGTCACCAACGGCTGCATCAACCTGTCGCCGAGTGACGCGCAGGCCTACTTCCCGACCGCGCTCTACGGCGATCCGGTCGAGGTGACCGGCACGTCGATCGCGCTGTCGGCCGCCGATGGCGATCTCTACGACTGGACCATCGATTGGAATACCTGGACCGGGCTGTCGGCATTGCAGGGCGAGCCCAAGAATCCGGTGTCCGCGACACCGGTGCCGCCGCTGCCCGCCGGCGGTCGCTGAGCTAGGCAAACCCGGCGCGACATGCGACGATCGGTCAGGTGACCAGCAGACCAGCCACGGAGGACAACCTGCGCGAGCTCGCTCGCCTGCGTCGTGTCCGCGACCGGATCGACCGGGAGTACGCGCAGCCGCTCGACGTCGAGCGGCTGGCCCGCGACGAGCACATATCGGCCGGTCACTTGAGCCGCCAGTTCAAGCTCGCCTACGGCGAGTCGCCGTACTCCTACCTGATGACGCGGCGCATCGAGCGCGCGATGTCGCTGTTGCGGCGCGGCGATCTCAGCGTTACCGAGGTCTGTTTCGCGGTCGGCTGCCAATCGCTGGGGACCTTCAGCACTCGGTTCACCGAACTGGTCGGCGTACCGCCCAGCACCTACCGGGAGCAGGCCGAGCACGCCACGGTGGATCTGCCGACGCTCGTCGTGAAACGGGTGACAAGACCGATCAGGAATCGAGAAGCGCCGGTCACCTAGGCGCAACTAGCGTGAATGCCATGGACATCATCATTCAATCGAGCTTCCTCCCACAGGACGACCCGGAGGCCGCCTTGGCCTTCTACCGCGACGCCCTCGGCTTCGAGCTGCGCAAAGACGTCGGATTCAACGGGATGCGCTGGCTCACCGTCGGCCCGGTCGACCAGCCCGGTACCTCCATCGTCCTGCACCCGCCGGCTGCCGACCCCGGCATCACCGACGATGAGCGCCGCACCATCGCCGAGATGATGGCCAAGGGCACCTACGCCAGCATCCTGCTGGCTACTAAGGATGTCGACGCCACCTTCGAGAAGGTGCAAGCCACCAATGCCGAGGTCGTCCAGGAGCCGACCGATCAGCCATACGGGGTTCGCGACTGTGCCTTCCGCGATCCCGCCGGAAACATGGTCCGTATCCAGCAGTTGAGCTGAGCCTCGGGCAATCGCAGCGCTCGACACCGGTGGCGACCGCAGGTCACCGGCGTCGAGCCGAATTGCCACGACCGCCGCCGTACAAGTACCGAAACGCACTGCTCGAAGCTGATTAGATCGAGCTAGTCGACTCCGACGGAGACCGCGCATGCGGCCCGCGCAACCAGATGGAGACCAGATGAGCACCGCATCGCGAAGCGATTCCGTGAGGGGTGGTGGCCGGGTGACGGGTGGGCGCACGGCCGAAAAGACGGACACGCAAACGCACGCTGCCGACAGCCACGATCTGATCCGCGTGCTCGGCGCGCGCGTGAACAACCTCAAAGACATCAGCATCGAAATTCCGAAGCGCCGCTTGACGGTGTTCACCGGTGTTTCCGGCTCGGGCAAGAGTTCGCTGGTATTCGACACCATCGCCGCGGAGTCCCAGCGGCTGATCAACGAGACCTACAGCACCTTCGTACAGGGCTTCATGCCGACGCTGGCGCGGCCCGAGGTCGATGTGCTCGACGGGCTGACCACCGCGATCATCGTCGACCAGCAGCGGATGGGCGCCGACCCGCGCTCCACGGTCGGCACCGCTACCGACGCCAGTGCCATGCTGCGCATCCTGTTCAGCCGACTCGGCAAGCCGCATATCGGCTCGCCGCAGGCGTTCTCGTTCAATGTCGCCTCGATCAGCGGCGCGGGCGCGGTCGCGGTAGAGCGCGCCGGGAAGACGGTGAAGGAGCGCCGCAGCTTCAGCATCACCGGTGGCATGTGTCCGCGCTGTGAGGGGCGGGGTTCGGTCAACGACATCGATCTGACCCAGCTGTACGACGACACCAAATCGCTGAACGAGGGTGCGCTCACCATCCCCGGCTACAGCATGGACGGCTGGTTCGGCCGCATCTTCACCGGCTGCGGCTTCTTCGATACGGACAAGCCGATAAAGAAGTTCAACAAACGCGAACTCAACGATCTGCTCCACAAGGAGCCGACCAAGATCAAGGTCGATGGCATCAACCTGACCTACGAGGGCCTGATCCCGAGGATCCGCAAGTCGATGCTGTCCAAGGACGTCGACGCGCTGCAGCCGCATATCCGCGCTTTCGTGGAGCGGGCGGTCACCTTCCAGATCTGCCCCGAATGCGACGGCACCCGGCTCAGCGAGTTGGCGCGATCGTCGAAGATCAAGGGCATCAGCATCGCCGACGCCTGCGCCATGCAGATCAGCGATCTGGCCGAATGGGTCAGCGGGCTGAAGGAACCGTCGGTGGCGCCGCTGCTGACCTCGCTGCGGCACACCCTCGACTCGTTCGTGGAGATCGGACTCGGCTACCTGTCGCTGGAACGGCCCGCGGGCACGCTGTCGGGTGGTGAGGCGCAGCGCGTCAAGATGATCCGCCACCTCGGCTCCTCGCTCACCGATGTCACCTATGTATTCGACGAGCCGACCGCGGGGCTGCACCCGCATGACATCCAGCGGATGAACGAACTGCTGCTGCGGCTGCGGGACAAGGGCAATACGGTGCTCGTCGTCGAGCACAAGCCGGAGACGATCGTCATCGCCGACCACATCGTCGACCTGGGTCCAGGCGCGGGTACGGGCGGCGGCACCGTCTGCTTCGAGGGCAGCGTCGATGGGCTGCGCGGCAGCGGCACCATTACCGGCCGTCACTTCGACGACCGCGCCGCGCTGAAGAAGAAGGTACGAAAGTCCAACGGCGCGTTGGAGATTCGCGGTGCATCGACCAACAACCTGCGGGATGTCGATGTCGATATTCCGCTCGGCGTGCTCGCCGTCATCACCGGCGTCGCGGGCTCGGGCAAGAGCTCGCTCGTGCACGGCTCCATCCCCGCAAGCGCCGCTCAGCTCAATGGCCGCTCCGCAAGCTCCACGGACGTGGTGTCGGTCGATCAGGGCGCGATCCGCGGTTCGCGACGAAGCAACCCGGCGACCTACACCGGACTGCTCGACCCGATCCGCAAGGCATTCGCGAAGGAAAACGGCGTCAAGCCTGCGCTTTTCAGCGCCAACTCCGAGGGCGCATGCCCCAACTGCAACGGTGCGGGCGTCATCTACACCGACCTCGCGGTCATGGCCGGTGTCGCCACCACCTGTGAGGAATGCGAGGGCAAACGGTTCCAAGCCGCAGTGCTCGAGTACCACCTCGGCGGCCGCGATATCAGCGAGGTGCTCGCGATGTCGGTGACCGAAGCGCAGGAGTTCTTCAGCGACGGCGCGGCGCGCACACCGGCCGCGGAGAAGATCCTGGACCGGCTCGCCGATGTCGGGCTCGGCTACCTCACCCTCGGTCAGCCGCTCACCACGCTGTCCGGCGGCGAGCGGCAGCGGCTCAAGCTGGCCACCCATATGGCCGAGAAGGGCGGCGTCTACGTCCTCGACGAGCCGACGACGGGCCTGCATCTCGCCGATGTCGAACAGCTGCTCGGCCTGCTCGACCGGCTGGTCGACTCGGGTAAGTCTGTCATCGTCATCGAACACCACCAGGCAGTAATGGCCCATGCCGACTGGATCATCGACCTCGGTCCCGGTGCGGGCCACGACGGCGGCAAGATCGTCTTCGAAGGCACGCCCGCCGACCTGGTCGCCGAGCGCGCCACCCTCACCGGCGAACACCTGGCGGCGTACGTCGGCGCCTGAATGAAAATCGCCCCCGCTCGGGAGAACCGTGCGGGGGCGAAACATATTCGGCGCTTGGCAATTACCGCGCGTTCTCCTTGACGAGCGAACCGTCCTTACCGAACGATTCGGTGTCGACGCCCGAATCCTTCTGCTGCTTGGCGAGCAGATCGCGAATCTCGATGAGCAATTCGATCTCGGACGGCTCGGCCACCTTGGCGGTGCCGAAGCGGTTCTTCAGCGTCTTCATCGGCACCATCAGCACGAAGTACAGCACCCCGGCGACCAGCACGAAGTCGATGAGCGCGGTGATGATCGGCCCGATCGCGATGAAGGTGGCCGGCTTACCCGAGACCAGCTGAACGCCGAGTCCCAGCTCATTGGTCTTACCCAATACCGCGAGCAGCGGATTGATGATCCCCTTTGTCACCGCCGTCACCACCGAGGTGAACGCGGTACCCATGACCACCGCGACCGCAAGATCGATAACGTTCCCGCGCATCAGGAAATCTTTGAAACCCTTGAGCATGAGCCGAGCTACTCCAATCTGGTCTAAATGCTTGTCCGCCTCCCCGCACCTTTGCTGGTCGTCGGGTGCCATTCGAGTTCACATCCGGGTCGGCGGTCTGGTGTCAGTCAGGTTTTGGGCGTACCCGGTGAGTTACCCATGTACTTGCGAAATCGGTTGTCGCCTCTTTGGTGACAACCGATTTCGATTCCGTCAGCCGCGGCGAGCGAAGCGTCCCGGGCCGGCTTGGTCACGGGGCTTGACGATGATCTGGTCCAGATTCACATGTGACGGTCGCGACGCCACGAACCCGATGATCTCCGCGATATCCTGCGCGACCAGCGGATCAATGCCCTCGTACACCTTGGCCGCACGCTCCTCGTCCCCAGCGAATCGCACCAGCGAGAACTCGGTTTCCACTGCGCCGGGCGCGATTTCGGTGAGCCGCACCGGCTGGCCGAGCAGTTCGCCACGCAATGTGCGGTGCAGTACGGCCTGTGCGTGCTTGGCCGAGGTGTAGCCGGAGCCGTTGTCGTAGGCCTCGAAGGCGGCGACCGAGGTGATCGTGACGATGAGCCCGTCGCCCGAGGCGATCAGCTTCGGCAGCAATGCCTTGGTCACCCGCAGCGTGCCGAGCACATTGGTTTCCCACATCCAGCGCCAGTCGTCCAGATCCGCCTCGGCCACCGGGGTCAGACCCTTCGCACCGCCCGCATTGTTGACCAGCACATCGGCGTTCTCGATCGCATCGGTGAACGCGCGTACGGAATCTTCCGAGGTCACATCGAGTTCGAGTGCGGTGCCGCCGATTTCGTCGGCGAGGCGCCGCAACCGATCGAGCCTGCGCGCACCGACGACCACGTGATAGCCCTGTTTGGCGAGTTCCCGGGCGGTGGCTTCCCCGATTCCCGAGCTGGCTCCGGTCACGACGGCAGTGCGAATGCTCATAACTTTCGATCCTAAATGCCGGGTAATCGTCGAAGACCGCGGCTGCCGCATGCAACGCAGGACCTGATTTCGTGAGTACATGGGTAACTCGCCGGGTACATCCAGAAGTCGGCCAGGCCGCTGACCGCCGGCCCGCGACAGGGCGTCAGTGGCACTTACGACCGGCGAAAGGCGCGGGAGGCGGGGGAGTCTAGCCTCGGTGCATGGCTATTCGGGAAGCGGTCAGTGCGGACGGAACGAGCATCGTCTATCGGGTCAGCGGCCCGGCCGACGGCAGGCCGCTGGTGCTGGTGCACGGTTGGTCGGCCAATCTGCAGTGCTGGGGCGCGGCCGCGGACGAGCTGGCCGAGCGCTTCCGGGTGCTCGCCGTCGACCTGCGCGGCCACGGCTACTCCGGCGCCCCGGAGACCGGCTACGACGATCCGAAGAACTGGGCCGCCGATATCGCCGCGGTGCTCGCCGCCGAAGGCATCCGATCCGATGCGGTGCTGCTCGGCTGGTCCTACGGCGGCATCGTGATCAGCGACTACCTGACCGCCTACGGCACCGGCGCGGTCGCGGGCGTCATCTACTCGGGTTCGATGGCCAATATCGGTCGCGCACCCGGTGCGGAGACCGGTTCGGCCATGCAGGAGGCCATGCCCGGGGTCTTCGAGGAGAGTGCGGGTCGTGCGTTGCGCGCGTTCGGTGCCTTCGGCAATGCCAATACCGGACCCGGTCCGGACAAGGGCGTCGATGCCCAGCGCATCTTCGGTGCGAGCCTCGGTACGCCGCCTCGGGTGCGCAAGGCGCTGTTCTACCGGACCGTCGACAACACCGAAACGCTACGTGCCCTGGACATTCCGGTGCTGGTCCTGCACGGAACCAAGGATCCGGTCGTGCCGATCGAGAACGGTCGCTACATCCTCGACGCGGTGCCCGACGGCCGCGGCTCGTTCTGGGAGGACGCACAGCACGGGCTGTTCATCGAGGATCGGGCCCGCTTCGTCGCCGAGGTGAGCGCGTTCATCGACGGTCTGAATTAGCCGTCCGAAATTCGCTGGCGCCGCACGCTCGGCTCGAGCAGACTTGTCGTGTCCCGGTGCCAAGATCAGCGCCGGGCAGATATTTGCACCGCGCGTGAGAACCCTCACGAAACTGCTGTGACGACTGTCACTCGGCCCGGTTACGGTGTCTGGGTTGGGCAATTCAACGTGCACTATGGATGGTGTGAGTCAACGCCCGGACCTACGGCCGAATCGGATTGCCGTGTTATCGGTGCACACCTCACCACTTGCTCAACCGGGGACCGGCGATGCAGGCGGCATGAACGTCTATGTCCTGCAAACCGCCATTCAGCTGGCCCGACGCGGCACCGAGGTCGAGATTTTCACCCGGGCCACCTCCTCGAACGTCCCGCCGGTCCAGGAGGCGGTCCCGGGGGTTCTGGTGCGCAATGTGGTGGCGGGCCCGTTCGAGGGGCTGGACAAGCACGATCTGCCGACCCAGCTGTGCCCGTTCACGGCCGAGGTGCTGCGCCAAGAGGCCAGACACCTGCCCGGACACTATGACCTCGTCCATTCGCACTACTGGCTATCCGGTCAGGTCGGCTGGCTGGCGCGCGACCGCTGGCGGGTGCCGCTGGTACACACCGCGCACACCTTGGCGGCGGTGAAGAACGCGGCGCTGGCCGAGGGGGATTGCCCCGAACCCGTGACCCGTGAGATCGGCGAGAAGCAGGTGATCGCGGAGGCCGATCGCATGGTCGCCAATACCGCGGAGGAGGCCCGCCAGCTCGTCGAGCTGTACGGCGCCGATTCCGACCGCATCGATGTGGTGCCGCCCGGCGCGGATCTGACTCGCTACTGTCCCGGTGAAAGGGCCGCGGCCCGAGCCGAATTGGGTCTGGCCGCCGACGAGCGGATCGTCGCGTTCATCGGCCGCATCCAGCCGCTCAAGGCCCCGGATGTGCTGGTCCGGGCGGCCGCCGAGCTGCTGTACCGTGATCCGGCACGCAAGCTGCGGGTGCTCATTGTCGGCGGACCGTCCGGTACCGGACTGGAGCGCCCCGATTCACTGATCGAACTCGCCGCCGCGCTCGGCATCGCCGAGCATGTCACCTTCCTGCCGCCGCAGCCGCCGGATCGCCTGGTCCAGGTGTATCGGGCCGCCGATGTGGTCGCGGTGCCCAGCTACAACGAATCCTTCGGTCTGGTCGCCATCGAGGCGCAGGCCAGCGGCACCCCGGTGCTCGCGGCCGATGTGGGCGGGCTCGGCACCGCCGTGCGTCACGGTGAGACCGGCCTGCTCGTCCCCGGACATCGGACCCCGGACTGGGCCGATGCCCTCGGCCGGCTGCTCGACGACGGCGAGCGACTACGTCGGATGGGTCTGCGCGCGGTCGAGCACGCCGGGCATTTCTCCTGGGAGCACACCGCGGACGGACTGCTCGCCAGTTATTCGGCAGCGCTGGCCGATTTCCGTGCGGTGCGCGCCGGTCTCGGTGCGGGCCGCCGCAAGGTCTTCGAGGCCGCGCGGGCCGAGCTGCCGGAGGAACGCACTAGCCTCACCGGTGAACGCAGTGCTGTTCTTCTCGGCGAGAGCAGTCAGGCCAGATCGCGGGCGCTGTGGCGCCGCCGGACGGGAGCGCACCGATGAGCACGGCAGCCGCGACCGCACAGCTGATCGACGAAACGCTGCGCGAGCGCGAAATCGAGTACACCCATCCCAGCCAGGAGACGTTTGTCGTCATCCTGCCCGGTGAGCGCAAGCTCAAGACCACCGTGATGCTCACCGTCGGCAAGCACGGACTGCGGATCGAATCGTTCGTCTGCCGCAAGCCCGACGAGAACTTCGAGGGCGTCTACAAATTCCTGCTGCGTCGCAACCGCCGCCTCTACGGTGTGGCCTACACCCTGGACCGCGTCGGCGATATCTACCTGGTCGGCCGCATGGCCACGCACGCCGTCACCCCGGATGAACTGGACCGGATCTTCGGCCAGCTCCTCGAGGCCGTCGACGCCGACTTCAATGTCCTGCTGGAACTCGGCTTCGCCGAATCCATTCGCCGGGAATGGAAGTGGCGTGTATCGCGCGGCGAATCCCTGCAGAACCTGCGCGCCTTCGAGCATCTGGTCGAGGCCGCCGACCAGCCCTGAGCCGGCACACCCGTAGTCGCCGGTGCACACCTCCCATAGCGGGTGCAAGGGAGATAGCGACACGAAGGCTGGAGTATCCGCGCTCGACGTAGGCGACAATCGCGCGGTGGGAATGGGCCGTGAGGTACAGGAAGGCTGCCCGGCGATGATGGTTCTTGCTCTGGATATCGGTGCGACGAAATTCGCCGCCGGTGTGGTTCACGCGGGCCGGAAGGTGCGCGATGTGCGGCGGGTCGATATGCCTCGGGAATCGGTGTGGCCGACGTGCCGCGACCTGCTGCTGGAGGTGGCCGGTGACGCGACGGTTTCGGCGGTCGGGATCGGTTCGGCCGGGCCGGTCGATGTGCGCACCGGTATCACCAGGCCGCTGAACATTCCGGAATGGAAGCCTGGCTTTCCGATCGTGGCCGAGGTGCAGCGGCTGTTCCCTTCCGCCGCAGTGCGATTCGCCATCGACGGCGCCTGCCTGGCGCTGGCCGAACATCACGTCGGCGCGCTGCGCGGCATTCCGAACGGCCTGGCCATGACGGTCTCCTCGGGCATCGGCGGCGGCATCATCGCCGACGGGCGGGTGGTGCTCGGGCGCACCGGCAATGCCGGACACGTCGGCCACATCGTGGTGCCGGGTTGGGATGTCCCGTGTGAATGCGGCGGCGTCGGCTGCGTGGAGGCGATCGCCAGCGGTATGTCATCGGTGCGCTGGGCACGCGAACAGGGTTGGCGCGGCGAGACCGGCGCCGGGTTGGCGAAGGCCGCGCACACCGGCGACGAGATCGCACTCGCCGCGCTGCATCGGGCCGGAACCGCACTCGGCACGGCGATTGCCTCCGCGGCCTCGACGCTCGACATCGATCGGGTGGTGATCGGCGGCGGCTTCGCGCAATCGGGTGAACCGCTGTGGGAACCACTGCGCGCGGCACTGACCCGGCACGCGGGTTTGGACTTCCTGCGCGAGCTGCAGGTGGTGCCGTCGCGAATCACCAATGGCGCCACCTTGGTTGGCGCGGGTGTGCTCGCCGCGGGCCACGATACGGCCGATGCCATCTCCTGAGCAGTGGGAACGGATGCGAGCCCGGTTCGTGTACATGCCAGAATGGCCTGCATGACGTACACCCTCGTGTTGCTGCGCCACGGCGAGAGCGAATGGAATGCCATGAACCTTTTCACCGGTTGGGTGGATGTGCACCTGACCGATAAAGGCATCGCCGAGGGCAAGCGCGCCGGGGAACTGTTGGCCGAACACGGCATTCTGCCCGATATCGTCTACACCTCTGTGCTGCGACGCGCGATCAGCACCGCGAATATCGCGCTGGACGCCGCTGACCGGCACTGGATCCCGGTCGTGCGCGACTGGCGCCTCAACGAGCGCCACTACGGCGATCTGCAGGGCAAGAACAAGGCGCAGGTCCGCGACCAGTACGGCGACGACCAGTTCATGCTGTGGCGGCGCAGCTACGACACTCCGCCGCCGCCGATCGACCCGTCGAACGAGTACAGCCAGGAGAGCGACCTGCGCTACCAGGGCGTCGACGTCCCGAAGACCGAATGCCTGCTCGACGTGGTGAACCGGATGGTCCCGTACTGGGAGTCGACCATCTCCAAGGATCTGCTCTCGGGCAAGACCGTTCTCGTTGCGGCACACGGCAATTCGCTGCGCGCATTGGTCAAGCACTTGGACCGGATCTCCGATGAGGATATCGCCGGGCTGAACATCCCCACCGGTATCCCGCTGCGGTACGAGCTGGACGAGAACTTGCGCCCGGTCCGTCCGCGTGAATATCTGGACCCCGAGGCCGCCGCCGCGGGCGCCGCGGCCGTCGCCGGCCAGGGCGGTAAATAAGCACCTACCTCGATACAACGCGCCGCGACCGATATCGGTCGCGGCGCGTTGCTATTTTCCGGCGGTGACATGCCGTTTGCCTCGATCGGAGGCACTGGGGTGCGGGTCGCGATCAGTTAGCTGCGATCGCTTGGGTTAGTGTGAATTCTGCAGGTTGGGGTGGACTTTCTCCGCCTTGTACAGGTGTAATGCGGCGTTGATTGCTGTATGTGAACCAGTATTCGACGTACAAGTCAAGTAGCCGGAAATTCGAACCTACCCGTCGGTATGTATGCTCTGGTCGTTCGACCAGTCCGAGAGGCGGATCACCCCTGATGCAGACAATGTTGCGTGCCACCGTGGCGGCAGTCGCCACGGCGGTGCTCATTCCATTCGTCACCCAGAGCGCGATCGCCGCGTCGGCGCCGTCCGGTCCCGACGGTGGCGCGGCCGGCGCCGCCTGGGCCGCGACCGAGGACGGACCCCAGCAGTACCCGAATGTGAATATCCAGTGGGATGTTCCGATCACCATGAGCGACGGCACCGTCCTGAAGGGCAATGTGTACCGTCCGGCGGATGCGGCGGGTCGCCCGATCGACACCCCGACGCCCACGGTGGTCAACCTGACCCCGTACACCAAACTGGTCTCGAACATCGCCGACAGCGCAATGTCCATTCCGGGCCTGTCCGATGCGCTGATCGAACTGTTTCGCCGGATCGACCTCAGCGGCACTCCGCTGTCCGGCGTCACCGATCTGACCAAATCCTTCGGTGGCGGCGAACTGCGCAACTTCGCCGTCGACCGCCAGCTCATCAAGAGCGGCTACACCCAGGTCGTGGTCGACGTGCGCGGCACCGGCTTCTCCCAGGGCACCTGGGACATGCTGCGCCGGCGCGAACAGCAGGACACCTACGAGGTGATCGACTGGACCGCGCGTCAGCCGTGGTCCGACGGCCGCATCGGCATGAACGGCCTGTCCTATTCGGGCATCAACCAGATCCAGGTCGCCGCGATGCATCCGCCCGCGCTGAAGGCGATCTTCCCGGTAGTGCCCGGCAGTGACCTGGTCAACGATGTGCTCGCACCCGGCGGCGGCTTCGGCTTCAACTTCATTCCGCTGTGGCTGACCGCCATCAACGGCCTCAAGCTGGTTCCGGATGTCGCGTCGATACTCAACGGACAGTTCGATATGAAGTGGCTCGCCGATCGCGCGAAGGATCCGTTCACCTTCATGGATGTGCTGCTCGATGTCTACAGCACCACCCGGATCGAGGACCTGGACCCGCGCGCCAAGGAACTGCTGACCGGTTCGTCGGCGTCGCGCGCGGCCTGGCTCAGCGATCCGAGCAAGATCGAGGTGCCCACCTTCGTCACCGGTGGCTGGCACGATCTGTTCACCTACTCGGAATCCAAGATCTACAACGAGATTCCGCTGCCCGCGGGCCAGAAACAGCTGCTGATGGGCAATACGTACCACATCAACTCGGGCAATGAATACGGCAAGCCCGGCCTGCCGCCGCGCCTGGATGTGCTGCAGCGCGCGTGGTTCGACAAGTGGCTCAAGGGAATCGACAACGGCATCGATCAGTACGGCCCGATCACCTTGCGGCAGCAGGGCGGCGGCTGGATCACCACCGACTCGTTCGCCGATCCGCAGACCGGTGCCGAGGATGCCGAGTATCGCCGGATGTACCTGTCTGCCAACCGAAGTGGCACAGCGAACAGCCTGAACGACGGATCGTTGCTCGCCGCCGCGAGCCCGGACTCGGCGCGGCTCACCGTCGCGCCAGGCCTGACTACCCTGTGCTCCAACGACGCAGCGCAGGGTAGTGCGGGTTTCCTCTCGATCATCGATGGCTGTGCCAAGGACTCCCGGATCGCCGAGCTGAACGGGCTGACCTTCACCAGCGCCCCGGTTGCCGAGCCGACCACCATCTCCGGCCGAATCGCCGCGCACCTCAATACCGTTCAGGATGCGACCGACGGCTACTGGGTGGTCACAGTGAACGATGTCGCGCCGGACGGCCAGTCCACCGTGCTCTCCTCCGGCCAGTTGATGGCGTCGCTGCGTCAGGTCGACGAGGCGAACAGCACCCGGTCCGTCAGTGGCGATTACAACGATCCGCGGCCCTACACCTCGCTCGACCTGCGTCAGCCGACCGTGCCAGGGGAGGAGACGACCCTCGATATCACCCTGCCCGCCACCGAGGCGATTCTGCAGCCGGGCCATCGCCTGCGCGTGGATGTCTTCGCGGGCAACTTCCCCAAGGGCCTGCCGGTACTGCCGATGC